>CAZBAX010000010.1:0-129008 GCA_964489725.1 uncultured Anaerolinea sp. | reverse complement strand
CGATTTCCGCAATTCCTACCTTCCAATCACCGCAATCTGTGATTTACTGAAATTGGCACAAATGGAGCATTTCCAGGAGCATCTACCATAAGTATCATGGGAGCAGTGATGATCGATCTATCAACCACCTTCGGTCAAGCAGTCCACCAGCACCTTGAAACGCAATATTCGGTCTGGCTCACCACGGTCGACTCAAATCTCGCACCTCAACCGCGGCCGGTCTGGTTTATCTGGCAGAATGATTCTGTTTTGATATTCAGCAAACCAAATGCACGTAAAGTAGCGCACATTGAAAAGAACTCAAAGGTCGCGCTGAACTTCAATACAGACGAGACTGGCGATCAGCATGTCATCGTCATTACAGGCGAGGCGTCGTTTGATATGAATTGTCCGCCTGCGCATGAAGTGCCAGCATATCTCGAAAAATATAAAAGCGGGATCATAGCCCTGGATATGACGCCAGAACAATTCAGTCAGGAGTACTCACGGGCGATACGAATCAAACCCACAAATGTGCGTGGTTGGGAGTAAAATAGCCTTTCCCAACTACAGAGTGCCGCGTAGTTGGGCAAACTCGAAATTCAGACTCATCCTACAATTCAATCTAAGCAGTTTACTGATACATATAGAACATGTGTGGGACAAGCGGTAGAGGAGGCCAGAATGAAGGACATGATTCGGACATTGCACCCGGAAAAGAAACAGGGCGTGAACATCAGCAAGGAAAAGTATGAAATTATTCGTAAAGCGATTTTATCCACATTGCGCACACAAAAAGAAATGACCTTTATGAAACTATCCCGCGCCGTCGAAAAGGAAGTGAACGGCACCTTCGAGGGGTCGGTCACCTGGTATGTGACCACGGTCAAACTGGACCTGGAGGCGCGCGGGCAGGTTAAGCGTGTGCCCAATTCGCGTCCACAACTTGTGAAATTGGCTTAGCGAATCAACCTTGCGACACTCCCCGGCACTTGCGCCCGGGGCAAGTGTGCGCCTGCGCGCAGTGCAGGTGATGTTTCTCTCGATGGTAGCTTGGTGCTTACTTACAACCTTCGCAAGGTTTACACACCGGAAATTATTGTAGGGATATTTATGTCGAACGAACCGATATTTAAACTGAATGAAGCGCACGTGTATTTTTCGATGGAACTCTTCAACACCACATGGGAATATATCGAACAGGCTGACCAGCGTTCGGCAGATGAGGATATGGCCATGCTGCATACGGCCATCGCGTCGCTGTGGCATTGGAGCCAGCGCGAGGACGTGACACCAGAACATCTTTCGGTGGGATACTGGCAGGTCTCGCGGGTGTACAACCTGATCCGCCAGCCGCATAACGCGCGCACCTATGGACTGATCGCCTTGAAACATGCCGAAAAACTGGGACCGCAATTCAAAGCCTATGCGTATGAGACCCTCGCCCGGGCCGAGATGCTCGTGCCCAACCGTGTTGTAATGCTGGTCTATCTTGAGAAGGCAAACGAACAACTCAAACTGGTCGAGGATGAGGATGACCGGCTTTTGTTGCAGAAATACCTTTCATCTATCAAGTGAAAAGTAAGCAGTAAAAAAAGTAATAAGTAAGAAGTAATAAGTAAGACGTAACGAGTAAGAAGCAATCAGCGAATCAAAAAATCCGTCTCCACATTCGAGCCGGATTTTTTCGTTTCTTCTCTACCGTACATCACGCCATTTTTACCGCTAAGAGCGCGAAGAACGCAAAGATTTAAAGGTTTTCTTAGCGCACTTTGCGGGCTTCGCGGTGAAGATGTACGGTAGCAAATTCGTTTCCAGAACATCACTTTCCATGAGCGCCTTCGGCGCCAGCGGCGCCGCAACGCGGGACTTTTTACTTTTCATTTTTTACTTCCCACTTTTACTTCTTCCCCATAACCTTCCCGACCTCCATCGCCAGAAGCAACATTGCAGCCGCGCCCACTGCAACCAGCAGGTCGAATACGCCCAAAGGTGTCACGTTGAAAAATTCACTGAGAGGTGAAACGTACAGGACGAGCAGTTGAAGGAGCATCACCAGCAGCGACATGCCCGCCAATAGTGGATTTCCCGATAATCCAATTTTGAAGATCGAATCTTTGGCAGACCTCGAAGCCCATGCCTGAAAGACCTGTGCAAATGCCAGGAAGGTAAAGACCATCGTCTGCCATTCTTCGCGCCCACTGAAGTAATACCAGGCGCCCAGGCCCAACGCCAGCGCGCCGATCAACACACCCACCCAGATCACCTGTATGCCCGCACCGCCTGAAAATACACCTTCTCTCGGCGAGTACGGCGGTCGCTTCATCGTATCGCTTTCGGCTTTCTCCACACCCATGCCAAGCCCCAACAAGCCGTCGGTCAACAGGTTGAGCCACAGCAGCTGTAACGGAAGCAATGGAATGGGCTTTCCTAAAAACGGAGCCAGCAGCATCACCAGCACCTTGCCAATGTTTCCGGCCACGCTGAAGCGCACAAATTTACGGATGTTATCGTAGATCGTGCGCCCTTCCTTCACGGCAGAGACGATGGTCGCAAAGTTATCGTCGAGCAGCACCATATCGGCAGCTTCCTTCGACACATCCGTGCCGGTGATGCCCATCGCCACGCCAATATCGGCCCGCTTGAGAGCCGGTGCGTCGTTGACTCCATCACCGGTCATCGCGACGATATGTCCGCGTTCCTGCAAGGCCTGCACGATCTTCAACTTGTGTTCTGGCGAAACACGCGCAAACACCTGCACATCTTCGACCGCAGTTTTCAACTCGTCAAATGACAGGTTTTCCAGTTCGGAGCCTGTGAGCACTTTGACATTCTCTGTCTCGATAATTCCCAGTTGACGGGCGATCTCCGTCGCGGTCAGTGGGTGGTCGCCAGTGATCATGACCGTGCGGATACCAGCAGATTTTGTCAGCCCTACGGCTTCACGTACTTCCTGGCGCGGCGGGTCGATCATCCCGAACAAGCCAACAAACGTGACATTCTGTTCCAGATCGGTCTCGATAATTTCGGGGATCTGGTTGATCAAACGGAATGCGACGCCCAGGACGCGCATCCCTTTCTTCGCCAGAGTCTGGTTGGCCGCTTCAATTCTGACCTTATAGCCCTCGTCCATGTATTCAGATTTTCCATTCACCCAGACGTGACTGGCGATGTCGAGCAGGCCGTCCACGCTGCCCTTGGTGAAAGCAATGTAACGGTGATTGCTCACATCCAACCCGGCCAGGACTTCAGGATCATACTGTCCCAAATGATGGATCGTGGTCATACGCTTGCGTTCTGAATCAAAAGGCAGTTCTGCTGTGCGCCGGAAGGACGTATCCAATGACGATTTCCAATAGCCCATCTTGGCCGCGGCCGTGACCAGCGCGCCTTCGGTTGGGTCACCTACCGTGTGGAAACGGTCATCGCCTTCGTCCACGAGGCGGGCATCGTTGCAGAGCGCGCCGCCGATGGCTGCCAGCGACAGAGCGGATTGGGCGGGCGCACCTAGCAGACGGGTCGCAGTGAACGAACCGGTCCTGTCCATTGCTTCGGTCAAGTCCAGTGCGTGATGCGCGATATCCAGCACGACGACGGTCATCCTGTTTTCAGTGAGTGTGCCTGTCTTATCGGAACAGATCACCGTGACAGAACCAAGGGTCTCCACAGCAGGTAGTTTGCGTATGAGCGAATTTTTTGCAAGCATACGCTGCGCGCCCAGAGCAAGTGTGATCGTCACGACGGCGGGCAACCCCTCTGGGACAATCGCAACTGCCACGCTGACCGCAGTCAACAGCATGTGACGCGGTTCATCGCCGCGCAGCAGCCCCAGGATCGCGATCAAGGCCGCAATTGCCACACCGATGAGCGCCAGGGTTTTGCCGAGGGCATCGAGTCGCTTTTGGAGAGGAGTGGACTCGCTGTGGCTTTGCTGAATGAGGTCGGCAATTTTTCCCAGTTCCGTTCGCATACCCGTAGCGACGATCAGCGCAAGGCCGCGCCCCTGTGTGACGATCGTTCCCATGTAGGCCATATTGCGGCGATCACCCAGCGGCAGAGCCTGCCCTGCGCTCGACGACGGGTCACTGGAAAGTGTAGCGCTCTGTTTTGCCACAGGTTCTGATTCACCTGTCAGAGCGGCTTCCTGAATGCGGAGGTTGACCGCCTCGAGCAAACGTACATCGGCGGGGACCACATTGCCTGCTTCGAGTTGAATGATGTCACCGGGCACAAGCTCGGGCGCAGAAACTTCGCTCAGCCTGCCGGCGCGCAGGACGCGCACATTCGGTACCGATAATTTCTTGAGTGCGGCGATGGCCTGTTCAGCGCGATACTCCTGGATAAAACCAAGTATGGCATACAGGACCACGATGGCAGAAATAGCGATCGTATTTTTGAGATCACCCAACAGCCCCGCAGCAACGGCTGCTGCGATCAGGATCAACACCATCGTAGCCGTGATCTGTTCCCAGAAGATCTTAAGCGGAGTACGCCCCGTTTTTTCAACGAGTTCGTTGCGCCCGTGCTGCGCCAGGCGTGCCTCTGCCTCCTGCTGCGAGAGACCTGTTTCTGCCTGGGTTTGAAGCGCTTCGATAGCTGTTTCAATGGATTGCGAGTACCAGTTCATTTGAGGTTCCTATCCAAGCCGAGGATACACGAACGACTAGCAAAAGACCATCGCAACTATCTATTGGCGATGGTCCTGCATGTACTTGAAAATCGCATTCGATTCTGTATTGACGATGCTGCTTATCGGAGAACACAGATTATACAGCGAATTTCAAGGTGGTGTATTTCCATAAGAATTCTCTTATGCAATAGGATGAAACATGGCGGCGGCCGTGCGCAACGCGGACCGAATCATCAGATACTCGGTGATGTTCTCCATCGTGATCATACCCACCAGTTGACCCTGATGCGTGACGGGCAGCGTTTTCGATCCGACTTCGTTTAGGCGCATGAGGGCCATTTCGATCATTTCGAAGGAATCCACTTCCGGCAGGTCGCGGCGGACGAAATCCATGACTGGGGCAGATTGGCCATGCTCGGTAAGCGCCCGCATGAAGGCATCGCGGTCGAGGATCCCGGCTACGCGTCCATTTGCATCGACGACCGGGAAATCATGCTGTGAGCCGGAAAGGATGAGTCCCACCACCTGCGACAGGTTATCGCGCGGCGAGAGTGTTTTGAAATCTGTCAGCATGGCGCGTGTAACCGGGATGCCGCTGATGGAATTTTTCATCTGCACCATGCTGGCTTCCTGTGAAGCGCCGATCCAGACGAAGAAAGCGATGAACAGCAGGAACGGATTGCTGAACAAGCCGATGAAACCAAACACGAACGCCAATCCCTGACCGATATTGGCCGCCGCCTGCGTGGCGCGGACGTAATCCATGCGCATGGCAAGCAGCGCTCGAAGCACGCGTCCGCCATCCATGGGGAAGGCAGGGATGAGATTGAACAGGACCAGCGAAATATTCACCGTCATCAGCCGTTGGACGAACGAGCCGGACGAGATGGTGAAGTCTGTGAGCGGGGTCAATCCGCCGGTCACAGAGAGATAGGCAAACAAGGCCGCAGCGATGACGACGTTGACCGCGGGTCCCATCAGCGCGACCCAAAGCTCCTCGATCGGTTTATCAGGCATGCGCTCCAGGCGGGCCACGCCGCCGATTGGATACAACGTGATATCGCGGGTTTTGATCCCATATTTGCGGGCGGTCAGCGCGTGACCGTATTCATGTAAGACAACACACAGGAACAGGGCAAGGATGAAAAGCACTCCCGTGAGAACGTCGCCCCAATTCTGACGTTCGAGCCAGTGGCTATATCCCACCCAGCCGATCAGCAGCAGAAAGGTGGCGTGGATGTAAACGTCGATATCTGCAAAACGACCCAACTTCCATTGCCATTTCATAGTTCTACTCCTTATACTTCAGCCTTGCGAAGGTTGAAAGCATGGATCAAAATACATTTGGAAATAACCTTCGCAAGGCTTTTTCGCCAGTAATTACTCTAAAATTATAGAGTCGGACATGTAGCGGGATTTTACATTTTCTTTGTAAGAATATTGTTATAGAAATGCGACCCTATCTTGCAACACGCTCACGCCGCCGTCTCTTGCACAGCACCCTGATGAGGGCGGCGGCGCTATCCAGGTGAATCCTGCGCCGGGGACCGCGCGGGGAGCAAGATTCGCAATTGGGAAACCATCGGGTAAAATCTTCACTTATGAATATCGACTCGTTGAAGAAAGATCCGGCTTCCCGGGCGAGGCTCACATATAAACTACGGAATGCAAATGTTTATGTCTCAGCAGACGGATTCCACTTTATCGATTATCTTGATCCGGTGGACGACATCCCGGCGGACATCGACGCTTCGCAATTGACCCCCGAAGAATCTGCCTATATCGAAACGCAGTTACAGGCGAACCTGAATAAATTCGAGAACCAGATCAATACTCTTGCAAAACATCTCCCTCTCCCCCATGCAACCATCCTGGATATTGGCTGCGGCGGCGGGCTGTTTCTCTCGCTGCTCAAAGCGCGCGGCGCGCAGGTGGTTGGGATCGAATTAAGCGACAGCCGCGCCCAATACGCAAAAACAAAACATGGGCTGGAGATCGATAAACATCCCATCGAAAGCGATCACTGGCAACAGGGCTATGCCAATCACGTCGACGCCGTCACACTTTGGGATGTGATCGAACATGTCAATTATCCACAACTGACTCTGCGGTCCGCTGCGAATGTGTTGAAGCCGGGTGGGCTCTTGTTGATCGATACACCCTGCCGCGATAGTTTCTATCATCGCTTCGGCGAGTTTACGCATCGAGTGACAGGCGGCAGGTTTCCAACGTTTTTGAACGCGATGTATTCGTCGCATTTGTTTGGGCATAAGCAGATTTTTTCCACGTCTGAAATGAGAACACTCTTTGAATCAACGGGGTTGGAGGTCATCGACTTGCATACATTCCATGAGCTATCTTTCCCATACGAGTTTTATCTCAGGAAACTTTTCAAGTCAGAGGTGTTGGTTAAATTGTTATTACCTGTAGTGAATATATTTCTCAAGGTATTCAAGATACAAAACAAGATGCTGGTGATCGGGAGAAAAAAGTAGATATATGTCGTTGCGAGGAGGATGCTCGTTCCGACGAAGCAATCTTCTCTTAAACGAGAAGAATCTTTTGATGAGATCTATTTTTCCAACAGGAGATTGCTTCGCTCCCGCTGGTCGCTCGCAACGACATAAGATAATTCAGGAGAAAATTTTATGAATATGAACGGTGAGTACATTCCAAAACGCGCCATGAGCATCCATGCCCACCCGGACGATCAGGAGTTCAGCATCGGCGGGACCCTTGCGAAGTGGGCGCAGGCCGGCTGCGAAATTATTTCGGTTGTCATTACCAGCGGCGATTCTGGTTCCAATGACATCTCACACGATGGCAATTACAAAAAGGAATTGGCCGACCTGCGCGAGCAGGAACAACTTGCCGCGAATGCTGTTTTGGGAGTCAAGGAAACGATCTTTCTTCGCTACCCGGATGGTGAGCTGGAGCCAAGCCTCGCGCTGCGAAAGGACCTGGCCCGCGTCATCCGACAGTACAAGCCGGATACCGTTTCGACGGGCAATCCCGAAGCCTGGTTTTACGGCGATGAATACGTCAATCATCCCGACCATCGCGCCGCGGCACAGGCCGCCTGCGAAGCGGTCTTCCCGTCCGCTGGCACGCGGCTCATTTTCCCGGACCTGCTCGCGGCTGGGTATGAACCGCACGACGTCCGCCGGCTGTACATCCACGGCAGTGAGAAGCCCAACACGTGGGTGGACATCACAGACACGATGGAGGTCAAGGTCAAGGCGTTGCAGCAGCACGCCAGTCAGGTGGACCCCAATGAAGTTGGCAAATGGATGACCGAATGGGCAGAGGAAGAGGCGAAGGATAAGGAAATGAAATACGCCGAGAGTTATAAAGTGATGATCCTGCGAAAAGAGGATGAAGAGAAAGTAGGATAGAAAAACCTCGCGAAGGTTCGATCCTTCGTCTTCGCTCAGGATATGGCTTCGCGAGGTTTTAGAACACCAGGTGACCGATCAGCGCCGAGACGACCGTCAACGTAATGTTGTCAACATCCTTGAACGGCAGAGACTCGATTGCTGCGGCTCCCAGGGCGATCCATGTGACCGGGGCGAGATAACCGGCAAGAGGAGCGGGGAACACGCCTGCCCAAACGTAAACCGCGAAAACAAAAACGGTCATCAGCCAGCCGCCTGCAAAGACACTGGCTGTTCCGGCAACACTTTTCTCTGGGGACCATGGCAGCTTTGCCGAACGGATGCGGCGCCCAACGATATCGGCGATGCCATCGCCACCGCACATCATCATCAGGGCGGGAATGCCGATCAACGAATCCTTCCAGTAGAGGACGGTGATCAGGACGAACATGATCCCGTAAAACAAGGGGCCGCGCAGGATCTCGCGTCGGTCACCGCTGCGCGACATGGCTTTGACCGCGGCTTCGTCTTTCAGAACACCCGTACCCACCAATGCAAATTGTACGGTAATGAGCAGCGGCACCAATGCCGCCAGCCAGCGCGAAATCGGCTGGTTTGGGAACATAAGCCAGCACAACACAAAGATCGGACCGGTGCCGATATGGATCAACTTGCGGCTGGTTTTGCTGTCGATCCAGCCGCGATGCGCGATGAAGTCCATCAGCCGCAGAAAGGTGATGGCAATGGCAAACGTAAGGAGGGTGGCAATGTAAGGATTCATAGGGATCTTCCACTAAAAAATTGTTTTATTTTTTCAACGACAAATTCAGCATCCTGGAGGCTGAGATGAGGCCCGATGGGAATGCTAAGGATCGACCTGGACAATTCCTCCGTGATCGGAAACGCGCCCGGCTTGTATTTTAGGTTAGCGTAGGCTTGGGATAAATGCGGAGGGACAGGATAGTGGATCATTGTTCCGACGCCGCATTCCTGAAGGTGCGCCTGCAATCCATCACGTTCATGGCAGCGGATCACATACAAGTGCCAGACGTGGTCGGCGTGTTGAGCTATTCGCGGAAGTTGCAGCCCGGGAAGGTCTTTCAGGTTTGCAGAATAATACGCAGCGATCCGTTTTCTGCGCGCATTCCATGCCTCGACCTGTTTCAATTTAACCCGCAGAAATGCAGCCTGCAATGGATCGAGGCGGGAGTTATGGCCTCTGGCTTCATTGAAATATTTCTGACGCGAACCGTAGTTTCTCAATACTCTTACCTTGTCAGCCAGGTCATCATTGTTCGTCGTTATCGCTCCCGCATCGCCAAACGCGCCGAGATTTTTCGTCGGGTAAAAGCTAAAGCCGGCTGCCAGTCCCAGATTCCCGGCTTTGCGGTCCTTGTACATAGCGCCGTGGGTCTGTGCGGAATCTTCGATGATGCTTAAATCGAACTGTTCTGCTACATCCCAAATCTCTTCCATTTCGACGGTTTGCCCATAGAGATGTACAGGCAGGATGGCTTTTGTCCGTTTGGACACTGCACCCTTGATTCGTCTCGGGTCGATATTACTTGTGCGCGGGTCTGGCTCCACAGGGATGGGAACGGCCCCTACATTAGAAATTGCCAGCCAGGTGGCGATGTACGTGTTTGCTGGAACAATGACTTCATCCCCATCCCCGATTCCGGCAGCCTTCAAGATCAGTTCGAGGGCTTCCAATCCATTGCCGACCCCGACGCAGTGTTTGACACCTATGAAGTCTGCAAATTCCTGTTCGAAAGCCTGCACTTCGTCACCCAGGATATACCGGCCTGAATCCATCACACGCTGATAGGCAGAATCCAGTTCTGGCTTCAATTCAAGGTACTGGGCTTTCATATCGAGGAACGGGATGGTAGGCGTCATCGTTTCGTAAGCAGATCCAGATACTCGTCGTAACTACGAATGTAATCTTCTGGCTTATAAATATCCGATGCCAGTACGACCAGCACGGCATCCTGTGTGAACTTGTATTCAGTTGCCCAAATCATCGGGGGAATATGCAAACCAAGGGTAGGCTTGTCCAGGTGGACTGCGTATCGATCCTTCTCATTCTCCACGACGACCGAGCAACTTCCCTGGACACAAATCAGGAATTGATGGAGTTCCCGATGTGCATGTTCTCCACGAATATCCTTACTGGGAACGTTATAGAGCATGAACAAGCGGCGCGGCTGAAACGGCAACAACCCGGGAAATTCCATAAACGTAAGATTTCCACGCCAGTCTGAAATTTGAGGAAGTTGTGTGAGCGTCACACCAGGTACCGAAGTTGCCTTTCGTTCGTTCATGGCGAATATGGAGCGACATCACTTTCACTAGACGCTATGCAAGGCAGTACAGTAGAACCACGATGAGCGATGAACGGATTCATACGTTTACTTTTGATCCCAAAGCAAGACATAGCTATTCTCTACAGGACAGATTTTCGCCCTTTGTGTAAAAAATGTGTTTCTTACCACGAAGGGCACGAAGTAACACGAAGGAAGGTCCTTAAGATTTGTCCTTTGTGCCCCTTCGTGACCCCGCACGTTTCACAGAAATAGAGAGCAACGTGCGGGGTGACCTTCGTGGTGAAGGATTTGAATTTTGTCCGAAAGCAAAGCATAACTACTCCTTTTCAGCACTGTAATACTCCGTCTGCCCATTTTTTGTGACCATCACAACGCGTGGAGCGAAATAATTTTCCAGTTGTGTACCGATCATGAAGACATCAGATGTGTGAGGAAAGAAATCTGGTGCATTTTCCAAATCAAATATCACCAACTCATCCTCAGGTCCTACCAAAAAGAAAACCAGTCGCGCCTGTTCGGACGGTTCATAACCGATCTTTGCGGTACCGGGTTCGCCATCATTGGCCGCATAATAGCGCGGGTAGATGGCGCGTCCATAGAGTGCTACTTCGCCTGGTCCTGGCTGGACTCCGATCTGCTGCGCAATTTCAGTTTGGGATTTCGGTGAGTATTGCTGAGGAAAAATATTTTCTGTGAATGGGAGAAAATCACCCAACAGCACTACGAGTAGAACCGCGAAAATCCATCCGCGTTTGATCGGTGCGGAGGAAGTGGATACTGATGAGTCTTCGGAATACACCTGTGCGAACCAACCCTGCACACGTGTGCGGGCGGTATCTGTGAATAAAAGGGACCAGCCGATCACGGCCAGCAGTCCGAAGAGTTGGTAGAGCTGAATGCTCCAATCCAGCGGGAAAATGAACCGCACACCGGAGCTGAAAAACACGGCGGAGGAAAGATTATAGGCAAGTCCCATGCCTAACGGAAGCAATCCCCAAAGGCCATGTCGCCGCCACGTGATCACAACGCCCAGTGTAAACAGGAAAAGGTAGAAACCAAATAACGGAAGCTGTCGGGCCGCAACCGGCGTGTTCCAAAACGAGTGCTGCGGCCAAACCAGTTCTGCCGGCGAAAGTAACTGGTCACGCAGCGGAAGTGCCAGCAGGCTGGCGATCTCACTGTTCACAAAATGGTTCGCCGCTGTTCGCAGAATGAAACCAGGATTGGCTTTGAAACTCTCGAATGCAATCCCCATCAGGCGGCTGGAATACTGGGCATCGGTTTCGCCGGGAAGGTACGGCAGCATCTCATTGCCTGAACTGCCGCCCCAGCGGCGTACCATCGTCATGGTCTGCGAAATCGGGTTATCCAAAACCAGGCCACCGGTGGCCCGGTAATTCCTGATGAACCAGGGTGTGATCACGACCAGAAATCCAAGCGTCACGAGCAGAGCACCCTTGAAGAATTGTTTGCGATCTGGAAAGACGATCAGGGCAAAAACCAGAATGACGGCTACCAGCACAGCACTCTGTAACCGGATGAGGGCCGCCGCTCCCAGCACGCCGCCGAGTAAGAGTGTGTATCCGTCTGGCCGGTTTGCATAACGCTTCCAACGAATGGCTAACAACGTCGCCAGGCTGATCAGCAGCGCGGCGGGAAGCTCGGAAAAAAACAACTTTGAATAGGTCACGTTGCTTGCAATCCAGGCAGCAACATTGGAATTGACATCTCGAAATGCGGTCAATAGCGATAGACACAAACCCAGCTGCCATCCGCCGATCGTGGTCCCGAGCATGTAGGACAATACTGGAAATAACACCAGGATCAGCGTTTGAAGAACGATGACATTGCCATAATTTTGATCGCCGAGCAAATGTAACCAGGTTAGAAATCCAATATAAAAGGGCCGCGCCGGTACGTCTGGCCAGAGAAATCCATCCCCGGCCAATGCCGATTGAGCATATTCAGCATAGATCTGTGCATCTGAAAATGGATAAATCTCGAAGTTTGGTGGGCGCGGCGGCGTGGCGAAATATGCTGTATTGATCGGCTGATTTAACCACAGCACGACCGTAAATATGTAAATTCCCAGCGGTACCCAGCGCATATGTTTTGCGTTTGAAGTAAAGGATGGGAACAAAGCGATGATTCCGACAACAACTAGCGCCAGAACGATCTGCCACTCCAGGAACGGCACTGGTGGGCCACCCATATTTTCCACTTGTGTGATCCCGATTTTTGTCGTGACAATTACCACTCCCAGGATTCCCCATCCCATCATCCAAAGAACGGCGCTTCGAAAAATGGATTTGTGTGCACTCACAGAAGCTCCGGCCTGTTCAACCCTGTTCCACGCCATGAGGATTGCCAGCTCTGCACCCGAAAACACCAGCCACAGCAATAACGGACGCAATCGCTGAAGCATGGATACATAGGCTGCGTTCGCGGGCAGCAGGCTAAAGCTATGAAAAACGAACAGGATCGCGAACGCGACCAGCAATCCGGTCACGTACAACACATCGTATATCAGCGCTTTGTGCTGCGGCTTCCACGTCAGCCATCGCGGAGGCAAGGTCGGTTGATGCCATAAGAGAAAAGAGAGAATTGTGATGAGCAGCGCCACACCCAGCAAGAGCAGACGAGCAGACGAAAAGCCAAACGCCACAGGGTCACTGGTATCGGTGGGAATTAAGAGCAGCCAGAAAAATGCAGCAACTCCCTGCAGGCTCCATAGTGCGAATAGGTTTTTCCAGTGAATGATGGACGAGAGTTTCATAGGGACGGTGAGACAATGCGAAAGAACTCTCCCCACAAAAACTGATTCCCGGCGAATCGTCTAATTTCAGTAGATGCAGGTGATCCGCTGGTCGTGGGCCCGGCAGGATTCGAATACCATCCCCTGATGGCGACCCACGAACAAGCGATTATGAAAAGTTGTGCGCAACGTCTAATGCGTATTTTACCTCCTATTACGCCTCAAAAATAGCAATCATGGATACTCTCGTGTCCATTCTGTTTGTCATTCGCAGTGTGCTTTATTGTGCAAGAAATATTCATCCCCTTACCACACGGGATATTAACGGCATTGCGCCCACCAAGCCTATGGATCAACCCGGCTGTATGAGCACGTTCGATGTTTCTGATCTACAGGTATAGACTTGACTTAACTAAATTCGATGCTAAAATATTAATTGAATTTTAAGTAGAATTATATAAAAATGGCCTTCGCATGGAACAAAAGGTAACAATCAGTGAAATTGCCCGACAAAGTGGAGTTTCGGCAGCCACCGTCTCACTTGTCTTGAACAACAAACCGGGCATTTCAAAGCAAACACGCCTGCGAGTACTTGAGATTGCGGAAAAACTGGATTATCCCGTAAAGCCTGCGAACGGAGCGGGGGTAGGTGGGCAGCTTGCAACGATAGGTATGATCGTCAAGACCGGTTCGATTCATCCACTCGCCAACCCCTTTTATTCAAAGGTGATTGTTGGGATTGAGGATGTTTGCCGCAAAAATGGGATCAACCTACTCTTCGCGACGCTACCGGTAGATGACAATAATCATCCTACTGAAATTCCTCACCTGTTGAATGGCAACTTTGTGGATGGTTTCCTGATGGTGGGAACGTTTGTGGATGAGACCATCACGTCCATTGTCGGCAAACGTACGCCTCCCATCGTGCTCGTAGATGGCTATTCCAATACTGAAAGTTTCGATGCCGTCGTCTCGGACAATTTTCGAGCTGCGTACCAGGCAACCATGCATCTGATCCAAAACGGACATCGGCAGATCGGTCTGGTGGGCGGCGAGATGAATTGTTACCCAAGCTTGAAGGAGCGGCGTAACGGGTATCTGCGGGCACTGAAGGAAAATGAGATTACCGACATCTATATCGCCAATTTCAATATTAACAAATCTCACGGGTATCAGGAAACCATATCTCTCCTGTACGAACATCCACAGATCACAGCCTTATTCTGCCTAAATGACGATATTGGAAATGCCGCGATGAAAGCCATACAGGACCAGGGCAAATCTGTCCCCGGCGATATTTCTGTCATTGGTTACGACGATACCTACATTGCCGCCCGGGCGTACCCTGGACTCACGACGATGCATGTGGATACGGTGGGAATGGGTCGAGCCGCCGTTCACCTGCTTTCTCTTCGGCTCGATAATCCCGAGTCGGTACGCATGACCCTGACGATCCACCCCACCCTGGTGGAACGCGAATCGGTCGGCCCAGCTCCTTCCCCATCTTCATTTCCAGCGTTGGAGGCAACGACGCGATGAGCCATCGCTCACTGCCAACCTGATCGTCCCTTCGATCCAAAATACTCTGTGAAATGAAAAAGAAAGAATGCGACCTTATGAAAGTCGCTTCGCAGTCTCGTCCAGCGATGGTGCAAGGCCGCGCCATGGAAGGTGGCCAATCCTTGTAGAGTTTTAGGAACACCATTTTTTGCAGAAATATATCTACAACGGGCTGACGGCTGGACCAGTGCGCAAATCGCAAGCGAGGTATTTATTCCCGTTGCACAGTCTTTATAGAGCGTGAGGTTTATTCGGTTTCTGTCCTGGGGCAAGGACCATCCAAAAACCAATAAGATTCTCTGCTTCGAAACACCTTGACTCATCCCTGCTAATTTTGACCTTAAACCCGGTACGAAAGGAGGTAACTGTTGGAGCCTCAAACAAACCGTCAGTGTTGGAAACAGAACTAGAAAGGAGAACATGTGCCATGTTAAAAAGACTGCAACATTTCCTCAGTAGGACACTCATCGTGTTTCTGCTCGGGGGGCAGCTCGCTTCTGCTTCCGGCGTTTTTGCACTCCAGAATAGCGGCTTCGTCGAGCGCGCAGGAAATATCCTGAAGTTGAATGGCAAGCAGTTCCGCTTCGCCGGCTCGAGCAATTACTACCTCATGTACAAGTCACAATTCATGGTGGACGATGTGCTGGAGGCGGCGGCTGGCAACGACTTTCGCGTCATGCGCATTTGGGGTTCGCTGGATATCGGCGATCCGAACGATCCCGCTACCTCGATCCGCGGGCCTGCGGACGGTGTTTATTTCCAGTACTGGGATGCGGCGGCAGGCGCGCCAGCCTACAATGATGGGCCCTCAGGGTTGGAACGTCTCGACTATGTCGTCTATAAAGCCGGTCAGGTGGGGATCAAGCTGGTGATCCCGTTTGTCAATAATTGGAATGACTTCGGCGGCATGGACCAATACGTGCGCTGGCGCGACATCAGCACACCCGACGATCAAACCTGGTATCACGACAGTTTCTATACTGATCCGGTCATCAGGCAATGGTACAAGGATTGGATCGCGCACTTGTTGAATCGCGTGAATACATATACTGGCATTGCCTACAAGGACGATCCGACCATCATGACCTGGGAACTGGGCAACGAGCCGCGCTGCCTGAGCGCCGGTGCGTACGGACGTTCGGACAACTGCACCACCCAGACGCTGATCGAGTGGGCCGACGAGATGTCCACGTACATCAAAAGCATCGATGGCAATCATCTGGTATCGGTCGGCGATGAGGGGTTCTACTGCATCCCGAATGCCACACACTGGACTGAGAACTGCGGCGAAGGTGTCGACACGGTTGCCTTCACGCGCCTGCCCAACATCGACGTGATGTCGGCTCATCTCTATCCGGATTCGTGGGGGACCGACGTTGCCTGGGGCACAGAATGGATCAAGCGGCACATCCGCGACGCCAAGGCGATCGGGAAACCATTCGTGTTGGGAGAATTCGGCATTCGCGATAAAAGCATTCGCAACAAGGTCTACAAGGAATGGACCGACGCAGCTTTCAAGAGCGGCGGTCAAAGTGGTGCAGACGGCGCTCTGTACTGGCTGCTCTCCGGGCAGCAGGACGACGGCTCGTTGTATCCGGATTACGACGGCTTCACCGTATATGAGGGCACACCGGTATTCATCACGCTCGGTAACTTCGCAGACATGATGAACGCCAACCGCCGTCTGACCTTCCCGCCCGTGGCAGATGATGACAGTGCCGTGACCGCGTTCAACACCGCAGTCAGCTTGAACCCGCCGGCCAATGACGTCACCTATGGCGGGGCAACACTCAAACCCAAAACCATCGATCTCGATCCAACCGCTGCAGGCCGGCAGACAACGATCTCCGTGGCAGGAGGCACATTCGCAGCATTGTCGAACGGCGCCGTCACCTTCACACCCACAGATGGCTTCGTGGGCAGGGCAGCCGCTTCCTATGTCATCGCAGACAGCAGTGGACGGCTTTCCAATGTTGCCGCGCTGATCGTGACAGTCCAGCCCGACCCGACCGCGGCCATTCTCTTGGCCTCCTACGAGGCCGGTATAGACGGCGCAGGGACGAACGGCGGCTCTGGCACGATCGTTCCATCCACTGCCTTTGCCACGGATGGGGTCTCCAGCATCGAGGTCACAGTGACGGGTGAAGGCTGGTTCCGTGTCGTAGATTTGAGCGCCTCGTCCGTGGATGTCAGCGGGAAATTGTACATCCGGCTGGACCTGCAAACCCTGGATAATCAGACCTACCGAAAGCTTTCCCTCCAGACCGGTGATGGTTGGACCTGGTGTGAGCAGAATGGCGGGGATGGGAATACACCGCAAAACACGGTGGAAACGATCCAGCTTGACCTCACCAATATGACCTGCTCGGGCGCTGATCTAAGCAAGCTGCAAACTGTTAACATCTATCTCCAGCCGGGCACCTATCGAATTGATTTTGTTCGGGCTGAATAGTCGCTCAGCGCAGAGAAAGAAAGGATCGGGCAGTTGGATGTATTCCGGCTGCCCGATCAATTGTTATGGACTCTGAGTGAAGTGCTACGGTTTCAATTTCGTTCGCATTCCCACCGACTATCGCTTCTGGACTAAACACTTCGAATACAAACATCCCGACGAATCGATTTTTGAATATCTCGATCAAGACCTGGAGGCCTGTCGAGCGCGCGGGATTCACATGTCCATCAACCTTCATTGAGCCTGGGATATTGCATCAACCGCAATGACCCGTAAAAGCACAACCTGTGGCTCAATCAAGCAACGCCGTGACGTACTTGATCTGATGATCAATGCCAGGCGCTCACATTGACAAGTCGATGATATGACTCGTGTTCTGTTGTACAGGAATCAATTGAAACGAACTGGATGGGATATACAATCTGTAATCAAATGAAGTGGCGCAGGAATTTGATGAGCAATCCAGGTTTATCCGACGCTAGATCTTTTCGTTTTGCGACCGGGTGATCGGTCGCCGCGACGGTGTAGAGATCCCCCCGTGCCCAACAAAAAAAACAGCTCCCGATGTAAACACATCGAGCGCCAATTCGTGTTTAAAGGCGAAACCTGCTCGGCTTTGTCTTCGGCTCATGAAATGGACGGGCCGGTAATGAGTCACGAGTGGGACTCTCTGGTTTACGGTCCTTCCGCTTGGAGGCGATCAGCGTTGTCCCGATCAGGATAGCTGCCAGCAGCCCAACAACCAAATAGCCAATTACAAAAACCTGTGCTGCAGTCATATGAACTCCTTTTCAGCGATTATACATTGCGCTGGTTACGATCGAAAAGAGGACGAAAAACACTTTGTCTCTGACAAATATCATAATCGTTATCCATGAAATTTGACTTCATAACTCTGTAAGGACTGTCCATTCGCTGAAATTAAAATGCAATCCCGAATTTATTTCTGCAAACCGGCTCTTTTGCTTCAAACTTTGCCGAATCGAGCGCAAGATTGCTGAAAATCTCATGGCTGCACCAGATGGATCAAAGGTATCGCCAAGCTACGAAAAACGGATGTCTGTATCTCGGGCTTCCTTTCTTTTGACCGCCTCTTATGGTGGTTAAAAGAATTAACGAGTTCGAAAATTTTTCAGCGAATGGTGAGTCTAGAGATATGACTATTCAGAGATTACTGAATATGAATCGATTCTAGTTGTCAAGGCTAAGAAAACAGTAAGAGGAGGCTAAGCTTCGGACAAATTCAGGCAATAGGCTGGAATGTGTTTGGCTTTGCCCTTAAGTTACAGGTCGCCCAGGAGCTTGTCGGAGAGGCGCGTTTGGGGGCGGAAAATGCCAATTTGAACCGCCAAGAGCGCCAGGCACGCGAAGTTTAATGCACTTTCTTAGCGATCTTAGCGTGCTTCGCGGTGAAACGATGGCACTGACTGGACTCTTCGACAGCCTGCTAGCGACGTGAGCGGAATGGGACGTTGAGCGAGCATATTGACTGTCCATTCGCTGAAATTAAATGGTTAAGTTAATGTCTGGTTAAGGTTCCTGGCAATCGGGGTCTCTCGATCATCTGTCGACGTGATGGTGAGCAAGATCTAACCTCATCATACTCAACAACGATGGGGCGATTATTAATAGGACTTTTCAGCTTTGTAATTGTGGCAATTTTTGGGGGTCTTTTGTGTTTTTTCGCCAAAAACGACCCATGACTTAATTCTTATGTTTACAGATATGTTTGCGACTATCTGTCTATTTTTCTTCTTGTTTGCCGTCTGCTGGCATAAAGTAGAGCGGTCCACTGTGGTTCCTGCTCGTTCTGGAACTGAATAACAATGTGACAAGGAGAAAACGATGAACAAAACAATCCAAAGAACCACCAGTTTGATCATGGCGCTCGCCCTGACGTTTGGGATAGTCCGCCCTGGTCAGGCCCAATCGAAGACAGCCAATACGCTAACCAATACCCTTATACAGGTGGATGCATCTACAGTTCTACCCACAATTGTGGCTGAGGCCGACAGCCGTGTGCCTGAAGCCAAGCCAGATATCAATTTTGGGAACAACCCTACGCTCTATGTGGATGGCGGCGCCGCTGACCCTGATGTCGAAAGCTACATTCGGTTTACGGTCACAGGTATTTCGGGCGCTGTGAGCAATGCCAGGGTGCGTGTATATGTAACAGACGCCACCCGCAACGGTCCCGCGCTCTATACCACAAGCAATAACTGGAGCGAGACAGACATCACCTGGAATAATCGCCCCGCACGGACGAGCGATATGTTAGAGGACAAAGGTCCCCTGACTGTAAATAGCTGGGTCGAGTACGATGTGACGAACATCATTACGGGAAACGGTACCTATAGCTTCGTCCTGGCTACAGATGCCGCCGACATTCTGGGATTGTCATCCCGTGAAGGAAGTTCTGGCCCTCAGCTTGTCGTTACACTTGCTGACACAACAGCCCCTCCCCTGCCAACCTCAACTCTGCAGCCCACTACAGCCCCCACGATCGCGCCTCCAAGCCCAACGGTTCTATCGCCCACCTCAACACCAACCACCATAGTGCCAACCACAACTGCGGTCCCATTGACGGCCACACCGACTACGGTTCAACCAACGGCCACAGCGTCTACACCAAGCACCACAGCAACTCCGGTGCAACCCACTACTACAACTTCGACCGGCAGTGGCATGTGGATTTCGCCGACCGAAATCATGAATCTGCCCACTTCCGGGGCTGCCTGGGATAGTATGCGCACGACTGCCTATGGAAGCTGGGGTACTGCCGACCTGAAGAACCAGGATAATAAACACGCTATTTACACGCTCGCAGGGGCTCTGGTCTTCGCAAGAACGGATGATCCTGCCTTGCGAAGCAAAGTAAGAAATGCGATCATGGCTGCCAAGCAATCGCTCGATCAATCCGCCGAGTGGCAGACAACGAATGGTGTATTGGCGGCAGGACGTCAGATCGGTGCATACGTCATCGCCGCAGATCTCATCAACCTGAGGAGTTACGACGCGACGGCAGACAATGAGTTCAGAGCCTGGCTGGGCCCGATCCGAACAACCAATATTGGCACTCATGGTCGATGGAAAGCCATCACCTTCACCTGTGAAAACGCGGCCGGAAATTGGAATACATTTGCCTGCGCCAGCCGAATTGCGGCCAGCATTTACCTGGGTGATACTGCCGATGTTCAACGAGCCTCGCTGATCATTCGGGCGTTCCTTGGAGAGCGAGGTGTTTATCCGTCGAATGCTCCCGGAAGAAATGGTTATTTTCAGCATACCGGCGGCTATCAGTCTTCGTGGGCCTGCTCTGATGCCACCTGGCTGGGCAACAACCCCTACTGTCTTAAATCGGGCATCAATGTCGATGGTGTACTTGTGGAAGATGCCTCACGCGGAGGCGGATGCTGTGTGCTGCAAGGCGACGGCATCATGTATTCCTGGGAGGCATTACAAGGGCTATTCGTTTCCGTTGAATTGCTGTATCGTACCGGGAACTATGGCAATCCCTACACCTGGTCAAATAATGCCCTCAAACGATCTCTGGAGTTTATGCAAAGATCCGGATGGGCTGTCACAAATCCCGCAAAGTATGTTCCATGGTTGGCAAACGCCAGATACGGTACAAGTTATCCTACGGCCACGGGCGGAAACGGAAGAATCATGAGCTGGGGTGACTGGCTCTACCGAAGATAATTTCGTGGGATTCCTCCTGTAGAGGAATATGATCTGGGGGTTCATTGGCGGCTCTTGAGAATCTGGTAGCCCGGGAGTTGTCCAATGAACCCCTTCCTATTCTTTGCTATACCCTTCACAGTCACACACCCGACCCAAAGTAGCGATCGAGCCATGAGGAAGCTAAGGGAAGGCAAGACACTGCCCATGATAGACAGCATTTTCAGAAGGCTCCCAATACCCAGGAGGCAGCTCCAGAACATGAAATGAAGTATATGGAATACCATAGATTGACTCTTTGGTCAGATTCAGGTCGGGGTCTGTCCAATCCTCGCTGGCAAAGGGATTGTTGATCAGGTCTTCCACATAGATCTTGAAAGATCCCGAATGATCTACCAGGATCATTCCATATTCCTGCAAGGCTCGGGCAATGATTCGCCCGGCGGAATCGAGTCCCATTCGATCAAAGTCTGCCTCGGTTAAGGACGGGTCCAACTGGAATCGCGCTCCCTCTGGAATTGCGAAGGGTATTGTACTGTCGCCGTCTGTTTTCGAGGCCGGGAAAACACACTTCTCTTTCGCAGGTTCCGTATAGCCGAAAGCCAGCGCGTGTTCGATGCGGCCCTGCCGAATCTCCCATGGACGCAATAGCCCGGCATAGCTGGGAATCCCGGATCCGCGCGAGGAGTGCCTGACGGGTGTGCCGTCCCAAAGAATGTTGTAGATCGAGACAGTTCCGGCTTCCCAACCTGTAGCGGTGCGACGAGCGTGAACCAGATCATACTCCGCGTGCGTGACAGTATCGATAACAATCATGCGTCCGTCGGTGTCCTGACCGGGTTGTGCATCCACAGGAATGGGGACGTTTCGAACCATGTCGGTTCGAGTGATATTTTGATCGGAGCTGGCAATCGTACATTCGTTGATGAGACAGGGGATATCCCAGCGAGGCGTTGTTTCATCAGCATAATAGACTGGATAATTAAAGGCTTCACCGGCAGTGATAATTCGTCCCTCGTTCGAATTGCTGAGGGTCGCAACCATTTGTGCGGAATGCACATCATATTTGGGTGAAGGACCAATGGGTGTGTTCCAAACACTCGTTTTGCTGTAGGGTACTTGCACTTCAATGGATGCAGGTATCTCGGTTGCAGAGCTGACAGACGTCATCGCGGGAGTCAATCCGTTTTGATCGTAAGTGGGAGTTGGAACATGAATGACTTGCCGACGAGATGAACAGCCCATCGTCAGAATCAAAAGAACAGTCACAGTTCCAATAAAACGATGCAGATACTTATTCAAGATCACCTCTCGAGTCTATGGAGTCGTTGCAGACCAGCAATTCACAAAGCAAAACAAACTGCCAATGTAAATGACTACATTGGCATGGAATAGGAGTCTATCAGTTCCAGGGTATGCCGTAAAGAGCAACGATTTGGGTTTGCATGGCTGTAGCAAAGTCGGCTGGCTATGCCGCGTACGTTTGCTGCTGCGCGTTGAATGAAACATACGGGGTAGACGGACAACATGGTTTCTTCGATACATAACGGTCATCAGTCCTTTTTGCTACGCGTGTTCCATATGCAAACATGTACGACAGTACTCTCCCTGGCTTTGCTACAGCCAGATCATCGCGCGCTCATGGTCCAATATACGTGGATCGCCTGGACTCGAACGCATCGAGGTAGAAGCTGCCACTTGTGCCTGTAATAGACATTGTCGGTGCACCCAGCCGCACTGTCTCGATTTTGTAGATGTTGTTGTTGATACCGGTCAGGTCTGCCTGCTGGACCCCATCGATCCAGAAGGTCAAATGCCCGTCGTTGCCCCAATCGACTTCCACCGTGTGCACAGCATTCGAGATGCTCACGTAAGGCGTGTTGACGAAAGCCGCCAGCCCGTTGTCGTAGGAACGAGCACGCAACTGGTAGCCTGCGCTGCTGCGATTGAATTGGATCGACAGAACGACAGCACCGCCCGCGTCGAGCCCCTGCAACAAGGTGATATTGTCCCCAATTGCCATTGCGATCGAGTTCGGATTGAAATAGAAGCGGGCTCGGTAGCGCGTTTCGGCAGTAGGCGAATCATTCCGAACCAACATGTTGACCTTATTGGTGAAGATTGCCTGCAATCCAAAGTTGCCCTGCAGCGCGGCGCCAGCAGTTACACTCAGCCTGCCAGCATTATTCGAATTTGCACTCCAGGCTGAGAAGTTGCCACTCTCAAAGCCATCTTTGAAGATCAGATCAGCGACAGAAGACGTTGGGGTACTTGTAAAGATGGGCGTGGGCGTACTTGTTGGACCCGGTGTACTGGTATTTATTGGCGTAGGTGTATTCGTTGGAGTGCGTGTTGTTGTTGGAGTGCGGGTGTTCGTTGCCGTACGTGTGTTCGTTGGAGCGCCTGTGTTGGTGGGCGCGAGTGTATTTGTAATTGCAGATGTACTTGTGGGGGTCAGTGAATTGGAAGCCGTAACCGTCGGTCCGAAATTCGGAGTTGTGAGCTCATAAAGCTTGCCATCGATGATATTTGGGTTGGTGTCGTTATCAATACCTCGATCTACGATGTAAAACCGGCTGGCTCCTGACCCGTCACTCGCCGGAGCATAGGCGAGCCCTGCTGCTGCCTCCGCGTTCGTTACGGCTATATTAATCGTTTGTAGAAATGTGCCATCGATCGTGGTTTCAACGATGACAGGAGTGGCCCGATTGCTGCTCATCGTGAAGAGTGTGCCAGTATCGCTGTTGAATGCAACGCTCTCCGGGTCCGCAACACCATACGCTCCGACATCGAACTGGTTGACCAGGTTTCCGGCAGTTGTGTATTCATAGACTTCTGCATTATTTCCATCGGCGACAAAAAGATGGTTGTTCTGGGTATTGAATGCAATCCCTTCTGGGTCGCCGCTTCCTGCGCCGCTCGTGAGAAAATATGTCCATGTGTCATCAGATGTGCCTATTAATCTATCTCCGCCCGGGTTCACATCGTACACTCTATCGCCTTCGTCATTTGCGACATAGTAGTGCCTATTGCTTGGATTCCAGGCGATATCTGTCGGTTCATTCGTTATGGGCGTAACAGTCGGTGATTTTTTAGAAATATTTGCCGTGCGTATTTCATCACCCAGCAAGGTCAATTCCCAAACATTCGCGCCCTGAAAGTGGGTGATCCCCTGCACGGTTTCCTCGACCTCTCCATCAACGATCAGGAGGGTATGGCTGTTCGATAAATAGGCGATACCTGAGGGGTCCGGGATCGGTGGTGAGGTTGCCCCCAGATTCGTTGTTCTGACGAGCGAGGCGGTAAAAGCAGCGGTGGTCGGTTCTGCCAAAGCAGTGAATGAGAACTCGACAACCTGTCCATTGCGTTGAGAGGCTGGGTCAGCGCCAGGGCTTTGCTCTTCAACAAGGCCGCTGTCAGCCACATATAAACTCATTCGGGCCGGGTCGTCGGTCTGATCGCCGCTTGCTGCGAAAACCATGGCTTGAGGATCTTTGAGACCAAATGGAGCCAGGTCGCGCGTCGCTGCTAATTCACCGCCGGATGTCACTTCATATAGCTCCTGGTCAGCAGGATTATTTACGAAGAAATTACCCGATGATGGCTCGAACGCAATTCCCCGAAGAGAAGAAAAGCCATGGCGTTGCAAATTAATCTCTGAGAGGCTTGCGCCTTCGAAGCTACCATCCAATAACGGTTGAACCAGCACAATCCGTGCGGCAGCTGCATCGAGGATAAACAAGGTTCCAGTTTCTTCATCCACGGACATGCCTTGTGGATTTTGCAGCTCCAGGCCTTTCACATTGTATTTCGTGATGCCTGCGGGCTTGAGGTTCCCATTGTCATCCTGACTCACCGCCAGGATCTGGGTTCCCGTCGCGGCAAGCAAAAGGAGACGTTCAAATCGATCGTCAAAGACCATGTTGATCGGATCCTGGACCGCCTCGGGAATCTGCACGAGTCCGGCCCGCGCCGCGAGCGATGTTACTTTCGCCAAATCTGTTTGATTGGGCTTTACCTGCAGCGCGTCGGCTACGTGGAAAGTGTTCCCTTTGGTTGAGAAAGCAATTCCAGCGGGGTTGGCCAGACCAATTTCATCGGATTCGATCACCCGTACCTTGCGGATGAAAGACAACTCATTTTGCGCATTTCCGCCAGTGATTTGCACAAGAGGAAAAACAAGCGCTGCTATCAGAATGAGTGCAGAGACCGTGGAAACCGCTTTTCGTACATGTTTCTGTAGAGCTGCCTGGGCAACCTTGCTTAAGTTCGAATGCCTTAAAAATTGATTTCTCATGCGTCTTCTCCAAATTTCACCAGCGGACAATTTTCTCCCGAGTCATCACTGGATTGGCTGCGCCGAATCCAAAACGCGAGGCGTTACCTTTGACATACTTCGGTTCATATACGCGGATATTGGGCATCCTGGTGTTACCAAAGGAGATTTTTCGTCATAGCCTTGTTCGATAGTCAGGAGACACGATCGAAAAACAGCACGTGTACACCATCCCGACACTGGCACGCAGGTGCAAATGTCGGGACATTTTCCTGGTCACCGGTGATGAGTTTAGGGATTTCCCTCTGTTGTGCGTGCAAACTCTGCACCGCGCGCCTCCCTTTTGGTTACCAACTTGCTGAGTTGGGCTCTTATGACAAGCATAAAGGCCCCCCAGAAATGAAACCAAAAAGGAGCCGGATCATTCCACGAAAATACAGCATCGTTTTTAGCACCATGAATGGACTGCCGCCACTCCCGAAATGTAAGTTCACCGCGCCGCCAGTAATAGAACGATGACTGGATGTCATGCATGAAATAGATCCATTTGGCTCCCTGATATTTCTGCTCACGATTCGCCGGCAGCGGTAGATTTACGAGGTCACAATATTTTGTGTATAGAAGTTCCACACCCCCAGCCTCTGCGATCGCTGACCTTCCTGTGGGCCTGCCGATATTCGGCTCGATGATGAAGTGCTTCCCCGAACGCCGATCACGCTTCATCTCCACATAACCGAGCCCATGATAGTTTACACTTTGGAACAGCCTGAGTGACGCTTCGAGAACAACATCATTTCGACATTCCTCTCCCAGGCAGCTTGTTCCGGTTTCGGGCGGCCATTGCCGGAGCTTGCGGGCAATGAAAGTTACCCGCGGTTCTGCGCTCGCATTGAAATAACAGTTGCAGGAATACAGGTCCGCGTCGTTTCCCTCGATCCACTCCTGAGCCATGAGCAGGTCAGCCCAGTCTGCGCACTGATCGTACAGCGCAAGAAATTCCGTTCGATCGTTTATCTTGTAGACCTTGGCGCGTGTGTTCTTCTCCCAGGTGGGGGTTTTGATGGGGGGCTTCATGATGCAAGGGAAGGTAAGCTGGTTTGCGGCTGCTTCCGCGTCCACTCGATTTCTCAGGAAAAACGTCTGGGGAATAGGCAAGTCGTTTTGCTGCGCGTACGTACAGAAACGTACTTTATCCATCAACATTTCGACCACGTCATGTGCCGGCAATGCAAGATGGTACCTGTCAACGAGGCGCTGCCGATGCCGGGAAAGGGTCAAGACGCTCATGTCGGTACAGGGGAAGAGGACGGCTTTCTGCTCGAGGGTCGTTCCCAGAGATTCCAATAACACGATCAAATCTTCACTGGCCGTGTTGACTGTAAGGATCTTCTCGCATACCCCGGTTTTGCAGCAGAAGTTGTTGGGGTCTTTGGCTAAACCGATGACCGGCACACCATGCCGCGCCAGAATGCGCGCGCTCTGCAGCCCGGTAATGCAGTCGATTCCGATGATAATGGCAGAAGGTAATTTATTTTGAGTATTCACATTTTCTCTCACAGAGTGCCGCATAATTATCTAAACTCAGGTTGCGAATTTCAGCTTATGAACGCAGTCGAAAAGTTAAGTTAAGTAGCCAGGCTTTATCCGAATGGCTCTACCGTTTTTTGACGGGAATCTTTTCTTGACCACAAAGGAGATCAGGGGTCACAAAGGATGTTTTAAGGTTTCCTTTCCTCACCTGCACCACGCCTCTGGCGTGGTGTCGTGACCCTTTGTGACCCTTCGTGGTTGAGGTTTTTGGCGCCAGAAACGAAAGGCCCATCCTAATGAAATGCCTGAAAAGGCGCCCATGGAACATGGAAAGGACAAGAGGATATACCTGTCTCCTGGATAGTTTCCAAAGTTGGCAAGCATTGGCATTTCCTGCATAAACGGTCTCATTGCTTTACTTCCAGGGTTCAGTGATGAGGATAGTATCGTTATCGGCTGCATGGCCAAGATAGGATAATCCCCAGGCGGCAGAGATGGTCTTCAGAAGAGAATAATGATTGTAATGAGTGGAGTCTTCAAATCCATTTTTGACAAGCGGGGAATACATGACCACCGGCACGCGCCCTCCACCTGTCTCAAACAGTTTAGGAAGGCCATCCGGTCTTTGGGCCTCATCAAACAGCACAACGACCAGATAAGGGTCACCTGTCTGATCCAGCGCCGGCGTAAGGGTCGCCATCAGGTCCGCCAACCACGCATCGGCAACAGTGAGTTGGCAATCGTGTGAGTCGTTGCACAGGTTTGGCGTAATCTGAAGGAAATTGGGAAGCGCACGCGCCTCAATATCTTTGTGGAGCTCCGTGAGCGGAACCACACTCTGCTCACACCGCCTCTGATTGAGCCGTATGTCATCAAAATAGATAAACGGATTATGTCTCTGGACATACTGACCCTGATCACCAACAAAGCATGCTTCGGGCATATCTTCCTGATACGTCCTCCAGGTGCGGCCACTCTCTTCGATCAGTTCAGGAAGGCTGGGTGCATCTACAAAACAGTCAATACAGTCTGTCTGAATTCCAAACGTGTCACCTCCTATGAGAGCCAAATAATTCGGCAGGCTCGGATGCTGCACAGCGTAATACTCTGTAAGCAGAGTGGATTTTTGTGCAAGTTCATTGAACCTGGGCATGAGCGGATTCCCGATCACTGTTTCAAACCCTTTGTTCTCGAAAATGATGATCACAACATGTTCGAAGTTTGGCACAGTGGAAACCGCATCAACAGAACTATTCATCAGAGGAGTCGGCGCGCAGGCAGCCAACAACACAAAAAGAAGCATACAAGAAAAGAAACGACTCATATGACCTCAATGGTTGGCTTTTTATGAAGACAGACGGGAGGCTGCCCTGCCTGAAGTTTTGGAAATCTGGTGATATACATACTATGCTGAGACTTGCGATTGCTCGGCTGCGACTTTTGGCAGGTAGCGTTGTTCTGCTTCTTCGAGTTCTGCAGCGTTTTGCAGGCGGAAGATTTCCTTTACGGTCACGACCTGAGATTCAATCGAACTGATGGACTGTTCCTGGTAAATCTGTGCGGCAGTTTGCTGCATAGCTTTGATGCTGGCGCGCAGGAGATGATTCGCCCAGATCACCAGACTGACTCCTGCCCCATCATAGACCGAGGTAGGTGTGTTGTAATACGTTGTCGGAACGATCACAACCGGACATTTATGATTCCATTGGCGCATAAATGCCACGATTTGATCGGCCGTTTTCATTTTGCTATGCATCAGGATCGCATCCGCGCCGGCAAGCTGATACAGATCGGCTCTTCGAAGCGCTTCGTCGAGATCCCAGCCCGCAATGAGGGCTTCCACGCGGGCGACCACGCAGAAATCCGGGTCCTGCTGCGTATCTTTGGCAGCCTTGATCTTGGAAGCGAACTCCTCGGCATCAGCGAGCGGCTGTTGTTCACTGTTAATGAACGAATTTGTTTTCGGAAAAAGCTTATCCTCAATGCACATGCCGGCGATATTGATTTGTTCCAGCTTGCGCACCAATCTGCGGACGTTGTTGAAATTACCATAGCCGGTATCCGCGTCCAGCAGGATGGGTATGGTGGTCGCATCGCTCATGAATTCCATCATGTCGAGCACTTGCGTCCAGCTAGCTTCATTGTTGTCGCGTACACCCAGTGAAGCGGAGAGTGTCAGGCCGCTTCCCCAAATCCCTTTGAAACCCGTCTCTTCGACAATTCTCGCGCTCAGCCCATTGTGGGCTTCCATAATGAATTCCAGTTCGTCAGATTGCAGCATTTGTTTCAGTTGAGTCGTTTTCTTTAACATTTTTCTCTCCAGTAACTCTACGTTTGGCTCCACAAATCGTTTACACGTTTGCCGGGTGCTCTTGTACGGAACGCACGGGCATTTGTTCCATCATGAACGCATCCATGGTCTCCAGAATGATCCTGCCAATTTCTTTCTGTGAGTCAAAGGTGCTCGCCCCAATGTGCGGCGTAAGGATTACGTTTTTGAAATCTGCCAATGGAGATACCTTGCCTTCTCCTTCTGCCTGGTGGACGTCCAGGGCCGCGCCGCCGATTCGGCCTTCAGCCAGAGCGGTGTACAATGCTGCCTCATTCACTACTCCACCGCGAGCGATGTTGACGAGATAGGCATTCTTCTTCATCAGTGCAATCTGCTCGGTATCCACAAAGTTGCGGGTATCTGGCTTGAGTGGCACATGCACACCAATGAAATCCGCCTCCGCCATGATGCGATCGCGTGTGGTGAGTACAATTCCGGCCTTGTCAAAACTTTCCTTTCTTTCGGGAGAAGGATGTTCCACACATGCCAGGACGTGCATGCCCCAGGCTGCCCCCATATGGGCCACCAACCCGCCGATGTTTCCCGCTCCCAGAACGCCAAGCGTTTTGCCCGTCAGCAAATAGCCTGCCAGTTCGCTTTTCGCCCAATGGCCCTGCCTGGTGAGGCGATCGGCCTCCACTACCCGGCGTGCCAGCGCCAGCATCAGGGCAAAGGTCAATTCGGCCACCGATTTCGCTCCAGGTCCGGGGACACGCACGAGACGTAAACCCTGCCGATCGACATACTCCATATCCACATTGTCAGTGCCCGACCCGCCGCGAATCAGCATTTTCAACGTGGGCGCAGAGGCCATCACTTCTGCCGAGATATCCACACCGCTGCGGAAGATCAAGACCTCGCAGCCTTGAATTGCTGATTTGAGGGTTTCCTTGTCCGCACCGAACGCGCAGACAACATCATGGTTTTCTTTCAGTTTTTCAATGGCATCGGCATCGATCTTGCTAGCGATAAGTATTTTCATTTTTTGTTCCTCTTGTAATTTGATCAGTTGGCGAAACGATCACTCTCCCAAACCCTTAATGCGACAAATTCAACAGGAGAAGGATGGCCAACAGCACTATGACGAAAGGCATTCGCGCTGCCGAGAATAAGGGGCTTACTTTCGGATAAGAAGCACAGATCCAGGGTCACAGAATGCTCGCACCGAAATCGGTGGACCCGTTATGAAGCAGGGAAAGAATGAGTGTAAGCCGAACATAGAAACCTTTGAATGTACCCAGGCTTTGGATGGTTCCAACAATTAACCGAATACCGTAAGTACTTTTTTGCCGATTGGATACAGAGAAGCCGACAATGACAACAATTGTGCTCGCAGGATGGGAACCGTAGTTTGAGCGCCCACATTAATCCTCTGCAGTTGCAAGGGATCCTCACGGCCCAATATGTTGATGCCGCGCTCCGTTGTAAACGCCAGCTTAAACCCGGCAGCCCGCACAGCACTGACAACTTCCGCGTTATGAAACCCGCCAGGATAAGCAAAAACAGGCAGCGTTTCACCGATTTCCCGTTGTAAATCGTGGAGAGAACCCGAGGCTTCATCCTGCATGGCGTTTGTTGGAATATGATTCATGATCGGATGTGTTTGTGTGTGTGGTACCAGGGTAACGCCTTCGTTCGCTAATTTCCGCAGTGCGGCCCAGCCCAACACACAATTCGTCCTGGGGGCGACGTTCAATTGGTATTCCAGGTCTTCGACGAAAGCAATCGCCGCATCATTCCGCAGTGATTTGATATGGTTCTTCAAGCGCAAATTTGCCTGGCTTCGTTCCAGATCCGTTCCAATCGCAAGAATACCAACTGGTGTACCGATTTCACTTTTTACAGTCGAGTGAAGGGCGTGGAACAATCTGTCCCACCAAAAGAGACGCTCCGGATGATCAGGGAAGGCTGTGGGAACGAAAAGCGTAACCGGGATGTGGTAGCTCTTTAACACCGGCCAGGCATGCTGCTCAAAATCCTGATATGCATCGTCAAAGGTGATCAGGATCGCGCGCGGCGGCAGAATCGTTCGATGGTGCCTCTCCAGGGCATCTAAAACATCTAGGATGGATATGGGTTGATAGTTGGTTGAGATGTACTTCATCTGAGTTTCGAATACTTCCGGTGAAGCACTGATCAACACAGGGTCCAGCCAGGGGCGGGCCTGCGGCGCATCCACGCGATGATAGGTCAGCACGCGCAGCAAATTGGGCCGCTCTGCGCCTGATTGATCCAATAGTGCCACCACCTTACGGAATGCCGCACTATTTGCGAAGACAGGTAGGAAGCGTCTCAACGACTTGACCATTGGTTCTGCCTGCGCAGGCTGTCTTTATTCTGCTGGAAATTCACGATCAGATCACAGACCTGGTTGACCACAGTATCGACAGGCTGCGAAACATCGACAATCGCAAAGTTCTTCATCACCGCTCGTAAACGGACGTATTCCTGCCGCTTCTCCTCCAGGATTTCGATCGTGCGTTCCGGCTTGCGGGCAAAAAGAATTTCCGACGGTGCATCCAGGAAGATCACAAGATCGGGCTTGGGATACAACTTCTGAAGCATAAATCCATGCAGACGGCTGCTCAGCGGACGCTTTGGGTCGGTGTTGGCGATATCGTGATCGTAGTAATCAAAGTAGAAGTGCCGGTCAAAAAGAACACAATACCCACGCAGCCTGTAGTACCAGACGATCCACTGCCGGAACCATTCCTCTGCGATCAGGTTGACCATTCGAAAAGCCGATTTGGCGCCTTCTGCCAGGCGCTTGGTGAACTTCTTTCGAGTCGGAGATTGGAAATAGACATCCCGCGGTACGGTAATATCCGGTCGCTGACCACGAGCGCGCTTGACCTCCAGCAGCAGGCGAGTTGTTGGCAACACCAAATTGCTGGACTCCAAATTGACTCCCATATAGACATACTTCATGGGAAGAGGAGAGATCTCTTGAAGCTTGCGACCGATCGTGGTTTTTCCCGCCCCATCGGGGCCAATTAATGCTACAGTAAACATTCTGAATATTCCTTCTCTACTCACAATAGGGGCGGATGGCGTCGAACAGCGACGGGATCGAAAACGGGTACGGATGATAAATCGCGTAGGCTTCCTGATTCGCAAACGCTCGAAGTATCAGCCTCCTCTGAATTTCTTCCGCCTGATCGATAAGCGGATTTGAGCATTCAGGAAACGCGAACCGAAACTTGAAGTAATACGATAGGAACTCCATGCGCTCTTCCAGGAGGGAGAACACCATGCGCTCGGCAAGCTCCCGCGGGTCAATTGGTTGCACCGTCACATCCGGTCGATCATGACTGACGACAAAAAAGATTTTTTCGGAACGAATGTCCATGGTCTCAGCCTTCTGCCCGAACAATTTTTCAGGCGGTAATTGAACATACAGTTGTCTCTCTACTAGGGCGGTCAGGCGCTTCAATGCCTGAAGATACTTCGTTCGTCGTTTCAAAGGGCTGATCTCCAGTCGCTTGAGGATCTTCGCAAACACATTGAGAGCTTGCAGTCGTCGCCAATCGCTGCGATCGACCATTGCCTGATAACGAGGCATCTCCTGCAGGTGCCAGTACCAGACCCGCGTAGGCTCGGGTATGCCATACATGCGCTCTCCGTCTGGACTCAAATAGATCCATTCATCCCCAATATAGTGGGCGCCATTCGCAGCAAAGGCCAGAAGTGTTTCCGTCTTACCTGCCTTCGACCAGCCTGTGATCAAGATGCTTTTCCCGTTATAGAGCAGGGCTGAGGCATGCAATGGTAGAACGTCCTTACTTAATGCTGTCAAATTAATGATGGCAATCAGCAGCGGTACGGCTGAGATGCCGCTTTCGCAGACAATTTCACACGGATGGACTCCGATCTGATCAAACGGAATTTGCACCTTGATGCTGGTCTGAAATTTGCCTCGCAGGATCAGGAAGGTATCTTCTGTGAACCCTGCGTCCTCCACACCAATATAGCGGACAGACGAGGACAACGGCATGTGATCCACAAATCGAATGACGATATCAGGGTCCCTGGTGAGGACGCTTTCAATCGGCCCGAGTTGCCTTTTCACGGCCGCCAAATCACCTGGCCCCGCGTTGATAAGCCGAATACCGACGATGCCGTGAAGATCGAAATCATACGTTGCCATGTTCACATGGTCTGCTCTCAGAGTCGAAGATTGCGCCAGGTTCTGCATAAGACTCATTAGACACTTTTTGCCAGTTGATACAGATGTTTCAAGCGCTGTATTTTTTGCTCGATCTGCGCGACCTTGCCCGGGCGGTTAAATTCGGGAAGATCAAACTTGAAGAACCCAACGTCCACGATCTTCAACCGATACTCTCGGCCCTGTTTGACCAACACGAGATTCTCTCTTCCCACGAAATCATAGCAAATCTTGCCTTGATCCCATTGAGACACCGTTTGTTCGGCAAAGAAGAGGAACTGGTCTCGCATAAATGGATGAGCTTCCAGCAGCTTCACAAAATCGGTGTCGGAAAAATCTTCAAAGATATCGGATTTTTCGGCTTGCACGTAAGGCTGTAGAGACGCCGCGACGGGTCCTATGAGCGGCAGGCCCTGCAAAACTAAAAATTCCATCGGCAGGACCAGATCCAGAGAGCCGCCATACCAGGTCAAAACGGTCTGATAGTTCTTCTTATAATATTCAGCCGTCCTGAGCAAGCCAGACACCGAATTTCCCAGAGATTTCCGGTACAGACGAAGAGCCCTGGCTTCGCCCATCCAATCCAATTTGAAAACCGCCGCACCGGATCCAAAAGCCACCAACTGAATGTTCGTTGGCTTCCAGGGAAAGTGATTGTTTCTGAACATCCAATACGATAACCTGCGCGCGATTCCAGGAATGATCCTGTCTACCAGCTTCACAGTCGACATCGTCCGGACGTAACCGGGAGATTTGTACGATAGGGCAGCTCTAAGCTGGGCGAAAGCCGATTGCTTTGGCTGCAAAGACGAAAGCAAAACCGCATAAAATATTTTGGAGATGAGCGGCGGATAATACAAGTCTCTATCCTCCAGGGCTTTCCAATTTTTTCCGAACTGCGTTCATTGCAATTGGCTCATCTGAATCGCCAGGCCCGCCCGCTGCTGACTGAGGTTTGTCTGCTAATTTGAAATACAAAAATAACCACGGAGCTCCTGCCGTCAGCCATAGACCCACCAGAGAATGACGGATGTAGAGCAGCATCAGGGGGAGCAAAGTCTCACCGCGTGGAAAGACCTTTTCTAACCCTTCCCACAAGATCACGATCCCGATCATGCCTATCAAATAGCGAACGGCTCGTTTCTCTATCCGACCGGAGGCTTGATAGCCGCCTCGAGACGCAATCCATGCAGCTCCGGCCGCCAGCCCGAATAGAGATCCTGCTGATCTGATGACGTTGTCAATGGAAACAGGATCAGGCAAGAGCCCCACGCGAAGCACATTGTCCCTCCATTCCACCGGAAAGACATATCCGCTCAAGCGCGCGCCACTCCAACCACCCACTGCAATCATGGTTAGAGAAATGACAAAAGCAATGAGCACCTGTTGAGCAGGTGTTTTTGTTTTGAGCCAGGCAGCAAGTGGGTCCCAAAATCGCAGGAACGCAAACAGAATTGCATATCCGATCAGCCAACCTGCAAGGACATCATGCACAAAATGTACGCCGAGATACAAACGCGAGAAGCCTATTAAAAAAGTGAAGCTAAAAGCCGCCATCCATACCCAGCGTTTCCTCCCAGGGACACATGCAGCCAGCGCGCCCCACAAAACTGCGGCTTCCTGCGCGTGACCGGAGGGAATCCCAAACGAACCGTCGCCGGATGGACCCTCGTCCTGAAGATATTTCACTCGCGCACTGATCCAATAGGGTCGTGGAGCTGCAAACCATAGCTTGAAGATGGCATTCAGGTATTGGCTCGTGGCGAGGAGGAAGGCGATACGCAATCCTGCTTTTGTGTCAACGCTCCAATAAAGTAAAGGCACAACAAGGAAGAAGATGTATTGACCGTGAAAAATGGTGAAGAACTCCATTGGCAGCTTGAGCCAATCACCAAGTGACTGAATGGCAACGATCCACTCAATTCCGATTGAGGTAAGAAAACTCATGCAAGTTTCCTTTCTACATCCGTTTCAACTGGCGCATTGGAGTTACTAAAACTACTTGCCACAACGGCCAGCGCTATCATCAAATAAAAGAAACGCATGTACGCCATATGTAGAAAGAGACCTGTCACCATGTAGCTGATCAGCACTTGGAAAAATGCTGTTGCTAAATAGGACCAATCCGGATGGCTGACTTTCCATCGATTACGGGCTCGTACTAAATCGCGCAGGGGAATGTATAGGATCAGAACAAAACAGATCAGGCCTAAGATACCTGATTCCGCTGCGACACCCGGGAATAAACTGTGTGCTTGTGGGTTGTTTGTGAGGTAGCGATAACCAATATCTCTGGAATAGTCTTGTGTGTAATATCGAACCATGTCTGGACCAACACCCACGAACGGGTGATCTTTAAAGATCAATAACGCTGCAAGCATGTCGGTAGCACGTCCGCGGATGGCGCCATCGGCCCCGGCAAGCGTGACCTGCCCGTCTGCAGAAGCCGCGTCGGAAAGGACAGTCAGAGATTCAAGGCGTACGAGATATTGAGGAAACATCTGAAGGACAAGGACAGCCCCCAAAATGAGAAGCACGAACTGGTAGAATTTTATATAACGCAATACGACGAAGATCAGAATCATCATCACAAACCCCACTGCCGCGCCGCGTGAAAATGCCAGCGCCCCGCCGATAATGATCAACCCGGTCATGATGATCGCTGCGATACGCACCTTCGTCGAACGATAGATCCACAGTTGAAACAATCCCAGGGGCACGAGCATGAGCATGTTCTGTGCATACCGGTTCTGTTCGCCAACCGACCCCATCAGACGTGATTGCTCGATTTCACCCTGCAGGTTCTCTTCTCCAGTTCCAAAGCTGCCAGCTACCTGAGCAAATCCTCCGTAATTGTTGTCAAAGGTGCCCGTGACCTGTTGATAAAGTGATAAACCGCCGATGAATGCACCTGAGATCAGGAGCGCCCAAACCACGCGCTTAAGCATAAGCGGAGTACGAATTACGTTTGTGAGAAAGAAATAGAGTAAGACGCCTTCAAGGACGTAATCGATCAGCTTGCGCGAGGCCCAACTGATGTCCGTCGAAAATACTGCTCCCAGGATATAGACGACCAAAAGCAGCAGAAGCAAGTGGAAAACGGGCGTGATGACCAGTTGTTCGCGGCGCAGAAGGAGATACGAGATCAATGGAATGGTTAAGAGCACTGGAAATCCCTGAGAAATGTACGCCGGTACACCATGGAAGTTCATGATGACCGGTCCGACGTTCGTGTAAATATAAAAAACAACCAGGACCGTCGCGGCATCCGGCCACTTTATTAAGGCCAGCAGGGCAACAATACCCAGGAGCACACTAATCCCCAAGAACGGTTCATTCGTTGCTGCGAGACCAACCGCAACGGCACCCAACAGGGCAATCAGAATCACCACGAATAGTCTACGGTCGCCTGCAAAAAGCTTTCCTGCTGTTGTTGAATCAAATACTGTCATAACATCCTCATCGACTCACTGAATATTTTCATACTGCTGTTGGCCAAGACGCTGCGGTTCCCAGTGCTTGATCTGTTGGCCGCGCAGCACCTTAATGATGGCAACTAAAGCCGCCGCGTTGACCATGCAAAAATAGAATGGAATGGTGAATATTTTCTTTCGACCGAAGGGGGTGTCGTGGAGCAACCAGCCTGATACAGCACAAGCGTAAAACAGTACCTGAGCAAGTGTTGCCAATTGATAGAGGAAGCCGGCCTGCCATACGAATGGGCTCACTAAAAAGAGCGTCAACAAAGGAAAAACCACAAGGTATCTCAGGATCTTGTGAGAAAAAAGCTGGAGTGTGTAAAATTTGTAGCGAACGGGATTGAACAGCTCTTTCCTGAACGCAAATGCCTTCCAGCTGCGCATGATCACACGCACCTTGCGCCCAAACTCCGCCTGGCTTGTCGCAGCGACGGGCTCATAGGCAACTGCTTCCGGCGCAAAGACCAATCGAAAGCCCCGCACGATGATACCGGTCGAGGTGAACAGGTCATCTGATACACCGTCTGGAATGGGGCCAAAGAGTGACCTGCGGATCGCGTAGATAGCTCCTGTAGCTGCCAGGGTATTTCCCGATCTCCCCTGAAACTGTTTCAGCATCCGATCAAAGTTCCAATAGGCACGCTCGCCATCGCTGCTCGACCCTGCAGATCCCTCCCTCCTGTAGATTTGATTGCCGGCCACACCACCCACTTTTGGATCTGCAAACGGTCGGACCAGCTGCCGGATGGCATCGGTTTCATACATGCTGTTCGCATCGGAGAACACTACGATTTCGCCGCTGGCGGCGTTGACGGCGGCGTTGAGAGCGGCCGCCTTACCAACCCGTGGCAGGGAAAGCAGTGTCACCCGATGTTCCTTATACTGCTCTACGATCGCGTTTGTGCCATCTGTGGACCCATCGGATGCAACGATGACTTCGAGGCATTCGCGCGGATACGCCATCGACAGGATGTTATCCAACTTTGCCCCGATGGATCCCGCCTCGTTATAGGCGGAAATCACAATGCTGACGGAGGGCGGAGTAGTCAGTTCGTCATGCTTATAAGGACGATTCCAGAACAGTCCGCGCAGGATCACACCCAAAGGAAATGCAATATACGTGTAAACGATTAAAACGACTGCAACCCAAAATAGGATTAAGCTGATCATTGGCAATCCTGTAAAAAGTACCCGGCAAGCGTTGCCGCATTCTTATTCAGATCGAACTCTCCGACCACCTTGGCCCTGCCGGCCTTCCCAAGACTGCGGCGTACGCCCGGATTTTCGATGAAACGTTCCAACGCCTCGGCCAGGGCTTTTGCGTCTCTCGGCGTGACCAGCAAGCCTGTCAGTTGATGATTCACCAGCTCCGGTATGCCCGAAAGATCGCTGGCAATCACGGGTACTCCACTCCCCATCGCTTCCATGAGCACCACTGGAATACCTTCGCGCCGCCCATCACGAGTCGGAACGCTGGGCGCCGCCAGGACGTCGGCATCCATCAGGAGCCGGGCAATCTGCTCCCTGGTGAGTCTGCCATGAAAGCGGACTCTGCCTGCCAGACCGGCCTGTTCGACAAGCTCGTTGAGAGGCTTTCGATCAGGTCCATCTCCGACAAAATGACACTCGAAGTCATATCCTCTTTCCTGAAGCAAACGACACGCTTCAATGAGATACGGCTGTCCCTTGACTTCATGCAACGTTCCCACGCACAGGATCATGAAAGGATTTTCGCCTTTTTCATACGGAGTTTCATGAGCGCGGGCTCGAAATACTTGAGTGTCCACGCCGCAATGGACCACCTTTACTTTTTCGCGGTAGTTACCGCGGCATTCCGAAATAATCAATTCCTTGTTGTATTCAGAGATGGCGACGACAAACGCAGCTTCTGCCACCTTCTCACGCAACATATGCCTGTCACGATGAAGGTCAGAGCCGTGAGCGGTGAAGCTATATGGGATGCCAACCAGCCGATGAATGATGAAGCCGGCCGCGGCAGGATGACTGGCAAAGTGAGCATGAACGTGCTGCACCTGGTCTACACGCATTTGATAGGCAAACAGCACGGTCTTCGGGAAAATACCGATCACGCCTGTGAAAAAGTTGTAACTACCCCAATTCGCGCGCAGTACATCCCAAAGCGTTTTCAAATAAGCGGCGGGTTTTTTCCAGAGGAAGTATAGATTCGCTCGCAGGATCGGCAAAGACATAAAAGGCTGAAAATGAGCCACGCGCACAAACTGCATGGCTTCGGGATGCATAACCTCATCACGCTCGCGTAAGAGTGGATAGACTTCGACCTGCATGTTCTGCTGCTGCATCGCCAACATTTCGTAAAGGATGAAGGTTTCCGTCAGCTTCGGGAAACGCGACATGATATAAGCAACTTTGAAGCGCTGCCGGTCACCCTGATCCTCCACGGTACGATTACTGTGCCGTTCCTGTAATTCCTGCATACTTTCCAATCCTTAAGTTGATATCACGATCGAACGCTATTTCGCTCTATCCAATTGCCTTACTTTCCGTACTGCCGATCAGAGTTCAGAATCAACTGCCACAGGACAATCCGGTTTTTTCCAGGATGGTATCCCATCCGATCCCGATGGCGCTTGTATCATCATCGATCACCACCAAAAGCCCAAATGGATACTCCGGAGAGGATTGCTGGGTGATCGCAATGCCATCGGTCAGATTGACTCCACTGATATTGATCGTCCCCAGGTGAACTTTTGTTTTTCTGTTGAACACCTCAAAATCGGTCATATCGCCCTTCTGGTCGCTGACAACGATCAGCCCTTCACCATTATCATCACCGCCAGTGGATGTGCATTTGTATACCGAAACACCCTCCGCGTCTCGTTCAAAAATGGGAGGGACTCCGAACGGTAAGCCCGCCGGGTTTCCATCCGCGCCGTATGAATAAATTCCACTGGGGCGGCGTTCATCGGGAATGTAGATCAGCTGGTAGAAATCATCCCCATACATGGTTTCCACTTCTTCGCTCGGTGTAAACTGTCCCAGGCTCTTCCCGGTTCCGGCATCGTGAAAATAAACCGTGTTATCGTAGGAAACATAGATCCTGCTTTCGCCGTTCTGAAGATTCAGGATGGTCAGATTCGGCTCAGATTGATTGCTTGTCGCAGCCGTTGTAAAACTCAGCGCATCATTCGTATTCAAAGCCGGCAGATCATACGCACAAACATTGCTGCTATCTCGCTCGGTGATATACAAAATATCGTTTTCCTGGTCTACCCAGACTCCATTGGAAGCCTGGCCGCACGAGATGGTGGTTAACTGGGCTTCGAACGGATACTGATACACCTCAATGGATGGATTGTTCTTTGACGTAACAAACATCAATGATTGCGCCGCCGCTGAGGCTTCCCAAAAACCAATCGAATCAACATTTTCGCCATCTCCACGTACATCGAATTCAATATCGGATGCAGTGATATTCAATGTGCCGAAGGGTTCAAGGTAAACATTGGCCCGGGCCTCCGGTGTTGGCGTGGGCAACACGATCACGATTTCGGTCGGCGCCACCGCAGTAGTACAGGAGGAAAGAAAAACCGTCATTATGAATAGGTTACGCAGTCGTTTCATGAACCTTCATTTCCTTTTCTAAGTGTAAGAGTGCGACCGCCGCAGTGCTGGGCATTTTCTGGACGAGCCCATGTTTTGGCGAAGTATTGATAGAGTAAGTATCGATCCTGCCGTGAAGGCAACCGATCAGGAAGATAAATCGAGAAGCATCGTTTTGAAGAACCGTCTCATCAGCCACAATTGGGTCTCCTTCCAAAATTTATTCCTGCCAGCCGGGTATTCCTTAAGCACAAATGTCTTGCCTGCCCACCGCACCAGGAGCGCCTGCACTTCATAAAGACGGATGATCCTGTAGGGTATGGAGGATTGACCAAAATATCCGGACAAAAATTCCCGTTCATATATAGCGAATTGATGTGAGTCGTACGCCATTTCCAGGCTTAAAACCTGCGACCATTTAGCCTTTAGCCCAACCAACAAATACGCCAGGTCTTCATAGATCGGGGAATGACAAATTGCAGGCGTATCCAATACCGTTACTTTGCCGTTCACGTCAGCTAGAATATTGGACAACCCATAATCGCCGTGCCTTAAGCCGAGTGGCAGATCCTCTGGCAGGATTTGCATGGCATCCTGCACCGTTTTTGCGGCGATTTGCTGTAAGAATAAATTCCCATGATCAGCATCTATAAGAAAATCAACAATCTTATTGATCGTCATAACAAAATCTGCGGGTCGCCCATTGTGAGTTACCTTGACAGCCTGAACAGCCGGCATAGAATGGAATTTGCATAACCAGGCGCCCGCGTTCCGGAATGCCACATCAAGATTGCTGGGGACGCTGGCGCGAAGGGGATTTTTTAGACGGCTTGTTCGTTCCACTAAATGCCGAAGACTTGGAGCCAGCACCTCCTCCATAATAATGGCCTGATGTTCAGTGACGATATCCAACGTGCGAACTGTGCCAAACCTGGGATCCGCCAGGCCTGTAAAATATTCATGAATTTTAGACATCGCCTTGTACTGGGCCTCAAACTTGGCAGATGGCTCGATGATCGGCCCCAGCTTCGGGCGCCCCTTGGGAGGATTCGATGAGGGTGTTTTCACCAGAACGTGAAACGATTTTTCACCTGCACTTACCTCGAATCGATAAAATTGAGAGTATCGATATTGCCGTCCGTTCATGAGCCGAACATTCATTTTCTCTGCCTCAAGACCTGGGAAATAGCGAACTGCATGTTGCCGAATATGATGTTCAAAGAAACCAACCGGGGTCATGTTGTTGACCATGTTAGCGTCGGTGATCATTTTGTCTCCGCATTGTTTGAAATTATTTGCCAAAGAACCGATGAACCAGTGGGAGACGTAAAATTTCAGGAAACGTCTCCCTTACATTAAGCGCTTGATGGTTGATACGCAAAATCAGCAGGGAAATCAGTGCTGCTATTCCGAAGTCTGCATAGATCGGCAGGGGAAGGAACAGTTGCAGCACAGCCATACCTGCGGCGCCTGCAATAATAGTCAGATACACTCGCAGGTATCGCCATTGGAAAAAACTTACATTCGTTTCGCGCTTGAGTCCAATTTGATAAAACAGATTTTGTGCGATTAACGTACCGGTTGTGGCAAGGGCAGCGCCCAGGGCGCCATAACGCGGGATAACCATCCAATAAACAACAATAGTAGCAACTGTCACGATCAAGTCGGCGATAAATATATAGCGGACCTTCCCAAAGACTCGCAGTGTATAGTTATTGAATCCCAGTCCCGCATTAAAGTAATACCCCAACGAGAGCAAAGCCAGAATGATCGCCGAGCTTGCGTAGCGGTCTCCAAAAAGCAAGGTTGTAAGAGGCTGAGCCAGCGAGAAGGTCAGCATTAGAATTGGGAAAGAGATGACCGCGATCCAAATGGCGGTCTGCCAATACAAGTCATTGATTCCCGACCATTCTTTGCGAGCAAACATTCGCGCAGCTGCCGGCATGAACAACGCTGTGAAACTCTGATATACAAGCATATTCAACTCACCCACCGGCATCACGGCTCGAAAATTGGCGACTTCGCTAGTGGGATGGAAATGCTGCAGAAACATGATGACTAGTGCCCCGCGTACCACATGCACTGAACCAGACATCATTAACGGCAGACTAAAACCAAAAATTTCACGTACAGGCATCTGAATCGTGCGCGGAACGAAATGTCGCAGCAGTCCTTGTTGGTGGAGGGTCTGCAGCAGGAGTACTATGTAGAAAATAATCCCCAGTACGCCGGCAACCACATAGCCGCCTACCAGAAAAAAAACATTACTATTGCCGACCACCAGCAAAATAACCACCGCCAGCTGCAGTCCAGGCGCCATAAGATACTTGCGAAAAAAGATGGCACGCGGGTTGGAAAAAACAGTAAACAGGCCAAGAAATAACTGATCAAATGCCCGCACGGGTACCAGGGCGATGATTAACACCAGCAGGTTCAGAGTAAGTGCGTCCTTAACCAGGGTCTGGCCGAGCCAGTCCTTGAAACCAACCATGAGTAAAACGAGACCAAGTCCCAGGGTGGAAATCGTTCCCGCCATCAGCAGGATGGCGCCAAATACCTTGTTGTAATTCTGTTGTTCCTGGTAGATCGGTACAAAGCGTGTAATTGTCTTATCCAGACCCAACAGCGTAAATTGAGTCCCTAGTGAGACAATGGATAATCCATAGGCAAATGCACCATAATCGTTTTTTGTCAGGTAGCGCACGATCAGAACCTGCATCACGAAGTTCGCTACCATCGAGATTAAACGACCAACCAATAGCAGTGTAGAGCCGCGAACGTGCTTTTTCGAAGCCTGACTTGTTTCTGCGGCAGGAATATCAGCGGCGGACGAAGTTTCAAGATTTATCATAGGAGAAATCAGATCAGATCACCCGGGGGAGGTCGGTCAGCGCGGCAGATAATGCCGCGCTGACCATCAACACACTCAGCTCTTGGACGTTTGCTCGGATACGATCGATGGCGCATGAACGGGCGCGAGTGCAGAACGAGTTTGGCGATTTTCTTTGCCCTCCAGAGGCGATGGATTCGAATCAAAGAGTACGCCAGCGAGCTGGACGTTCATCGCATGTAGATTCTCAACGACCCTTTGGACTGTCGCTGCGTGCGCTTCCCCATAGCGCGCCATCAGAATGACCGAATCTACCTGGGAAGCCAACGTGAGATTTTCGGCAGACCGCGAGAGTACCGAACTTCCGACCAGTACGATATCTGCTTCTTTTTGTAGCCGTTTCAGCAGCGCCGCCACATTGGTTGGATTCAGCTGCGCGTGCGAGCTTTTTTCGGAAGCGATCCCAGCGGGCAGGAATTGCATACCCGGAACCGGGTCGACGGGGAGCAGCGGCAATTCGGTCGATTGAGTCAGCAGCAGGTCAGCCAATCCTTCTTTCTTTTCACCCTTGAACATGGTGGTCAGGACAGGGTTGTCGACTTGCGCATCTACCAGCACCACCGTATGGCCGGCCTGCGCGAATGCCACGGCCAGATTTCCCGCAGTCACAGCTGCATCCGCACCGGTTTTAGATCCAACGCTGCTCAATAAAATAGTATAGGGAATCGATTCGCCGATCGAAAAAAGCAGTTTGGCGACCACTTCACGGTATCGTTCAGCGGCATCGGATGCGGGTTGTGCGATCGTGACAAGCCGTTCCAGTCCGACACCCTTCAAGCTGCCATGCCTGTCAATCGTCCCCAGCAATGGAACGCCGGCAGCTCTGCTGAGATCGCCGGGGAAACGGAGCCTGTCATCAAAATATTCGGCGATAAAAATGAGGATGATCGCGAAGATCAAGCCACCGATGCCAGACGAGAACACCTTGATCCCAGTTTGAGGATCGACAAGTGTCGCTATCGTTGCTGATTCAATAATCTCGATGTGGTTACTGTTTGAATCCAGCAATATCTGATAAATGGTCGTCAACGTTCGGAGCGCATCAGACATGCGGCCTCGTTCTTCAGAAAGCTGCTTGATTACAAGATTTTGCCGCTCCAGATTGGCACTGATCGCCTCAGGGCTGCTCGTGTTTGCAACCTTTAAGGCGCCGAGTTCAGATTCCAGCTGCTGAATGTTGGACTGGGATTGTGCAAGCACCTGCTCCAACTGCTGTGACTGGGCCTGAAGCAAGGCCGTACTATCATCCTGCGCAGGACTCATTTCGATGAGCGTTTGGGCGGCCGCGTTTGCAATGGCTGCAGCCTGTTTCGGGTCCTGATGGAAGACAATGATCGACAACACGCGTGTCTCGGTGCTCATTCTGGTGGAGAATGCTGATCTGAGAGAGCTCAGATCGACTTTCTGATCCAATTTAGCGTTCACAGCCTCGAGGAACGAGCGCGTCTCCACCACTTCAGCGTATGTCTGTACTAACTGTCCGCCGATCCGTAAAGCGTTCAGGTCCGGGCTTGGACTATCCAGGCTCGGCCCAACCAGTAAATCAGTTGTCGCCCTGTACGTAACGGGTTGGCTGCTAAGCTGAAAATACGTGATCAGGCTGGCAACCAAAGCGGTCAGCACCAGCAACCACCAATAACGATATACACTATTGAGAATTTTTGAAAGATCCATAACTGATACCTCCATTTGTGTAAGATTTACTCTGCGACCTCAAAAGGCAACGAGGAGATCAAATTGGTAAAGGAATACACCTTTGCATTCAGTAGACTACGCTCATACATTTACATCCAACCGTTCGATTCGCGCTCCGAAAGGTTCGATCTTTGATTGATCACAACGCGTTTTCAATGGGACTCGCACTCCTGCATGACCCCGCATGTACGAGAAGGTGCAATGGGTTCGCTTCCACTCTCTCTTGAGCTTCATGGCGAAAACAGATCGAAAGTACAAAAATGAATGATAACGGCTATCGGTTGCGAGCCTAATGTAATCCTTGATGCGATGAGTTTGGCCAACACCAGGTGCGAGCCATGTTGTTAATACTCGACAGCCTGGGCAATTTCTGTTGGAATTTCATAGCCATTTCGTTCCATCTCGCCAGAAAGCTCCGGAATAATTCGGGCTAGTGTATGGGTCTCAAATCGCTGCCATTTCAATCTCCTATCTGTTTTGACTGTCGCCTTGACGGTTTTTGCCATGTCGTCGGTCATCTGCAAACCACAATGCGCACAGATGCGCTCCATATCGAAGATTGGATCTTCGACAAAATCCTCGTATCTTAATCGCAGGACCCGACCAGCCTCGAAACGAGCCAGATCCTGCTCAGCCTTTGCGGATGATCGCGACCACTGTCTGGCGATCACAACCATAAGATCCTCGGTTTTCAGGTCTTCCTGAATACCTTTGTAGCGCGGTCCCCAGATGGAAAGGTACTTGCGCCGCAGGATCCGGTTATTCCATTGTTGGTTTAGAAAGCGCTTCAGATAATGGTGCAGCTGTGTAAGGGGTGTATGTTTTAGACGCTTGGCGATCCTTTTGCGCGTGGCAGGCTGCTGCCATTTCAGTTCCACAGAGCTGACAAACGAGAGGGGATTTCTGACGATGTAAAGGAAATGAGCTTCCGGAAAGATCGCACGCACATATGGAATTCTCAGAATATTATGGGGTGTCTTCTCCGCAATAATTCGATTTCCATTTTGCTGCTGAAATTGTAAGAACTCGTTCCGTACATATCGTTTGACCCTATCGCTTGCGTCGTTCTCGTCAAACTCGTCGTGACTTCTCCTGGGATCAGCAAAAAGCCAAAGTCCGACGGGTTCATACAATGGCACGACATCCGGATGAGTGGAGATGAGTTTTTGCAGCAGCGTGGTACCCGAACGAAAATTACCGAGAAGAATGATCGGCGGCTTCAATTCGCCTGACATCGTCGTACCTTTCTACACCACCATAAACATACTGAGAACATCTAATAGGCACCATCTCTTGTAAGAACGACCGACACCGTCTTCAAGAGAATGTCAAAGTATAATTTCAAGGATCGATTGTGAACGTAATATTCATCCAGTTCAACACGGCGCTCATAGGTGGTGTTGTTGCGGCCGGAAACCTGCCACAAGCCCGTTAACCCAGGCCGGACTTGAATATAAAGCTCGAAACATCTCCCATATTTCTCTACTTCTGCATCGACGATGGGTCGCGGACCTACCAGACTCATATCCCCAATGATGATATTCCAAAGCTGCGGCAGTTCATCCAAACTCGTCTTGCGCAGCAGGGCGCCAAGCCGGGTCACGCGCGGATCGTGCTTTAGTTTGTGTGTTGCCAACCACTCAGCCTTTAGTTCAGGGAATTTATCAAGATACTCCTGCAAGACCGCGTCGGCATTTTCAGCCATGGTGCGGAACTTATATACAGGGAATTTGCGGCCCGCCAGGCCAATCCTGATTTGACGATAAAACACAGGGCCTGGCGAGTCCACTTTGATCAAAATCGCGAGAACAAGAAAAGCAAGAATAATGTATGGCGCTGCCAACAAAATTAGCGAGATATCAAGCAGGCGCGTGATGTTGTTTTTAGAGACTAGATACCGACCGATAATTGTTGGAGCGATGAGTGGATTTGATGACATTTCATACTTACTGTCGACCCTACCTCTCATCCTGCATCCTCCTATACTGTATCCACAATCTACAAAATTAAGAAATCTCCCGGAACAGCGATGAAAAACAATAATCGTTTACAAGACGTTAATCTACCAAAAAGGTTACAATTGTCATAATAATTTGATAACAAGTTGTTAATGTGGTTTTGCCACTGAGTAGCGCCCGAATGTTATAAACTATACGAAGTACGATAGCTTTTGATATGATGATGATGATGGAATCAAAATAGACAGAAACGCCACCGGGATAATTTCCAGTCGCTGTATTTTTTTTGATCTCGGTCATCCGCGTTCGCTGGCAAATGGTAATCTTTATTGAACGTGTGCTGAGAATCCCCCCAGGCTGGATTTCTAATTCCTAAATGCTTTGTATCTCCAGTTGAATTCTGACTCGGCTTTTTCAAAACCACAGCGGCTACATATAATACCCACGGTCACACACTTGCGCTGGGGCAGTGCCAAGGCAAGTGTGTGACCGTGTGCGGTATATGTTCCTGGCTACGTCATATTGTGGATAAGCTGTACTAAAGCCGGACCAAAACGGCGACGATCATTAAGAATAGAGTCAAATGACCCAGCCTTTTTTTAAACCAGGTCATTCGTAGTGGGCCCGGCTGGATTCGAACCAGCGACCAAGAGATTATGAGTCCCCTGCGCTCACCACTGCGCCACGGGCCCGTTTTTCAGTACGAAAGTAATCAGTGACCAGTATTCAGTTCTCAGTAACGATTACTGAACACTGACGACTGATCACTGAACCGGAGAGCGGGCAGCGGGAATCGAACCCGCGTGTGCTGCTTGGAAGGCAGCCGTTCTACCTCTGAACTATGCCCGCATTTTGTAGAGCCTGCCTTACCACCTGGTGACTCCCGCGTGCGAGCGGTATTTTACCACAGTTGATTTCTGTCATTGCGAGGCGGAGTGGAGCGACAACGAAGCAATCTCCCTGTTAAGCCGAGGCGCCATGAACGCAGGTGCAAGTGTGACGGCATTATCTTCCATAGGGATACCAATATGGCTTTTCTTCCAGATTAAAATCCCAGTGAACGTGCTTGGTTTCGCGGAATTCATCCAGCCCTTCGATACCAAGTTCACGCGCCCCGCCGGAGTATTTCATCCCTCCGAACGGACCAGCATAATTGTCGGTCAACGGGTCATTGATCCAGATCGTCCCGGCTTTGACATCTTCGAAGAAGGTCTTGATCTTCTTCGGGTCTTCCGAGAGTAGGACCGCACCAAGCCCATATTTACAATCGTTTACCAGCCCGATCGCTTCATCGAACGAGGTATATTCCATTAGCGGCAGCGCAGGACCAAACGTCTCTTCGCGCATGATGAGCATGGAATGATCGACACCTGCCAGCACGGTCGGCTCATAGAACCAGCCTCTTGAAATGTGTTGTGGTCGCTGTCCACCGGTCAATACTTTTGCGCCGCGCGCACGTGCATCGTCCACATGCGATTCGATCTTGGCGCGATAGGTGTCTCCGATCATGGGACCCATATCGGTCGCGGCGTCCAGACCCGATCCCAGGCGCAGGGACTTCACGTGTTCGACGATGGCTTCGGTAAACTGTTTCGCTTTCGACTTTGGGATATAGACCCGCTCCGTGCTCGTGCAGACCTGGCCGGCGTTGAGAAGCGCCGCGTAGGCGACAGCTTTCGCAGCGAGTTCGGGGTCGGCATCTTCGGCGATGACCGTTGCATCCTTGCCGCCCAATTCGAGATGCAATTTCTTCATCATGGGCGCAGCATGTGACGCGATCCGCTGTCCCGTGGCCAGGCTTCCCGTGAAAGCGATCACCGGTACATCGGGGTGTTTCACCAGCGGCTCACCGGTTTCTGCCCCATAGCCAGTCACCACGTTTACTACTCCTGTGGGGAGACCGTCGAAGCAGTGCTCCGCCATATACAGTGCAGTCAGCGGCGTCATTTCACTCGGCTTGATGACGACAGTGTTGCCCGCCGCGAGTGCAGGCGCGACTTTCCATGCCATCAGCAGCAATGGATAATTCCATGGCACGATGCATCCCACCACGCCATAGGGTTCCTTCAAAATAAAGTTGAACTGTGAATGTTCTCCCGGCGGGATGACGCGTCCACGGTCGTGGCGCCCCAGTTCGGCATAATAGTCAAACGTGTTTGCCACCCATTCGAGTTCCTCTTCATTTTCCGAGATCGGTTTCCCCTGCTCTAACGTTAGTAAATGAACGAGCTCCTCCCGGCAATCTCTGATCTTTGCAGCGACTTCATGAAGCAGGCGGGTGCGTTCGTTCGCGCCCAGCTTCCTCCACGATTCGAAAGCGCCCCTGCTGGAACGGACGGCTGATTCCACATCTTCAGCGGTTCCACGCGGGACGGTGTCAAGTACTTCTTCTGTTGCCGGGTTGGTAACTTCGATCTCCTGCGCAGCTTTACCTTTGGTGAATTCACCGTGGATGTACATCAGCCTCATGCCGCACCTCCAATGGATGATTTGTGTTTCGTGCAATTTTATCCCCTCTTCGGTCACAGGCCGCGCCTTCCAAAGAATACTGAATTTGCGACCAGGGGCATTCCAGCAGCACGCCAGTCACTTAAATGCGAGAACCGCGGCCGCCGCCCGCGGTTCTCTCACAACAAGGAGGAGAAGAGAAATCACCTTACTGTTCAACTTTAACACAGGGATCAAAAACGTACTGGACCCTTCACCTATGTTTGCCCCACGATTGTTATACAGTTTGCGGAACTGTAGAGAGCCATTCTCCACCTGCGAAGCAAGGTCTTTACGATTTATCCGAACGTTTCTTCGGAGCCTGCGACTCTTCGATCAGTTCCTGTGGTGTTGCCGCGCCACAGGCGGGACAGGCATACTGATGGTCAGCAGGCACGTACGATCGTTTACAGTATGGACAGTCGATGGCGCGCGGTGCGACAGGTACTTCCACTTCCTTCACCGTTTCACGTACCACCTCACGGGTATGAGTCCGCCCGCCACCCATCGCAATGATGGGACCGATATGCGGGATCCCAAAACCGCCTCCAGAGGAAGAGGATGTCTGTGTTGGTCTGGGCTTACCGCCTCCTGAGGACTTCTTCTTTGTCTCAGGCAGTTTGCCGCCTGCGCCAAGGACAACGAACAACACCGCCACGATCACCACAGCTGCGAGTGTGAAGAATACGATGATGGCTGTCAACCGAAGAGCACGCGGGATGTTATAGAGTTCGTAACCATAACTGAACAGGAATACGCCACCCACATAGAACGGGAACAGAACGGCGATCAGGATCAATCCGAGCGTTTGATCGACCCGGCTTTCGATCCACGTCATATAGGCGACGAGAATAATGACGCCAAGAGTCGCCAGGGCAACCAACCCGCCGGGGATCAGGATGTGTAATGGCTTGCCGGGCTTGGTGTCGTCGTGATCGTAATCGACAACTTCATGGGTCTTCGCGCCGACTTCTCGTGCGCGGTATTGGGATTGTGGCATGGAAATTACCTTTCACACATACTTCGGTGGTTGAGTGTCCGCAGGGCGTACCGAGACCACCAATCATCAGGGTACTCACTATTCGCAGTGGTCTCGATATGGACCTCGCTATCATTCGGCCCGACTCGACCATCGGGATATACCTATTCTACGCATTTACCACGCAAACGCCTCAGGCGCTTCATCGCCGGGCCCCGGCCAGATGGTATCCAACGTATATCGCGCTGAGCAGAGCGACCAACGGGAGCGTAGACGAAGCGTGAGTGACTTGGTGTCTCTCGATTTCCGATAGTCTCCTTGAAAAGACGTATCTCTCAAAGAACGACTATTTCACTGTCCGCGCTTCGTCGCACGCTTCGTCTACGGGACAGGTAATCACTGTCCATCCGCTCACACCGTCCCGAAGGCGGCACCTGCACCGTACGCAGGTACGGTGTTTCCTTCGGGAGCGCGAGGCTCCTCGCAAGGACGTTATTCATTGCTTAACTCCGTCACCGTCTCATCCATCTGTTTCAGGATCAACGGGATTTGTCCGTCGGTCAGGTCTGGGTGGCGGATGGTGTCGAACATGTCGCGGAAGCCATCGCCGAGCATGATGCGCACGACGCGCCACGAACCCAATTGCGGCGGCACCTGTCCTTCGGGGAGCAGGTTAACGGCAGCTGCCCACTGCGGATGATCCATTTGATAATCGGCGAGCAGGTTCAGGGTCGAGGTGCGAAGCGGAAAGAGTCCTGTACTGGTCACCCATTGGGCCTGATTTTCCGCGGATAACATCCAGCGCATGAACAACCAGGCTGCAAGCTGAGTCACCTCATCCGATTCGAACATCACGTACGATGAGCCGTACACCACAAATGCGTCACCTTCATTGCCGGGGAAAGCCAGGATCGTCCATTCGTCGCGGTTACCGGTTTGGATGAACGAGCGCGATTGATCGGCAAGCTCCTCCAGGCCCGCGGTGGCAAAGAGGGCCTGCCGCATCGCGAAGCGGTCATAGACCGAGAGGTCCACCGAAGGCACCCAGGCGCAGCCTTTTTGCTGCAGCACCTTCACAAAGCGAAACGCATCGATATTGCTTGGCGTCAGGAAGCGATAACTCTCTTCCTCCTGCGCGCCGCCGCCGAAGGCGAACATCCACGAGAGAGGCGTGATCGGATTCGTATCGATCAGCCAGCCGCCCAGGGCATTATTTGTCGAGTCGTCATCTGCCGCTAAAGCCTTGTTGGCTGCGCAAGCCTGCTTCTCGAAATCGGAGGACGTCAGAGGTGGAGCATCGAACCCAAGTTCACGGGCCCAGGTTTGATTGTAAAGCAGGAAGCGGGCCGTCCTCTGCGCGGGGACGCCGAAACGTTTTCCGGACACGCTATCCTGATCCCAGATCACAGGCGGGAAATCCAAAATATCGTCTGCGCTGAAACCATACAACGGGTCGTTCACATACGGGTTGAGATCCACGACGTTCTCATCCCATCCAAACGCGTGCTCCGGCAGGGCGATCACCATATCTGGATTGGTATTCTCCTCCAGCGCCGCGCTGGTCTGCGAGAACAACTCAGCGTATGTTGTCTTGCTTTGCGCCTGGACCACGATGCCCCACTCATTTTCCTTGTTGAACTTTGCAAGTTGCGTTTCGAACAGACTCGCCTCCGAACCGAACCACGGATGCCAGACGTCCAGCTGCGCCCCGCGCAGCGCCTCTTTCTCGACGTCCAAACTGCTGACCGCCGGACCGGGCGTTTGCGCCACTGATGAATCTTTAGTTGCATCGGGGCGCGGGGTGCGCGTGCCAGAGTCAGTAGAAACCGGGCCCGTACATGCTGAGATCACAAGGCTGAACACTAATGCGATCAGCCAAATTTTTTGCAAGGAAAGCATGTTAATAGGACACCAGAGGTATGGGCGTAAAGATCAGGAGGAAGATCAGGAGCACAATGAATCCTAATGCGCGGCGTTTGGGATCGAGTTGAGTAATATCATCAAGAGGCGTCGTGCGAACGTTGCCCAGCCAGAACAGGATGAAGACCCACAGTAGCCAGCTCAAATTGAACGCACTCAGGGAGAACGTGAGCAACACAGGCAATACGATCAATGCGATCAAGACACCGATGGCGATCGGAAAGATCTGACGAGCCTTCTCACCGAAGAGACCATAGGCCACGTGCCCGCCATCCAGCGTTCCCACAGGGACAAGGTTGAGCATGGTCACGAGCAGGCCGCCCCAGCCGGCCCAGGCCACGGGGCCGAGCTGTACGTCCAAACCGCCAAGCGGAATGGGCTGTCCCGTGAGAAAATAGCGGACCCAGTACATCCCGGCCGATAGCCCATTCATGCTCACAGGTTCGGGAAGAAGCCTTCCAAAGACAACATATTTGGCAAACAGATAAAATATCGAATTTCCCTCCAGTGTGCCATGTGCTGCTCCACCCAATTCCCCGATGGGACCAAGATGAGAAAGATACAACCCCAAAAACAAAACCGGGATGGTGACGGCCAAACCTGCCAGCGGGCCCGCAACGCCCACATCGAACAGAATGCGTTTATTTTTGGGAATACCACGCATGATGATAAATGCCCCCAGCGTCCCAAACGGACTGATCAGCGGCGCCGGAAGAAAATACGGCAGTGTGGCCGGGACTTTGTAAATACGACAGGCAATATAATGACCCATTTCATGCGTAAATAGGATTGCCAGCATCGACAGAGCAAACGGCCAACCTGTAAAAATGTGCTGAATCGCATATGCCCAGGGGTACGAGCCGTCGGCGGGAATGGCGGAGGGCGGGATCTCCGCGCCGGTGAGCATCATGCTAAAGATGGTGAGCACAAACAGGATCACATTGATCCACAGCCGCGGGGTGCGTCCCGGGGGAATTAACTTTGGGACCAGCAGAATCACCTGCTTTTCTCCATCCCTTCGAAACAGCGGCGTAATACCATAGGGACGCAGCGCCTCGGCCAGTTGGTCGTAGGCAGCAACGCTGTCTTCCCTCAGCAAATAGCCTCGGTAACGAGCGATCAATTCTTTACCATTGCCGGAAGTCACATCTTCAACACGAAAAACCTGCGAAACGGAATTGGTCAATACTTCTATTTCAGGAAACGACATGTTTCACCTTGGTAGTAAAAGACCCTAAAGGTTTTGAATTTCGTGCAGGACAGCGATTCGTCTGAAATTACAGACGCTGAAAACCTTTAGGGTCTTTCAGGAAATTAGGCGAGAGTGGATGGGAGTCGAACCCACCGCGGCCCGCAACGCGACCCGCCACAGGTTTTGAAGACCAGGAAGCCCACCGGGACCTAACCACTCCCAGCCGCAAGGATAATCGAAGGGGAAAGCCTTTGCAAGCAGGAGTATTCCAGATTAAGCGCTGCTTTAATACAAAAGACTCTCGAACGAGAGTCCACAAACACGCGCAGATACTGTTCCCCGTCCTGCAAACGATTGTGTTTCTACCCCTTTGCCACTTCGCGATCGGGAACTAGAATACCAGCGTGACCCACCAGGTATAGATCAGCATCATTAGGGCAAACAGATATAATTGCAGGCGATCGCGGCCCCTCGTCTGCTCGAAGCTTACACGCAAGTATTTCCAGGTTCTTTTTACTTTTTCTTCTATCCGTTTCATAAGTCGACTCCAAGGGATTTCGCAGGCTTAACAATCCTCTGGTCCGGTAAATTCTCTAACGAAGACAAGGTCGAAATGTCACAAGCTGTTGTTTTGAAAAGACCCTCTTGCGAGGGTCCTTTCAAGGAGTACCGGAAGAAAAAGAATTTATGGCAGTGAACTACTGATCGTACTAAAAGTATTGCCTACTTTGGGTCCCAGCATGCGGACGACAACGATGACCACCATCGCGACAAGTGAGAGTATGATCGCATACTCAACCAACCCCTGACCTGTTTCCTGCGCTGCAAATAACATGGTGTTTCCTTTCTTAGAGAGATTTTGGTTTTTTGGCTGCGTTGCTCTCTGCTATCTATTGCAGGACAGGGGAATCGAAAATAAGTTACAGCCGATGAAGTAGTACCCAGGCTCCCTCGCCATCGCTGGCCAATCCGGCGATTAAAGAAAAGAGACTTCCTTTCGAAAGTCTTTCCTGTCGGGCGAGAGGACGTGTGCCCGTAAGGGTATTTGCGCTTCCGTCTGACCCTGGCGCTTCCAGCGCCATGCGCTAGCCGGAAAACAAAAAGACTTTCGTTCGAAAGTCTTTTTCTGTCGGGGCGATAGGATTTGAACCTACGACCCCTTGCACCCCATGCAAGTGCGCTACCGGGCTGCGCCACGCCCCGAGACATGATTCTGGCCATCGTTTTTTCAACGGCAGGGCAACATTATAGTCTTGTTTGAAGATTCATGCAACTCGCTGACAGCAGCCTTTGAGTATGCTAAAATACACCTTACCTCGTTAATCAACGCAATCTGTTTGTGAGACCAACGACGAAGTAGAAATGAACAGTACACAAACTGTTGGAGTTCCCAATGGCTGAGATGATAGAAGTTCAAATTGACAGTGTGCGTGTGCACTTGATGACTCCGCAACGTTTAGTGGTGTTGAAACAGCTCGACTCGGAGCGCTACCTGCCCATCTGGGTGGGACCTTATGAAGCGGAAGCGATTACCGTGGCCCTCCAGGAAGTTGAGATGGTGCGCCCGCTGACACATGACCTGTTGAAAAACGTGTTTGGTGCGTTCAACGCCCGTATTACCCGGATCGAGATCGTCAAATTGCAGAATGAAATTTTCTACGGCAGCATCGTTGCCGATGTGAATGGCAAGGAGGTGGAGGTCGATTCGCGTCCCTCGGATGCGATCGCGTTGTCGGTACGCGCTCATGTGCCGATCCTCGTCAATTCGAGTGTAATGGATGAGGCAGGAATCATCCCGGAACAGGACATGCCTGAAGTCGAGGAAAACCTGCCGGCTGAAAAGGGCGAACCGGCTCCGATGTCGGAGGAAAGCACCGAGCGTTTGTCGGTCTTCGAGGATTTTCTGGAGAAACTCGATTTCGACAAACCTGAAGGTAACGACAAAACTGACGATGATGAGCCGTCTGATAAACCCAAGAAACCGAAGAAGAAATGACCGACACTCTGCCGCCCGATACCCCTTTTGGGGATGATAAAAACACCGCCCCCGCCACGCCCACGGCAGTCCCTCACAGCAGAGAAGCCGAAGAAGCCGTTGTGGGGGCGGTCTTCATTAACCATGAAGTGTATTACGACGTCGCCCAGTTTCTGAGCGCGGAGGACTTCTATATCCATCGTCACAAGTGGATCTGGGAGGCGTTCAACAGCCTGCACGAGCAGCGCATCCCGATCGATGTGTTAACAGTTGCCGATCAGCTCGAGCGTCGCGCCCAGCTGAATGAGATCGGTGGGCCAGCCTATCTCACATCCTTGATTAATCAAGTGCCGTCATCGCTCAACGCCGAGTCCTATGGCCGTATTGTAGAGGGATACTCCATCCGTCGTAAGATGATCAACGCCGCCAACCAGATCGCATCGATTGCCTATAACGAACGCACCGCGGTGGACGACGTGATGGACGAAGCCGAAAAGGCCGTCTTCAACGTCAGCGAGCGGCGGCTCAAGCATGACCTGGTGCCGATCAAGAAGGTGGCCAGCGATTTCTACGACCGCATCGATGACCTGGCCAAACGCGCCGATGACATCGTCGGTGTGCCTACCGGATTCATCGATCTCGACCGGATGTTGACCGGTTTGCAGCCGTCCGATTTGTTGATCATCGCCGGTCGTCCAGGGCAGGGTAAGACGGGCTTCCTGCTTTCGATCGCCAAGAATGCCGGGCTCACCCACAAGAAGCATGTAGCCATCTTCTCGCTGGAAATGTCAAACGACCAGGTGGTACAGCGTCTCATCTCGCAGGAGACGGGGATCGACTCGCAAAGGATGCGCACCGGCAAATTGCAGGAAAACGAATGGCCTCTGTTCACGCACGCCATCGAAGTCTTCTCGGATACGCACATTTATCTCGACGATACCCCGGCCATCACCCCGCTGCAACTACGGACCAAATGCCGCCGCCTGCACATGGAGTTTGGTCTCGACCTGATCATTATCGACTACCTCCAGTTGATGGGCGGTGACAATCGAACGGATAACCGGGTGCAGGAAGTTTCCTACATCTCTCGCAACCTGAAAGTGCTGGCCCGTGAGTTGAATGTTCCGGTGTTGGCCGCGGCGCAGCTCTCGCGTGCTGTGGAGCAGCGCTCGGATAAGAGGCCGGTGCTGTCTGACTTGAGAGAATCGGGATCTTTAGAGCAGGACGCCGATATTGTCATGTTCATTTACCGCCCTGACCAATACGAAAAGGACACGGTCAAGCAGAACATCGCCGAGATCATCATCGCCAAGCATCGTAATGGACCGGTGGGCAGCGTGGAACTGGTCTTCCGCGGCGCACAGGCTAAGTTCGAGAATGCCGCGACGAAAGTGTTTCGACCGAATGAATAGAAATAACCCCGTAGGGTACGGCAGATGCCGTACCCTACGGGGTCAATCCCATAATGAATAAATTCAAAGGCTTCACCGATTCAGAAACATTCTCGCAATTCCCCGACTCGTTCTTTCATCAATTATTGCGAGAGATCCACGACGTGTCGGAGTTGAAGGTCACTGCGTATTTCCTATGGCGGGTGGAGCATATGGACGGTCCGTTTCGGGCGTTGAGCAAGATGGATTTCAGCGTCAAAGAGCTGGGGCTGGCGGCAGACGAGATCACGCGCGGGCTGGAATCGGCTGTGAAGCGCGGCAGCCTGCTCAAGGTCCAGAGAGAGGCGGCGGTTTACTTTCTGTTGAATTCGCCGCGTGGCAGGGCGGCCGTTCAGGCAATAGAAAGTGGAAAGTGGAATCCGAAAAACGGAACTGCTGCTGTGCCGTTGGAACGTCCGAACGTGTTTAAATTATATGAAGAGAATATCGGTCCGCTGACGCCCTTGATCGCGGACGCTTTGAAAGATGCCGAAGGCTTATATTCACCGGAATGGATCGCGGATGTGATCGAGGTCGCGGTGAAAAACAACAAGCGGAATTGGAAGTATTGTGAAGCGATTCTAAAGCGTTGGAAAGAAGAAGGAACGCATGGAAAAAAAGATAAGCAAAACGCTGTCAAAGGTTCTGAACGATATACCCAAAGCGAATTTGCAGAATATATCAAGAAACGATGAGTCGTCGGCGCCCATGCTAGGCGACCCCGATTGCCCTCACTGCGGAGGTGTTGGGTTTTTGCGTGTGGATGTGCCGCTGGGCCACGAAAAGTTTGGCAAACTCGAGGCATGTATTTGCCGCGCCCATGAGATCTCAGAGAATGCACGCAAGCGTCTGTATGAACTCAGCAACCTGGCACGATTGAGTCATCTTACGTTTGAGAACTTCAGTGTGTCTGGAAATCCCAAAGCAGAATTTGTCTCACCACAGGAAGTAGCAAGCCTGCACGAAGCGCTGGATGCATCGCAGAGCTTCGCGAACGAGCTCGGAGGATGGTTATTGCTCGAAGGCGCGTATGGATGCGGCAAGACGCACCTGGCCGCAGCAATTGCGAACGCGGCTGTGCAGCGCGGCATTCCCACCTTGTTCATCACGGTCCCAGACCTGTTGGATTCGCTCCGCTATTCCTTTAGCGATCCGACAACATCTTATGAAGCTCGTTTTGAAGAGATACGCAATGCCGACTTGCTGGTGATGGATGATTTCGGAACACAGAATGCCACACCGTGGGCACAGGAAAAATTATTCCAGATCATCAATTCGCGTTATATCAATAAGCTGCCAACAGTCATCACGACCAATTTGATCCTGGATGAGATCGAAAGCCGCATCCGCTCACGCCTGCAGGACGCCGATTTTGTAAAATATATTCGCATTACCGCGCCGGATTATCGCCGCCCCACCGAGACGAGCAATCCTGGCATCTCGATGCTTACACTCTCGCACATCAAGGAGTTGTCATTTGGCAATTTCGAAACGCGCGACGATGAAGTGGGCAAGGAGATCGTTACAACCACCGTTAAGGAACGACAGGACAAATACGGCCGGGCTGTCAAGGATAAGGAAATCGTCCGCGAGAAAGTGACAGCGGAGCATATCAAGCACTTGCATGAAGCCATGGATGCTGCCGTTCAGTTTGCCGAACATCCACGCGGCTGGCTGGTTTTATTGGGAGGTTCGTATTCCGGCAAGACACATCTTGCCTCTGCAATTGGGAATTACCGCATGTTATCTGGTGGGCAGGCCACTCTTGTGGAAGTGTCGACCCTGCTCGATTATTTGAAGTCTACCTTCCGCCCGAATTCAGACGTGACCTTCGACCGGCGTGCTTACGAGATTCGCACCACGCCGCTTTTGATGCTCGATGATCTTAAAGAAAGCGGAATCAGCTCGGTGTGGGCGGAAGATAAACTGCATCAGATCCTGAACCACCGCTATTACGCAGATTTGCCGACCGTCATTACATCAACGCTCGACCCTGAAAGTTTTGCGAAGAGCTATCCGGGATTGTGGAATAAGATCCTCGATTCAAATAAATGTACTGTTTGCGTGATGGATATGCCTCCCTATCGCCGCATGAGGAGGGCAAAGAAGACGGCTGCAAAGAAGAGTGGGCGAGGCTCATAAACGATACCGTCATTGCGCGGAGTGGCGCCACAATCTCCGATTAACAGACAGGCACTATTCGATTAGATTTGTCTGCCAAACAGAAGATTGTGGCGCTATTCGATTAGATTTGTCTGCCAAACAGAAGATTCTGGCGCCACATCGAAGATCCCGCAAGGCGGGGACAATGACGAGAAATAATGTAATAGTCGGCGCTTGATGCGCCGACTATTTGTTTGGAATTGGTGTATTCCCTGCGCCGAGCTTCGTCACTTCCACCCATAGCGAACCGGCAAGCTCATAGCCGATCAAATGATCGTGTGGTTTCGAAAGCAAGCGCAGTGGACCTTTGAACGGCGCACAGCTGAATAGATGGAATGGCACACCGGGGACTAATCCCAATTCAGCGAAATAGCGCAGCTTATCCTCGTCGTGAGTGCGCACGCGGCTAATGACACAGTCGGAACCTGAAGGGACTTCCAGCAGCGAAATATCCTTCACCACCGGCATCACGCCATCCTTGCTGGGGATGGGTTCACCATGCGGACAGCGTTTGGGATGGCCGGTGATCTCGTCAATGCGGTCTTCCACCTTGTCGTTTACGCCCAATGCAAAATGATCGGACAGCTCGTGCGCTTCGTCCCAGCCGTATTTCATCACCTTGACCAGGAACACTTCCACCAGCCGGTGCCGCCGTAGCGCGGGCATGGCGATCTTCTCACCTTTCGGCGTCAATCGCACACCACGATAGAGTTCGTGTTCGAGGTATTCTAATTCCTTCATGCGCGCCACCATGCGGGAGGTTGCCTGCATGGATGAATTTGCACTTTCCGATAACTCAGTCAGCCCAACAAAGGGGGCATCCTGTTGAAGTCTGTAGATTTCCGCCGCATAACGCTGCATTGCGGGTGTCGCCATCAATTGCTCTCCAGAGATTAAGAAAAGTTTCACCTAGGGTGAAACTTAGTTTCAAGTCAGTTTCTAGATTTATCCAGTGCATTCGATTATAACACCACCAATCAGACAACAAAAATCATAATTAGGAGATTCACATCCATGCTACCAACCTATCTGCTGTCCCTGCGCGAGGGACTCGAAGCTGCTCTCATCATCGGAATTGTCCTTGGTGCAGTCAGCAAGATTCGCCGCACTGACCTTTCTCCAGCCGTTTGGCTCGGCACATTGAGTGCGGTCGCCGTTAGCATCCTGACCGCGGTATTGCTCACCAGCTTTGGAATGTCCCTCGAGGAACGGGCTGAACAGATCTTCGAAGGCATTACCATGCTCATCGCCGCTGGCATCCTGACCTGGATGATCTTCTGGATGGGCAGACAGGCTCGCTTCCTCAAAAGTGAACTCGAGGCTGGCGTCAACAAGGCGGCCTCGTCCACAGGCAGGAGTGCCGTGTTTTGGGTGGCATTTCTGGCCGTTGTGCGTGAAGGCATCGAGCTGGCGATCTTCGTGACTGCCGCGTTTTTCGCCGGAGATCAGAGCCAGATATCCACCAACATTATTCAGACGCTGGCTGGAACCATCCTTGGACTTGGCACCGCCGCCCTGCTCGGCTGGTCTCTCTTCGCTACAACAGTACGCCTGGACCTGCGCCGATTCTTCCAGGTGACGGGCATTCTGCTGATCCTGTTTGCGGCCGGATTGGTCGCTCACGGTGTGCATGAATTCAATGAAGTTGGCTGGGTCCCTGCGATCATTGAGCACGTCTGGGATGTGAACATGATCATCGATGAGGACTCATTGGGCGGGCAGTTGTTGAAAACCCTGTTCGGATACAACGGAAATCCGTCGCTGACGGAGATGATCGCCTACTTCGTCTATCTGATCACCGTTAGCATTTTCTGGAGGCGCGAGAATACTGCTCCTGCAAAGGCACCGGCTGCGTCGCAGGCATAGGAAGATATAGCGGCCCGAAGGTTTGAGCAGCACAACCGCAACCCAGGGGAAACCTTCGGGACGTTTGAACGACAACAGGCTCCACGTCTTTTCAGATGTGGAGCCTGTTTTGGTTGGTGTAACCGCGAACCGCGACTACGACTTGTGGTTACCCGGGACGAAATATGCCCAGGTCACTGGAGGGCACAAATCCCGGGAAGACGGCGTCAATATCTGTATTGCCCAATCGCCGCGTTAGCATCTCGCTCAACACCTGACGGTAATCGGTGGTGATGGCAAGATCGGCGTGATCGTATAGCTGATCGTTGTGCAGGCCCGGCCACGCGCCGTACACCTGTCCCCCGTTGACGCCGCCGCCGAGAGCGAACATCACGCTGCCATGACCGTGATCTGTGCCATAGGCTTCGTTCTGCACCAGGCGACGGCCAAACTCGCTGATCACCACCACTGACAGACGGTCTGTATATCCCGAATCCAGATCGAGATAAAAATTGGAAAGCCCAGAAGCGAGATTGCCAAGCAGCTCAGCGATATAGCCGCCATTGCCGTCGGTCTCGTATTCGTGCGTATCCCAGCCGCCGTAATCGACAGTTGCCACGCGCAGACCCGTCTCCAGTTTGATCATGCGCGCCACCGTCTGAAGCTGGGTGCTCAATTCATTATCGGAATACGATGCACCGTTCGACGGTTGATATTCCTGCTCCACAAGCGGGCTGACAATTCCGAGTGAATCCAACGTGCGCGTCCCGGCGCGGTGTAAAAGACTTTCACCGCTGTACATCTGGCGAAGCGCCTTTTGCTGCGAGGCGACGAGTCCATTGTCCCATTGCGAAAATTCGGACGGGTCGTTGAGACTCACGGTCGGCGTGAAATTCAAGAGCGACGATGGCGCACCTGACGTGGAGAGAGCTGGCAGGATGGAAGATACTCCCCCACTTTGCAAATGACGCGTGATCCAACCGGAGGTGGAGCTTTTCGAACCTGGTGTTCCCAGTTCGATGTACTCCATGGCGTCGAAGTGGCTGCGCGTGTCATAGTTCAATCCCACTGCATGGACAATTCCCATCCTGCCCTGCTGGTAGAGTTCATGCAAGGGAGCCAGCGCCGGGTGCATTCCAAATTGATCGTTGAGAGGCAGCAGGTCCGAGATCTTGATATCGGGACGTGCGTTCTCATAAAAGCCGCGATCGTCACCGTCGATGGGAGGAATAACATTCAACGCGTCCCAACCGCCGCGCAGAAACACTACGACAAGTGTGTCATTCGAAGTATCTTGCTGCGTGAAAGACAGATTCGTCAGCCGCGCGCCGGCTAGTGCAGCGATGGCGGAGGAACAGCCTTGTAGAAAATTACGACGAGTTAATGGAGGCATGACATCTCCCTCACCCTAGCCTCTCCCACAGGCAGAGGAAAAGGCAAGCAGTTATTTCCATTGAAAATCGGGGCTCATCAGGATCACTTCGACCATGGCGGGCAATACCCAGCCCACATGATCTTCGGACAAAATATCCTGTGGTCCATAATCCTGCGCCATGACGTCGATAACAGCTTGCCGGTCGGAATCGGACATCGGGCGATTCAAGATACGCGGGATCCAGAAGTCAGCCAGACCTTCGGCAGTCCGAATTTCTGAAGGCGTTTGCCCGGCAATATCCGTCTTGATAAAACGCTGCTGGTCTTCATCGTCCAGCCAGTTCTCTGAGATGCCCACCGCAAAATTCCAGCGATACAACAGCGACATGGAATTCGCCCAGGCTTCCTTCATGTCTGGGTAGCCATCGGGCGAGCGGCGCTCGAACATGGGCTGTCCCATCATCGAGCACATCCACGGGATACCGCCAGGAAGTTTTGTGAAATCGGTGTTCAGTGCGCGCATCATCGAAATGGCAGCTTCGATGGGACGCTTGATCTTTTGTCCCCATGTCTGCGCAAACTCCGGTGCAAGCAGGATCGTCTCGATTACGCGCTTGAGCTGGTCGGGCGCGTCGCGGTACTTCATAAAAGTGGCGGCAGCCGCGTCCACCACGGAATCGGGCGGGGTATCCGAAATGAAGCGACGGGCCAGTTTGCGCGAGATATAACGCGCCGTGCCGGGGTGATTCGCCAGCAGATCCAGTACATCGCGTCCATCCTGCATATCGGGTTGATCGGCAGGGATGTATTTTCCCAGGATCAATTTGTTGAAACGGTCATGCCAGGACTTGTAATAAATGAACCGACCCGTTTTTTCGATACCATCCTCATATTCGTAAACATCATCGTCGACGCGCCAGCCAGTGAACGCCCGCGCCGCTTCGTAGACATCGTTATCCACGTATCCGATGGCAACGCCGTTTGCATCTTTCTGAACCGCGTTCGGATCCTGGACGCCCAGATAATTTTCTGCGCCGAGTGTATGCAATTCAAACAACTCACGCGCAAAGTTTTCATTCGGTCCGGCATCGGAACTGTTGTTTTGATTCAGGTAATACAACATCGATGGATGCGTGGCAACTGCCTCAAGCATCTGGCGAAAATTTCCAAGCATGTGTTTGCGCAAGACATCGCGGTTGTACGAGGCAAGCAACGGCACGCCGTCATCCTGCCAGAAGTAGACATTGAAATGGTTGTGCCAAAAATCAGCCAACACTTCCACGAGCTGCTTCCTGCTGTAGACTGCTCGCAGAAACGATGCGTCGAGAAGTTCATAAGCAGGTTTGGAATACCACTCCCAGTACGCGTCGTCGTTTGAGTCATATTGATTATTGGCAACATGATCGAAGTACAGCTCATCCTGTGTCTTGTGCAGAGTTTCATATCCCGCGGCGGCATAACGCGACTCAAGCTCACTGTCATCGATCAGGTCGGGATTGAGTTGCTGCGCTACATAATTTCGCAATCGCTCCTCATCGGTGGCGCCCAATGCATTGAACGATTCGATATCCCCCGGACGCGGACCATACGCCATGCGGTTCAGTGCGATGATCCCCAATGGGACGGGAGGCAGGGCAGGCTGCGGCGGTACTCCGGTGGGGTCGCTCGGAGGAGCGACTACACGCGTCGGCGCGGGACCCGGACCTGATTCGGGTGCACAAGCCGCCGCCACCGCTGACGTCGCGGCGAAGGTTCCCATCAATTTCAAGAAATCGCGGCGGTCGATCTTGTTTTTCTGTAGAACCATGTGGTCTCCTTGCAAATACTCGTGGACTGTACCAAAGCCGTTCTCTCCCCCACAATCACCCAAAGGTTAGGTCTCTCGCGCTGAGCGGAAAGCGGGTGCCTCTCCCGCTTGTAGACGAAGCGCATTCTGATTCAAAAAAAAGTATCTTGAAAACTCGCGCTTCGTCTGCGTTCGGGCAGAATCGCCCTCACTCCGCTCAGCGCGAGGGGCTAGTTGAAAATCTTTTCAAACGCCGCGACCACTTCTTCTTTGACGCGCTCCATCGAAGGAGGTTCGGTAAACAGGTCGGCGAGCGAAACCACAGGTTCATCCTGCAAGCCACAGGCAACGATGCCATCCCAGTATTCCATGTCTGGATTTACATTCAATGCAAATCCATGACGCGAGACGCCGCGCGCATCCACTTTGACACCGATGGCTGCGATCTTGGCAGGCTTCCTGCGATCCTCCGGTGGGCAGCGTAGACAGCGTGAATGCACGTCAGCCTGGATCCAGACGCCGGTGAGTCCGGGACGCTGCCCGGCCGCGAGACCGAGATTGGCTAGTGCGATGATGAGGACCTTTTCGAGATTGCGGATGTAGCCGATGTAGTCGGCTTGAGGGATACGCGTTTCGCCCTCACCCCAACCCCTCCTCCACTCCGCTCTGCTTCGGGAGCCATGGTCCCGGCGGGAGAGGGGCGGAGGGGTGAGGGCGATGAGTGGAATCAACGGATACCCCACCAACTGCCCCGGCCCATGATAGGTGACATCGCCGCCGCGGTCGACCCAGTGAATGGCGATGCCTTTTTCCTTCAACTGCGATTCGCCCCACAGCAGATTTTCCTGTTTGCCGCGCCGACCGAAGGTATACACGTGAGGGTGTTCAACGAGCAATAGCGTCGGCGAGCGTTTTTCTGCAGCGATCTCACGCGCGTATTCCTCCTGTAGCTTCCAGGCGGACTCATATCCCATGAGACCGAGATCGATCACATTCAGATTCATTTCGGATTGGTTTCCAGCCATTTGGCGTGTTGCGCCAGCCCATCGTAGGCGGCGTACTGAAACGAGTCAGACAGCGTAGGATAGTTATAGACCGCATCGATGAACGAGTCGATGGGCCCGCCGTGGAGCATGACGTGCGAGGCAATATGGATCAGTTCAGAGGCTTGCTCCCCGATAATGTGCGTGCCCAGCAGCTTTTTATCGGTGGGTGAAAAGACGAGCTTGATCATCCCACTCATGTCACCGATGATCTGTCCGCGTGCGTTGTCTTTGTAATATCCCCGCCCGATCAGATACGGGACATTCTTCGCCTTGCAATCGTCCTCGGTCAGCCCGATCGCAGAGACTTCCGGGATGGCATACACTGCCAGAGGAACGAAAGGGGCAAGTTTTTCTTTGTAGCTTAGATCAAAGGCATTGACAACGGCCGCCCGGGCCTGCTCCATGGATGTAGATGCCAATGCCGGAAACCCGATTACATCGCCCACCGCGTAGATATTGGGAACCTCAGTTTTGAAATTCTCATCCACCAGGATCAAACCACGTTCGCCAAGCTTTACACCGACGTTCTCAAGCCCCAATCCCTGCACGTTGCTCTGCCTGCCGGCTGCCACCAGGACAGCGTCAAAATCCTTTGCTCCACCTTTTTCCAGGACCAGACGTACATATTTACCATCCCGCTCGATGGTTTTCATTCGATCGTTGAAAATGAAATTGAGTCCCAGGGTGAGAAGTTGATTCGTCAGACGCCCGGCGATCTCAGAATCGACGAAGGAAACGATGCGTCCGCGCGGTTCGATCAATGTGACCTGGATTCCCAGCGCCGTGAAAATGGATGCATATTCCGTGCCGATCACTCCCCCGCCGACGACAGCCATCGTTTTGGGAATGCGCTTCATATTCAAAATGGAATCCGAATCGAAGATGCGCTCGTGGTCAAATGGGATCTCAGTTGGATGATGCGGAGAGGATCCCGTGGCGATCAGAATGATCTCGCCGGAAATCTCTTCTGTGTCCTTCCCTGATTTGATCCTGACCGTGTATCGATCCTTGAGAGATGCCTCTCCATGAAAGAGCGCCACGTTGTGATGCTGGATGTGATGTGCGATCATCTCGCGCTCCTGGTCCACCACAATCCGTTCACGATGCATGAAATCTTTGATCGTCAGGTCTTCCTTGAGCGAGTAATCGATCCCATACAGGCCGCGCTGGCGTAACCCCGAAAAATATAACGCCGACTCGCGCAGCGTCTTCGACGGGACGGTCCCCGTATTAATGCCTGCGCCGCCCAGGTAGGGAGCACGTTCGATCAACGCGACACGTTTCCCGTACTGAGCGGCTTTGGTAGCACCTTTTTCTCCCGCCGGACCTGCGCCAATCACGATCAGATCATATGTTCCCTGGGTCAATAAAGTTATCCAAAAATTCTGCGGTATAAGTCGGACTCTAAAATCCCGTTTGGATCACAGCGCTTCTTGAGTTTCTTGAACTTCTCAATGGTCTCATCGCCTAAAAAGGCACGCGCGTGCTCGGCTGAGGTTTCGCTGTTTTTGGCAAAGTAGAAGCGTCCGCCGGCTTCGATGACCATTTTATCGAATTCTCGTAACATCTGGCTTAACGAGGCGCGGTTGCGATCTGTCACTTTGAAATCCAATGCAAGCGAGAATCCATCCACCGCATGAGAGATCAGGAATTTATCAGGTCGATGCCGCTTGGTCACACCCAGATAGGAAGGCATACCGCGCTTGAGTGACAGGGTCAACATCTCGCGCCAGCAATCTTCGGCAGTTTCCTTCGGCAGAAACGATTGGTACTGGATCAACCCGCCGCGCCCGTAGGAACGTTCCCAGTTCGGCACATAGTCGAGCAGAAAATGAAATGCGGCGTGGGGCTGTTTAAAGGTATGCGTGCGCAGCGAGGCAACATATTTCGCCACGTTCACGCCCCACCAACCCAGATTGTTGGCAAAGGGGCGCATGAAAATATATAGAATTGATTTTGGAAATACACCAAAGATACGCGGCGGCAGGATTTGATTCTCCAGGAGCATCGTCTGCCCCGGGTTGGGATCTTCGTCACTATGAACGTAATCTGCTGCGTGGATCTGGCCGCGTCCCAGATTCCGGCCGCCGTTCATTGTATCCATCCAGCCGACGATGTAATCATGGTTCGGAGCGTGATCGAGCAGGAAGGAAAGGTGTTCGTGAAGATCATGCGCCGGCCAGGCGTGCACTTTCAACAAGCCCGATTCGATGCGCTTCATCTGCATCGTGATCGACGTGAAGATGCCCAACATGCCGAGTCCGCTGATCATGCTGTAGAACAGGTCAGCGTTCTTCTTTGGCGAACAGGTGATCGCGGCCCCGGTCGGCAGCAGCGCAGTAAACGCAACCACATGTTCGCCGATGGTACCCATCTTGAAATTGTTCTTGCCATGGATGTTGGCGGAGAGACAGCCGCCCAGGGTGGTCTTCATCGTACCGGATACGACAGGGGGCCACCATCCCTGTGGTTCGACGCATTGCCACAGTTTTTCAAGTGTGACGCCCGGTTCGCATCGCACCAGGCCGGTAGTTGGATTCCATTCCAAGATCTGGTTCATGGCGGAGAGGTCGAGCATGATGCCTCCGCCGTTGAGCGCCGCGTCGTTATAGCTGCGGCCCGCACCGCGGGCGGTGACGGTCAGATCATGGTGCCTGGCGAGTTGCAAGACTTCGTGAATTTCGTCTACAGATCTCGGCTGGAAGCGATAGGATGGCGCCCGTAACGAGTGCCCAAAGTTTTCAAGTTGTGTAAAGTTGTTGAGAGTCAGTGTCATGGTGGCCTTCAGTGAACGAACTATGGAGTCCAGCGGCTTGCCGCTTGCAATTTAAGGAGCAGGCCAATTGACTCCATTTCAAAAAGATAACTTGCGGAAAATGAACGATGGCGTATGCTGGATGGCAAGCATGATCCAGCGCCACAACGAGGGGGTATAGATGGTCTGTTTGCGGCTTTTCATCGCCTTCCAGATATCATCGGCGGCTTTTTCAGGTGAGATCAGGAACGGCGTCCCTCCCTGGGCGGCTTTGACCATTTCGGTCTTCATAAACCCAGGTTTGACAGTTAATACATGGACGCCAAACCGGGTGAGTCGGTTACGCAGCGCTTCGAGATACGTATGCAGACCCGCCTTGGACGTGTTGTAGCCGGGGTTGCCCACACGTCCGCGGTCACCGGCAACCGAGCCAATGCCCACGATCTGGCCCGACCTGGCAGATTGGAACAGCTCGGCAACCGGACTCATCCATGCCATGCCGCCGATCAGGTTCGTTTCGATCATCAGCCGGTCGTTTTCAAAATTGTATTTGTCAATACCACCGGGCGGATAGTTCACACCGGCCACAAATACGAAAACGTCGAGCCCGCCAAGGTCTGCAACGATCCTGCGCAGCAAATCAGGCGCTTTTTGGTACTCGGTTACATCGTGAGCATAGGCCAGCGCGCGGGATTCACTTGCGGTCTGGTTAAGTTCATTGCACAGCGCTTCGAGTTTATCGGTACGGCGGGCAACCAGGGCAAGGGAATAGCCTTCCCCGGCAAGACGACGCGCCAGGGCCGCGCCGAGCCCGTCGGAGGCGCCGATGATGATCCCGCGGCGGCGTGGATTCAGTGGTGTAGCGGGAGCAGGCCTCGGCTGAGTCTGACCCGTTGGTTTGGGAGAGTCTGACACGTTTTCCTCCAGTAGGTGTTTATTCATTTTAACATATACAGGCCCTTCGCCGTGCCCAGGTCAAGCAAGCCCACCACAAGGGTATCGACCTTGCTCTGACCGAAACCGCTGGCTGTAATGTCCATGCAATCTTTCGACTTATCTGGCTTGTTATAATCACCGGGGTTTTAGTCGAGTAGGAATAAAGACCTACAGTGCATAATTTTTTTTGTGATTAAATAACCTGCTAATTAAGAGACGCATGGGTGATATCAGAGCAAAAATCCTGTCTGACGCTCGACTGATACTGGAAAAACAGAATCTTTCCCAGTTGGAGCGTGATTCCGTGGTCGCGCTGCTCGACATCCTTTCCGCGGCACTTGAAAAGCACGTTCCTGCTGAGAATGGAATCGAGCACCTTGCTCGCGAGCTGATCAATCAACAATCCCTGCTTACTCTCCTGAAACAACAAACCGATGAGTTGGACGCGCTCAAGAAGCTGAGTCTGAACCTCACCTCCAGTCTCGACCTGCCAGACGTTCTGGATGCCGTGGTGACCGAAGCGATGCGGTTGATCGAGAACGCCCGTGATGTCAATATCTTCCTGTACAAGAACCATAAGCTCTCCTTTGGAGCAGCGCTGGACGCCGACAGCACACGCAATAAGCCGTGGTCGAAACCGCGCTCGAACGGGCTTACCAACACCGTAGCCAATAGCGGCGAAATGATCATCGTCGAAAACATGCAGGATCATCCTCTCTTTCGCACGGCGCCACGAGATTGGATAGGCTCGATTATTGGAATTCCCTTGAAGGTTGGCGACATGGTGGTGGGCGTGATGAACCTGTCGCGCATGACCCTCGGGGGATTCAAGCCAGCAGAGCTGCGTTTGCTCAGGCTGCTGGCAGATCAGGCCGCGGTGGCGATCTCGAATGCCAGCCTGCACCAGATGATCAGCCGGCAGGCCTACAGCGACACGTTGACCGGGCTGCCCAATCGCCGTGCTCTCGATGAACGCCTCGAGGAGGAGGTTCTTTCGGCGCGCCGCGCGAATTACTCGTTTGCCGTCATTATGATGGACCTGGATGGCTTTAAATCGGTAAACGACACCTACGGACATCCCGCCGGCGACGATGTATTGCGTACGGTGTTCAACCAGATGGCGCGCGGCGTACGCACTACCGATTTTCTGGCACGCTATGGGGGCGATGAGTTAACTCTCATTCTGAGTCAAACCGAAATGTTATCGGCGCAGGTGGTGTCGGAAAAGATCGTCGAAGGGATGAAGAAATTGAAATACAAGCTGCCCGATGGCAAACGGCTGAAACTCGGCATCTCTGGCGGCATCGCGATCTTCCCCCTCCACGCCCGCAATGGACCAGACCTGCTGCGCGCCGCCGATGGAGCGTTGTATCAAGCCAAGAAATATAACCGCGGCACGTTCCAGGTTGCGCGCGGCATTACGGGTCCGCTCGCCACGCATCGGATCGGAGGCGAGTAGCATCAGAAGGATTTTACGGGGGTTATAATTCATGAAATTTATAGACCCTGACGCGGACAAAAAGGATTCAACCACAAAGGTCACGAAGGAACACAAAGGAAAACCTTTTTCAGACCTTCGTGACCTTAGTGTCCTTTGTGGTGAATAAAGGGCTTTCAACCGGAGAATTCATTATGCCTCGAAAAGTAAAGATCATCCTGAACCCCATGGCTGATATGGGAAATGCCTGGCGTATTGCCCGCGACCTGCGTTCCATCACCGAACAACACGGCGGTGTAGATTGGAGCGGTACCGTATACCCTGGTCACGCGATCGAGCTGGCCAGACAGGCCGGAGAGCAGGGCTACGAGATGGTCATCGCCATGGGCGGGGATGGCACCGTGCATGAAGTGGTCAATGGATTGATGCAGATCCCCGAAGACAGGCGCCCTATTCTGGGCGTCGTCCCGGCTGGTTCAGGCAACGATTTTGCTCACAGCATCAAAGCGTCGCGCCGCTCCAGCGAAGCTCTCACGTGTGCGCTTAAGGGAGAACCATCTGCCGTGGACCTTGGGGTGATGACCGACGCGCAAGGGCACAAGGAATACTTCGATAATACGCTCGGCATCGGCTTTGGCGCAATTGTGACGATCCGTTCACATCGCCTGCCCGTGCTGCGCGGCTTTCTGATGTATCTCACCGCCGTGCTGCAGACGATCATTCTCGATCACAATCCGATTCGGATGCAGATCGAAACCGACACGGAAACATGGGAACAGGGCGTGATCTATCTTATTTTGTGCAACGGACCACGCGAAGGCGGCGGCTTCCTCATTGCGCCCGATGCAAAGATCGATGATGGCATCCTGCACTACGCATTGATCAAAGATGTCAGCCGTCCGATGATGTTCCGCATTGTGCCAGAAGTGATGAAGGGCACACATGGACGTTTCAAGGAGGTGAAGATGGGTACCTGCAAAAAGTTCTCACTCAGCGCCAATCGTGCATTGTATATCCATGCCGATGGCGAGATCTTTACGGGTCCAGGGACAGATCTGCGGAAGATCAGTATCGAGATATTGCCGAAGGCGTTGAAAGTGGTTCGCGGATAATTACAAATTACCAATTACAATTCTGTGTAATTCGTAATTCGTAATTGGTAATTTGATCCCATGCCCGATCTACTTCACTCTCTCCTCAAACAAGATATCGGACACCTGCGCATCATTGCGGAATTCTGGGGACTCGAACTGGATTCCACCGCAGTCGAAGAAGCACGGGAGGAACTGTCCGCTTCACTCCTCGACGCCGAGCTGGCAGCCGAGTTAATCGACACTCTCTCCCCGCAAGCCGATTCTGCCATTCGGGCCCTCGTGGACGAGGGTGGGCGCATTCCGTGGGTAACCTTCACCCGCAAATATGGTGACCTCCGCGAGATGGGCGCGGGCAAACGCGACCGGGAGAGGCCGCATCTCAAGCCAGCCTCCACAGCTGAGACTTTGTTTTATCGCGGTTTACTGGCGCGTGCCTTCTTTGAAACCGAAATGGGATCGCAGGAATTTGCCTATATTCCCGATGACCTGCTTGAACTGCTCAACAATCTACTTTTTGAGGCAGCAGAAGCAGAACCAGATAACCATACAAAACCAGCCAGTATTCCAGATGTCGTGGAAACGACCGAAGCGCTGGGACGTCCTGCCTCACCCGGCGAGCGAGGGCGGGACCTGCTCGCAAACGATTCCATCCTGGATGATGCCACCACATATCTCGCCGCGCTGCGCATGGGAAAATCTATGGAGTCCAACGGCGTCGCCGTGGCGCCGTGGCGACACTTGCCGTTGGAAAAGCAGCGAGCTGCTTTACTCCACAATTTGCTTACAGCAGCAAACTTGATCAGGAACAATACTCCTCTGGCAGAGGCTGTCAAAACATTTCTCGAATGCCCGCGCAGTGAGGCGTTGAAAATGCTGCAGGAAGCATGGATGGAGAGTCCCAGCTTCAATGAACTGCGCCTGATGCCGACTATTATTTGTGAAGGCGAGTGGAGCAACAACCCGCAGGAAACACGTGATTTCCTGTTGAACCTCCTGGATGCGATCCCCGAAGGCAAATGGTGGAGCCTGGGTGCGTTCGTCCGCGATGTCAAACAGAAGTATGCCGATTTCCAGCGCCCCGCTGGAGATTACGATTCCTGGTTCATCAAGCGCGCATCCGATGGCCAATATCTGCGCGGCTTTTCCTCCTGGGATCACGTGGACGGCGCGTTGATCAAATTTTTCATTACGACTATTTTGTATTCTTTGGGAGAGGTGGATCTGTCTATGGCAGAAGGCGCAGCAGAACCGACAGCGTTTCGGGTGACAGCCTTCGAAGGGGAAAGAGAAGAGAAGGGAAAGATTTCGGTTACGTCTGGCGGCAAAATTTCCATTCCCCGAACTGCGCTGCGGGTTGTGCGGTACCAGGTCTCACGCTTCTGCGAATGGGACGACGATGCTGGTCGAGTAGCAGCGCCTGATGCTCAAACGGCGAGTGCGCCACATATCGAGACCAGGAACAGCGACTACCGCTACCACATCAGTACGAATTCATTAGCCAAAGCCAAAGAGCAGGGACTGAAAGCCGACCACCTGATCGCATTGCTTTCAAAGCATACTGATGCGGGGGTTCCACCGTCGCTGGTCAAGGCGCTCAAACGCTGGGAAGTTAACGGGACCGAAGCGCGGGTGCAGACCCAGGTCATTTTAAAGGTCAGCAAGCCCGAGATCCTGGAAGAGATGCGCAAGTCGAAAGCGGCAAAATTTTTAGGCGAGGCGTTGAGTCCCACAACGGTGATCGTCAGGAGCGGAGCCATCCAAAAAGTGATGGAAGCATTGACCGAACTGGGGCTGCTGGGAGAGATCGAAGAGTAAATTTTACATGGCGACTGTCACGAAAGATTTGTGACAGTCGTTTTTTGTAAGATGAATATAATGAAAAAATATCTCCGTCATTGCGAGGAGCGAACGACAGTGAGCAACGAAGCAATCTCAGTGAAACATCAATCGTAGAGTTTCAAGAAACAGAAGATTGCTTCGTCCGGCTTCGCCCTCCTCGCAATGACGGGAATTCACAGGAGTCCCCATGTCCAAACTCGATTGGCTCACGCAGGAAATTGACGGTCTCAAAGATCAAGGCTTGTACAACCGCATCCGCACGATTGGCTCGGCACAAGGCGCCTGGATCACGGTGGATGGCAGGAATGTGCTCAACTTCTGTTCGAACAATTACCTGGGGCTGGCGAACCACCCCAAGGTCGTGGAAGCCGCGAAGGAAGCGACGAAGAAATACGGCGTCGGTCCTGCGGCGGTGCGCTCCATTGCGGGGACCACAGATCTGCATGTGCAGCTCGAAGAGCGTCTTGCCAAATTCAAAGGCGCAGAGGATGTCATTACATTTCAATCGGGTTTCACCGCCAATCTTGGGACCATCTCTGCGCTGGTCGGCAAGGAAGATGGGATCTACTCTGATCGATTGAATCATGCATCCATTATCGATGGATGCCGGCTCTCGGGCGCCAAGATCGTTGCTTACGAACATAACGATCCCGCTGCATTGGAGGATGCGATCAAGCAGAACGCCTCAAACTTCCGCCGGGCGTTGATCATCACTGACGGCGTCTTCAGCATGGACGGTGATATCGCCCCCCTCCCTGCGCTATATGAGGTGGCGAAGAAATATGACATTCTTTTCATGGTGGATGACGCGCATGGTGAAGGTGTCCTCGGCAAGGGCGGACGCGGCATTGTCGATCACTTCGACCTGCACGGCAAAGTGGATATCGAAGTCGGCACCATGTCTAAGGCGTTCGGCGTGGTTGGCGGGATCGTGGCGGGCGATAAGAAGATCATTGAATGGCTGCGCCAGCGCGGACGTCCGTTCCTGTTCTCGTCGGCAGTTACCGCACCGGATGCTGCGGCATGTCTGGCAGCCGTTGACCTGCTCGAAGAATCCACCGAGTTGGTTGATAAGCTGTGGGCGAATGCAAAATATTTCAAGGAAGAAATGAAAAAACTCGGCTTTGACACCGGAGTCAGTGAAACACCGATCACGCCTGTCATGCTGGGTGAAGCCCCGCTGGCGCAACAGTTCAGCCGCGAGTTATTCGAAGAAGGTGTATTCGCCATGTCAATCGGGTTTCCGACGGTCGCGAAGGGCAAAGCAAGAATTCGTGTGATGATCTCCGCATCGCATGATAATGACGATCTAGGGAAGGGGCTCGACGCCTTTGCGAAAGTTGGGAAGAAGTTAGGTGTGATCCGGTAGGCGCTTTCTCATCGACGAATCAGCAGGAAACAGGTACATCACTGAATAACAGGTACCTGTTTCTATTCTTATTTCTCGACAATATAAAACCTCCGACTTATAATCTGATTAGTCTGGTCGTGTTTCAAGTAGTGGAGGTTACCTCATGGTAGAGCCACCCTATGGAATCATCGCAGAGAAGTTGAGTGAGGGTAATGTTATCCCCTTCCTTGGTGCGGGTGCGTCACAGGTTGGCCGAACAGAGGATGCTAAGTGGGATCCTAAGAAACCGAAATTTCTGCCCAATGGGCGTGAACTGTCGCATTTTCTGGCGCGGAAATCCAGCTTTCCCTCAGCAGAACAGCGCGATCTCGATGACCTCGCAAAAGTTTCATCGTACTATGCGATTATCTCGGGGCGCTCATCCTTAAGTAAACAACTGCAAGATGTGTTAAGCCCAGACTTTACACTTGGACCTCTGCATCAATATCTCGCCTCTGTCTCCACGCCATTGCTCATTGTGACAACCAATTATGATTCACTGATTGAGCAGGCATTCCAGGCAGCAGGAAAGCCGTATGATCTTGTCATTCACCTTTCAGACCGCGACGATATTGCGAATGCCATTTATTGGTGGAAACATGGCGAGAGCGAGCCAATCGTGGAGGCACCGAATAATCTTGATCCAGAGTTATTAAGGCAAAGAACCGTTATCTACAAAATGCATGGAACGGTCAAGCGCGGGGATCCCGAGTGGGACACTTTTGTTATCACGGAGGAAGACTATATCGATTTTCTTTCGCGAATGACAACCAAATCAGCTATTCCCCCCATCTTCTCCAATCATTTTCGCACGCGGAGCTTCCTTTTCCTGGGATATAGTCTCGCGGATTGGAATTTTCGAGTGATCCTCAAAAACCTCGATAGCAATCTAAGAAGTGGGAGGCAGGACATCCCTTCGTGGGCCATTCAGCGGGAGCCATCGGAATTAGAGAAGATCTTGTGGGACAAACGCAATGTCAAGATTTTCAACATGTCCCACGACGAATTTGCCGCCAAGATGCAGCAGGTCAGCTGACACGATGGAAACAGATTTTGTAGTTGATAGTCCTTACGTTGGCTTGCAACCTTATCGAGTCGAAGATCATAAGTACTTCTTTGGGCGCGCCCGCGACAGCCGGATCATCGCCTCCAATTTATCAGCTATCCCACTGACGATCCTTTATGGAGCGAGCGGAGTGGGAAAAAGCTCCGTCTTGCAGGCAGGTGTTATACCCCTTCTGCGCGATTCGCCGCGAACGGCAGTGGCATCGTTTCAACGGTGGCCGGAAAAAGACCCTGTTCAGATATTGAAAAAAGAGTGTCTAGCCGCGATCCATACTGCAGGCAGGAATGATGTGCAGGTTGACACTAGTCTTCCCCTCGACAAGTTCCTATGGAAAGCATCACAGGATTTTCAAGGCACGATTCTGATCATTCTCGATCAGTTCGAAGAATATTTCCTATATCACCACGAAGTAGGAAGCATATTTGATGCCGAGTTCGCCCGCGCGGTAAATCGTGAGGACATCGACTCCAATTTTCTCATTGCGATGCGCGAAGACTCTCTTTCAATGCTGGATCGATTTCGGACACGGATTCCCAACCTGCTTGGAAATACCCTGCGCCTGCGGCACCTCGATGAACCTTCGGCACAAGAGGCGATTCGCGAGCCGCTTAGAGTCTATAGTGGAACTCATTCCGACACACCGAAAGTCACCATTGATGACTCTTTGGTAGATGTATTAATCAAGGAGGTCCGAGCCGGAAAACTTTTGATTGGGCATGGAGGACAAGGAGGCTTTGAAAGAAATCCAGCGGCTGATGCCGAGATTCGCATCGAAGCACCGTTCCTGCAGTTGGTCTTGACACGTCTATGGAATGAAGAAATGCGTCAAGGCTCCAGGCGTCTTCGGCTCGAAACGCTCAATGCACTGGGCGGTGCAAAGAAGATCGTGCAGACGCACCTTGACCATGTGATGCACGAACTACCGCCGAAAGATCAGGAAATCGCAGCAAATGTCTTTCGGTACCTTGTCACACCATCCGGGACAAAGATCGCATATGCGGTTGAAGACCTGGCGTATTATGCAAAATCTACTCAACCAGAAACTCTGGAACCTGTTTTGGATCAGCTTGCGCATGGGAGCGTGCGGATACTGCGGCGAGTCACGTTACCTGGCGAGCCAAGCCGTTATGAGATTTACCACGATGTACTGGCCCCCGCCATCCTCGGTTGGCTGGCGCGTTATGAAAATGACAAGGAACTCGCCAAGAAGCAAAAGGAATTAGACCAGGAACTGGCCAAGAAACTGGCGGTCGAACTTGGCAAAGCACGTGAAAGAGCGAGAAAGCAAAGGCGGATCTTATACTTGTGGTTAGTTTTCGGAGTAGTAGTCGATTTCATTTGGAGCAGCTTGGCAGCAATCGTGCCTTTGCTTGGTCTCTGTCTCGCCTTACTTCCGCTGGGAGGCTGGGTTTTCACCCGCGGTTTGCGAAAATTAGAACCACCTCTAAATCAGAAGCAAATTCGTTCGATCATTCTGGGTTGGTTCATTTCTCGTGTGCTGGGAGGCATGCTGGGCACCGCATTACTGTATGGTGGCAGTTTTGTATTAGGTCTCATCAATCCAGACTATGCCTTCGGATTTGATGATCTGCCCCAAATCCTATTCACTTTTGGGATTATTATTCTGTCAGCCATATTCTTCATCCTCACCCTGGCATCCGGTCCCGTTGGTGGACTTGTGACATATGGGCGAATTCGCCGACAGCAAGAACGGATCTCCGCTGGACCATCAGCCTCGGCAGCCATGCCTGCATCTTGACCGAAGACCAGAAGTTGAAGACCTGCATAAAGACAGTCCTCGGTTCCAACTAAAACAAGCCGAGACCTCCGAGCCAAATGTTCGGAGGTCTTGTTATTTTTTTACCTATTCACTATTCATGAGCGCCTCTCTCTGGCGCCATCTCGTAGATCCCGCGCTGGCGGGGCCGCTTTGCGGGACGTTTCACTTCTTACCTCCCTACGGCACCCACGCATTCAGGAACTCATCCCAGCCGGTTGTCAGCGCAAAATCGAGGGTCAGATAGTAGGTGTGGTCGGTCTTCTGGTTTGCCCGCGAGGGGTGGTAGATCGTAATGCCATGCGCTTCGCTATATTGGGACACATGTCGTTCGTGCAGGACCACTGTGGCAAAAGCATCCATCACTGCCTGGCTCTTATTCCTGATATTGGTGTCAGTCACATTGCGTTTGATCTCATATGCCATGTCATACAGATCCTTGTCCATGGGCGCCTGAGCAAAGGACCGCGTCGCGCTGAAGGCAGTGCTGTACTTCCTGCTATTGGCGCTCAGTCCATTCTTCAACGCCACTGACCATTGATCCACGGCGGTGAGCAGTGTAGTGAGGCGATTATCGACAGCCATTGCGGACCAGGTCTTGTCGGTGCTGGCGCTCTGGCTGGTGGCGATGGCAACCTGGTCGGCGGTCATATTCGGGTTGGCAGCAAGCTGTGCCAGGACAACGTCATATTGAATCCCTTCGCCGCCGACCCATTCCTGAGACCCAGTTAGCGCAGTGGCGCGACCTTGCCAGAGCTTGAGGATTTCGATAGAAGCCATATTGCAGCCATCGTAGCCGACCACATCGATAAAGCCAAGCGATGGCAACGCGGTTTTCATCTCGTCATAGTCGAGGGTATCGTTGTCGGTATTGTCCTCCATCACCCAGCCGGGATGCCAGCTCCATCCATGACCCCAGAAATACAGGACGTAGTGGTTGGCAGGATAATTGTCTTTTGTCCATGTAACGAAATCGATGAGGGTTTGTGGGTCGCCCATATTCATCTCACCCCAATCGGCGACGGCACTGGCGGAGTCGGCCAGCATGCCCTGTGTAACATGGTAGAGCTTGGTGGTCTTCCAATCGCCGCGGCTGCGGTCATAACCGGGTGCGCGATCCGCCAGGGCTACCACCTGTACATCGGCGCTGGAACCTGTCGGCGCCAGCTCGGTTTCGATGTCGCCGACAACATATCCTTCCAGGTTGTTATCCCCTGAGATATACACCATCACTGTCCATTTGGCCTGTGGCGCCGCGCTGACATGGCCTGTCATCGCTATGACGAGAACGAACATGATCAAAATAGATAAGACGAACTGTATCTTACGCATAGCTTCTCCTTTGGCAAAGAATGAGACATGCGAAACCGGTGGCGGAATGCTGTAGGAAATAATTCTACGTGAGCACCTCCAGAAGGTTATTTTGAAAAGTGTAGCATTAATGAAGATCAAGTTCAAGAAATCATTACTGGGGTTTTCTTTTGCCTCTTGACAAGAATATATTTACACTGTATATTTACAGTGTAAATATAACACCGAATGGCAGTCTATCGTCGAAGGAGCAATAATGGTCCGACCGATCAAGAAGAAACAAATTCCAAACTTGCAGGAAGCCATCAAGGATACCGCCTGGAAGCAGATCGCTGAGTTTGGCGCCCCTGCCCTTTCCCTGCGAGGGATCGCTCGAGAACTCAAGATCAGCGCGCCCGCCATTTATAACTATTTCGCCGATCGCGACGCACTTGTCACGGCTCTCATCATCGACGCGTTCACATCCTTCGGCGATTCGCAGCTTGCGGCGCGCGACTCTGTCCCTGAGAAAGATCTGGTCGAACGATTCAAAGCCATTGGTTTGTCCTATCGTGACTGGGCACACACACATCCGCAGCGATACCAGCTCATTTTCGGTACACCGATCCCTGGTTATGAATACCCGGTGGAGAAAGTCTTTCCTTCTTCGGCGCGGTCCATCATGGCGCTCTTCAGCGTGGTAGAAAGCTTCCGCGCGGCCGGAAAGCTCAGCATTGAAAATTATCCCGTCGTCAAGAAGGAACACCAGGCTGAGTTCGACCTGTGGCGCTCACAGATTGGTGATGTGCACCCGGTTTCGCACTTTGTTGCCATGCTGATCTGGTCGCGCGTACATGGAATCGTTTCACTGGAAATCCAGGGCAACCTGCCGCCTTTTGGCAAGAAAGGTGATGAACTCTATCTTTTTGAGCTTGACTCGATCGCGAAGCAGTTCGTCCAACAATAGCCCACCATGAAATCGACTTTGGTGAACTACCTGTTGAATGGCATGTTGCTGCTCCTACCGATCATGGCATGGAACATGATTTTCACGAGCAAATTGCCTGCCATGTATTCTCAGGAAGTGTTCGAGAAGAACATCCCGTCCTTCATAACAATCGGTGAGAATCTCTTTCGATTAATCGTCTTTATCCTTCCGTTGCTCATGCCCATTCACTTGGAAACACCGATTCAAAAATTGGGGCTTGCTCTTTACATCACAGGTACAGTCATTTATTTCGTTTCCTGGCTGGCGCAAATGTATTGGCCACAAAGTAATTGGAGCATCAGTATCTTCGGTTCGCTCGCCCCGGCCTACACCCCATTGATCTGGCTAATTGGCATTGGCTTGATCGGCCGCACTCTTTATTTCGCATCACCTTATCGCTCATGGATGTACATCATGCTTTCCCTGATTTTTGTTGCCTTTCATGTATCGCATACCCTGATCGTTTATCAACGCGGCATTTCATAAAGGAGCATCGATGAAAACTTTAATTCTCGACGGTTCTCACGCGAACGATCCGCATGTAGACAAGATCATCCATTTCCTGCTCAAGCATCTTCCCGATGCAGAAGTTATGACAATGCGCGACCAGAAGATTGGCAATTGCGCAGGCGATTTCTTCTGCTGGGTGCGCAGCCCTGGCATGTGCAATACCGACGACGATAATCGCGTCATCGCTGCGAAGATCATGCACAGCGATCTCGTTATCTATCTCACGCCCATTACCTTCGGCGGATATTCCTCAGCGTTAAAGCGCATGGTCGATCACCAGATCCAGAACATCTCGCCGTTCTTTGCTAACATCCACGGCGAAGTCCACCATCAAAAACGATATAAGCATTACCCGAATCTACTGACCATCGGCTGGATGGACAAGCCGGACGCACAAGCCGAAGCGATCTTCCGTCATCTGGTGCATCGCAATGCGATCAACATGCACGCGAAAACGTCTGTATGCGGATTGGTGATCGGGCCGCAGCTTCAAGCGGACCTGGACTCGCAAACCGAATCCTGGCTCCAGGCGATCGCGGGCGGATCATCATCCCCGGTTCCTGCCCTGCCAGCTATGGAAGTTTCCAAATCTGACGCGACGCCGGTCCGCCGTGCTGCTCTGATGGTCGGTAGTCCACGCACGAAGAAGAGCACATCCGCTTCGCTGGGTGGCTACCTCTTCGAACAATTGAAAGCGCGCGGCGTCGAAACCCAAACGATCCAGATCTACACATCGCTTTACTCACAGAAACGGATGTCGGCAATGTTGGAGGCAATTGAAAGTTCTGACCTGGTGGTGCTCGCTTTCCCTCTATATGTGGACAGCCTCCCCGCACCGGTGATTGCTGCGCTGGAAAGGATCGCCGCGCATCGACATGAGAATCCAGGATCGACTCGCTTTGCTGCCATCGCAAACTGCGGATTCCCCGGAGCAAATCACAACGACACAGCGCTCGCCATCTGCGCACAGTTTGCCCGTCAAAACGGATTCGAATGGATGGGCGGATTGTCCCTTGGCGCAGGCGAAGGAATCGTTCACGGCGTCCCGCTCAATGAACTCGATGGACGCGCCATTCCACTGAAGGGAGCGCTCGATCTTGCGGCGGAGGCTTTAGCCGCTGGAAATCCAATTCCGCAAACGGCAAAAGATTTGCTTGCCAAACCCATCATCCCTGCCTGGATGTACACGCTCACCGGTCGCTTCGGCTGGAGACAAGCTGCCAAACAATATGGCATGGAAAAAGACTTGAAACGACAACCTTATCGTTAGGAGAAAGCTCATGACACAAATATTTAATGGTAGATATACCGCCAAGACAGATCAACCCTTCATCGTATTTCTGATCGGGATGCGCATCAACAAATGGTGGCGCATCGATAAATGGCTGCCTGTATCCCAGGCTATGGGGCCCATGCTGCAAACACTGTTCACGAATCCAGGAAAGGGATTTCTGCACGCCGAGTTTTTCTGGAATTTCAATGGACCAATTCTTGTTCAATACTGGCGTTCCTTCGAGGATCTTGAACATTTCGCACGCAATCCATCTGATCCTCATTTGGGGCCGTGGAAGAACTTCAACCAGGCCATCGGCGCAGACGGAACTGTAGGCATCTGGCACGAGACTTATACTGTCAACCCCGATCAATTTGAAAGTGTTTATGGCAACATGCCCAGGTTCGGCCTCGGCGCAGCGATGGAGCATGTACAGGCCATTGGTCGCCGCGAAACGGCTCGCATGCGGCTTGGAACGAAAAGCGCTTAGTAGTTTGGAGAATATAAAATGAACAAGAGCAGCTTTTTAAAGAAACAATTTCGGTGGGGACTGATGGCTTTCCTGGCCATCGGTGTGGCGTTCGCCGCGATTGCGCCATACGCCACCTTCAATCCGGACAACTTTAACAACGCCACATCACGCTTTGCTGACGAAGCTCCGTTACGGCTTGCCGGGCTATACATCCACGTGTTTTCAAGCGGGATCGCCCTCATCATCGGACCTTTCCAATTCATCAGCCGACTCCGCACTCGTAAACCGACTCTTCACCGCTGGATGGGACGCATCTATCTGATCGCGATTCTGTTCGGTGCACTATCAGCCTTTCTCATCGCCCCGGGCATGATCTCAGGGTTGGTCGGTGAATTTGGTTTGATTCTCCTTGGCATGCTCTGGTTGTGGACGGGCTGGAACGCGTACAGGAATATTCGCGCAGGAAATAAGAACATTCACCGCGAGTGGATGATCCGCAATTATGCTCTGACCTTTGCTGCGGTCACTCTGCGTTTGTGGTTGGGCATACTCATTGGCACACAAATTCCATTTCTTGAAACAAAGTACGCAGGCAATTTCGATGCTCTATTCGTCGAGGTCTATCGGGTAGTGATGTGGCTGGCATGGGTGCCGAATTTGATCGTCGCGGAAATGATCGTACAGCGGGGACGCACAGCTCAACTTTCGACTGGCAATGATCAGGTTGCCATACAAGCTTAAAGGAGGAGGTGCATCATGATTGGTAATCATGTTGTTTTAGGTACAGGTGCAATTGGACGTGCTGTCGCAGAGGAACTTATCAAGCGCGGCGAATTGGTCCGTATGGTGAATCGTTCCGGGAAGATGGAGGAAGCGCCTGCCGGCGTGGAGGTGGTCGCGTCAGATCTTTACGATCCAGCCAAGGTCCGGGAAGTGACGCAAGACGTCAAGGTGGTATACCAGAATTGGGGAAAAGATGAATAAAGCAAGTTCCGCCGATTCCAATGAACGCGTGTGGGCAGGCGCTGCCGTAGCCGTAGGTTCATTCGGAGTTGTCCTTGCGAGTATTTTTTATGCGCTATCACCTGTATCTGCGGCGCTTCCGGTGCCGGGAGTTGATTTGGACCAGGCTCTGAATGGCATGATCACCGGGCGCTCAACCATGGTCGCCGCGGGAGTGACCGGCGTCATTTCCGACGTTATTCTCATAGCGGGAATGCTTTTCCTAATGGGATTCCGCAAGTCCGCAAAGCTTCAACTTGAAAACCTGGGCTGGGCGTTGGCAGCCGTAGGTGTTGTCATCTTCATTGTTGTGGATTCGCTTTCAGCGGGTGTGTTGACCCAAATTGCCGCGCTGGACAATGCAATGCCAGTACTGGCAGGATTCAAACTGATGTTCGATACATTATTTATCTTCGGCACCATTACGATCGGTTTGGGCACTCCCGCAATTCTCGCAGGGGAAATCAAAGCCGAATCGCCAGTATTGGCAAAGCCACTGGCATGGGCCGGGATCCTGGTTTCCCTGATCGGTTTGATTTCATCGGTTCTCTATTTTGCAGATGTAGCTCTTCCGCAAGTGATTGGAATTTCGATTGCCGGCGTTTCGCTGATCTTTGGTATCTATGGAATTCAAATCGCGCGTTCGAAAGAATGATGAATTCAAGGAGTAAGAATGACAGGTAATCATATTGTTTTAGGTACAGGCGCGATCGGACGCGCGGTCGCAGAGGAACTTGTCAGCCGCGGCGAATCTGTCCGCATGGTGAATCGCTCGGGTCACATGGACGAGGTCCCGGCTGGGGTGGAGGTAGCGGCATCAGATCTTTACGATCCGGCCAGGGTCCGGGAGGTGACGCGAGGAGCGAAGGTGGTGTACCAATCGGCTCAGCCTGAATATTTCAACTGGCCGCAGAAATTCCCTGCCCTGCAGAAATCCATTATCGATGGGCTGACGGGCAGTGGTGTAAAACTGGTGCTTGTGGAAAACGTCTACATGTATGGCGATACCGACGGCAAGCCGATGACAGAAGATGCAGCCTATCATGCTCACACGCGCAAGGGACGCGTTCGCGCTGAGATTTCGACGGCCGCCTTTGAAGCTCATAAGCATGGACAGTTGAGAGTCACTGCTGCACGTGGCGGAAATTTCTTCGGTCCCTGGGGACTGGATTCCACGATGGGCGGACGCGCGTTTTATCCGTTGCTGAATGGCAAAGCCGCTCAACTGATCGGGCGGATCGACCTGCCCCACACGCACACATATCTTAGGGATTTCGGAAAGGCGCTGGTGATCGTGGGTGAACGCGAAGAAGCCGACGGCCAGGCCTGGCACGTACCGAATGCCCAGCCACAGATGACACAGGCAGAACTCGTACGACTGTTTGCGGAAGAAGCTGGGGTTGAACCAAAAATGGGCAGCATGGGTAAATTGATGATGGCAATTGGAGGCTTGTTCATCCCGGAAGCAAAGGAATCAGTAGAGATGATGTATGAGTTCGAGAAACCGTTCGTCATCGACTCAAGCAAGTTCGAAAAGACCTTTGGGATGAGACCGACACCGATCCGTGAAGCAATCCGGGAGACGGTGGCGTGGTACAAAAGTCATCCGGCGAAAAGGTAAAAGTCCCGCAAAGCGGCCCCGCCAGCGCGGGATCTGCGAGATGGCGCCAGAGGCGCTCATAAGAAGTGAGAAGTGAGAAGTGAGAAGTTTAAAAAGTGGAAAGTGGAAGGAGAGTCTTATGATTACAACAGCAGTGATGGCGTTTTTACATCACTTGATGGCATTTGCATTGGTGGCGTGTGTGGTATATGAATTCATCGCGTATCGCAAAGAGTTGACCATGGAGGAAGCACATCGCATACAGCGGGCAGATATGATCTACGGAATATCAGCAGGCCTGTTGCTGGTCATTGGCGTGCTGCGCGTGCTCTACTTTGAAAAAGGGCCCGCCTTTTATACCAACAATCCGTACTTTTGGCTAAAGATGAATGCATTCCTGGTCGTGGGATTGCTGTCGATTGATCCAACCATTCGCTATTTGCGTTGGAGTAAGACTCTGAAGGAAGGCAGAGTACCTGAGATCGCGGATAATGAATTCAAACGGACTCGTCTCCTGCTCACGTTAGAGGTGATTGGTCTTGCGGTCGTCCTGTTTGCGGCAGCGATGATGGCACGCGGGATTGGGATGAACTGAAAATTCCGCGCCGGCTGTTCTGGAAAATAACCTGTACAAAAAGAAAAAGAGCGTACAAGCCTTATGCCTGTACGCTCGCAATTACCAATTACAAATCACTGATTACTTAATAATCCCCAACTTCTTCCCTGCTTCGCCGATCACATCCATGGCGCGTTCGATCTCGCTCGGATCATGTGCCGCAGTGACAGTTGCACGCAGGCGGGCAAGTCCTTCGGGAACAGCCGGTGAGACCACCGGTAGAACAAACACATCATTGTGCTGAGCTTCGCGTGTCATTGCAAACGCTGTATCATCATCGCCGCATAGTACCGGAACGATTGCCGTCTCGGTCAGCATGGTATCGAAGCCCATGCTCTTAAGCCCGCCGATGAACTGCTTTGTGTTTTGATTCAAACGTTCGATACGCCAGGGTTCATCGAGGATCACCTTGAACGCTTCGTTGGCCGCGGCCGCCTGGGCGGGAGGCAATGCCGCCGAGAAGATGTACGCCCGACTGGCATGGCGCAGATACGTGACGATCTCCTTATTCGCAGCCACATACCCACCCACCGATGGAATGGTCTTGCTCAACGTTCCCATCTTGATATCGATCGCGCCGTACATATTGAAGTGTTCTTCGATGCCTGTGCCTTTTTCACCCAGCACACCCACCGAATGCGCTTCATCGATCATCAGCCAGGCATTGTATTGCTGGCATAACTTCACCATCGTCGGCAGGTCAATAATATCGCCGTCCATGCTGAAGACCGAGTCGGCGATGACAAGCTTGGCGACCTCCGGGGGCGCGTTCTTGAGCAGGCCTTCGAGGTGGTCCATGTCATTGTGACGGAAGCGCCGGAATTCCGCGCCAGACATCAAGCAGCCATCCACGATGGAGGCGTGGTTCAACTTGTCTGAAAAGACATAATCGCCACGCCCCATCAGCGTGGAGACGACAGTGAGATTCGTAGCATAACCGGATGTATAGGTAATGGCGGCTTCGGTATGTTTGAAATTTGCGATCGTTTCTTCCAGCTCGTTGTGGATCGTAAGTGTCCCCGCCAGTGTGCGCACACCGTTTGTGCCGGTGCCAAATTTATCGACCGCAGCCTTGGCGGCTTCATTAATTCTCGGATGCCCTACCAGACCCAAATAACTGTAGGAGGCGTACATGCCCATCACGCGTCCACGGACCCGCACTTTTGAGTCGCTGAGCATTTCTTCGACTGCCTGGTTGTAAAAATAAAGGTCGTGTTCCTTGAGCATCGACACGCGATCCGTCAGGGCCCTGATGCGGCGGGTGACAGAGTCGTCTGTATTGTGTAAATCCATGCGAGTCCTCCGAAAAAGAATGCCGCAAGTGTACCAGAGAAACAACCTTGCGAAGGTTGGGGAGTCGATCGATGAGTCTTCAGGGATAACCTTCGCAAGGTTTACTAGGCGAGCTTTACTGATTTTCCGGTACGCGCCGAGTCGAGCAGGCATCTGATCGCATGAACGTTGGCGCGGCTATCCTCCAGCGAAATGCGCGGCGCTTTTCCAAGCAGGATGGAATCGGCCATGTCTTCCACTTCGCCGAGGTACAGGTCCTGTCCTTTGATCTTGATCGTTTCCGTCTTGCCGTCACGCGTCAGATAGATCTTTTCCTTCTCAGTCGGTTTGAATGGGCTGGGAACACGCAATGTCCCTTCACTGGCAACGATCTCTATAAAGGAATGGAAGGGGATCACAAAACTGCTGGTGAACTGCACCAGGATATCCTGCGCGAATCGCATCTGCCCGACGAACGTCTCGTCGATCCCGGTCGGACCCGTGACCTGCTGCCCAAAAACTTCAAGCGGTTCCGCCCCGAGAGCACTGCGCGCGTAGCTGATGGGGTAACATCCCACGTCCCAAATGCTGCCGCCTCCCCACTCCGGATTCAGACGCACGTCTCCCTCGCGGCTGAGCATAAAGCTAAAGGAACTGCGCACCAGTTTCACGGTCCCGAGTGAACCGCTCTTAACGATCTCCTGAACCTTCAATGTCTGTGGATGGTGGCGGTACATGAACGCCTCTGCCACCACGCGTCCATGCTGGCGCGCCGCCGATTGGATGGCATCCACTTCTTCTACACTGAGGGCGAGCGGCTTTTCGCAAAGGACATGCTTGCCAGCTTCGACCGCCTTGATCGTCCACTCGGCGTGCAAATGATTGGGGAGCGGATTATAGATTACGTCGATCTCAGGATCGGCAAGCAGTTCTTCATAGGAACCATGGGCGCGCGCTATGTTTTTTTCTTTTGCATACGCGTCTGCATTTTGCTGCGAACGCGATGCAACGGCGGTAAGCGCATTGCGCTTCGATGCGCGCAACGGCGGGATCAAAGCGTCGTTAATTCGTGCCGTGGAGAGCAATCCCCACTGTAAAGTTTTGTTGGTGGTCATCACATACTCGCTTATAAGGAAATTTTTATTTGGCAACCAAAATTATAAGCCCTTACAGAATTCACACCCGCGCCGTTCCGCTTCCACGATCGCCTGATCGCTGGACCAGAAGAAATTGGTTTCGCCAATGGCTTGCACAAGTCCGCCGCGTTCCATCATCGTACGAGCATTATCATGGACACCTGCAAACATTAACGTGCCACCCTGCCTGTGCAGCCGCCCATGCAATCGGTGGATGGCTTCGATACCGGCTGTGTCGATCAATGATACGCCGCGCATCGACAAGATCAAAGCGTGCGTGTCACCGATGTTCTGGAACGCTTCGTTGAATTGACCGGTGGCAGCAAAGAACAAGGGACCCGTCAGGAAGGCGACCCGCACGTGCTGGCATTTGCCGGCGGTGTCGATCCCGCGCTGGCGCAGCTTTTCGGCATCCACGTCCTGCACGTCAATGTCGATGCTGGCGATCTTGTTGAGGAAGACAGCCCCCGCCAGGAAGGAACCGATCAGAATTGCCTGCGTCAGATCGAGCACTATGGTCGCGAACATTGTAATGGTGAAAGCGATCATATCGGTCTTGAAGCGCTTGCCAAAAATGAACTTGATCGCGTCCCATTCATTCATGCGGACAGCAGTGACCATCAGCACGCCTGCCAGCGCGGCCAGCGGGATACGTTCCATAAAGGGAGTGAGCAGGAACATCGAGAGTAAGAGCCCAATTGCGTGGATGATACTGACGAGACGTGTCTGCCCGCCAGACTTGATTCCCACGCTCGAACGCGCGATCGCAGCCGTGGCCGGAACGCCGCCGAAGAATGGGATGAGCATATTACCAACGCCCTGCGCCACCAGCTCCTGATTCGCCTGTAAGCGGATACCGGTCATGTTGGAACCGACTGCCCCGCACAACAAGGATTCCACAGCGCCAAGCGCGGTGATGGTGAGGGTTGGTGCAAGAAATTCAGGTAGGTTGGACCATGGGATGTTGGAGAGGCTGAGACGTTGATCAAGTAACAATGTTTGAGGGATGGATCCGATCATCGGGGCGGACCAACGCAAGGCGTAGTTGATAGCCGTTGCGAGGATGATCCCTAAAAGCGAGGAGGGGAAGCGCGCGTTCCACCTGGCGGGCCATAACAACATGGTCCCGATGACGATCGATCCCAGAAGTAGAGATTGATGACTGGGTGTGAATCCCGCATGGAAATATCCGAGCAACTTTTGAGCGGCAGTTTCCGTGGCGGGAGTCCTGATCCCAAGAAAATTATCGATCTGCCCGATGAAGATGATCAGAGCAATGCCCGATGTGAATCCGCTAATGACCGGAGCGGGGATGAAGGCAATGAAACGTCCAAGGCGCAGCAAACCGATGATGAGCAGGATGATCCCGGAGAGCAGACCTGCGATCCAGATCCCTTCCAGACCATAACGCGTCACGAGCACGATCAGCACCGCCGACATAGCGCCCGTGGGTCCGCTGATTTGGAAGGGTGCGCCCGCAAGAGCGCCGATCACAAGTCCCGCGAGGATGGCAGTGACCAGACCCGCGGCAGCAGAGGCGCCCGAGGCGACCCCGAACGCCAGAGCGAGCGGCAGCGCTACCGCGGCGACAGTGAGTCCTGCAAGCAGGTCCTGTTGAAACCTGGCAAGTGAATATCCGGTGAACTCGTCCTTGTACAGACGAGCGAGACTTCGACGTGGCATATGTAGTTCTCCGAGCAAAAAAGATAGTATGACAAAGGCTCATGCTCCCCCAGAGCGTCCTTTGTTTACATTGGGCGGTATTCTATCACAAGACTTTCTATTGTCAGGCTTTACAGATTCGCAATCGTGAACTGACTACTTAGTGCATGGATCACTTCAATGGTTGAAATACCACGATGGGAATGTGGCGCTTTGTCATTTCCTGATATTGGAGATATGGTGAGTGACGCGCGGTAACATATTCCCATAGACGGTTATACTCCTCTCCCCGAGCGTCATGCGCTTCGACAGGAAGGACTTGTCCATTCACCTTTAGTGTGGCTCGCGGATTCTTCTTTAGATTGAAGTACCAATCTGCATGAGTGTCCCTGCCCCAATTGGATTCGACAATCAAATACTTCCCATCAAGGGAGAAATAAGCGATCGGAATTTCGCGCGGCTGCCCTGATTTGCGCCCGATGGTTTCGAGGAGGAGAATCGTTTGCGTGCCAAGCCTGCTTCCTAAACGTCCATTTGTGAGGCGCAGGAGAAAGGCGTTAATTCGCATGAACCATCTGATGAATGTATCTTTCATGTTGTCTGCTCCTCTCGTCCTAGAAGATCTGAGTCCCACAATGCTTACCTATCTTATAATTACCGAACGGAACAAATGATCCTTGCCATGAGGGAATAATGTCCAATCGACCATCGCTCTCCGTTCTTCTATGTTTTGTCATCTTCGTGCTTATTTACGGCGCCACATCACGCGCCGACTTGCAGCTTTCGGATGAATTCGCGGTCTTTGTCTCGGGCATTTCGCTTGCGACGCGAGGGTCACTGGATATCGATGCGTTGAGGTTCCTGCAAGAGCGAGAACATCTGGGGCAGGAGGGTATCGATGGACATCTGTACACCAAATATTTTCCGGGCAACATCCTGGGAACGGCCCTGGTTTATCGTCTCACTGAGAAGGCGGACGATGAGCCTTATCTTTCCCTGGCATACGCGCTGACACCCGATCCTCATATCCTGGCATCATCGAACGTGGGCGCCCGCTTCGCCTTGCGACTGAACGCGCTTCTCGGAGCCATTTGTGTAACCATCCTCTACAGCATCCTGCTCAGGCGCTTCGACTGGAAGACGGCAACGCTCACTGTTTTGCTTTTCGGTTTATGCACCGATTGGTGGTACCAGTCGCGCGGTATGTTCTCTGAAGTCGGTGCTGGAACATTGCTTCTGGCGAGCCTGGCATTCACTGAAGTCAGATCTCCTGGTTGGAGCGCTTTCTTTCTGGGACTTTCCCTGCTCTTTCGCCCCACGAATCTGTTGGGGATTCCCATCTGGCTGCTCGGCGTTTGGAAACGAGGTTGGCGATGGTTATGGACCGGAATCTTTATTGCGCTCGGCTTTGGTGCGCTGCTGGTCTATAACTGGATTCGATTCCATTCTTTCCTGGATTTCGGCTACGGGAGCGAACGCTTCAGCGGATCGATCGTGGAGGGACTCGTAGGAGTCTTCTTTAGCCCTGGGCGTTCATTATTCTTTTACTCCCCACTTCTGATCCTTGCGATTTCCGGTGGTATGCGCCTCTACAAAGCAGACAAAGTCTTCACGGGAACACTGCTGACTGTGATCGGCGGCTGCATCCTGAGCACGGCTATGTGGCATACCTGGGATGGAGGCACATCGTGGGGATCACGCCTGATCACTCCCGTGCTGCCATTGCTTGGGATTATGGTTGCACCGATGGTCGAGAAGGCTCTCTCGGCGACGCCAGAAAAATCCAGATTTTATGTGGTACTCCTGGCAGGGCTGGGGTTCGGGATTCAATTGCTGACGCTGTCTGCAAATGTGATGTACGTTCTCATCTATTACACAACAGTTGCATCCATTCCCTATGGCGATACGATCAATTCATTTCACAATTCGTGGCTATCCCTGCAGATCCGTTTCCTGGAGCATTGGAATATCTGTAATCTCGACGCATATAGCCTGAGGCAGCTATTCTGTAAATAAATCGGTCCGAACCCGGCAGGGCTATGATGGGTTGTAAAGATTCACAACGCCGTCACATCTCACTTATAAGATTTCTTCCACGACCTGGGTCATGGAGCTGGATTGCAATGAACGATCTCCCGGTTACACCTATTTCCCCCTCTTTGTACCTGAAATTGAATCAGGCATATCGTTCCATGCCCGAGCTGGACATGGTCATGTTTTCGATTCTAAAGGAAGCAAGGAACAGTCTTCACTGCGCCGGGATCTCGATCTGGCTGCTCAGTGAGGAGGAAAGCCGATTGGAATGTATGTTTGCTGTAGGAAGCGATGCTCCGAACATCCTCGGCAGGTTCATGCGGGCCAAAAAGTTCATCAGTCTCTATCAACAGATGTCCAGCAGTAAGTCGAAACTCGAAGACATCCCATATTCAAAGTGGATGGATAAGCAGGTCTACGAGGATTATTTCAAGTCACAAAACGAGCTTGTCATTTTTCCTCTTCGCGCACGCGATGAATTGATCGGTATGATGGCAATTGCCTATCCGGCAGGGGAAGCAACCATCGTTCAGGAAGTCGAAGCGTCCCTCCATCCACTCCTGTTGGATGTTGCTGTCACGATCCAGAACACGCAACTCTATGAGCAGCGAAACCGGAACTATCAGCGTCAAAAGTTGCTCAACCAAATCTCACGTCATCTGCACCAAACGCTCAGCATCGATGAACTGATCCCAAACATTTTTGCGGAAATCAACAAAACCATCCATGCAGAGGCGCAGTCGATCTGGCTGGTGGACAAGGTGGAGAAAGCGATCAAATGCCGCTTTTCCACCGGCGACGAGTTCGGACTCTTGAAGGGATTTTCGGTTCCGCTTAACACAGCCAGCATTGTGGGTACGAGCGTACTGAAGAAGAAATCTCTCATCATCCGGGATGCACGCCGCGATCCGCGCCGCGCCCGGTCCGCGGACGAACAGACCGGGTTTGTCACGCGCTCCATTATGACCGTCCCTCTTGTGCTGGAGGACGAAGCGATCGGAGCGATCCAGGCAGTCAACAAACGCGGCGGTGAACTGTTTACACAGGACGATCTCGATCTCTTCAGTGCAATTGGCAATACAGCCGCCCTGGCAGTAAGCAATGCTCAGCTTGTCACCGAGCTACAGAACAGTTATGACCTGACCCTGGAGGCATTATCCGCAGCGCTGGACCTGCGTGACCGCGAAACCGAGGGACATTCACGTCGCGTGGTCGAATACACGGCCCGGCTTGCCGAAGAAATGGGATTGGAAAAAGATGTCATCAAGAATATCCGACGCGGCGCATTGATCCATGACATTGGCAAGATTGGCGTGCCAGATGCCATCCTTCACAAACCCGGCGCGCTGGATGGCGAAGAACGCAAAATTATCCAGCGCCATCCACAGCTGGGATATAACATGCTGGTTGGCATTCCCTACTTGCGTGAAGAGATCCAAATTGTGGTCTGTCACCAGGAAAAATGGGATGGGACCGGGTATCCCTTTGGCTTGCGCGGCGAGGAGATCGCCATTGGCGCACGCCTCTTCGCCATCGCCGATACGTTCGACGCGCTCACGTCTGACCGTCCCTATCGGAAGGGGCAATCCTATGAGGTCTCCCGCAAATTGATCGAAGAGGAATCGGGTAAACAGTTCGACCCGCAAGCCGTGGCTGCATTTTTGGCGGTCCCTGTAGAGGAGTGGCAAAAAATCCGCGCCCGCGTTATGGACGAGATCGAACAGCGGCGTGAGTTGAAGCAAAAAGGAGTGCTATAGTTTAATTTGAGCACCTGGTGCAAAAGTGCTCCCAGGTGATCGCCGCCTGCGCTTCGACTGCGTGCCGCTTAGAGCGCCACTCCGCTCAGCGCGAGGGCGGCGTGGGAGTATTTTGTATCAAAAGCTAATTATAGCCAGCCAGCTTCTTTAATTCCGCTTCATCAATGATCTTCACACCCAGCGATTTCGCTTTCTCATACTTCGAACCTGGCTCTTCACCGAGCACGAGATAACTCGTCTTCTTGCTGACACTGTCGGTCACTTTACCGCCGTGGGATTCAATGAATTCCTTGACGCCATCGCGCGTAAGTGTGGGCAGTGTGCCCGTCACCACGAAGGTCAAACCATCGAACGCGTCAGACGCCTGCGCTTTCACGGCTGCCGTGGCTCCACCCTGCGGCCAGACGCCGGCCGCTTTCAACTTCTTCAAGACCTGCTTGTTGACCGGTCGTGAAAACCAGTCCGCGATCGATTCGGCGGCACTGGGCCCGATGTCATCCAGTTGTTGTAGATCATCGGCGCTCGCTTTGGACAGGGCATCCAGATCAGGGAACGTGCGCGCCAGATCGCCGGCGCTCACTTCACCAACGCCGTGAATTCCAAGTGCGGTGATCAGTCGCGCCAGGGAACGTAGTTTCGAAGCTTCAATGGAGGCCAGCAGATTATCTGCGATCTTACCAGGCGGTTCCTTATCAGTCTTGCGATCCTTTTTGGTGACTGCTTCCAGAATATCGGCGCGCTTCAATTTATAGATATCTGCTACGTCTCTGACCTTCTCGATCTCGATCAATTTCTCGACGATACGAGAGCCCATGCCAACGATATCCATTGCGCCGCGCGAGACGAAGTGTTCCACGTTGCGCAGCAACTGTGCCGGGCACGCCGCATTGACGCAGTACCATGCCACCTCATCTTCGAGTCGTTCCACAGGCTGACCACATGCCGGGCAGACTTGCGGCGGCTTGTATTTTTTTTCCTTGCCAGTGCGTGCATCGATCACCGGACCGATCACATACGGGATGACCTCCCCCGCCCGCTTCACCAGCACACGGTCCCCGATGCGAATGTCCTTTTCGGCGATGTAATCGAAGTTATGCAGCGTGGCTCGCTCGACGATCACGCCGCCAATCTCCACCCGTTCGAGGACGGCATTGGGAATCAACACACCGGTCCGACCGACGGTGACGCGAATATCGAGCAGTTTTGTTGTCACTTCACGGGCCGGGAATTTGAACGCAATGGCGCCGCGCGGGTCTTTGCCTACAAAACCCAGATCAGCTCCTAGTTTCAAATCGTCGATCTTAATGACCATGCCATCGGCTTCATAGGGCAATTCATCGCGGCGCTTGTCCCACGTTTCGGTATAGCCGATCGCATCTTCGATGTCATTGAAGCGTTTCGCAATATCGGTGATAGGAAAACCCAGCACCTTCAGGTATTCCAGCACCTCCCACTGTGATGTGGGCACCTTGCCACCCTCATGATGAATGATCTGGTAGACAAGCAGGGTCAACGGACGCGAAGCTGTCAACGCGGGGTCGAGCTGACGTAACGAACCAGCCGCGGTATTTCTGGGATTTTGATAGGTCCGTTTGCCCTCCTCCAGCAACTGGCGGTTCAGCTGTTCAAAATCTTCGATATGAATGAAGGCTTCGCCTCTCACGACAAGATATGCCGGAGGCTTTGGTCCTTTTTCATCGACTGGAATACGCAACGGGATAGCGCGGATCGTCCGCAGGTTGGGGGTAATATCCTCACCGATCTCCCCATCGCCGCGTGTAGCACCCTGAACAAAGATGCCGTCGCGATAATGCAGCACAATCGACAGCCCATCGATCTTCGGCTCGACGACAAATTTCGCTTTTTCCACGCGGTCGTCGATGCGGCGGACGCGTTCGAACCAGCCGCGCGCGTCGTCCGCGCCAAAGGCGTTCGCGAGCGAAAGGATCGGCGCGGGGTGGCGGACCTTGTCGAAACGCTCAGCAGGCTTGGCCCCGGCGCGAAGCGTGGGCGAGTCCGGTGTGATCCAGTCCGGGTGCTCCGCTTCGATCTCCCGAAGTTCCTTGAGCAGCCGGTCGAATTCCAGGTCGCTGATGACGGGCGCATCCAGTACGTGATACCGGTAATTGTGTTCGTGGATCTGCCGCTTGAGTTCTTCGTATCGGGATTTTTTGTTCATGAATTGCCGCTTGTCTCACACATGTTCAACATGCGTAAATAAAGTGTTTGAACCGCTGTTTGGGAATTAAGCACTGAGTGCGTCAAACTATGCGGCACTGTGTAATTATAGTCGAAGCGATATTCGTCTAGCGCACTTCAATAAAAGTAACTGCTTCGAAACAGCATGTCATTCTCCAAAGGACACCGCTTTGGACGGTGTGAGCGACCAACGGGAGCGAAGAATCCCAGCGATCTTGAGCCTCTCGGCTCAAGATCGCTGGAGACCCTTCACTTCGTTCAGGGTGACATTAACTTTTTTACTTCGAAGCTAATACTTCGACTGGAATGATAATACGTCACTTCCAAATATGCCCATATCCGTATTCGCCTTCGAGTAAGTTGCCTTCGGCGAAGCGGCTAAATCGAAACGCTGTGATGTCCACTGTGCTCGGTTTGCCATCAAGGATTAGCTCAACCATACTCGCACCCGCGGCAGGTGACGTTTTGAATCCAGTTCCGCTTAAGCCACATGCAAGATAGAACCCGTTCAAATCTGTTCCACTGTAGATGGCACGCTGGTCGGGCGTAATGCCATCACGCCCCACGTGGATGGAGTGCAATCCGCTCTCTTCGATTTTGGGAATGCGCTGCACCATCTGGTCGATCAATTTTTCAAGGAACGTGGGCGAGGGTGTCTGGTCTTCGGCATCAGGCGGTTCACCGCGCAGGGATTCATCTTCGCCCGCGGCAAGGATGAGAGCACTGCCCTCGGGCCGGTAGTAGCAATTGATGACGTCGTCGATGCAGGCCGGGATACGACCCAGCGACGGCGGACGGTGCAGGAAGGCTACATCATGAGTCCATGTTTCAATCGGGACCTCGATGCCTGCCAGGCTCGCGACGTGCTTTGCCCACGCCCCAGCCGCGTTGACCACGATCGGCGCGGCGAAATCACCCTTCTCTGTGCTGACGCCTGTGACCTTGCCTCCCGCCGCGTGGATAGCGGTCACTTCACAATTTTGGATCAACGTTGCATGATGACGTTTGGCAGCTTCGATAAATGAGTTGGTTGTGAGGGTCGCATCGGCGTAGCCTGAATCGGGTTCGTAAGCGGCGTAATCGAAATGCTCGGTGATCAGGTCGGGGAAGAGTCTCCGCACTTCGCCCACGTCGATAACCGACGTGTTAATGCCGATCTTTTGCTGGTTGGCCACGTTGCCACGTAATTTAGCTTCATGCTCACGCCTGGCGATCTGCAAAAAGCCTGTCTGCTGGAATCCACAATCGCCGCCAACGCGGTCCTTCCAATTGCTGAAATAAATTTGATAACTCTTGAAGGTCAGTTCAGACTCGGCAACGAGGTCGTAGTGCATGCGGACGAGTCCGCTGGAGTGGCCGGTCGCGCCGGAAGCAGTGACTTTGCGTTCGAGGATGACGACCTTGAGTCCGCGTTCAGCGAGGTGAAAGGCAATACTCGCCCCCATCACACCTGCACCGATGACAATGGCATCGAATGTTTGATTCATAATCTCTCTCATTACTTGTAAAGATGTTAATAACCGGAAACTTATGAGATGAGGTAATCGTCCAAAACAATTATCTTAGTTAACGATCCAAGTACAGACAATCGATGATCGTTTGTCATAAAACCCTGCGCCCCACTGGCAAGACTTGCTGCAATCTGCAAAGCATCAGGTGGTCTTACATCAAATCTCGCGCGGAGTTGCGCAGCCACACGTGCAACATCGCGGTCAATGTTGACAATTTCCAGATTGGGAAAATTCATCAGTAGTGTTTCATACTTGCGAGCAACATCCTCACGTCCAACACGCCAGGGATGTACATTGATTTCCATCAGAGTGATCGTAGAAGTGACACCCTTCCATTTTCCACTCTCCAAACTTGAGAAAGTCTTTTGTGTCAAACCAGAATATCTCTGATGGGACTCAAGATGGTAGATGAAGATGGATGTGTCAATGCCAACAAGACCAAGTTCGGTCAACTTTTGGACGAGTCGTTCCATGCATTGCGCTCCCCGATGATATAGTCACCCGATTTTTCCCAAATCTCACGGTGCAACCCTGCAAGTGACTGGGTATAGTTTCCTGGTTCAGGTAAGAGAACGATCATCCCATCCTGAACGTCCACCAGTAAACGATCACCACTCTTTATCTTAAGACGCCTGCGCGCCTGCTGAGGAACAGCGATTTGATAACGGTTGCTCACTTTAACAGAAGGTAGAGCCATAGTTTCTCCTTGCTTAGCAAAAAGCGAATTCTGCTAAGCATTGTACTTGATCTCCAAGATCATTTCAAGCTGCCCAAAAGAATACGTTATACTTTAATCATGGCACGCGAACAGATCGGACTCTTTGGCGGGACCTTTGATCCACCTCATCTGGGACATCTCATCCTCGCGTCTGAAGCCTACTCCCAGCTGGGGCTCGACCGTCTGTTGTGGGTGCTCACCCCCGACCCTCCTCACAAACAAGATCAGATCATTACGCCTGCAGAACATCGGCTGGCAATGGTCAATCTGGCCATCCAGGATAACCCCGCCTTCGAGCTTTCACGCGTCGAGCTGGAGCGTCCAGGTCCACACTATACGCTGGATACTGTTGAAGTGATATCTGAGAAATATCCGAATGCAGACATCACCCCGATCATCGGCGAGGACTCTTTGCGTGATCTGCCCAAATGGCATAAGCCCAAAGAGTTGCTGTTTGCCTGTCACTGGGTAGGCGTGATGCGGCGTCCCGGCGAGGAACCGGATCTAAAGGACCTGGAGGAGCAGTTGCCGGGGATCCGGTCCAAGATCCATTACGTGGATGCGCCGTTGCTCGAAATCGCCTCGCGCGAAATCCGTAGTCGGGTTGCAGAAGGGCGTCCATATCGGTATTATCTTCCAGAACCGGTATTCGAATACATCAACGAACATGACCTTTACCGGCAGTCAGAGGCGGTAAATAAGTGACAATTATCATCAGCGTTGTGCTGTACTAAAAATTATATATAATTTATAATCATCGCTACCGGAAAGGCAAGCGATGATCAATTCCCCGTCAACCGAAGAAACCGAATTAATACAGAAGCGTCCTCTCAAAGAGGATATTTTTGACGTTCTGCACGAGAAGATCATTTCGGGCGTCTACAAGCCTGGTGACTGGTTGCGGCAGGACGACATTGCCACGCAGCTCGGTGTCAGCATGACGCCGGTCCGCGAAGGGCTGGATCTGCTCGTCTCCGCGGGGCTGGCAGAACGCGTCCCCTATCGCGGAGTGCGCGTGCGCCAGATGTCCACGAAGGATGTGGTGGAAGCCTATGGAATGCGGCTTCTCCTCGAAGCGATCATCGCCCAGGAGGCGGCCAAGAACATAACGCCGCAACAGCTTGCCGGCTTGGAAAGAACGCTGGAAGAAACCAAGAAACACCAGACCCTGAAGGATGTGTCGATCGACCGGAAGTCCAGCCGTGAGTTTCATTCCGCCATTGCTGCAGCCACAAAGAACGATCTCCTGATCAAGTTATATGAAGTCGTGTCGAATGCGTTTCCTGACTGGCTGCTCTATGAAGCGCTGTTCCGTTACCCGGAGATCATCAATGACAGCATGATGAACACGTACCAGGAACACGTGGCAATCGTGAATGCACTTAAGCAAGGCGATGCTGAAAAGGCGATGCAGTCGTCCATCGAACATGTGATGGAGTCAGGGAAATGGCTCGAGGACTATTTGGATATTCCCGCAGAGTTATTGCGTGAAAAAGAAGAACAGGTTTCACCGTTGCTGAAGAAAACAAGGAAATAAGGAGATTGCACTATGATTGATGACGTCAAAATCGAAGAACTCTACAAACAGATGGCACAAAGCATCATCGAGGGCGAGCAGGAACTGGCTGTTGAGTTGGCACAGAAATCCATCGAGCTGCAGATGCATCCGCTCGATACGATCACAAAGGGATTTGTAGTGGGTGTCAATTACATTGGGGATCAGTTTGGCAAAGGCGAGGCGTTTTTGCCGGAACTGGTCATGGCAGGTGAAGCCATGAAAGCCGCTGTTGCCACGCTCGAACCCGAGTTGTTGAAGCTTGGCGAAGCGCGTGAAACAATGGGACGCGTGGTACTCGCCACTGTTGAAGGCGATATTCACGAGATCGGCAAGACACTCGTCGGAACGATGCTGAGTGCATCGGGCTTTGAGGTCACGGACCTGGGCGTAGACCAGCCTGCCGAAAAGATTATCGGCAAGGCGCTGGAGATCGACGCGCAGATCATCGGCATGAGCGCGCTGTTGACGACCACGATGGTCCGTCAACGTGAAGTGATCGAGGAACTTGATAAAGAAGGACTACGTCCGCGTATCAAGGTGATGGTTGGCGGCGCTCCGATCACGAAGGATTGGGCAGAGAAGATCAAAGCCGACGGCACATCGGAAGATGCGGTGGGTGCCGTGAAGCTGGCAAAGCAACTGGTGGGGAAGGAGTAAAACCTTTTCAACACAAACCCCGCTAAATGCAGCGGGGCAGGTGGCACGAAGTGTCACAAAGGTTTTCTTCGTGTCCCTTCGTGACACTTCGTGGTTGAGGTTTTTAGACCAATAAAGAGAGAGTAGAGACATAAGCCTCGGGAGGGCGCTATGTCGAAACAAATCAAATCGATCAGCAATCCAAAGCTGAAATTGGAAGTCTTAACAACGGAAGAAGTCAAAAAGATCCACGAAGCCACATTGTGGATCATCGAGAACGTTGGCGTGCGGTTCCCATCACAACGTGCGCTGGAGATCTGGCAAGCCAACGGCGCGACCGTGGACCGCGAGAAGAAGATCGTGCGTGTCAAAGGCGATGTGATCGAAGAGGCATTGAAGAAGTGTCCACCGGCGTATTCATTGGCAGCGCGTGACCCGCAGCAGGATCTGCCGTTGGATGGCAATCATGTGTTCCTCGGAACCGACGGCTGCGGCGTGGAAGTGATCGATATCCAGACCGGTCAAAAGCGGACCTCCTGCCTGGGCGACGTACGAGACATCGCCCGCGTGGCCGACGCGACCGAGGAAGTCGCATTCCACTGGGTGGCGGTCTCTGCACAAGACACACCTGTCGAAGCGCGTGGACTGCACGAGATCAAGACTGTCTGGGAAAGCTCTACCAAACACGTCCAGACCGAGTCGATCTATAACGTGCATGAAGCCAGAGCCGCGATGGAGATGGCAGCGCTGGTGGCCGGCGGCAAGGATAAGCTCAAAGAACGCCCCGTCCTCTCGCTGATGCAGTGTACCGCTCCCCCGCTCGGGCATGACGGCGGCAGCCTCGATGCAGCATTGATCGCCGCCGAGCATGGCATCCCGACCGGGTTCATGACGATGGCATCCTGTCTTACAACGGGACCCGTCACCTTGGCCGGGAATCTCGCGGTTGGCAATGCAGAAGTCATCGCCGCGACGGCATTGCTGCAACTGGCATATCCGGGCGCTCCGGTCTTTTATGCAGCAGCGCAAACCGCATCCGATCTGCGACTCGGCAGCTACACCGGCGGCGGACCTGAAGATTATCTGTTCGGCGCGGCGACGAATGTATTGGCGGACTTTTACAATATTCCGCTCTCGATGGGATCGTTCGCCACCGGCGCCAAGGAACCGAACTGGCAGGCTGGCATTGACGGCAGTCTCTCCACTTTCATGGCGAGCATCGTCATGTCTGATATGCTGCTGGGATGCGGTTTCCTGCATGGCAGTCGGATCTGGTCCTTTGCCGAAATGATGATGGACTGCGAGATCTTCTCGATCGTCCATAAGATGATGCAGGGCATTGTCGTGGATGAGGAAACGCTGGCACTCGAAACGATCGCAAATGTCGGTCCCGGCGGGCACTATCTTGCACAGAAGCACACGCGCCGGCATATGCGTGAGCTGTTCATGCCTCAATTCATGGACAGACGTCCATACACAGAATGGGAAACCAAAGGCGATGACGCCCGCGATTGGGCCACAGCGAAGGCTCGCAAGATCCTGGCAGAACACCAGCCCGAAATGCTCGATCCGAAGATCAGTGAAGAACTGGAAAAGATCATTAAGTCAGTGGAAAAATAGATTGTCGGTCTTGTAGGGGCGGGCAGCTGCCCGCCCCTACAAGACCGAAGAGATATAGATGCATTTAGAGGTGTCTTATGCAACCAAAACTCACACTTCTCAGCGATGAACTGATCGCCAAGGTCCTCGAGGAAGCCTATGAGCTCCTACGCTGCCCGGGCGTGAAGGTCCAAAACCCGGAAGCAAGAGAGCTGCTTGCTGCGGCCGGGGCGATCCTCTACCCTGATAACCAGGTGATCGGAATTCCCGCGGCGCTTGTCCACAAGGCATTGGAGAGCGTACCGCGGGAATTTGATTTATATGATTACGATGGCAATCCCACCGTGCATTACGGCGGCGACGCAGTTCACTTTGATCCGGGGTCATCGGGCATTGCGATCCTCAACCCGGAAACGCTGGAGCATGACACCACGGAAACATCGCATCTGATCCGTTTGCTCAAGGTTGCAGAGCAGATTCCGCAATATGACGCGCAGTCGACGGCGGTCATTTGCCACGATGTTCCCAAAGACATTCAAGATTCCTATCGCCTGTATCTGGCACTTTTATATTCGAAAAAACCAATCGTCACCGGCGCGTTCACGAACCAAACCGTGCAGGAGATGATCGACATGCTGGCACGCTTTGCTGGCAGTGCACAGGCGGCGCGTGAAAAACCTCGCGCCGTGTTTGACGTCTGTCCCGCGCCGCCTCTTATTTGGAGTAACTTTGGTGCTGGCAATCTTATTGCGCTTGCGAAGGCTGGCATCCCGGCTGAAATTGTCTCTGTGCCACTGGCAGGCGCGGCGGCCCCGGTTACGATGCTGGGGACCATTACGCAGCATACCGCGGAATGTCTGGCAGGCATCACGATTCACCAGCTAGCCAATCCCGGCTCACCCATTGTGTGGGGCGGGGCGGCAGCGATCTTCGATATGCGCAAAGGCGCAACACCCATGGGCGCGGTCGAAACGGCTATGCTCGATTGCTCCTATGCACAGGTTGCCAAATCTCTCAAGATGCCAACACATACCTATCTTGGCGCCACCGATTCAAAATTGGTCGACGCGCAGGCGGGACTCGAAAGCGGCATCACTGCCATGGTCGGGGCGTTGAGCGGTATCAACATGATCTCCGGCTCCGGCATGTTGGACTTTCTCGCCTGTCACAGCGCCGAGAAACTTGTCATCGACGCGGAAGGTATCTCGATGGCAAAGCGGATGCTGATGGGCGTGAGGCAGCACACGGAAACACTTGCCACCGGCTTTTACGATGAAAAGATCAACTTCAAGGGCGGCGATTTCCTGAAACAGAAAATCACCATGCAGCTCTTCCGCGAGGAACAGATTCTGCCAGGCATGGTCATCGACCGCGATTCGACACGGGCCTGGAAAGCCGCCGGATCACTGGACGCCTTCGGACGTGCAAAGCTGCGTGTGAACGAACTGCTCGCTTCGTATCGACGCCCGGAACTGGATCCCGTTAAAGAGAGCCGACTCCATGCCTATATGCTCGACCTCAGCAAAAAGGCCGGGCTGGAACAGTTGCCCACACTCGAAGATTACCAACCCGCATGAGATCCTTGCAAGTAATTGGGATTGGTAATTGAGAGGCTTTCCATACAGAAGCCAACCCTTGAGTCATAACGACTCAATTACCATTTACTACTCACCAATTACCACAAAGGAGCAACCATGCAGCCCAAACTATCCCTGCTCAGCGATGAACTGATCGCCCGCATCATCGACGAAGCCCATCAGCTCATGATCAAACCTGGAATCAAAGTGCAGAACGCCGAAGCCAGACAATTACTTGCAGATGCCGGTGCACATGTGGATGAAGAAACGATGATCGCACGTATCCCGGCGCAGATCGTCAGGAAGGCGCTCGAGACTGTTCCCCATCAATTCCATCTGTGTGATTACGATGGCAGGCCCACGGTCCAGTACGGAGGCGATGCGGTTCAGTTCGACCCGGGTTCATCCGGCGTGGCAGTGCTGATCCCGGAGACGCTCGAGCACAAGACATCTGAAACTGAGGATTTGATCCGTATCATCAAGGTCGCCGAGAGTTTACCGCAGTACGATGCACAGTCTACCGCCGTGACATGCCACGACGTGCCGAAGGAACTCCATGACCTGTATCGCTTATATCTGGTCTTGTTGTATTCGAAAAAACCGATCGTCACAGGCGCGTTCTCAAACAAGACCGTGTATCACATGATCGACATGCTGTCCATCTTCGCTGGCGGACGCGACAACCTGCGTGAACATCCGCGCGCCATCTTCGATGCTTGTCCATCACCGCCATTGATCTGGTCCAACTTCGGCGCGGGACAACTGATCGCACTGGCACGCGCAGGTGTACCTGCTGAAATTGTATCGATGCCGCTGGCAGGCGCCGCTGCTCCGGTGACATTGATCGGTGCAGTGACACAACATGCTGCGGAGTGTTTGTCGGGTATCGCGATCCATCAGCTTGCCTGCCCCGGTTCGCCGATTGTGTGGGGTGGAGCGCCATCCACGTTTGACATGCGCAAAGGCGGCACACCGTTTGGCTCGGTGGAAACCGCCATGATCGATTCCTCGTATGCGCAGGTTGGCAAGTCGCTTGGGCTGCCCACGCATGCTTATCTCAGCTCCACCGAATCGAAAGTGCTCGATATGCAGGCAGGACTTGAAAGCGGCATGGGAGCCTTGATCGGTGCACTGAGCGGTATCAACATGATTTCAGGCGCGGGCATGTTGGATTCACTTCTCTGTCAGAGTCCTGAAAAGCTGGTCGTCGACGCGGAAGGCATCGCCATGGCAAAGCGTATGCTGGCTGGCATGAAGGTCCATACCGAAACGCTCGCTACTGGTTTTTATGAAGGCGTCAATTTCAAAGGCGGCGACTTCCTCAAGCAGAAGATCACCATGAAACTCTTCCGCGAGGAGCAGCACATGCCCAGCAAAATCATCGACCGTGACTCAATGCGCGGCTGGAAGGAATCTGGTTCCATGGATACGTTCACGCGGGCAAGAATTCGCGTGCGGGAAATCCTTGCATCGTACCAGCATCCGGAGCTGGATACAGAGAGAGTAAACGAACTTCACGCTTTTGTAGCGGAGTTGGCAAAGCAGGCAGGTATGGATCAATTACCTTTACAGGAACTATCGCCTGAGGTTGTGTAGAAGCGTAAATGTCGCCACGGCGCCACGGCGACGCAAGTAAACAGGTACACATGTTTACCTGTCTACTTGTATACCCTTTACCGTTAGCAAATGCTGAATCTCTCCCAACTCCTCCGCGTCCCGCAAGTAGATACCGGCTTGCACTATGACATTTCGCCTGATGGACGGAATGTCGTTTTTTCATGGAATAAGACGGGGAATTGGGAAATCTACGAACTAAATACTCACGCTTCGACTACGCCTGCGGCTCCGCTCAGCGCGGAAATCACTGGTTCGAAATTCTCTCCCCGATATTCTCCTGAGGGAAAATACATTGCTTGCGCCTGGGATCTGGATGGAAGCGAGTCTTACCATATCGTTTTGCATGATCTACGCACTGGCTCGCATATTGATCTAACCCTCAATTCCGCCTACGCGCAGCAGCCTAATTTTGCTTTTTCACCAGATGGAACGATACTAGCAATCCTATCGGATGAACAAGGTCAGTTCGCGCTATACCTGGTCTCAATTGAAACACGCAAGAAGAAATTGTTGCTCGATATCCACCGCCCTATGTGGGACGTGGAGTGGTCACCAGATGGAAAGAGGATTGCTGTCGAAGCGGAAATGGAGGCGAGCGATCGGGGAGTCTTTATAGTTGAGACGGAAAGTGGGAAGTGGAAACAGATTGAAGGACTGAATGCTCAGCATCCGGTGTGGTCGCCTGATTCGAAATTCCTGGCATTTTCTGCTGAATCTGGAGAATGGTTTGATATTGGTTTGTATGAAGTTGCAACCGGCAATGTGGAGTGGTTGACACAGAGCATAGGCGACGATACGTCTCCGTGTTGGTCTGTTGACGGGGAACGGATGGCCTGGGTCCATGCCGAGGGTGCGGCGAACAGCCTGATCGTATGGGAGAGAGGCGTACCAGGTAAGCAGTATCGTCTCTCAATGGGGATTCATCAAGAACCACGGTTTACATCTAACAATGAGATCATCTTCCTGTTTGAAAGCCCGAAGCAGCCGCCTGATCTATGGAAGTTGCGGGTGGATGGCATGTTCGAACAATTGACGAAATCATTGCCCGATGATTTCAGTGACGCGGATTTTGTTCTGCCTGAAGAAATCTTTTATGACAGCGACGGCATGCACGTGCCTGCGTTGTTATTTCGCGGGAGTGGCGAATGCGCGATCATCGACATCCACGGCGGACCCAATTGGCACGCGCAGTTTTTATGGAACCCATGTATTGCACACATGGCTTCACGCGGCTGGACTGTCCTTCTGCCAAACTATCGCGGTTCCACAGGTTATGGACGTGCATGGCAGATCGCGAGTCGCTACGATATGGGCGGCGTGGATACGCGCGACTGCGCGGCAGGAGTTCAATATTTATTAAAAGAAGGTCTGGCAAAGAAATTTGCGGTAACAGGAAGAAGTCACGGCGGCTATTTGACAATGACCTGCCTGACGCAGTTTCCCGAACTATGGTGCGGCGGTTCTGCCGTTGTCCCATTCATGAACTGGTTCAAGTCGCATGACGATTCGCGTGAAGACTTGCAACACTGGAACATCGAGAATATGGGGGATCCAAAGGAGAATTATGAAAGATGGTACAACGCCTCTCCCTATTTTTTCCTGGATCGAATCAACGCACCAGTGCAATTGATCTGCGGCGGCAGTGACCCGCGCTGCCCGGCAAGTGACTCGCTGGACGCACGTGATAAACTTGTCACACTCGGCAAAGATGTGGAATTGTTATTATATGAAGAGGAGGGACATTCGTTTTTGAAGATCGAAAATGTGATCGATGCAGAAGTGAGGCGCGTGGAATTTTTGGAAAAGGTATTGGAGAAATAATCGGTGGTCGAGTAGGCGGTTCCGCGCTGAGCGGAGTGAGGGCGTTTTTTGCCCGAGCATAGTCGAAGCGTCCCCGCCGTATCGAGACCACGTTGAGCTCATAAGTACTCTTGTTATTCAGTGGTCTCGATATGTAGCGCCTAGAGCGGCGCCACTACTCGACCACCGGTGTACTTATAAAAAGAGGAGAATGTATGGAGCGATTAAAGTTTTTATCGGATGAAGACATAAAGTCCATGCACGAAGCGACGCTCAAAATACTGGGCGAAGTGGGCGTGATCTGGACTCATAAACCCAGTTTGGACATCCTCCAGGATGCAGGTTGTACGATGAACGGCAATCGCGTTTGCTTCCCGCCTGATCTTGTAATGGACAGCATCGCCAAAGCGAACAAACGTCCATGTATCCGCGGGCGTAATGGACAGGTTAATGAATTGGGCGGCGGCAATCTTTACTTCCACAATCTGGGCGGCGCACGAGATGTATACGATGCACGCACAAATACGCGTCACACGGCAACGGACGAAGATGGGGCGAACGCCAGCCGTTTGCTGGATGCGCTGCCAAACTGTAATACGGTGACTCCGTTCTTCACTCCGCCAGATGTAACCAATGAAATGATGGCGCTGCACATGTACCGTCATGCGTTGTCGAATACCACCAAACCCGTGCAGGGACCCGGCATCCAGTTTGGGCATGAAGTCAAGTATGCAGTGGAGATGGCAGCGGTAGTTGGCACACCCGCGCATGAATTGACTTTGTCTCTTTCTCCGGTCAGCCCACTGACCATGCACGACATCGCGGCTGCAGCGATCATGGAGATGGCCCAGGCAGGCGTTATCAGCTCGAACCTGCCAGCCCCGACGGGCGGCGCAACCTCACCCATGACGATCACAGGCAGTATCGTCCAGCAAAGCGCTGAGTCGCTGGCTCCGCTGGTATTGGCACAGATCATCAACCCGGGTTGCCCCGTTGTCTACTGTGGACGGCTCGCCATGCTCGACCCGCGCACCGGATTGCTGTGGGCCGGCGTGGAACTGGGTCTCGCCTCCGCTGCTACGGTTCAGCTCGGACACTACTACGGTTTCTCGGTCAATGTGTATGGATTCTCCACCAACGCGCACACGCTCGACGCGCAGGACGCCTTCGAACGCGGGCTCAACGCCACCATCCCGGCACTGGCGGGAGCAGACGAACTCTCTGGTATCGGAGAAATGGAAGCCGGCGTGATGGGTTCGTTTGCTCAAATGGTGCTGGACAATGAACTGGCAGGCAGTGTCAGACGTTTGCTCAATGGATTGTCCGCAGACGTAGATCATATTGCAGTGGAAATCATCGGCAACGTCATGAACGGGACGCGCAACTTTCTCGGCCAAAAACATACGATGAAACATCTCAGAGCCGGCGAACTTGCGCTCACTAAACTGGCTGAACGAAATTCATGGGATACCTGGGACGAAAAACTCGGACGCAAGCAAATGGCGGATCATGCCGTGGATGAAGCAGAGAGACTATTGCGTGATCATATCGTTCCGCCGTTGGAACCGCAGCAGGAACAGGAACTGGATAGAATTATGGAAGCGGCCGCGAAGGAATTTGAGAAGAAGAAACAGATTTCGCGCTGACATCGTACCCTTTGGGTAGCGGACACTGAGCTAGCGAATGCGAGACGAAGTGGTAGTCGAAGCGCATGTTTCAAGTTATGAAGAGTTTTCCAGTGAAGCACGCTTCGACTGCGAGACCTCGACCTTCACTCGGTCCCTCCGCTCAGCGTGGAGAACATAGGAGAATTATGCTTAAACAGGCACATGCCATATCTGAAGAACTGATCGAATGGCGGCGCGATTTCCACATGCACCCTGAGATCGGCTTCGAACTACACCGCACCTCGAAGATCGTCGCGGATGAATTGGAAAAGATGGGGTACCGAGTCAGGCGCGCTGTAGGGAAGACCGGTGTCGTCGCAGAGATCGGAGAGGGGGGCAGGCTCGTAGCCATCCGTGCAGATATGGACGCGCTGCCCATCCTAGAACAGAACCAATACGAATATGCCTCGCGGACTCCCGGCGCGATGCACGCCTGCGGACACGACAGTCACACGGCAATGGCTCTGGGTGCAGCTCTATTGTTATCGAAGGAAAAATTGCCCGGGCGCGTGCGCTTTCTCTTTCAGCCTTGTGAAGAGACTGCCGACGAAGCAGGCAAGAGCGGCGCACAGCGTATGTCAGACGAAGGCGCGATGGAAGGTGTAGACTACATCATCGCCCAGCACGTGGATCCTGGTCGTCCGGTGGGAACGATCGGTATCAATGCGGGCCCCAACTCCGGCGGTATCGACACGTGGTATGCCAGCATCACTGGTGTTGGCGGGCATGGAGCACATCCAGATCAAACCGTGGATCCATTCTATATGCTGGCACATGTCATCATCGCCCTGAATGGAATCGTCTCACGCCGTATCAATCCCTTTGAACCGGCAGTGGTAAGCATAGGTGTGATCAACGGAGGTTTCACGCAGAATGTCATCCCTGAACGTATAGAAATATCAGGCACGTTGCGATACTCCAACCTGGATGTGCATAAACAGATTCGTGAAGAGATCACACGGGCTTTTGAGATTGCCAAAACCCTTGGGGGCAACTATGAGCTTCGATTCGAGTACGGCGGTCCTCCAATGATCAATGACAAATTGGTTTCAGACGTGATCGAACAGGTCGGCGTGGAAATGCTCGGTTCTGAGAATGTCTTTGAAATCGAGAAGACTCTCGGCGCTGAAGACTTTGGCGAATTCATGAAACATGCTCCCGGCGCCATGTTTACGCTTGGTACGCAAAAAGCCGGGCATGAAGAGTATCGGCTTCATCATCCCAAATTCGATCTCGATGAGCGCGCTCTGCCGATCGGTACCGCCATGCTGGTGGAGACTGCAAAGCGATTTCTCGAAGACAGCCAATAGGACCTCGATTACAGAGTGCCGCATCGTTTTCTACACTTTATACCTGAATTTCAGCCTGCGAATTTATGTTAATAACTGATGTTGCGCAGTCTAGCCACTGAGACGCGGAGTCACAGAGAAGATATAAAGGGCTTTTCTCCGTGTTCTCTGTGTCTCTGCGGCAGAAATTGCGTAAGGTGAGTTAATAATTAGACAGGTGGTAAAAAAGAGACATCCCGCTTCGATCACGCGGGATGTCTTTTTTTATGCTTAACAGCCAACAGAGCAATGCTATTGCTGGGTGTTCATCGAATGGAATTGATAGGGAATGAGCATTAGAAAACCGATTGCGATCACAATTTGCCCGATCACGACCCCGGCTGCCTGCCAGGGTCCAAAATAGGGATCGACTGTCACCGGTTGCGCCCCCATGCCAAATACATCTGCCATGCCGGTAAACACCGTGATCACATACCCTGTGCTGACCAGCCGCAAGCCAATATCGGCGACGATGCTGCGCTCCGTTTTTCCCCAGAGCGCCGAAAGACCGATGTAGCCCCCCAGACATATCAATGCCAGCCCCACAAGGAAAACAATGATCTGGACAAAACCGACAACTGCAACTCGATTCAATCCAAACCAGTTTGGTTTGGCGCCAATGACAAAGATCAGAAAGCCAATGCCAACCGTGATCAGGCTAAACCGGATTCGCAGATAGGAAATGCGTCCTGACGATTCGCCGTTCATGCGGGCAAATTCCTTCGCAGCAATCGCAGCCAATTCCCACCCAGGATGTTTTCAGCATCGGTTTCGCTGTAGCCACGCGTCATCAACCCAGACGCGATCTTCTGCAGATCGGCGATCGAATCCAGTTCAGGGGGAATCGATTGCAGACCGAAGCCGCCGTCAAAATCCGAGCCGATGCCGGCGTGCAGAGAATTGCCTGCCATCTGGCAGATGTGGTCGATATGCGCGATCAGTGTATCAAGTGGGACATCCTCACGGCGGCTCCCATTCTTGCGCAGCCAGCCCACCTTAAGAAATGTATTCAACGGAATCACGCCGATCACTGCATTGCGTTCGATCAATCCTTCAATGACACGATCTGGCAAGTGTCGATTCGTATCGGCGCCTTTCATGAGAGCGGCGCAATTCGAATGTGTGGCGATCACGGGTCCTTCATAACGATCGAGCGATTCCAATGCCGCGGCTTCGTCCATGTGACTGAGGTCCAGGATGAAATTGTAGTCTGCCATCGCGGCCACAAGCTGGCGTCCCTCGGGCGTCAATGGACCGGGTTCCTTGGTGCCACCGCAGTAACGCGTCCCGGCCCAGGCGAGACCGATGATACGCAAGCCCATGTCGTACCATTCGCTTAGTTCATGCGGCGAACGGATGCCATCTGCACCTTCCATAAGGAAGAGCAGTCCAACGGGATGTCCTTCGCCGTTTTGCGCAGGCTTGGACCAGTGTTCGATAACGGAGTCCAACTCCCGGGTTGAGGCGATGAGCCGGAATTTGTCGGGGTAAGAATCGGTCAGTTTACGGTAAACGATGATCTGGTCCCGGTAGAGACGATGAGCGGTTTCATAATCGGCGTACCAGACCGTATCGTGAGGTTCTCTGTATTTGGCAGGGCTGGCAAACAGCGTGGCGAAGATTGTGGCCACCTGTCCCTTTTGATACTCGGGCCAGCCAACCAGACAATCGCCGTTGCGGTCCGGCGTCAGAGTATTCGCTTCTAATCGACGGGTCTCGTAGGCGGAGCGCGTGTAATCACGCCCATACGTGAGCATGTTCCAGGCGATATCCTGATGTGAGTCGATGACCAGGGGCATGAGTGTCAAAGAGCGTCCCGGAGGACGCTCTTGTTTTTTGGGTCAGTCTTCCTTGTTTTCCTCAGGTGAGTCACCCGGGGTATCCTCGGAAGCTTCGGGCTGATCTTCTTCTCCGCCGAATTCTGCCGTAAGAAGTTTGAAGTCTTTATCGGCAAAGGCAGCCGAATCCACTTTGCGCAGGCTCAAGCCAATGCGATGCTGGTCAGGGTCGATGCGAATGACACGCAGACTCTTGACATCACCTTCCTTGAGGACCTCCTTGGGATGTTCGATGCGGTGTTCGGCGATCTCAGAGATATGGATGAGACCTTCGATGTCACCTTCCAGGCGGGCAAACGCACCAAACTTGGTCAGGCGGGTAATGACACCTTCCACCAGTTGACCAACGCTGTATTTTTCCACACGCGAGCGCCAGGGATCGGTCTGCAATGCACGCACAGAAAGGCCAATGCGCTTCTTGTCCTTGTCTACGTTGATCACCTTGACCTTGATCTCCTGCCCCACTTCCAGCACTTCGCGCGGGTGATCGATATGATCCCACGAGAGCTCGGAGAGGTGGACAAGCCCATCAGCGCCGTTGATATTGATGAATGCACCGAAATTGGCCAGGCTGGTTACACGACCCGTGTATACCTTGCCTTCTTCGAGTTCCTCGATCACGCGTTCCTTGATGGACTGGCGTGACTCGGTACTGGCGGCACGTTCCGAAAGGATCAGGCGGCGGCGTTCGCGGTCCACTTCGATGACACGAACCGAGATCGGCTGACCGATCATTTTCTGCCAGCGCTGCTCAGGTGTGTCACCTGTAGACTGGCTGCGACGCAGAGCGCTGATCTGGGAGGACGGCACGAAACCGCGCAGTCCCTCGACACCCACGATCAAGCCGCCTTTGTTGAAGCCGATCACTTTGCTGTCGATCACTGTGTCACTCGAGATCAGTTTTTCGACATTTTCCCAGGAGAGCTGTTCCTGGGCACGCTTCAGGGAGAGGACAACGTTGCCGTTCTCATCTTCTGCATTGAGCACGAACACATGCACTTCCTGGCCCACTTTCAGTGCTTCACGCTCTTCGGCCGACAATTGGTCCAGTTCACGACCAGAAACAACGCCCTCCGATTTGGCGCCAATGCTGACAAGAATCTGGCTGGGACTCATGCTCGCGATCATTCCGGTGCGAATCTCGCCAGGCTGAGGCAAATCGACGTTCAATTCCTGTTCGTTCAGCAAAGACTCCATCGTTTGATTGTTGTTATTTACATGTTGTTCTTCCTGCTGACTGGCATCGCTCCCTTGAGCAGGAAGGGCTTGATTCTGATCTGTCACTTGATACTCCGGTTGAGAAAAATGTAAGGTGGATTATACAGGTGAACATAGAAGTTTGCAACCCTGCCTACCGGCCAGTTGTTTAATAGGGTATTTACTCGCATTTTAAGGCCACCTAGCGCCAAGCCGCCGTGTCGCAGATGCCGCGCATCGGTACAAGGCGGCGTTTCACAGGTAAATCCTGCGCCGAGGACGGCGCAGGGAGCAACTGCCCGACATGTTTTGCGTGCACCCAGGCATCAGGGCAATCGCATTTGAACCTTGTAAGACCGCAAAATGGGAAAATATCATCCGCTAATCTTCGCTACTCCTCACTACTCTTTAAAACAATTCGCGGAGATTGGCGTAAACTAGCGGATAAAAAATCGTAATGCGATTGCCCTACCCAGGCATCAATTTCACTTCTCATTTGTCAATCACGAGTTATAATCTCCGTTCGGAGTTGAGATTAAATGCCCCCTATTTTTCCATTCACTGCAATTGTAGGTCAGGAGCGCATGCGACGTGCGCTCATCTTGAATGCTGTCGACACCCGCATTGGCGGTGTGCTCATTCGCGGCGAACGCGGAACGGCAAAATCCACGGCGGCACGTGCGCTGGCCGCTTTACTTCCCAAAGTCAGGGTTGTAGACGAGTGCCGCTTCGGCTGTGACCCAGACAAGCCATCGACCTGGTGCACGGAATGTAAGGAACGCTTCCAGGGAAACAGCAAAGTTCCGGCGCATGTGCGCACCACATCATTTGTGAATCTACCGGTCTCGGCGACAGAAGACCGTGTCGTGGGAACGCTGGATATCGAGCAGGCCATCCAAAAAGGCGAACGCCATTTCGAGCCGGGAATCCTGGCAGGCGCGAACCGTGGTCTGCTCTACATCGACGAGGTAAACCTGCTCGACGATCATGTGGTGGATGTTTTGCTGGACTCTGCCGCGATGGGCGTCAACATGGTCGAACGTGAGGGCATTTCCTTCGTACATCCAGCCCGCTTCATTCTCGTCGGGACGATGAATCCGGAAGAAGGGGAACTCCGCCCCCAGCTGCTGGATCGCTTCGCCCTCTCGGTGGATATCGTGGGTATCCGCGAGGCACGCGACCGCGTCCTCATCATGGAACGCAACCTCGGCTTTGAGCAGGATGCCGAAGCCTTTCGCCAGAAATTCATGCAGAAGGAACAGGAACTCTCGCACCAGATCGAGCAGGGTCGTGAACTCGTCGGGCAGGTGACTCACACCAGCCGGGACCTGCTCTCGATCGCCGCGTTGACCGCATCCCTGAACGTGGACGGCCACCGCGCCGACCTGGTCATCCTGAAAGCTGCCCGCGCCCAGGCCGCGTTCGAAGGTCGCACGAAGATCAACGATCACGACATCGCCCTGGCTGCGGAATTGGCCCTGCCCCACCGCATCAAACGGACTCCGTTCCAACAGGCCGAGATGACGACCGAGCAGCTGCAGGAACGCATCGAGCAGCTTGCCGGCCAGTCCATGCCTAGTGAAGCGGAGGAAGAGTCCGAGTCACAGCAGGGCAAACCCGAGGAAAAAAAAACTTAAAGCTCGAGGATGAGCGCGAGGAAGGTCCGCAGGAGGGCAAGCCGGAACAGATGCCCCAGGATGTATTCGCCAACACCAGCGCTAACTGGTGGGAGGGCGGGCAGAAGGTAAAGCCCGGTGAGAAGTTCCAGCCGCGCAAGCTGAATACGCCGCTCGACAAGCTGGCCCGTAAACATGCCGGCCGCCGCTCGCTGACCAGGACCGAGCGCAAGCACGGACGTTACATCAAGGCGCGTCCGGCCGGCGAGAAGAAAGACGACATCGCCTTCGACGCAACGTTCCGGGCCGCGGCGCCTTTCCAGAAACAACGCGTTGAAAAACGCAAACGACTGGCTTTTGCAATTGAATCCTCTGACTTGCAACGCAAGATTCGCGTCAAACGCGTCGCGAATCTTGTTTTATTTCTTGTAGATGCTTCGTGGTCGATGGCAGTCGCCGAACGCATGAATGCAACGAAAGGCGCAATCCTTTCGCTGCTGACCGATGCATATCAGCGCCGTGACCGGGTGGGATTAATTGTCTTCCAAAAGGATCGCGCCACACTTGTATTGCCCCCCACAAACTCGGTGCAACTGGCGCAACGCGCATTAATGGATATTCCCGTTGGCGGAAAAACTCCACTTTCGGCAGGATTGTTCTTAGCAGCTGATGTACTACGCCAGGAAAAAATCCATCACCCGGACGTAGAGCCGCTCTTGATCGTATTAACCGATGGCGCAGGGAACGTGTCCATCGGCGCGCTGCCCCCGCAGGAAGAATCCTATCGGTTTGCGGAACTGATCGCGCATGAAAGAATAAAATGTGTGGTCATCAACATGGAGCACGCCGCCTTCGATCAGGGACTCGCCCAGCAATTGGCGAATCACTTGAAGGCGCCATGTTATGCGCTGAGTGAATTGAAAGCAGAGAATTTGTATCACGCCGTGAAAGATGAGATGGCCAAGCCGATGAAGAAGTAGGAAATGTATGTTTTACGGTTGTATAATCAGTTCAGGAGTATGCATCTATGACTGACCAAAAATTGCTCGAAAGAATTACTATTAATCCTAGAGTCATGACCGGCAAGCCTGTTATCAAAGGCACGAGACTTACTGTTGAGTTCATCCTTAACTTAATGGCGCATGGCGCAACAGATAAGGAAATCATCGCTGAATATGAAGGCTTAAAGAAGGAAGATATCCTGGCCTGCATTTTATTCGCCAGCAAAGCTTTGGAAAATACCGTTTTTATGCCATTAACCGTAGAAACCCCATAAATGCGCTTCCTCATCGACGAAAGCACTGGGCCTGCCGTAGCAGAGTGGTTAGCAACTGAGGGGCATGAAGTATTTTCTGTATATGATTTAGCGCGCGGATTGAATGATGATGACATTGTGAAGAAAGCATTTGACGAGAACTGGATATTGATCACCAATGATAAAGATTTCGGTGAACAAGTATTTCGCGACCGAAAACCTCATCATGGTATCGTATTATTGCGGCTGGAGAATGAACGCGCCGTTTACAAAATTGAAGTCTTGAAACGTTTATTGAGTTCTCATTCCGAAATTCTGCCTGAACAATTCGTTGTCGTAACGGAAAAAAGCGTAAGATTCGCTAAACAGTGACAGAGTGATTAACGGATCTCTTGTGGGCGCCATGCGTTGAGTGAGCTAAAGGCGGAGAGTTTACATCATGCTCTGAAAGCTTGTCCTGAGTGGGACATTGAAGGGCTGAACTGAAAGTCCAATGAAGAAATGAAGTGACAGTCATCTTAACCCTTTATAGGGTGCTTCGCAAAGATGCCTGTCTCTTTTTAGATGAGGTCTTTACGCCCTCGCCCTATACATGGCAGACAGCGCAGCACCAATTGCTTGCGACAAATCTCCCAGCGCCGCGGGGACAACGGTGATGGCATCGCGTTGATACGGCCATAAATATTCACGGGCGCTGGAGCGTACGATATTCAGGTAGTTCTCACGGAAGGCAGTAGTAGTCGCTTCGGGGTCCATCAAGCCGCCGCCGATCACCACGAATTTCGGGTCGAGCGCCATGGCCAGGTTGGCAACATGGATTCCCAGGGCCTTGGCCTGGAAATCGAAAATCTCCTGGGCAAGCTGGTCGCCTTTTTGAGCAAGTCCGCGCAACGAGAAGGCGCGCTCCTTCATACTGAGAGTGGATTTCGCCAGATCATGATCGGGATAATGCTCGAGTTTTTCAGCAAGAATATATGGCAGTCCTGAAAGGCACGTGTAGACTTCGATACAGCCCCATGTACGTCCGCATCCGCAGGGATATGGTTTCGCGCCGAGCAGATGCAGGGCAGCAGGCATATGGCCACCTTCCATGCCCGCAAAAGTGTCACCAGTCAGGGCAAATCCTTTGGCATCCACATAAGCACATCCCAGACCGGAGCCGGGAGCAAGCATCAGCACTGTACCAGTTGTATTGCCGCGCGCGTGTTGTGCTTCGGCGACGCCGCCCATATCACCGTCATTGCCAACAGTCAAAGGGATGGCACGCCCGGCCTGTTCGGCCAGCGCATTACTATAAGCAGTGTACACGTCGAAGCCGGTGAAACTATCTGGCAGGTTGGCTGAGTGATCGAAAACGCCATAACGCTGAAACGGACCCGGAACCGCCAGCCCCACCGCACCAACCTGGTCCCAGATCAACCCATTCTCAGACAGATAGCGTGAGATCGCTTCCACCCAGCTGCGCACTACAGCGTCGGGGCCTGCATTCGAGTTGGTGGATGACTGCAAGAGCTTTGTGGAGATGGTCGAGCCATTGTCCCAGACGCCTCCCACCTTCGATGTGGTTGCCCCGCCATCGGTGCCAATATAGATCGTTTTGTTCATGCTTTGTTTTCTACCTTGCTGAAAGAATTTGATGACGCACATAACGCAGTCAACCGGCAAGTCGCCGAGTACAAAGGGATTTCACGACGCCAAGGTTTTTTGACGGTTCTACAAACAACCTGGCGTTCTCCGCGGACCTGCCTCGCTGTTCTGTGGCGGGGTTAGCGGTCAAAAATCTCTATGCTCTGGATAATATGAGCTCCCTATTGCTCGGAATACAACTCCGTGAATCATACCCTACTTTCCCGTGACCAGCTCATCCACCAGCGGCGCTGGCACCTGCACGGCGACGACCTGTCCTCGTACGGTGATGACACCGTTTGCAAGGATCCATTCTTCGATGACCACTTTGCGCCCCTGGAGATCCTTCACTTTGCCGCGCACTTCAAGCTCGACTCCCAAAGGAGTCGGTTTGTGATATTCGACATGCAGAGATGCCGTGAGCGTGCGTGTGTTCGGTTCAGAATTGGGATCCTGCTCTTTGGCCGCCTTGTACAAAGCCGCCGCGGCTGTCCCCGTGCCGTGACAATCGATGAGCGATGCCAGCAGACCACCATATACATAGCCGGGAATGGCAATGTGATATGGCTTGGGAAGATAATACGCTACCGACTCTTCCCCATCCCAATAACTTTTGATCTGGTGCCCGTGTTCGTTAAGGCGGCCGCATCCATAGCAGTGAGCGAAGACGTCGGGATAGTGATCCTGGAATGATTTTTGAGTCATGGAGCAATATTTCCTTTGTCAGAGCCTTGCGAAGGTTGCCTCAATTGAATTATTGGCCAACATGCAACCTTCGCAAGGCTGGTATCACCGCGTTGCCGTAACTCCCGGCGTTTGCGAGGGTGTGGGCGTCAACGTTCGCGTGGGTGTACGAGACGGTGTGAAGGTGATGGTCGCTGTCGGGGTACGCGAGGCCGTTCCCGTAGGCAGAGGCGTGGACGTGGGCAGAGCCGTCGGTGCGTCGCCCTGGAGGAGGAAGCGGCCGACGATCTTCCAGTTCAATCCCGAAAAGATCTGGACTTCATAATTGCCGGGCAGCCATTCCGAGGCGGGCGCCTCCCACTCCGTGAATCCGAAGCCGCCCACTTCCCCATCCCAGGGGAACGATTCGTAATGGACAAGTTTTCCGTCGCGCCACCACAAAGCGGTCCATTGTGAGCCAGGTGTCATCTGGTCATAGCTGAAGACACCGCACATATACGTGATCGGGTTCTGAAAAACGGTCGCAGCCTCGAACTCATTGAAGTTCGAACAGTTGCGCGTAAATTGGATCTCACTGAAGACCGCCGCAGGGTTGGGCGTCACTTCGCTTTCGAACAATGCCTCGATGGCCAACGGAATGAACGGTGTTGGTGTGATGGTGGGTGTATCGCTGACCGAGGGCGTGAACGTAATGGTTGGTGGAACTGTGATGGTCGGCGACAGAGTGATCGTGGGGGTCAACGTGATGGTCGGCGTCAATGTCACAGTTGGTGATGGCGGAAAATATCGATACGCGACAGGCTCGCCATACATTGCCAATGCAACGCTGGCGCCAAGCAGCAATAAACCCAGCCCAAGCGTATACCAGCCGCCTCGTTCGCGCTGACGTCTGATCCGATAGAAGGTGAGTCGTCGCGCCGCCATCAATGTGCGAAAGCCGGAACGAAGGATCCATAACGCGCCAATGACCGACAACACGACCGCAGTAATAATTCCGGCACGAATATCCATGTGAAAGATTATAGCAGTAGTAGGAAAACCGGTAGACAAGTAAAAGGTAGAGGAGCGCCTTAGCGCCATCTACTTGTTTATTCTATTGGCCCCTCACAATGATCGGTTCCACCCATAGGGCGCGGTCACCACTTCCAGATCCAATGGAAAGAACCGTGAATACGAAGCGCACATCCTGGCCGGCCAGCCAACTGAGGTCGAGATCGACTTCAAAATAGCTTCCGTCGAATTGTTCACCGAATGCCCAGAAGTCATGCACGATACCATCCGCGAGCTGATAGTCGATGCGGAAAAGCACGCCGCACGATGTTGCATTGCCCTCGCAGTTGACGATGGCCTGCAAACGATCTCCCTCCTGGATCCTGATCGATGGATACACGCCACGGATATAGCCGTTGAACACATTCTGCGGGACGGTCAACAGGCTGGGACGTGTGCTGGTCGTCCCATCTTCGAGGAGCGTAGTTGTGGGACGGAGTACGAAGCCATTTGAATCGTTATTCGTGCCGGGACATTTTACATTGCCGCTGCCTGTGAACCATTGCGCCGAGCAGACGTTCGTCACGAAGTCGTAAGCGGGTCCCGTTAAACTGGGCGGTTGCACGCCGATCGCCACCCAGAATGGACGGTTGGCTGTGGCGGTCGTGCCGAACACCTCGCCCTTGTCATTTTGGATCTGCCAGTTGCCTCGATAGCTGCCCGGGTTGACTGGCGCCTTGAAGGTCATGACCAGATCGATGGTCTCACCGGGCGCCACTTCGCGCGGCAGGCGCATCCGATTCTGCCCACCCATCAGGTCACCGCTGACCAACACCACCCGATACGAGGTCTTCCATGCGCAGGTTCCACTGTTCCTCAGACGCCAGACTTTTGTAAACGATGATCCCGGTGTGAACACAGAATTGTCAGGCACAGTCAGATGAGCGACAAACTCGATGCGGTCGCAGCCGCGGTTGGGAGTCGGCGTGCGCGAAGGAGTCAATGTCCGAGTGGCCGTCCGCGTTACCGTGGCAGTGCGTGTGGGCGTGAATGTTCTGGTAGGCGTATGGGAGGCAGTGAATGTAGGGGTAGGCGTGCGCGACGGAGTGAACGTGGCCGTAGCGGTCTGCGAAGGCGTAGACGTAGCGGTCGAGGTTCGTGAAGGAGTGTTGGTTGGCGTCCGCGATGGAGTTTGCGTGGGCCCTGGCGTAACGGTGGGCGTTCGCGTAAATGTTGGGACTGGTGTGAGTGACGCAGTTGGAGTGTAGGTATTCGTCGGCGTGTAGGATGCGGTCGATATTGCGGTTGGTGAATTCGACGGTATTTGAGTCGCGGTTCGCACTGGAGTAAATGTCGCGGTAGGTGTCAAGGAAGCCGTAGGCGTTACGGTCGCGGTATTGGTGGGACGCGGCGTGACAGAGGGTGTCGTGGTATTCGTCGGAATTGGTGTACGTGTTGAAGTTGCGATGAATGTAGCAGTAGGTGTGTACGTCACCGTAAAGGTGGGTGTCGCGGTACTGGTCGGTCGCAGGGTGCGCGTTGGCGAAGCCGTCCATGTGGGACGCGGTGTATTGGTTGGCGTGCGCGTCCAGGTCGGGATCGGCGTGCGCGTCGAGGTGGGTGTGGCAGAGAGTGCGGCGATGAACGCGTCCATGCGCGCCGTGAGGGCATCGGAGGTGGCTGTCGCATTTCGGTTGATCGTCGGCGTGCGGGATGGTGTTAGAGTACGCGAAGGTGTTGCTGAGGCGGTCGCAGTAAAGGTTGGCGTTCGGGGAGGTGTACTCGATGATGTCGCTGTAAATGTGAAAGTTACTGTAGACGTTGCCGTGCGCGATGGAGTTGGAGACGGCATAGAAGTAGCTGTTAAAGTGGAAGTAGCCGTTTGCGAGGGTATCGACGTCAATGTCGGAGACGATGTTCTGGTGGGTGTTCGGCTGAGGGTTGCAGTGGGCCGTGGTGTGTGCGTCGCAGAGGCGGTCCACGTGGGACGCGGCGTATTTGTCGGCGTATGCGTCCACACGATCGGCGTGCGTGTAAACGTCGGTGTGGCAGAGAGCGCGGCGATGAAGACCTGCATCCGTTGTGTACTTGCGGCCGAGGTGGCACGCGCGTTCATGTCGGCCGTGGGGGTCGGCGTGCGCGAGGGCGTATCCGAAACGGGCACCGCTATCGGGGAAGAGAAAGTAGATGTGGCCGCGGCGGCTGGCGGCTGGGTAGGAAGCGGCGTTTCGCTCGGTGTGAATACGGGTATGGTTGGGAGCGTCGCAAGAGGTGTTTGCGTGGCCGCGGGCACGTCGGTTTGCGTGACAGGTTGAACAGGGGCCTGGGCCGTGAAGGGAGTCCCGGAGATAACAACCGTTGGCGCAAGCGTGGGCGGGAAGATCTGATTGGCAGCCGATTGCCCAAAAAGCCCGGCTGCAACGCTGCACAGGAATAAGATAAAGGCAGCGAGAAACCATTGCTGCCCCGCAAGTGTTCGTGCCCGGCGGGTACGGTGAAACACCACGGTACGCGCAGATTGAAAAGCACGAATGCCTGCACGCGCAGCCAGCAATGCTCCGATTGCAAAGAGGATGACCACCACTGTGATGATCGTATTGATGTTCATAACGTCGAGATTATACTCGTACAGAATGTGTTGAATCATTTATTTGACCTCTTGCCAAAGCCCAAAACCTTAACCACGGAGACACCGAGTCACGGAGTTTTTCTTAATTTTTCCACCTGCACCGACCGCAGGTGCGGTGTCAGTGTCTCCGTGTCTCAGTGGTTCAAAAGGGAGTTAATGGGCATTTTCATATACTGATGCAAGAGGTCTATTATTAAGGTGATGATCGAAGCTTTGTGAAAGTATCACCGTGTCGCAGACATTTTCCACAAGGACAGCATCACTATGGACACAATCTATGGCTGTAGCAAAGTCGGTTGACAGGATTTTGAACTTATGGCGCAGCTCTAAACGCGAATTACGCCAATAGGCGAATTGCGCGAAGAAACCGTAAAAAATTCTCGCAATTCGCTCCTTCGTGGCATATCCTGAGCGGAGACGAAGGACGCGTTAAGGACCGTCTGAATTTGCTATAGCCATGGGACACAATCTTCGCAAGGCTGCGTTAATATCTCATGTGGGTTAAAATGGACACATGAAGGAACTTGTTTTCCTCAAGCTTGGTGGGTCGTTGATCACCGATAAGACGACACCGTATACGCCGCTGCTGGATGTGATCGATAACCTGGCGCTACAGATCGCGACCACGCTTCAGACTCGGCCGAACCTGCGTCTCGTGCTCGGACACGGCGCCGGCTCCTTTGGGCATGTGGCGGCCAGCGAGTACAAGACCCGCGACGGATATCCGAAGCCTTCCCCTCTCATCCACCGCCAGCGCGATACAACCGAAGACAACTATTGGAAGGGATTTGCCGAGGTCTGGTATCAGGCATCTTCATTGAATCGCCATGTAATGGAAGCGCTGCATAAAGCCGGAGTGCGAGCCGTGGCGCTGCCACCTTCCTCCAGTGTGATCTCCAGCAACGGGCAGGTGGCCGTGTGGGAGACAACCCCCATTCGCATGGCCCTGGCTGCACAAATGGTCCCTGTGATCTTTGGCGATGTGGTCTTCGATGAAGTCCGCGGCGGCACGATCCTTTCGACCGAGAATCTGTTTGCCTTTTTGGTCAGGGCGCTCCACCCCGACCGGATCCTGCTGGCAGGGCTCGAGCAGGCCGTGTGGGAAGACTTCCCGGCCCGCACCCGCAGGATCGATCGCATCACGCCTCAATCGTTCGAACAGATCAAACAGGGTGTGGGCAAATCGACGGCTGCGGATGTCACCGGCGGTATGGAAGCGAAGGTCAACGAAATGCTCGATCTGGTACGGCAGAACCCCGAGTTAAAGATTCAAATCTTTTCAGGGACCGAACCGGGCAATCTGACACACGCCATCACGGGAGATTTGGTGGGAACAGAGATCAGCGCCTGAGAACAGGTTTTATGTTTACCGAGGCATGACGAAACGCCAACGGATGGGGGAAGAATGGTAATTGCGCGCTGCCTTTCAAAGTCTTGATAATGAGCGAGAGAAACAAGTCAAAGGAGATTTCTATGGCAAACATATCATCCCCTAAGGGGAATGCGAAGGTCAAAAAAGCTCCACCCAAAAAGACGACAGCATCGACCGGGGCCAATGGCAGGAAACCTGTGTTCGCTTCAACAAAACTTAAACTCCGCCGGCCGGTCCCTTCGGATATCGAGATCGCCCAGGAAGCCAGGATCAAACCGATCCTGCAGATCGCGGCCGAACTTGGTATTCGCGAGAATGAATTGGAACTCTACGGTCCTTACAAGGCCAAGATCAAACTGGAAATCCTCGAACGACTCAAGAACAAACCCAACGGCAAATATATCGATGTGACCGCCATCACTCCCACGCCGCTTGGCGAAGGCAAGACCACCACCACGGTCGGCCTCTCACAGGCGCTGGGCGCGCATCTGGGACGCAAAGTCATTACGGCCATCCGCCAGCCGTCACAGGGACCCACCTTCGGCATCAAGGGCGGCGCAGCAGGCGGTGGATATTCACAGATCATTCCGATGGAGGATTTCAACCTTCACCTTACCGGTGACATTCATGCCATCACCGCCGCGCATAACCTGGTCGCTGCAGCATTGGATGCGCGGGTGATGCACGAAAAAATGCAGGATGATGAAAAACTGTTCAATGCCTTATGCCCACTCGACAAGAAGGGCAATCGCAGGTTCGCTCCCACCATGCTGCGTCGACTTAAGAAACTGGGCATCGAGAAAACCGACCCCAATGCATTGACTCCTGAAGAACGCTCACGTTTTGCGCGGCTCGATATCGATGAATCGACGATCACATGGCGGCGCGTTATCGACATCAACGACCGCTTCCTGCGCGAGGTGGAGGTGGGACGCGGCAAGGACGAAGCTGGTTTCGAACATATGTCTGGGTACGATATCACGGTCGCCTCGGAGATCATGGCAGTCCTGGCCCTGACCACGTCGCTGGAGGATATGCGCGAGCGCTTCGGCAGGATGGTGGTGGCAACGAATAAGCAAGGCGAAGCCGTTAGTGTAGAAGACCTTGGCGTGGCAGGCGCGGTCACAGTGCTGATGAAGGATGCGATCAAGCCCAACCTGATGCAAACCCTCGAAGGAACTCCCGCCACGGTTCACGCAGGACCTTTCGCCAACATCGCCCACGGACAATCTTCAGTCATTGCCGATATGATCGCGTTGAAACTCGTCGGCAAGGATGGGTTCGTGATCACCGAATCTGGTTTCGGCGCTGACATCGGCATGGAAAAATTCTTCGACATCAAATGCCGCTACTCCGGTTTGACCCCGCAGGTGGTGGTCATGGTCGCCACCGTGCGGGCCCTGAAAATGCACGGCGGCGGACCCAAGGTCGTTGCGGGTAAGCCGCTCGCCGCCGAATACACGGATGAGAATCTTGACCTGCTGCGCGCCGGGCTTCCCAATCTCGAACGACATATCCAGAACGCGCTTAAGTATGGCGTCAACGTGGTTGTGGCCGTGAACTCTTTTGCTACCGATACGCCCGCCGAAGTGGAGCTGATCCGCGAGGCCGCGCTTAAGATGGGCGCCATGGACGCGGTCGTCTCCACGCACTGGGCAGATGGCGGCGCCGGGGCAAAGAAATTGGCGGAGGCCGTGGCAAACGCCGCGGAAAAGAAGAGCAACTTCCAGTTCCTGTACCCGCTGGAGATGTCGATCAAGGAAAAGATCGAAACCATCTCGCGCCAGATCTACCGCGCCGATGGAGTGGATTACACACCCGAAGCCGAAGAGCAGATCGAACGATACACGCGGCTCGGGTTCGACAAGCTCCCCATCTGCATGGCGAAGACCCATCTCTCGTTCAGCACCGATGCGGCCAAGAAAGGCGCACCGACCGGATTCCGCATCACGGTCCGCGAGATCCGTGCCAGTGTGGGCGCCGGATTCCTGTACCCCATCCTGGGCGATATGCGCACCATGCCGGGTCTTCCCACCCGCCCTGTGTTCTATGATGTAGACCTCGATCTGGCAACCGGCAAAGTGCTGGGATTGTTCTAGGAATGTGGTTGCTTTTTAATACCAAAGACACCCTGTCGTTTGACAGGGTGTCTTCATTCAGAACGTATGATGAAAACCTTGTGAATTCAAAATCAGCCAAACCTTCGAACCACGGAGTCACGGAGACACTGAGTGTTTTTAATTCTCCGTGGTTTGAAATCCCCAACTTTGCTACCGTACATCTTCACCGCGAAGCCCGCAAAGTGCGCTAAGAAAACCTTTAAATCTTTGCGTTCTTCGCGCTCTTAGCGGTAAAAATGGCGTGATGTACGGTAGAGAATTCCCAACTAAAAATTCTCAGCGCGCCTGCACGTAATAGATCTTGCCGCCCTTCCCCTCATACACCAGTTGCACAGATGCAAATTCCGCGATCATTTCTGGCGAAACATAATGCTTATACTCATTCGGCTCGAACCAGACGATATACCCAGGTCGGTCTGCCTGCCACTCTGTTGGTCGATCCTGCACGAACGGTAGCAGCGTGACAGGCATGCGCGTGTGGAACCAGACGGCATCCACGTAATTGCTGTAGACGATTGCATCGGGTTCACGTTCACGCAGGCGCTGTGTCTCTCCGATCAGGTCCATTTCATTGTAGTTGCGGGTGTTGAACATATTAACAGCGCTCGGTTCACCCTCGATTCGTGCTTCGCGCAAATATTCCTGCAACGTATACAGTGGATACACCGACCACAATGCGAACAAAATGATCAACCCATATTGGATTTGTCGCGCCGGTAATCGCAGATGTGGCAGGACGAGTGTATCGAACGTAAGAAGTAGCAGGATCAGGACCGGCACCAGCAGAATGAAATAATAACGGTCAGAATACAGGTCGCGATGGTCGGCCGTAATGGCAGTTAATGTCACGGCAGTGAAATAAATGAATCCATGCAGCAGAACAGGGTATACCGATTTCGCCCTCAAGGCACCGATCCATTGACGCACAAAATTTCCACTTTTTCTGTTCAGCAACGCGATCACTACGATCAACGCGACCAGCACGATCCAGGGTCGCAGGAGCAGTGGCATCAAAAATGAAAAATACGGAACAAACCAGTGCAAGATCTTTGTCAATCCCATCGAGAAATTTGCGTTCACATCCACGACCTGAGTTTCCAACCCCCACAGCGATCCATAGGTCATGAGGTTATGAACCACGAGCCACCATGCAATCGGCAGGCTGGTGACCAGGACAAGCAGAAATCCATCCCGCAGCCAAATACGCGGTGATCTGTACTGTTCGATCAGGATCGCAACTCCGGCGGTCGCTCCGATAGCCAGCCCAACATAGCGCAGCAGGGGCGCGAGCGCACTGAGAAGCAGAATAAAAATGAAAGCGCCAAACGACCGATTACTGATATATCGATCGAGTGCCAGAACCAGCGCGAAGACCACTGTCAGATAGAACGGATCAGAGCTGATCACTGCATGGATGCGCAGCGATGGATTCGACAGGAATACAAAGAGAACCGCGAGATAGGCGTAGAAGAGCTTTTCTGGAAATACACGGTAAAAGATGACCCCGCTCAGGAATAAATTGAGTCCCAATAGAAATATATTAAGATACCAGGCGGCTACGAAAACATCCCAGCCGGTCAACGCACTAAGCCCTGCAATCGTGAAGGAATAGAGTGGCGGCCATGAAAGCAGTGCTTTGCCGCGGTGATCGAACAATCCGTCACCATCCAGTACACTTTGTGCAACTGAAAGATACTTTGTCGAGTCGGATGCCACCCCCGCGCCATACGCAGACGTTGCCATCCCGCCAATCAGAAGGGCGACCAGGGAGAGCACCGCCAGGAATAACCAAAATAATTGTTTCGAATCAGGAGCGGAGGGTGATTGCATAAGTTTTCCGCGCCCAATTATAATGGACGGAAATGGACACACCTTTGACCATCACCACTGCCATCGATGCCCTTCATCGACAGAAGACCACGGCTCAGGAACTAGCTGAAGCCTGCCACCGTCAAATCGAGCGTCTCAACCCGACGCTTAACGCCTTTATCACGATCCTCCAACCGGAGGAGGCGTTAAAGGTACAGTCTCCGGCAGGGACCGGGCCGCTTACCAAGGCGCTGCGCGGGATCCCGATTGCTGTAAAGGATCTCTTCGACACCGCCGGGATTTACACCACGGCTGGCTCGACGTTCTTTGCCGACAACGTCCCGGATACCGATGCCTTTGTTGTGGCGAAGCTTAAAGAGTCCGGGGCGATCCTCATGGGGAAAACGAACACGCATGAGATTGCGCTCGGCGTGACTGGCAATAATCCTCATTATGGAACCGCACACAATCCCTGGGATACGACCCGCATTCCTGGCGGCTCCTCCAGCGGATCGGCGATCGCCGTGGCAACCGGCATGGCGCTCGGGGCGCTGGGCACCGACACGGGCGGGTCGATCCGCATTCCCGCTTCGTTGTGTGGTGTGGTGGGGCTAAAGCCTACATTTGGACGCGTCAGTCTGCGCGGCGTGTTCCCCCTCTCCTGGAATCTCGATCACGTCGGGCCGCTGACACGCTGCGTCCGTGATGCCGCATTGATGCTGCAAGTGATTTCCGTTTATGATCCCATCGACCCGGCATCCATGAAGATGATTACCGGCGATTATCTGGGTCATCTGGTCGATGACATGCAGGGACGTAAGATCGCCATTGGCGTTGGCGAATTCATCGAGGGGTCAGATCCCGAAGTATGGGAAGCGATCCAGGCGGCGATACAAGTATTCGAATCGATGGGCTGCCGTATTCAGAAAGTCAATGTGGACTGGATGCGCGAAGCGGCCCTGGCCAATAAAACAATGACTCAATCCGACGGCGCGGCTGTTCACCGCGACCGTTTGAAAGAACATCCCGAAATGTTCGGGGAAGACATCCGCCGGCGTTTGCAGGATGGCGCGAAAACCACCTCGACGGAATACATCCTCGCAAGGCGTATGCAGGCCGAGGTCCGCAAGAGATGCGAATTGTTCTTTGAATCCTACGATCTTCTGATCACCCCCACCACCCCCATCGCCGCACCGACCATCGAAGGCAATGACGCCGTCGAGCAGGCGGGTCGGCTCACGCGTTTCACCGCGCCGTTCAATCTCGCCGGATTGCCAGCCTTATCCATGCCGTGTGGATTTACGAAAGATGGACTCCCGATCGGCATGCAAATCGTCGCAGCAGCCTGGAAAGATGCGAAGGTATTGAACGCGGGCTATGCCTATGAGCAGGCAACAGATTGGCATATGAAATTCCCAGTGATTTGAGAAAACAATCAGATAATCGTCTAAAACAAAATGCCCTAAGTCTACGACTCGGGGCATTTTTTCGATTAGATGCTTTACGCTTTAGAGTATGGTTAATATCCACACTCATCGTAGTAATACGCGGAACCTTGCTGAGGCAGATTGCTGCAAACACTGGGATCCTCAAAGAAAACGACATCCGCCTCAAAACTTCCACTGGGATCAGGCACGCTATAGGTGAGAACATCTCCATTTTGAGCCTCCTGGTCCTGACAATGAGGTCCAAAATCGACCCACTCCCAACCCGTGAAGCTCCAGTAATCCCAAACACCGTAGCAGTATTGGGCATTTTCGGCGGGTGCCGGGATTCCTGCAACATAGGTCCAAAATGTAGAACCACCCCATGTCACCGAGACATCATTGCCTGCCACTGCCTTGGGTGCCGTGCACTTGACGGTTTCAGCATCCTGTTGGACGCAGTCGAGTCCGTAGTCTCCACCACCATTTACATGGACGCTGCCTTTCAGGTCAGACTTGGAAACCTTGCCATCGATATGGAAGGTAAAGACCACCCCTTTGCCCTCCACGTATCCCGCGCCGATCAGCGTGGCAGTCCCTGCTGCCATGGGGGCCGCCGCTGCAGTTCCCACCAGGGAGATAAGCATTGCCAGGAGTACCAGTGTTGTATATAGAACCTTTTTCATATTTTCCTTCGATGAATAGAGTAATGGATTCCAACCCGTTAGGGTTAGTATTCACAGGACGATTGGTAGTGCAAAAAGGTACAAACTGGTTGCTTACACTCTTGTAAGTTTCCGACGTACCGGCAATCATCGCAGCAGCCTGAATATAGACAATGTCTATTAACAGGCCACTGACTGGTTTTCTCGCAGACCGAAAACAATTTGACGATCTAAGTCCAGGCACAAATACAGCCCCGAGTATTTACTCGAGGCTGTTTCATTCCTTTAGCTTTTATAGGGCAGGCGCCTATAAACCACACACGGGAAAATAGTAGGCATCACCCTGCCGCTGAGCAAGACACACATCCTGATTCGGGCTTTCTGGCAAGAATTCGTAGGTTTCTTCGCCAAACCACGCCGGGTTATCCCAAATGATAAGGTCGCCATACGCAGCTGGAGCATCCTGGCAATAGGTACCGTAATTCACCCATTCCGTGGCAGGTTCCGCATCCCAGTCGTAGATGGCGTAGCAATATTCGCTCTTAGGGCTTGGGATTTCTGCAACATGGGTCCAAAATGTAGAACCACCCCATGTCACCGAGACATCATTGCCTGCCACTGCCTTGGGTGCCGTGCACTTGACGGTTTCAGCATCCTGTTGGACGCAGTCGAGTCCGTAGTCTCCACCACCATTTACATGGACGCTGCCTTTCAGGTCAGACTTGGAAACCTTGCCATCGATATGGAAGGTAAAGACCACCCCTTTGCCCTCCACGTATCCCGCGCCGATCAGTGTGGCAGTCC
>CAZBAX010000009.1:0-136531 GCA_964489725.1 uncultured Anaerolinea sp. | reverse complement strand
CCTTCACGCCGCAAGAGCCCAACCTTGAACTCTTCGATAGACTTGCTACAGTGTCGTCATCCATCTCCTTTACAAACTACACTCGCGCAGGACACTTCCGCCCGCGTTTGCTTCTTCCTTTTTTGGTCACGTCCATCCTCACCGCCTTTCTTGGCGGAATGATCCAACTTTCCGAGCAGACATATACGATACTGCTTTACGTGGTTCTTACTTATCTGGCAGTTCGCATGATTTTATTTCCCACTTTGACCGAGAAACCAAACTGGACTCCACATCCTATCCCATTCTTTGCGGCGTTGATCAGCGGCGCGGTCATTGGTTTACTCTCTGGCATGATCGGTATCGGCGGTGGGATTTTCCTTTCACCGCTCATCCTCCTCATGGGATGGGGCGACTCGAAACAAGCCGCCGCGTCTGCGGGAGGATTCATCGCCATCAACTCGATCAGCGGATTGGTCGGACGTTTCACCAACGGCACCTTCTCTCTTGGCGAGTTTGGAATTCCCATCCTTGTTGTCGGCTTGCTTGGCGCATTGATCGGCAGTCAACTGGGCGCGATGAAATTTTCGGGCGCGAGTGTGCGCCGAGTGTTAGGCACAATTCTCAGCATTGCCGTTGGAACGTACTGGGTGAATTTCATAAAATGAATCACACCAAACCCGCTCTCCGCATTCTTGTGCGCGGCGCAAACGATGTTGGCTCGGCAGTCGCTCATCGTCTGTTTACGGCAGGGTATTCTGTTGTCATTCACGAAATCCCACAGCCAACCACAACACGCCGCAGGATGTCGTTCACCGATGCCATCTTTGATGGACGTGCCATATTGGATGGCATTGAGACGAAATTCATAAAAAGGTTATATCTCCTTCGAGGAGAGCTGGTCGCGCACCAGACCATTCCAATCGTTGTGCAGGATTTCCACGAACTATTGCGAACTCTTCGCCCGCAAATCCTTGTGGACACACGGCTGCGAAAACACACCCAACCTGAGAGCCAGCGTGGTCTGGCTGAGTTCACCGTCGGTCTGGGTCCCAACTTCATCGCGGGCGAAACTGTAGATGTTGCCATCGAAACGAATTGGGGCGATTCGCTTGGTCAAATCATCGAGCATGGCGCGACCAATCCACTGCAGGGTGAACTGCGTGAAATTGGTGGACATGCGCGTGATCGCTACGTGTATGCGCCAGTTGGTGGAATCTTCCACACAATGCTTCAAATTGGCGATCATGTCTTGCAAGGCCAGGAAGTTGCACGCATTGATTCAACCCCGCTGCTCGCGCCAATTGAGGGTGTGTTGCGTGGACTGACTCGTGACGGCATACCTGTCACTCCCAAAACGAAAGTCATCGAAGTGGATCCGCGCACACAAGATGCACAGGTCTCTGGCATTGGCGAACGACCAGCCCGTATCGCAGAAGGTGTATCTACTGCAATTCAAAACTGGGAAGCGCAGCATGTTCATTGATCCCTTTGGACGCCCCATCACCTATCTTCGTATTTCGCTCACCGACCGCTGTAATTTGCGTTGCGTGTATTGCATGCCGAAGGACGGTCTGCAATGGCAACCGCGCGCCAACCAACTGTCAGTGGAGGAAATCCTTCGGGTGGTGGAAACAGCCGCAATGGGCGGAGTGAAGCGGGTGCGACTCACGGGCGGCGAGCCGCTTGTGCATCCTTATGTTGTCGAGATCGTACGCCGCATTTCGTCCATCCTAAATATTGAAGAGATCAGCCTGACCACAAATGCGATGTTGCTAGAACGGCTTGCTCAACCGCTTGCTGACGCGGGACTCAAGCGCGTGAACATCAGTCTGGATTCACTCAACGCTGATAAATTCAAGCGCATCACCCGTGGCGGAGAAATCGACCGCGTCTGGAGGGGTATTGCCGCTGCTGAACGTGCGCATCTTACGCCCATCAAGCTGAATACCGTCATCGTACGCGGACTCAACGCCGACGAATTGCCCGCCTTCGCCCGCCTGACATTGGAGAACGACTGGCATGTGCGCTTCATCGAAGTCATGCCCATCGGCAACGCGCAGGATTGGGGCGAAGGCTTCCCCGCGCCCTTTGAACGATATGTTTCTGTGCAGGAAATGAAAGCCCAACTTGGAACATGGAACTTGAAACTTGAAACTTCCCCTATTGGCAACGGTCCCGCCCGGACATATCGCATCCCTGGTGCGCACGGCACAATCGGATTTATTTCCCCACTTGGCGAACACTTCTGCCAGAACTGCAATCGTCTGCGGTTGACCTCCGATGGGAAGTTGCGTTCGTGTTTGGTGATTCCGAATGAAGTCTCATTGCGCGATGCGATGCGAAGTGGGCAACCTCTCGAATCCTTCTTCGAACAAGCCATTGCGCAAAAACCCAAGCATCACGATATGCTTGTTGCCGTGCCTGTGGGTTCGCAACGCGGCATGAGTCAGATTGGTGGATGACATATCGTCAAGGAAGAAAGCCGTTATGGGCAGATTGGATGGGCCCCTTCCCAGCATGGGCAAATTACCAATTCGAGGAGATGTATGAACCTACTGACCACCACCCTGCTTTTCTTCGCAACCGCCATTGCTGAAATCGTTGGGTGCTATCTGCGCCTGCTTTGGCTAAAGGGGCGTGCTCCCTTGTGAGTGCTTGTTCCCGCCGCTCTTTCGCTCATATTGTTTGTCTAGCTGCTGACGCTCCATCCCATCGCCGCAGGTCGTGTGTATGCCGCATATGGCGGCGTTTACGTGGCGACCGCGCTCGGCTGGCTTTGGCTGGTGCAGGGGTTACGCCCCTCAATGTGGGACGTCCTGGGCGCCTCTGTTGCCGTTCCTGGGATGACAATTATCATATTTGCTCCTCGTGGTGCTCCCTAAGCTAGACTTCTATATAGTACAGAATACAGACGAATGAGACAAATTTAATTGAGCCCTGGATATAAATATTATGTGGCCTTGAGCAGAGCTTTAAGACCGACCCGTAGGTCCAGGTCTTGCAAGAAACAGTAGAGGATTGCCAACTGATAGACGAAGACAGCACTCAGGACAAAACGCTGAGTAGCCAGCAAGCCTTTGGTGGGCACGGCACCGTGAACATCGAAAATAGCCTTAAAGTGTTCGTTGAAATTCTCGATCGCAATCGAGCGGGTTTTGTGCAAGATTTGACGGACCTGGGCGCCATCATCGTGATGAGGATATGGGTTGTTTTTGCCGGTAAAGGAAGTCACCAGAATACAATCCCGGCGCTGACATTGGCGCACTAAGGCTTCATCATGATAATGTTGATCGCCTAGCAGGAAGTGTAAGCCGGGAGGCAAGGATTCAATCAGGGTTGATGCTTGTTCGTTATCTGCGACATTGGCTGGGGTTACTTCGGCTGCTAAAGGCAACCAAACGTTGCAAGCCGCGGTGACGACCAGGTGCAGTTTCCAGCCATAGACCCAGCCATGCCAGCCGGACTTAGTCCAATGGGCTTCGGTATCAATGGAGGTGTGTGGCACTTCGCCTTTTTCACGATCCTTTTTGTGCCAGACCCCGCCGCGGGCGACGAGCACCGTGCTGTCGATCGCAGCGGCGCAGGCGTTTTTGACCCAGACACCCAGCAGGGCCAGCAAGAAACAGCCCAAACAGGCGATTTGAGCCGGCAGCGTAGCAGGAATGCCAGCCAAACGACGTTCCCAGGTCCGCCGACAGGCAAACCGACCGTCGGATAAGGACAACACACGAGTACGGAAGCGTCCGGGAGTCGAGCCGATGATTTTACGATCAAAGACCAGCTGCACTCGATCCGGACGACACAAATCCAGGTTCTCTTTGATCACGGCTTTAAAGAATTCTCGACCGCGAACCGGATCATCGAATACCTGGGTGCGGCTGATCTCCAACTGCTAGACCGAAAGCCGATGACGGTAACGGGCCTGGCGATCTTCCGCCGGCAGGGCACCGGCAGACGCTCGATCCATTTGTCGAAGAAGGCTTGGATTTGCTCCGGTCCCAATTGATCAGACAGGGCTTGCGGACGCTCTGGCGGTTCACACGACAAGAAGCCATTATCCAACGCTTCAAAAGCAATCCCTTCTTTACGCAACTGTTGTTTGGCCCATTCATGCCCGTTCAGATAGACCTTGATCGCGTACGACACATAGCTGCAGATAGAAATAATAGTGGTTGACGCGCACTGCTTGTCGCGACCGCTCGAAGCTCACCACAGGACCTCTCTGCGCTTTCGTGGATTTGAACGATTGCGCTCGCTCCTGCGCCACCCCGATGAAGACCACCCCCTTCAGCCTGATCGAACTTCAAACGATACTCTGCCGCCAATTCATCTTTGTGCTGTCCGCTTTCAAAATGTACCAGTGGGATTTCATGTTTCTGGGCATACTCTTGAATGGCTTGCTTGAACTGCTCTCCAATCTTCCCCAACAGGATGGGAGAAGGAATAACGTTGCCACGATGCTTGATCAGAAAGTTGACCAATTGTCCAGGCACTTGCAGGTTTGGTATATAACCATTCAAGTTGATACGATCCATGCAATCCACTGTCAGTGTCACATGCTCACGAAGGATTTCGTTGATATTGGTCATCTCACACTCTCCTTCGCGAGCGACTCTATCACATTTGATTCATCGCCTCTACCCCGCATAGACGGTCAAGGCGATCAGTAACAGGGGAATGATCCACATGAGAAACATGATTTACTCCCTTTCTATGTTCCAAGAATATCAGGCGAGATTAATGAGCTTGTAAAGTCTTAACAAAGAGTAATTGAAGACATAGTTGCGGTGGCTGGGTAAATACCCAGAAACATATCCGTGAGAATGAAACACTACATAGTGCGGAGGACGCAGGTGATTTCGGCAATCGTTATTCGTTGCGCAATTGAAGACGAATGCGGTGGAGAAGAAAATCTGTTTTTGACAGATTATTGATTAAGTTGGTACAATTGCAAAAAATGACGATCAGCCAGCGGCGAAGTCCAGTGTAAATCTGGCGCTGTCCCGCAACTGTGATGTAGCCAAATTGTCAAATAGTCGAAGGACCATGTAACCAAAAAACTATAAGACTACCAGGCTAATAAGTCAGGTCGCCCGCTGTTGATCGGTTCGCCCACTTCTCGCGGAAAGGAGGTGGAGAACGGTCCTGACCTGGATTGACTCTCCCACCTCCCCTGCCCAAATCTGGCAGGGGATTTTGATTCAGTACGGCGGCATTCATGCCGCAATCAGTAAATGCGATACGAATATCGTACTACATCACCTATTGGAGAATACCATCATGTTTCGCAAGACCTTTCTATTCTTAACCCTCGCACTTGCGCTTGTGTTGGGAGCATGCTCGCCCGCAACAACCGTCCCGACGGAAACGCCCATTGTCAAAGAACCAGCCACAGAGGTCCCGACCGAAGCGGCTGCCATAACCGAAGCGCCCACCAGCGAAGTCATCACCCTCACCGATGGACTCGGGCGCGAAGTCACGCTTGAATCCCCCGCCCAACGCGTGGTCTCGCTCGCGCCGTCGCTGACTGAAGTCCTCTTTGCCATTGGCGCAGGGAAACAGGTTATTGGGCGCGACGAGTATTCGGATTACCCTGAAGAAGCCTTGAATGTGGCGAGCATCGGCTCCACCTACCAAACCCTGAACACGGAAGCCATCCTCGCGCTCAACCCCGACCTGGTGGTTGCGGCGGGCATCAACAGCCCCGAACAAATCAAGGCGCTGGAAGATTTGGATTTGACCGTGTACTTCTTTGAAAACCCGACTGATTTTGAAGGCATATACGAACACCTGCATATCATGGGTCAGTTGACGGGGCACGAAGGCGAAGCGGCAGATTTGGTTGAGTCGCTTCAACAGCGTGTGGAGGCGGTGCGGGCAGCAGTCGCAAATGTTGCCGAAAAACCGACTGTCTTCTACGAAATTGACGGCACCGACCCCGCCAAACCCTGGACGTCAGGACCTGGCACATTCATAGATGCCATGATCGCAGAAGCGGGCGGAATCAACATCGGCGGCGTGCTTTCCGATTCATTCGCCCAGATCAGCCTGGAGGAGATCGTCGCGCAAGACCCCCACTTCATTGTTCTTGGCGATACAAAGTGGGGCGTCACGATTGAATCCATTGCCGAGCGCGCCGGCTGGGCGGAACTGACCGCTGTGAAGGAAGGGAATATCTTTTCCTTTGACGACAACCTCGCCAGCCGGCCAGGTCCCCGCCTGGTGGATGGACTCGAAGCCCTGCTTGCCATCCTGCACCCCGAACTCGTGCCTGTGCCGTAATTGAATAACCAGTGAACGAGTAATGAGTAACGAGACTCCCTTGTTGCTCATTACTCGCAACTTGCCACTTGCCCATGAATCGCTTCCCCTTCCTTCCATCTTTTCTCCTTCTCCTCCTCGCCCTGCTCATCAGCCTGGCGATTGGCTCGGTCTTTCTTCGGCCCGCCGAATTGCTTGCCGCCCTCACAGGTCATGGGGCTGAATTGACTAACTCCATCCTGTGGAAGATCCGCCTGCCGCGCACGGTGTTGATCGCGCTGACAGGCATGGCGCTGGGCGGAAGCGGAGCGGCATATCAAGGCTTGTTCCGCAACCCGCTGGCAGACCCGTACTTGATTGGAGTGGCTTCGGGAGCAGGTTTGGGCGCGGTGATTGCCATGAGCATCAAATGGTATTATTCCTTCTGGGGGTTGATGGCGGTTCCCCTTGCCGCGTTTCTGGGGGCGTTGCTCACGGTCTTCATCGTCTACCTGTTGGCGCGCACGGGGAATGTCGTCCCCACCACTACGCTCATTCTGGCTGGCGTCACCGTTTCCTCCTTCGCCGTCTCGCTCACTTCATTTCTTATGCTTCGCTCAGACGGCGAACTGCGCCGCGCCATGAGTTGGCTGATGGGCGGTTCCATTCAACTGGGCTGGACATCCATCGCCGCCATGCTGCCCTATCTGCTTGTTGGGCTTTCCATTATTCTGCTGAACGGACACGCCCTCAACCTGCTTCAGTTTGGCGATGAACAGGCGCAGCAACTTGGCTTGAACGTCTCACGCGCCAAAACCATTTTGCTGATCGCCGCTTCGCTTGCCACTGCCGCCGCCGTATCGTTTGCTGGCATCATCGGCTTTATCGGATTGGTGGTTCCGCATCTCATCCGACTTTGGGCGGGTCCCGATTACAGGCAGTTGCTGCCCCTGTCCGTTTTGGGCGGCGCGACCGCCCTGCTGATTTCTGATGTGCTGGCGCGGGTGGTTCTCGCCCCGCAGGAAATCCCCGTTGGAATCATTACGGCTTTGGCGGGCGCGCCCTTCTTTTTATGGGTCTTGCGCCGCGCGAAAAATCAAGGAGTGTGGTGATGTTCTGGGAACACAAACCTTTCTATCATCGAACCGGTGAAAACGCCTGGGAGCCAATGGAGACCCTGCCCTCCCCTTCCAACGGGAATGACAGTAAGAGTGACTTGCTCAAAGTCACAGACCTATCTGTTCGCTATGGAGCGCGAGTCATTTTGGAGAATATCTCGCTGAACATGGCAGGCGGCGAAATGCTGGCGCTCATCGGTCCCAACGGCGCGGGCAAATCCTCTTTCATCAGGGCAGTCAGCGGCGTGACCGCCGCCCATCGCGGTAGGATTCAGGTCAACGGTCAGGATGTGAAGCGCCTTTCTCCGCTCCAACGCGCTCGCTGTATGGCGGTTATCCCGCAGGCGGCTGCGCTTCCTCCCGCGTCCACCGTCTGGCAAACCGTACTGATGGGGCGCACCCCGCATTTGAACTTTCTCGGTCAACCATCCAAAAAGGATGAAGGGATTGCGCGGCGCTCGCTGGAGCGTGTGAACGCCCTCAACCTTTCAGAGCGACGTGTGGGGGAACTCTCAGGCGGAGAAGCCCAGCGTGTTTTAATCGCGCGCGCCCTGGCACAGTCTGCGCCGCTGCTGTTAATGGACGAACCCACCGCGCACCTCGATTTGAAATACCAACTCAACATCCTTTCTCTGGCTTCCAGCCTGGCGCGCAGGGACGGCTTTGCTGTGTTGATCGTCCTGCACGATTTGAATCTCGCCGCGCAATATGCCGACCGCGTGGCGCTGCTTGCTGAAGGACGTCTTCAAGCTATTGGAACGCCTGAGCAGATCATCACATCCAAACTGCTTGCCCCAGCCTATGACGTACCTCTGCATGTTTTACCCCACCCCATCCATGGGCGTCCGTTTGTCTCGGCAATCGAAACGGTGGAACATTATGCCTGACCCATTACGCATCTATTGTGATTCCCTTTCGCGTTTTGTATCGCTTCCCAAACGCCTGCAGCGCATGATCAGCCAGGTCTCGACCCTGCCGAAACCTGGCAGCGCAAACCCGACGTGATAATTTTATTCACCGAACCCGAATACCCCGTGGACGCACAAGCCGTGCTGGACGAGCGCGGCTGGCAGGGGCTTCCCATCAGCGAATCAGATATTACGCGCGGACATTACATCATCCACCACGGAACCTTCATTATGGACACAGCGGTGTAGCTAAAGGAGAAATTATCATGAGCAAAAAAGGACTTTTGATTGTAAACACAGGCAACGGCAAGGGAAAATCCACTGCCGCCTTTGGAACGCTCTTGCGCGCCTGGGGGCGCGGCTTACGCGTGTGCGTCATTCAATTCATCAAATCGGAAACGGGCAAATGGGGCGAAGTCAAAGCCGCCAAAAAACTCGGCATCGAATGGCACATCAGCGGCGACGGCTTCACCTGGCTCTCCAAAGACATGGACGAAACCACCGCCCGCGCCCAGAAAGGCTGGGAACTCGCGCAGGAAAAAATCGCCAGCGGGAATTACGATCTGATCGTGCTGGATGAATTCACCTACCCCCTGCAATTCGGTTGGGTGAACGCCGTCGAAGCCATCAACTGGCTCAAAGCCAACAAACCTGCCGACCTGCACCTCATCATCACAGGGCGCAACGCCCCCGCCGAACTGGTGGAATACGCTGATTTGGTGAGCGAAATGGGCGAAGTGAAACATCCCTACCAGCAGGGAATCCAGGCGCAGGCAGGGGTTGAATTTTAGTTTTCCGCGTATCAGAAAGGGATTCAAGATAGTGAATATTTCCGAAGTTTTCAAACATCCTGGCACTCACTTCAGTTTCGAGTTCTTCCCGCCGAAAACCGAAGCGGATTCAGAACAATTATTTCAATCCATCAAGGAACTTTCCGTCATTCAGCCGTCCTTTGTCAGTGTGACATATGGCGCGGGCGGCTCCACTCGTAACCTTACCTGTGAACTGGTGGTTCGTTTGCAAAGGGAAACCAAACTGAGCGTTGTCGCTCACCTCACAGCAACAGGTTCCAGCCGCGCCGAAATTCACGCCCTGCTGGAAAAATATGCCGCCGCAGGAATCGAAAACCTGATGGTATTGCGCGGCGATCCACCAAAGGGGATGACCACCTTCAAGCCAGCCCCAGACGGTTTCGCTTATGCGGCGGAAATGGTCGCCTACATCAAAAGGAATTTTCCGCATTTTGGCATTGGCGTGGCGGGGTATCCCGAGGGACACTGCGAGACTCCTAATCGTCTGAAGGAAATGAACTACCTCAAAGCCAAAGTGGACAATGGCGCAGATTACATCTGCACGCAGTTGTTTTTCGATAACCGCGACTTTTATGATTTTCGGGAGCGCTGTGAACTTGCGGGAATCCGCATTCCCATTTTGGCGGGGATCATGCCCATCACATCGCGGCATGGAATGAATCGCATGGCGGAATTGGCAGGCGGCGCGCGCATTCCTGCCCGCCTGCTTCGCGCTATGTCCCGCGCCGAGGATGACCATGCAGTGGAACGGATTGGCATCCATTGGGCAACGGAGCAGGCTTTTGATTTGTACGATAACAACGCAGCGGGTATTCATTTTTACACCTTGAATCGTTCCAAACCCACCCTGAAAATTTACGAAATCCTGGGCAAAAGCCTGGGAGAAAACTGGAGCGTTGTTTCCATCGAATAATCTCCTCTGAGGCAATCTGCTCTATGAAAAAAGGTCTGCTCATCATGTACAGAGGCAATGGCAAGGGAAAAACCACCGCCGCGCTCGGCATGATGGTTCGCGCGTGGTGGCGTGGAATGCGTGTGGGAATGTTGCAATTCATGAAAAGCCCCAGGGCGGGCTATGGCGAATATCAAGTCGCAGAGAAACTCGGCATTGAAATTCTTCCCCTCGGTGACGGCTGCACTTGGAACAGCAAAAACTTAAACCAGATCGCTATGCTGGCCATTCATGCTTGGGAACAGGCGAAGGAACGGATTCTCGGCGACAGGGATGACCTGCTTGTGTTGGATGAGTTCACCTTTTCGTTTCACTTTGGCTGGCTGGACGCGCAAGAGGCGGCGGCATGGCTGAAAGCCAACAAACCTCAAAATTTGCACCTCGTCATTACAGGACGCAACGCCCCTGCCGAGTTGATGGAACTGACTGACCTGGTGACAGATGTGATGGAAATAAAACATCCCTACCAGCGCGGTGTTCAGGCGCAGGCAGGGATTGAGTTTTAGACCGTATCGCGACACATCGTCCCCGAATGGGGGTTCATGTCGCACTAAAAAAGGAGAACACAATGCAACTAAAGGAACTGATAGACCAGATCCAACCGCTCGATGAGCCTGCCATGCAGGCGGCGCGTGGGCGGCAAAATCAACTGACCAAGCCCGCAGGTAGTTTGGGCAGGCTGGAAGAACTATCCATTCAACTGGCTGGGATTCAACGAACACCCTTGCCTGTAATTAAAGGAAAGACCATCATCGTCATGGCGGGCGATCATGGCGTGGTTGCTGAAGGAGTGAGCGCGTATCCGCAGGAAGTGACACCGCAAATGGTGTTGAACTTCCTGATGGGTGGCGCGGGAATCAATGTGCTGGCGCGGCATGTCGGCGCGAGAGTAACGGTGGTGGATATGGGAGTCGCAGGCGAAATCCCCACGACAGACGAAACCCTGATTCGGCGGAGAGTCGGCTCGGGGACGGCGAACCTGGCTCAGGGTCCAGCCATGAGGCGCGAGCAGGCGGAAGAATCCATCCAAAGCGGAATCGAAGCCGCGTTGGGCGAAATCTCCAAAGGCGCAGATATCCTGGGCACGGGCGATATGGGTATCGGGAATACCACGCCTTCCGCGGCGATTGCCTGCGCGTTGATGAACCTGCCGCCCGAAAAAATTGCGGGGCGCGGCACAGGCGTGGACGATGAAGGCTGGAAGCGAAAAATTTCCGCGATTACGCGCGGGCTGGATGTGAACAAGCCGAATGCGAACGACGGCTTGGATGTGCTATCGAAAGTAGGCGGCTTTGAGATCGGCGGGCTGGCAGGCGTGATGCTCGGTGCGGCGTCGAAGCGCGTGCCTGTAATGGTGGATGGGTTTATATCTACTGCGGCGGCGATGATTGCCGTGACGCTTGCGCCGCAATGCAAGCGGTATTTGATCTCCGCGCATCGTTCAAAGGAAAACGGTCACCCGCTCATGCTCGAATGGCTTGGCTTGAAACCCTTGCTCGATCTCGATATGCGTCTCGGCGAAGGCACGGGCGCGGCGCTGGGCATTTATCTGGCGGAGGCGGCTTGCAAAGTGCTGAGCGAGATGGCGACATTTGGCGAAGCGGGGGTTAGTGGGAAGGAGGGTGGGTAAACAAGTACACAGGTAAACATGTAAAAACTTGTGTACCTGTCTACTTGTATACATCATGATTCCCATCATCGCCGCCTTCCAATTCCTCACCATCTTCCCCGCTATCATCAAGCGCATGTTCATGCCACAGGAGATGGGGCGCGCCGTGGGCTGGTTCCCGCTCGTGGGCGTGGCACTGGGATTCGTCTTGTATGGCGTGAATTTCGCCGCCCGCCTGCTTTTTCCGCAAACCGTCTCCGCCGCGCTGACGTTGTTCGCGTGGGTCATGTTCACCCGCGCCTTTCATCTTGACGGCTTCATGGACGCGTGCGACGGTCTCTTCGGCGGCTGGACGCCCGAACGCAGACTCGAAATCATGAAAGACTCGCGCATGGGCACATCTGGTGTTGCTGGCAGAATTCTCGTTTTGCTCACAACATATGCCGCGCTTGCCTCCATTAACGTTTCGATGATTCTTCCAGTGTTTCTCCTTGCCGCTACACTGGGACGCTGGGGTTTGCCGCTCGTGATTTTTTACTTCCCCTACGCGCGCGCAGACGGGATCGGCTATGAAATGAAACGCAACGTCGCCTGGCGCGAGATGATGATCGCCGCCCTGATTACAGGCGCGACGGCATGGCTCTCATTTGGCTGGCTTGGGCTTGGCTTCATGCTCGGCGCGGCGTTGATTGATCTTAGCGCTGCTGGATACGCCATGCGTCTGCTGCCTGGACTCACAGGCGATATCTATGGCACAGTGACCATTCTGGTTGAAATGTTGACGCTTGTCTGTTTTACTGCAAAAATTCTGTAACCCACCCGATGATCAAAGATATTTCCATCCTCGTCTCCGACTCGCATATCCGCCTGTACTCGCCGCGCGCAATGACCACCTTATCTTGTGGCGTGGTGGGCGGCGGCTTCCAAAAGACGCGCCATATCCTCAACCTCAAAGTGGATAAGGACTACGCGGGCGCAAACCCCGCCGCAGACCTGCGCCGTTTTGCGCGCGAAAAAGGGATTCACGAAAACTTCATCGGCATGATGACCGCCGCAAGCATTGGCTCCACCATGCCTGTTTTTCTTACCGAACACGGCTTGACTGTCGGCGCCCTCGTCACAATGGGCATGAGCAACGCCGCCTGCGCGGGAATCACCCCGCCCTTCCTCCCCAATTCTGCTGGCACGATCAACATCATGCTGCTCCTGCAAGCCCGCCTGAGCCGCGCCGCGCTGGTCAACGCCGTTATCACTGCCACCGAAGCCAAGACCGCCGTGTTATCCGAGTTGGGATACCGCACTCAAGACGGTCATCCCGCCACTGGCACATCCACCGACTCGATTGTCATTGCCGCCGCGAATGAAGGCGATACGCTTCAATATACAGGAACCGCTACCCTCGCAGGCTGGCTCATCGCCCGCGCTGTGCGGCAATCCATCACGCAACTCCACGCAGGAAAATAACTAACTTGCCCATTCTCCTCGCGCTCCTCTTTGACCTGCTCCTCGGCGACCCGCCCAATCGTTTCCATCCCACCGCCTGGATGGGCAGCCTGATCGCCTTCCTAAAACGCTTTCGCCCGTACGGGAATCGCTTCGTTGAATTTGCCTATGGATGTTTCATCCTTCTCATCGGAATTGGACTGACAGGCAGCATTGCTTTTCTTTTGGAACGCTTCGCCGCTTCTTTCCCCGCCTGGGCAGGGTGGCTGATCAAAGGGCTTTTCCTCAGCCTGACCATTTCCCTGCGCGGACTGAATCGCGCCGCCCGTGACGTGCAATCCGCACTCGAAGAAGGAGATCTGCCCGAAACGCGGCGGCTGCTCTCCTGGCATTTGGTCAGCCGCGACACATCGCAGTTGAACGCATCGCAGGTATCCGCCGCCGCGATCGAATCCGTCGCCGAAAACGCCTCGGACGGAATCATCGCGCCCTTGTTCTTCTACCTCCTCGGCGGGCTGCCCGCCGCGTTTGCCTACCGTTTTGCCAACACCGCCGATTCCATGCTCGGCTATCGCGACGCAGAGCGCGAATGGCTGGGCAAATTCCCTGCCCGTTTCGATGACCTGTTGAATTTCATCCCTGCACGTATCACTGGCTTATTCATCGTTCTCTCCGCCCCCTTCACTGGCGGGAATTTCAAAGGGGCATGGAAAATCATGCGGCGCGACTCGCGCATCACAGCCAGCCCCAATGCGGGCGTTCCCATGAGCGCAATGGCAGGCATGCTCGGCGTGGAACTGGAAAAGACGGGACATTACGTTCTCGGTAAAGGATTGCCGAAGCCATCCGCCAATGACCTTCTTCGTGCCCGCCGTTGCTTACATATCTCTGTCATATTCGCAGCAATGGTTTTTGTATTGTGGAGTTTATATGCACACCCGCGTTAAACCTGTCACACATGGCGCTTTCGATTTTGCCGAATTGGAGCGGCTTGGGCTGCATCCAAACGATGTTATCGACTTCAGCGTCAACAGCAATCCCTTCGGTTCATCTCCTTTGGTATTGGAAGCGATTCGCTCCACGCCTGTGGAACGTTACCCAGACCGCGAGTCACTGGCCCTGAGACGCGCCCTCTCCGCACGGCTGGATGTTTCGACTGAACAAATCCTTGTCGGCAACGGAACAGCGGAGTTGATACAACTTGCGGCGTTTGCGTTCCTGCAAAAGGGAGATCATGCCCTGATCCTTGAACCAACTTTCGGCGAGTATGAGCGAAGCGCGCGTTTGATGGGGGCAAACATCCATCGCTGGCGCGCAATCTCAAAAAACGGATTTGTCCCCAACCCCGAAGTAGTCCGCAAGCAATTGCATAAACGGGAAATGCAGGCGGTGTTCATCTGCAATCCCAATAACCCGACTGGGCAAATCATTCCGCCGGAAGTATTGGGGGAATGGGCAGATGAGTTTCCCAAAACCTTGTTTGTTGTGGATGAAGCCTATCTTGCCTTCGTGGGCGGAACGAAGTCTGCGATTTTGCTTGCACGAAAAAATATTTTGACGCTGCGCTCGATGACCAAGGACTATGCCATCGCTGGTCTGAGGCTGGGGTATGCGGTTGGCGACGAAACCGCGATTGCCGCGCTTGCCAACCTGCGCCCCGCATGGAACGTGAACGCGCTGGCACAGGCGGCGGGGCTAGCCGCATTGCAGGATGAAGAGTATTTATCTGAAACGCTTGCAAAATTATATGAAGAGCAGTGGGTTTTTCTTGCGGGGCTGGAAGAACTCGGTTATCGCCCCATCCCCTCTCATGCCCACTATTTTCTTCTCCCGGTTGGAAATGGCGCCCGCTTTCGGCAAGACCTTCTGGCGCATGGTATTCTTGTGCGCGATTGCGCCTCATTTGGCTTGCCCGCTTATGCGCGCATTGCAACACGCACACACTCTGAAAATCTTCGCTTGTTGGACACTTTGTCAAACCTGAAACAAGAAACCTGGAACTTGGAACATGAAACTCTTTCTCATTCGCCACGGACAAACGGACTGGAATCTCGCTCACCGCTTTCAGGGTCAAAGTGATATGCCTCTAAATGAAACGGGTCTCAGGCAAGCACAGCAAATTGCGGAAGGGCTTGCCTCATTTAATTTTGACGCCGTGTATTCCAGCGATCTATCGCGCGCGCAGGAAACCGCTGAAATTATCGCAGCATCCCGTCAACTATCTGTAACTGCGGATCCGCGCTGGCGCGAACTTTCCTTTGGCACGTGGGAGGGGTTGATGTATCCCGAAATCCAACTGGAGGCACGGGGCTTGCTTGCCCAATGGGAGTCCGACCCTGAACATGTTGCCCCACCCAACGGGGAAACCCTGGGGCAGCTGGCGGCGCGTGTCGGCTTTGGGATGAGCGCCCTGCTCGCCAGACACGAACAGGATACCGTGGTGCTTGTGGCGCACGGCGGCTCATTGCAAGTTCTCATTTGCCTCGCCCTCAGGCTTTCCCCTTTAGATTATTGGAAGTTTTCTCTTTCCCCTGCTTCTATTTCGGAAATTGCCTGTCACCCAGCGGGGGCGATTCTGAATTTCCTGAACGATACCAGCCATTTGTAGTGCGGCATTAATGCTTGCCCTGAGCCTGTCGAAGGGTCGTCCTATTGGAGATGTGAATGAAAGCAAAAACATTGATGATTCAAGGCAGTTCATCCTCGGCAGGCAAGAGCCTGCTGGTCACTGCATTGTGCCGCATCTATGCGCGGCGCGGGATCAGAGTCGCGCCGTTCAAAGCGCAGAACATGTCCAATAACGCGGCAGTATGCGCGGATGGCGGTGAGATTGGTCGCGCCCAGGCATTACAAGCCGCCGCCGCCGACATCCAACCCACAACGGACATGAACCCCGTCCTCATCAAGCCAGAGGCGGATTCGAGCTCACAAATCATTTTGAACGGACGCCCCTGCCCCGTTGGCTTCGTGCCAGCGGGAGGGCGCACGGGCGGCACGACGCCGCACGGCTGGCACACGCTCGAAGCCAGGACCTATTACGAAAAGAAAGCTGTTCTATGGGAGCATGTCACTGCTGCGCTGGATCGTCTTCGCGGTGAATATGACCTCGTCATCATCGAAGGCGCGGGCAGTCCAGCCGAACTCAACCTCAAGCGCGGCGACATTGTCAATATGGCGGTGGCGCAGTATGCCCAATCGCCCGTTCTGCTTGTTGGCGACATTGACCGCGGCGGTATCTTCGCCCAACTGCTCGGCACGCTCTGGTTGCTCGAACCTGAAGAACGCGCGCTTCTGCGCGGTTTCATCGTCAACAAATTTCGCGGCGACTTATCCCTCTTCGATGATGGGATTCAAATCCTCGAACAAAAAGGCGGGATTCCCGTGCTGGGAGTGATTCCCTACTTAAGAGGTCTTTCCCTGCCCGATGAAGATGCCGTCTCTGTGGAAGTCGCTTCCGACTCATCCAAGCCTGCTTCCACATCCCAAACAGACATTGCCGTTTTGGCTTTACCACGCATCTCCAACTTCGACGATTTTGACGCCTTGCGCGCTGAGCTAAATGTTCACATTCGCCATGTATATTCTGTCCAAAAACTTGGAAACCCGCGCGCCATCATCATCCCTGGCACAAAAAGCACAATGGCAGATTTGGTCTGGCTTCGTCAAACAGGGCTGGCGGATGCCATCATCCGTTATGTGGAAAACGGCGGCGTTGTTGTTGGAATTTGCGGCGGGTATCAGATGCTGGGGCGCGAACTGCATGATCCGCTTCAGGTTGAATCGCAAAATGTCTTTTCCGAAGGGCTGGGGCTGTTGCCCGTCATCACCACATTTGCCAGAGAGAAAGCCACCTATCAGGTACGTGCCAGAATTTTGAACTTCGCGTCTCTTGCGGGCAAGATGATTGAAGGGTATGAAATTCACGCGGGCGAGACCCAGAGTCGAAATCAATGGTTGGAAATTGTCTCTCGAAACGGCGAACAGGCCCAAGTGCCAGATGGAGGCGTTTCGGCAGATGGCAGGGTCTGGGGCTGTTATCTGCACGGCTTATTCCACAACGATTCCTTTCGTCATGCCTGGTTGAAAAGCTTGGGCTGGCAGGGTGCGGAGTCGTCTCAATCTGCCCGTTTTCACGAGTCGCTGGAAAAACTTGCGGATGCTGTGGAAGAAGCGCTTGATATGAAATTGCTGGAGAAAATAATATGGGAAGGATAACCTTCATCCTCGGCGGTGCGCGCAGTGGGAAATCATCCTAGGCGTTGATGCTTGCAGAAGAGTTTGGCAAGCCCATCACTTTTCTTGCCACCGCACAGTCATTCGATGATGAAATGTCCGCGCGAATTCAAAAGCATAAGGCGGAACGTCCCGCTCGTTGGAATACACTCGAAATCACGCACGGCATTGCGCCTCAGGTAAGCGGGATCGAAACGGAAATTGTCGTGCTGGATTGCGTCACTTTGCTTGTTTCAAACCTGCTTATGCAATTTGTCGAAGATGGCCGTGTAAATGCAGCACTGTTTATGCAGACTGTTCAACGTGAAATCGAAGAACTGCTTGCCGCTATTCAAGCCTCCAGCCAGCATTGGATGATCGTCTCAAATCAAGTGGGGCTGGGGCCTGTCCCGCCGTATCCGATGGGGCGCGTGTGCCGAGATGGGTTGGGCTGGGCAAATCAAAGACTGGCGCGCGCCGCTGATGAGGTTTTATGGATGGTTGCAGGAATCCCCGTGCCGATTGGAATTTACCGAGAATAAATCCATTATACTGGACTTTAATCCAGTATAATGGATTTATGTCAAAAGAAACCGATTCCCCCTCCGTCGAACGTGCCTTATCCCTGCTTGAAATCCTGTTGGAACAACCCCAAGGCATAGACATTCCCGACCTGCTCTCGCGCGTGGATATTTCCCGCAGTTCCCTCTTCGTCCTCTTGAACACCCTCAAAACACTCAGCTATGTGGAGCAAACCGAAAAGCGCGGACGCTATCGCGCAGGTCCGCGCCTGTTGGCCTGGCAGGGCGGTTCGTCGCCATTACCTGCCGCCGATTTGCTATCGGCATTTTTCCATGAAGCGGAATCCTGCGACTTGGAAGAAACACTGGCGCTGTTCGTCCCCGTCACGGAGGGAGAGGCTTTGGTGTTGGGGCAGGTTGAAGGTCCGCGCGAGGTGCGAAGCGTGTTTGGCATGGGGCAACGTCTGTCCGCATCCAGCGCGGTGGGACAGGTCCTTCAGTCTCCTGTCTCTGAAGAAATACAGGCGCAGGGATATTGCGCGTCGCCGCGCGGCGACGCCCTCGATGTCGCCTTTCCCATTTGCCGTGATGGGGTTCTACCGAGTGCGGTGTTGCTGTTGAGCCTGCCCGCTTTTCGCTGGAATCAAACCACTACAAAGAAAACCCTACCCGTTTTGCGTGAAATGTCCGCCCGTCTTTCCTATCGGCTGGGCGCATCGAGTTATTCTCCCTGGCGTTCGGAAGCGCAGACGGAACTTGGCGAGACCCTGCCATTAAATGAAACACAACTCAACACCTTGCTCAAAGCGCCCTGGGCGGCGCGGCTGGCGTGTGTGCGTCCTGATGGTGGGCCGCATGTTGTCCCCGTCTGGCATGAGTGGGATGGCGAAGCCTTTCATGTGCTGGCCTGGAAAGGCTCGCGGTGGGGAGACTATTTGATTACCAATCCGCAGGTTTCGCTGACAGTGGATGAGCCATTTCTACCATTGCGCCGTATCTCTGCCAAAGGAAACGCCCGCCCCGAATTTGAAGCCACTGACCCGCGCCTGAGTCGTTTATTGACACGACTTAGCCGCCGTTACCTGGGACAAAACCTTGGCACCTCGCTCGCCCCACAGGTGGAGCGCTCGTTCACCATTACTCCATCCGCGTTGAGAGGCTGGCAGGGAATTGCGTGATGAGAATGCCGAATGAAGAAGTCAGAAGGCAGAATATGGGCGGAGTCTTTTTTGCCGCTCTGATGGTGGCGGGTGTTTTTGGTGTATGGGAAATTGCCGTGAGGGTGCGGAATATTCCCGTTTACATCCTGCCCGCGCCCAGCCGCGTGGCACAGACGTTCTTCTTCCAACCGCTTTACTTTCTCGAGGCATTATCTGTGACTCTCGGCGAAGCATTGGCGGGCTTGACCATCGGTACGTTCGTTGGTGTTCTCGTCGCCGCGCTGGTTGGTTTGAAACCGCAGTTGGAGCGCGGCGTGATGACGCTTGCCATCCTGGTCAAGTCCACACCGTTGGTAGCGATCGCTCCCCTGCTGACCATCTGGCTGGGGTTTGGCGTTTTGCCAAAAATCATTATCACCGCCCTGCTGACCTTTTTCCCTACGCTGGTCAATGTGCTTGTCGGTTTGCAAAGCGCCGAAAAGGATATGCTTGACCTTATGCGCGTTCACCGCGCTACCAACTGGCAAATCCTCATCCATTTGCGCGCCTGGCTTGCCCTTCCTTATCTATTTGCTGCCCTACGCGTCGCCGCCCCGCTAGCGTTGGTTGGCGCGGTTATTGCCGAATGGACAGGCGCGTCCAGCGGCTTGGGGCGGGTGATCTGGTTGGCGTACAGCAACCTCAACCTGCCGCCCATGTTCGCCGCCATTTTTATGCTGTCTCTTACGGGCATGGGGGCATATGCATTCACCGTCTGGTTGGAGAAAAAAGTCATCCGTTGGAAGGCATAGTTTTTGTTTTGTGAATTTGCCGCAATCAGCGGCTGTTCAATTTCAATTCAAAGGAGTTTCACTGTATCATGCGCAAGACTGTACTATCGTTGTTCACGCTCATCCTATTTGTCTTGAGCGCCTGTTCGGGCGCGCCAGCCGCCCCGACGGAAATGCCCGTTATCACCGAACCAGCCACACACGTCCCGACCGAAACGGCTCTCGTTCGCATGACCTTCATGGCAGGTTACAAACCGCAAGCTAACCTGCCTTTCGTCGGCGCATACATCGCCAAAGAAAAAGGCTTCTTTGAGCAGAACGGGCTAGATGTCACCATCGAACACTCGCCTGGCAAGGGTGAACATCTGCAATTGTTGGTGGCTGGAACCGTACAAGTGACCACAATGGACGCAGCCACCGTTCTCCAGCGTCGCGCCGACCCTGGCTTGCCGGTCGTCTCCATCGCGCTCATTGGACAGCAGGGACAACAAGCCTTTGCCGCGCTAAAAGAGTCCGGCATCGAAACGCCCAAAGGTTGGGAAGGCAAAACTGTCGGCTACAAAGGCACGCCCCCGCCCGATTTGTATGCCCTGCTCGCCGCCGCAGGCGCGGATGTGAATAAGGTCAACCTGGTCAACGTCGGCTTCGACCCGCGCGTGCTTTCAGAAGGGCAGGTGGATGTGTACCCGCTCTTCAAATCCAACGAACCGTATCTGCTTCAAAGTTGGGGCAGTGCGATCACGCTTTGGGATGCGGCGGATTATGACGTGCCAACCCTGGGCTTGACCTACGTTGCCAGTGAAGACTACATCCAAACTCACGCGGACGAACTGACCCGATTCCTGGTTGCTGCTCTCCAGGGCATTACCTACGCTAAGGCGCACCCCGACGAAGCCATAGAGATCGTGATGAAATACGCGGGTCCCGAAACCGACCCCGCGCATATGAAGTTCATGCTCAAAGCCGAGTTGAAGGACGCTCAAAGCAAACACGGCTTCGGCTGGCAATCTCCCGAGCAATGGCAGGCGCTCGCCAACATGCTTGCCCAATATGAGTCCCTCCCCGCTGATGTGGATGTGAACGCCGCGTTCAGTACGGATATTTGGGAGGCGGCACAGGGAAAGTAGCTCTCAAGAAGAGGGGCTGTCGAAAAAGGGGAAGGCAGTCCCTCCTCGAACGGGGAAAAGTTTAATACAGTGGGGCATGAACCACAGACAAATCATCTTCAAAGTGCATCGTATGGAGCAGTTAAGTCTGCTGCCGCCGAGCCTGGAAGAATTGGTCCCCGAACAGCACTTGGTACCGGTGGTCAATCAGGCATGAGCAGGATATGGGATGACACCGCGCGGCGCGCGACAATGCGTAGATGGGCACGGAAGGACAGTTTGTGGTAGGCTACAGCATTCACCAGCAAGCTGGCGATACCAGTTGCTTCATTCACCGAAGATAAGCTGTTGTCTTCCCGCTCACTAAAAACAGGGTGCTTCAGTTCCTGTCCGATGAGGCAGGTGCCCGCAGCACGCATGGACAAAAAGGCATGCAGAATTGATTCCGCGCGCTGCGGGTTTTCTTGATCTTGTTCACCAAATGAAATGGCGCAGCAAACTATCCACATGCAACTATTGCTGTAGATGTTCGCATTCAGCCAGGCAAGGAAGCAGTTGCTTTGGGCGGTAGGCGAGGATGGTGATAAATTGTGGCAATTGATCGCCAGGGTTACCACCGTAAACCATCTCTGAATGGCTTCAAAGGATTGTAGGCCGAGCTCGTTGAGACCAGGTACTTCCTGGAGATTCAAGATATCGAATTCGACCGGTCAATGCATTTAGTATTGTTTTAAGGTTTACTCAGCCGATAGGCTGGTGAAATGAGGCGCGACCTCCAGCAGGTCATCGGAGCGTGGGCTGCCAGCAGCAGAAGAGCACTGACGGCAGCCCGGCGCAGAGATAACTTTAAGGAGCAAGGCAAATTGCTCACGTTCTGCATCCCTTCTACGTGGGATTGCCCTCGCCAGTCATCTCGAAGAACACGTCCACCACCTGAGGATCAAACTGTTTGCCTGCCTGCCCGTAGATATACTCGCGTACTTTCTCCTCCGGCCAGGCGGAGCGATAGGGTCGGTCGGAGCGCAGCGCATCCCACACGTCCGTGATGGCAAAGATGCGGGCTGCCAGCGGAATCTCATCACCCTTCAAGCCCCGCGGATAGCCCGTGCCGTCCCATTTCTCGTGATGACAGTAAGGAATGTCGAGTGCGGGGCGCAGGTAAGCAATGGGCAAGAGCATATCGCGGGCATGCTGCGGGTGCTGGCGCATGATCTCCCATTCTCCGTCGGTGAGCTTGTCGGGCTTGAGCAGGATTGAATCGGGCACGCCCATCTTGCCGATATCGTGCAGCAACGCACCCCGACGAATGTGCACCAGTTCGGACTCGCTGAAACCCATTGCGCGAGCCAGTTTCAGGGCCATCTCAGTGACACGCTGGGTGTGGCGTTCAGTCTCGTGTTCGCGCAAGTCGAGGGCGCGCGACCAACCCTCGATAGTGGCGTCGTAGGCCAGAGTTAATTCGACGTTCGAGCGCTGCAGGCAATCGAACAGTTCTGCATTTTCGATAGCGATGGCCGCTTGCCCGGCCAGGGTCTCGAGAAACTCGAGCCACTCGCGGTCAGGCTGGAGCGGAGCGCGGTGGAAGATTTCCATCACACCTTGGACCTGGCCTTTGGCGATGAGCGGCGCGGCATAAGCGGAGACGAAGGCTTCCCCTGCAAACGACGGGGAACGCAGGGAGCCTGTCGGGCGCTGGCGCAGATCGGGGATGCCGACCATCCGCCGTTCCAGCGCGGCCCGGCCGGCGCTGCCTTCCCCCAACCGGAGATGCGTGTTTTGGAGCGCGGTGGTCCGGAAGCCGCGCCCGGCGGCGTATTCGAGCGTCTGCGCATGGGCATTGAGCAGCAGTATGCTGGCAGCATCCACACCTAGATGGGCTGTGACGTTATTGAGCAGGACGTCTAGCGTTAGAGGCAAATCGTGGCTAGCAGTGATAGCCATGTCAACCGCGTGCAGGGCTGTGATATGTTCCAGGCGGCGGCCGGTCTCTTCAAACAGCCGCGCGTTACGCACCGCGCTTGCAGCCTGAGCCGCAACCAGGGCCAGCAGGCGGGCATCCGCCTCGGTGAATTTGCGTGCCCCCCCAGTTTGTGTGTGTGGGCCGATTTCGTGAACCGCCAGGACCCCGATCAGTTCCCCAGCATACAGCATGGGCACCTGCATGATCGCGGTGAACGGTATCCCCTCGTACTGCGGCGAGCGGTGCTCCCAGGTTCGATAATCATCGACGATCAGCGGCTGGCAGGTTTGCACCACGCGGCCGGCCAAGCCTTCGCCCACCCGCAGCCGCACGCCGGGGGCAATCGGCAGGCCTTGGGTGACGACGAGTTGTAAGTCGCCGCGCGCCGCGTCATACAGATAAATGCCGCCGCCGGGTGCTGCCAGGAGCCTGGCCGCGCGTTCGACGATCGTTTGCAAAAGCGCCGACAGATCCCACGCGCCAGCGAGGTCGCGGGAGATGTCGTACAGTGCGGCAAATTCATTCGCACGGCGTCGTGTCTCAGCGAACAGTTGCTCTTTCTCTTCCAATTCGCGCTGCCGTTCCAGTTCGGCCCCTACGCGCTGGCCGAGGATTTCCAAGAAATGCTCGTCATCATCGGTAAAGGCGCGTTCACGGATGTCCATCGCCTGTAATACACCCACAACCTGCCCCCGGCTGTCCAGGAGGGGAACGCCAATGTAAGCCTGTATACGATGCTCTTGCAGGAAGATATCGTCTGGGAAACACTCGATAACCAGGTTGAAGCGGCACGGTTCCCGGGCGCTTGTCACCTTTTCGCATGGAGTCCCGGCGAGAGGAAAGACGCCCTCACGCCGGATTTGTCCCTCCACCCACATTGCCATTACTACCAAGTGATCTCGGTCAACCTTCTCAATAGTCACCATCGGGGCATCAACAAGTTCCGCGGTAATCCCGGCCACTTGGTCAAACACAGTCTGCGGATCGCCGGTTAACAGGGCCGCCAATTCATAAAGGCGACGCAATCGCCGGTTCTGGTTTGCGCTCGCCTCAAACAGCCGTGCATTCTGCAGTGCCAGCGCTATCGGCACAGCCACTGCGCTCAATATGGGGAAGTCGTGCTGGCGAAAGAAATTCTCTCGATCGCTCAACAGATTGATAACCCCCACCAGCTCGTCCCCGGCTACCAAGGGGAGGGAGGCCGCCGAACACACGCGATCGTCCACGCCTGGTACTGACCGCCAATGATTATCGTGCGTCACCTCAGGCACAACAGTCAGCGTGCGGACGCAGGCTGTGTAACCTGCTAATCCTTGTCCTACCCGCAGGTTAATTTGCCGGTCCAGCGCTTCCACCGACTCTGCATCGAAGCCGGAAAGGGCGATAAGACGCAGGCGATCATTGTCCCGTTCTTGTACAAACAGTTCTCCTTTGAACGTCCCCAGCGCCGAGGTCGTCAGGTCAAGCGCCCGAACGGCCACCTCGCGGGCGTCAAGGCTGGTGGTCAGACCTTGGCTAAGGTCGTAAAGCAACTCGAGGCGGCGTTTTTCGGCGGTCAGCGTCTCGAACAACCGCGCATTTTGCAGAGCCAGCGCGGCCTGCCCGGCGATAGCGAGGACGACATCAACCTCGTGCGAAGTGAACTGGTGGGCACATGAAGTGTAATCGGCATACAGGCCGCCGACGAAATGCTCCTGGGCAAACAAAGGCACCGCTAACGCCGATTGAATGCCAAAGGACTTGACCCATTCGGCGGGGATGAACGAGCTGGTTGCGACCTCGCCCACAACTACCGGCTGGCCCGTGAGCAACCTCTCCATAATCAGTGGCGCATTATGCGACGAGATGCGCAGCGCGACAAACTGGGGCTGAACGGCAGGCGGTAGGCGAAGAGTCACGCCTGCACCTGGAGTAGGCAGTACAGGTACCAGTTCTTGAGCGGTCTCATCCCATAAAAAGACAGCGCAGCGTTCGACGGAAAGAATCCTGTGTGTGGCCTGGGTCACAGCAGTGGCGACCGTTTGCAAGTCAAGGCTGCTTCCCAGCGCGCGCGTTACTTCGAGCAACGTATCCAGTTCCCTGCGGCGGGCCTGTTCCGCCTCGTAGAGCGAAGCGTTGTCCACCGCGGCACCAAGCTGTTGGCCAAGGGAGACCAAAAAATCCAGAGTCTCTTGCGAGAATTTCCGCGGCGCGCGGCACCCAAGGTTCAACGCGCCGACAGGACGTCCCTGGGAGACAAGTGGGGTGCTGGCCATGGATTTAAACCCCTCGCGCATCACGAAGGGGGCCATCCGCTCGGAAGCATCGGCGTTGACACCCACAGTAATTGGGGTACCCTGAGCCACCGCCTGGCCTGCCAGGCCTTCGCCGACTTTGACCTGACTCACGCTGTGAACGTGCCCCTCTGGAAGGCCTTGGTGTGCCCGCACGGTCAAGGTCTCACCATCAGGCTCCAGCAACAAAATGCTGGCGGACTCGATTTCAAGCATCTGCATCACGGACTCTAATGAACGATTGAGGATCTCGTCGCGATTCAGGGAATGCGCCACTACCCGGTCAATCGCATACAGTGTCGAAAGCTGGCGTGTGCGCATGGCCAGCGCTTTGGCTTGTCCCTCAGCCGCCTGCCGCTCGGCTTGCAGTTGCTTGATCAATCGCCCTACACTGACGATTGCCAGCAGCAGCAGGATCGAAATCGCCAGCGCAATTCCCTCCGCCAGCAGGCCGCGAAAAGTGGCATCCACTTCCGGCACATACAATCCGATCAGAGTGACTGCCCGGCGCACCGTCATCAGCCCGAGTACCAAGGCGATGAGCACCCATGCCGACCACGTGCGGGTGAGCCATGCCAGGCGCAGGACCAGCACCGCCGCTGCTGTTTGTAAAAAGATGGAGCACACCAAGGTATAGAAAATGATATCCCGGTTCATTGGCATTTCAGGCTTCCATCATCGGCAATAAGTTCGCCATTTCAATGGCCGCCAGCGCCGCCTTTGCGCCTTTATTCCCGGCGCATTCGACGGCCTGCTCGAGTGTGCGGGCAGCAGGGTCGCCGGAGAATTTGACCAAGATGTAGCAGCCGCACTTGTCGCGGCAGAGCGCGGTCAGCGGGATGAACACCTTGCGCGAGTAAGTAACAGGGTATGGTTTATAACGCTCTCGCAGGGTTTTGGCGGCAACACACAACGCAGGGAGTTCAGTGTTGTCCGCTTCAATCAGCGCATGCACTTCGGCGTGTGATAGCGGTTCGCCGACGAGGATACGATCAAGCGTTTCTTGAAGAGTAGGATGGAATGATGTGATGGATGATGATCTCACTTGTTAAGCCCTTATCATTGATTGGGATCGTTCAAAGATACTAACACTGCACCGGCAGGATACAACCAAACCTCGGCCATGCCTGCGGTGGCTAGGCGATATGGCCAGAGGGGGCGCAGGGGTGTGCCAAGCAATCCGCACAGCATCGCTTGTAACACGCCGCCGTGGGCTACCGCCGCCACCGTCCCACCCCTGTGAGAAAAAGAAACCTCGCTCACCCAGCTCAGAGCGCGCTCGGCTACGGCAGACAGGGACTCACCGTCGGGCGGTGCGACTACCTTGCCAGACTGCCAGTCGGCCCATAGCGCGGGGGCCGACCCAGCCACGTCCTCCGGCCGGCGACCTTCCCATTCGCCGAAATCCTGTTCCCGCAATTCGTTCCGCCTCACAAAAATAGCACCCAGAGGCGGGGCGCCGCGAAGCGTATCCGCGGTCTGGCAGGCACGCCGGGCAGGGCTGGTATAGCCAGTGACGAGGTTCTTTTTCTGCAACCGTTCTGCCAGCCTCTGGGCCTGTCGGATTCCAGTCTCGTTCAGCGGCGGGTCGGAGCGGCCGCAGAAGCGACCATCTCGGCTCCAATCCGTTTCGCCGTGACGGATGAGGATGAGTCGCAAGGTCGGCTCTGTGTTCATTCGGCGGCTATCGTCTGCAACAGATTTGCCATCTCAATGGCCGCCATCGCCGCCTCCGCGCCTTTATTCCCGGCTTTCGTCCCCGCGCGTTCGACGGCCTGCTCAATGTTCTCTGTGGTCAACACGCCGAACACTATTGGCACACCCGTAGCTAGCGCTCCCGAGGCGATGCCGCTGGCGGCCTGCCCTGCTACGAAATCGAAGTGGGCCGTCGCTCCCCGAATGACGACGCCGAGGCAGATAACGGCATTATAGTAAGGGCGATCCGCTGGAGCACTCCCGCGGCCCACCATCCGCTTCGCAACCAGAGGTATTTCAAACACGCCCGGCACCCAGGCGATGTCAACATCCTCGGCGGCAACACCATGTCGGATCAGTGCATCCTGTGCGCCCCGCAATAGTTCGTTGCCAATGGTGTCGTTGAAGCGCGAGACGACGATGCCAAACTTCAAGCCGGTACCAATCAGGTTGCCTTCAAAGATTTTTCCCATAGTGTCCTCTCAGAAATTCTGCGGCAGCAGATGTCCCAGTTTCTCGCGCTTGGTCGCCAGATAATGCCCGTTGGCTTTGGTCGGTGGGATTACCAGCGGCACACGTTCGATCACAGCAATCCCGTTGCGCGCCAGCGCGGCGACTTTGGCCGGGTTATTGGTCAGCAGGCGCACGCGGTTCAGGCCGAGGTCGCGCAGGATCTGGGCCGCCACCCCGTAGTCGCGAGCATCGGCGGGAAAGCCGAGTTGATGATTGGCTTCCACCGTATCCAGTCCCTGATCCTGCAGTTCGTATGCCCGCAGCTTGTTGAGCAGGCCGATGCCGCGCCCCTCCTGCCGCAGGTAGAGGATAGCCCCGCATCCATCGGCGGCAATGCGCCGCTGGGACTCAGCCAACTGCGCGCCGCAGTCGCACCGTTGCGAGTCGAACGCATCACCTGTCAGGCATTCCGAGTGCAAGCGCACCAGCGGCGGCCCTCCGCTTGGCTCTCCCATTGTCAAGGCCAGGTGATACTCGCCGTTGAGCATGCTTTCGTAAGCCATTACGCGAAAGTTGCCGTATGCGGTGGGCATCGCCGCCTCGGACACGCGGCAGAAGATTGTCTCTGTGTGGTAGCGGTAAGCGATCAGATCGGCAATGGAAATAATCTTGATTCCATTCCGGGCAGCGAACAACTCCAGTTCGGGCAGCCGGGCCATCGTGCCGTCATCGTTCATGATTTCACAGATGGCCGCGGCCGGATACAGGCCCGCCAGCCGGGCCAAATCCAGCGACGCCTCCGTTTGCCCAGCGCGTACCAGCACCCCGCCTTCGGTTGCGCGCAACGGGAAGATGTGCCCGGGACGGGCGATGTCTTCGGAGTGAATGGCGGGGTCGATCAGGGCGCGGATGGTCGCCGCGCGGTCAAAGGCCGAGATACCGGTAGTCACGCCTTGCCGCGCTTCCACCGAGACGGTGAAGGCGGTGCGAAAGCGGGCAGTGTTCGCGTCAGGCGGCACCATCATCGGGATGCGCAGTTCGTCGAGCCGCTCCCCGGTCATTGCCAGGCAGATCAGCCCCCGGCCTTCACGGGCCATGAAGGTGATGGCCTGGGGCGTGGCGAACTCGGCGGCAATAGCCAGGTCGCCCTCGTTCTCGCGGTCTTCGGCGTCCACGATGATCACAAACTTGCCGGCGCGGAAATCGGCCAGCGCGTCTTCAATTCTGGCGAGCGGCATAGTTCACCTCTCCGATAAACTTCTCGACGTACTTACCGAGAATATCCACTTCCAGATTCACCCGACTGCCCACCGGCTTACGGGGCAGGATGATGTGCTGTTGAGTGTAAGCCACGAGCATGAACGTGAATGCATCGGGGAAGACGTCCACCACCGTCAGGCTCACGCCATCCACAGCGATGTAGCCTTTGGGGACGATGTAGCGCAACAGATCGGGTGCGGCCTCGACGGTGACCCATAGCGAATCGCCTTCGGGCCGGAAGTCACGCACCACGCCCGTGCCGTCCACATGGCCCTGCGCGAAGTGGCCGCCAATGCGTCCATCCGCCGCGAGTGAGCGCTCAAGATTCACGCCATCGCCGGGGTGCAGATCGCCCAGATCGGTGCGTCGCAGAGTCTCCGGCGACAGGCCGACGGTGAACGTGTCGGCGGTGAGCGCGGTGACGGTAAGGCATGTACCGTTGATGGCGAGGCTGTCGCCCAAACGCGTGTCCCCCAGCACGGTCTGAGCCTTCACGGTAAGTGACCATCCGCCCGCAACCTCTGATAATGATTGCATGACCCCCATTTCTTCTACGATTCCTGTAAACATTGGTTTTCCTCCGAGTACTCGATATCGGCTTGAATCCACAGATCTTGTCCTGCCTGCGCCAGAAGCCTAGGTGATTCAGCCGAAGGGTTATTGTCCAGCATTTCGACTTGCAAGCGGCACAAACGAATCGCCTGCGCCAATGTCTCGATCCCCAATCCGCCCACCGGCCCCGGTGCGTCCCGGCCTCCAATGATGAGAGGGGCGATAAAGACCCACGCCCGATCTACCAACTTCTCAGCAAGGAACGCGCCAAGCAATTCACTCCCGCCCTCGACCAGCAACGTGAGCATCCCGCGTCGCCCGATTTCGTCCAGCAGTGCCGGGAGACCGACACGCTCCTGCGCGTCGGCGGGCAGAGTCCACACTTCCACGCCGCGCGCAACGAGTTCGGCGCGGTGAGCAGGGGAAGCAGCAGCCGTCGTCGCCAGTACCGTCTGGCCGGGAAGGGCGGGGTCGAAGACACATGCTGAGAGCGGCACACGGCCCCGGCTGTCTGCGACGATCCGTAGCGGATGGCGAACGTCGGCGGGGCTCTCTCCCCTACTCCCTCTCCTTTGTAGCGAGAGAGGCGGTAACCGTGTGGTGAGTCGCGGATCGTCGGCGAGTACCGTTCCCGCGCCGACAATGATCGCGTCGGTGACGTTGCGCAGTTCATGCGCCCGCTGGCGCGAGGCCTTGTTGGTGATCCAGCGCGAGTCGCCGGTGCGGGTAGCGATCTTGCCGTCGAGGCTCATGGCAAACTTGGCGGTGACTAAGGGCCGTCCGGTCGACACGTGCTTGAAGAAAGGTCGGTTAAGTTCGCGCGCTTCGTCTTCGCACGGGCCGCGATGCACGACGACCCCGGCGGCTTCGAGTTGGGCGCGGCCCTTGCCGTTGACGCGCGGGTTGGGATCGCTGATGGCGTAATATACCTCGTCGATACCGGCAACGATGAGCGCATTGGTGCAGGGCGGGGTGCGCCCGTAATGCGCGCACGGCTCGAGCGTGACGTACATTGTCGCGCCGCGTGCGCAGTCGCCGGCAGCACGCAATGCTTCGATCTCCGCGTGCGGCTCACCTGCCCGGTGGTGATAGCCTTCGCCGACGACGCACCCATCTTTGACAATGACAGCGCCTACCGTGGGGTTGGGGCTGGTGCACCCCTCGGCTAGCCGGGCGAGCGCCAATGCGCGGCGCATGTGGATAATATGGGCGGCAGTATTCATCATAAACAATAGGCCTCGAAGGAACGGCGACTCCCAGAGTCGCACCTTCGAGGCAGGAATGAACGTAAACAGGCGGATGACCAAACGGTCTCCGTGTTCACCAAAATACCCCGAACAAGTACAAAGTTGTTCGGGGTATAGAACAGCAAAACAAAACCGCCATCCAAGGTTGTTCAACCGGACAGCATGCTGTTGCGGACCTTCTTTCAATCCCGACTATACGGTCGGCCCCGGAGTTCCACCGGATCATGCAGGTTACCATCATAAGCAACCCGCTCGTGGGCTATACCACCGATCAGGAATTGCCCGGCGTTCACAAGAATTACCGAAGGATTGCCGGACTCACCTTGCCCCGAAGGTTGTGATATTCAATTGGGAAGATTATACTGCCAAAACCCCATTGCTACGAACAAGTATAGTTATCATTCTGCTTTCATTTTGGAACTCCAGAGGCAATTCTTGACCGGTTCAAATACCGATGATACACTGTAGACTGACCAGTCGGTCTAAAGAAATCTTGAGGAGATATAAGTGATGGACGAGAAAACGCAATCTACACGCCGGCGCATTCTTGAAGCAGCCATCCAGGTATTTGCCAGCAAAGGCTACCACAACACCCGCGTTGATGAAATCGTGGATGTTTCGCACACTTCCAAAGGATCAATTTACTTTCATTTTCCCAGTAAAGAGGACATTTTTCTTGCGCTCGTGGATGAGTTCGCCGCCCTGCTCGAAAAGCGTCTCCAAAATGTGCTGGAAACCCAATCTGGTGGTGTGCGGCGAGTGCAGGCCGCGTTGCAGGTGTGCTTTGAAACATTTAAGAGTTACCGATCTTTGGCGAAAATATTCCTGATCCAGGCTGTTGGGCTGGGCGAGTCCTTCGAAAGCAAACGCCAGCAAATCAACGATAGATTTGCGCGCATCATCCAGGTACATATCGAACGGGCCATTGCCGAGGGAGAGATTTCTCCCCTCGATGCTGAGACTGCCGCCCATATCTGGATGGGCGCGCTTTACGATGTTGTCATCCGTTGGGTGCAGACCGGCCAGCCGGATCCGGAGCATATGTTGCCTACCCTGCAAACCATGCTGTTGCGCAGCATCGGTGTGTCGGAGGAGCGTATCCGGCAGATCAGCCAGGAGCAGTGAGCCAGCAATGCCCACACTGTTCGCTTCGGGCCGACTCGCCCGCTATCATCTCCGCCGCGACGACCTCGCCCTCTTTGACATCCTTAAGGCTCGGAACACATCGCTGTTTTTTTGGGCAGAGCCAGATAACGCCCAGGTCTGGGCCGGGATCGGATGTGAAGCGAGGGTAACCGCTGACGGGTCGGAGCGATTCGACATTATCCGCCAGAAAGCGGCTGGGCTACTGTCCAACGTGACGGACCTGAATGAGCCGCCCACTCCAACCTTTCCACCACGCCTGTTTGGTGGATTTGGTTTCTCCACTGTTCCTGCTGCCGAACCATGGACTGATTTTTCCCCTGCTGATTTCATTCTGCCGCGCATCCAGGCCACTCGCCTGAACAACGAGACGTGGCTCACGGTCAACCATTGGCTTGGCCCTGATGAGCAGCCCGAGGCCTTACGCACTATGCTGGAGGCTGAGGCGCGCGCTCTTCATCCACAGCCTGTTAGTCCTCACCCATGTTTGCTCGAAGCGAACGACCAGATCAGTTTCTTGCAGTGGCAAACGATCGTGGAGCAGGCTGTCCGTTTCATCCGCGCGGGGGAAATGCAAAAAGTTGTACTGGCGCGAACACGAGCGGCACAGTTTGATATGTCAATTGATCCGCTGTCCGCACTGAAGAGACTTAACCAGCGCTACCTGCAGACCTACCGCTTCCTGTTCTCCCCGCGGCCTGGGCGGGCCTTCTTTGGCGCCACCCCGGAACTGCTCGCCCGCGTGGAAAAGCCACACGTATACAGCGTTGCCCTGGCAGGTTCCATCGCAAGCGGTACTTCGCCCATCGAGATAGACGCCCTGGCTGAAGCATTGCTGAATAGCCCGAAAGATCGCCATGAGCACGCCCTGGTCGTGGAAGCCATTCGCGGGGTGCTTGAACCCATGACCGTTAGGTTGGAACTTGGGAGTATCCCCAAAATCCGGCGACTGGCAAACATCCAGCACCTGGAAACGCCTGTTCAAGGCGTGTTGGCAGATGGACATGACATCCATGACGTGATCTCGGCCTTGCACCCAACCCCGGCGCTCGGCGGCGTGCCGCGCCAATCTGCATTGGATTTTATCCTTCACAACGAGCCGGTGACACGCGGCTGGTATGCCGCTCCCATCGGTTGGCTGGATGCTGAAGGGAATGGTTTATTTGCCGTGGCCATCCGCTCGGCGCTGTGTGACGGCAACAAGGCGCTCCTCTATGCTGGCGCGGGAATCGTGGACGGCTCCGACCCGATGCGGGAATGGCAGGAAACCGAACTTAAATTCCAACCGCTGATGGAGGCCCTGGCCGGATAACAACAGATGAAATACGCCAATCGCAACGAACTCTGGTCTAATATCTTTGTGGATGAACTCGTTCGGGCAGGTGTGACCGCTGCCTGCATCGCACCGGGATCGCGTTCCATGCCGCTGGCGTTTGCATTTGCAAACCGGCCAGAGATAAAAGTTTACTCCCTGCTCGATGAACGCGGAGCAGCCTTTTTTACCCTCGGGTTGGGGCAAACCAGCCGTCGCCCGGCGGCGCTGGTTTGTACTTCCGGTACGGCGGCGGCAAACTTCCTGCCTGCGATCATCGAAGCCAGCCAGAGCGAGATTCCCATGCTCGTGCTGACCGCCGATCGCCCTCTCGAACTACAGCACAGCGGCTCGAACCAGACGATTGACCAGCTCAAGCTCTACGGGGATTACGTTCGCTGGTTTGTGCAGGTCCCCAGCCCGGAAGCAAATCCATCGGCGCATCTGCTCTCGTCCCTGCGGACAATGGCCGACCGGGCCGTGGCTGCTTCCCTCGGCTTGAATGGGGCTCCCGGCCCCGTGCATCTCAACTTTCCCTTCCGCAAACCGTTGGAGCCGACCCCCGTGCCGGGCGACTTGCCGCCCGAAATGCCCAATGGAGCCGCCCCGCCCCTGGAGGGACGGTCAAATGGCGCGCCCTTTGTGCAGATCCAAACCGGATGGTTATCTCCCACTCAGCAACAGATCAGCAGGCTGGCAGATCAGATTCAATCCACCCGGTGCGGGTTGATCGTGTGCGGGCCGCGCTGCCCCGGCGGCGGGTTTCCCGCAGAAGTGGTCCAGCTGGCAGAAAAAACAGGTTTCCCCGTGCTGGCGGATTCGCTCTCGGGCGTGCGGTTTGGAGCGCAGGCAGGCAGTTCGCTGGTGCTGGGCGGATATGAAACGTTTCTGTCGTCGGAAACTTGGACGAAAAATCTCCCCGTACCTGAACTGGTGCTACGCTTTGGTGATTTGCCTGTATCCGCGGCGCTGGGAGGTTATCTCGCCCAGTTGCGAGTGCGAACCCGGCAGATTGCCATCGGTGCTTCCAGGCGCTGGGCAGATGATATGTTCGTGCTCAACGAGGTTATCCACGTTGACTCGACAGAAATTTTACGGCAGGTGGATGAGCGGCTCACTCCTCAGCGGGAATCCGCTTTTCTAAAATCCTGGTTGCGCGCTGATGCCGCCGTCTGGGATGCTGTAGCCGAAGTCCGCAGGCGGGCAGAATTCGAAGGCGCGGTGTTGGCCGAGGTGGTGGAAAACCTGCCAGATGGCACGCTGTTGTATGTCGGCAACAGCCTGCCCATCCGCCATCTGGATCAATTCGTCCGCCCACGCCCAGCTACACTGCGAATATTCGCTAATCGCGGCGCAAGCGGAATTGACGGGACGATCTCGTCCGCGCTGGGGATTGCCGCCGGAAGCAAGGGGCCGCTTGTGCTGGTGACAGGTGACCTTTCGTTCTATCACGATCTGAACAGTCTGCTGGCGCTCAAGGACCCCGGCGTGCGGGCTACGATCGTGCTGATCCACAACGACGGCGGGGGGATTTTCCGACGCCTGCCAGCCGCGCAATTTGACCCACCCTTCACGGAATTGTTGCTGGCATCGCACGGCCTGGATTTTGCGCCCGCAGTGGAAATGTTCGGAGCAGAATACTGGCTGGTAAACGGAATGCAGAATTTGGGTGCGGCTTTGAAGCGGTCAATTAGGGCAGAAAAAAGCCACATTTTGAACATTCACACCGATTCGGCGCGCGGCGAACAGGTCCGCACAGAAATCATCCAACACGTAGGACGGACCTACTCCCCCTTCCCTGATACGGAACAGGGGAAATAAGCAGGAGAAACTATGATTGAATGGGTTGAAGTAAAAAAGTACACCGACATTACTTACCACAAGGCAAACGGCATTGCCCGCATCGCCTTCAACCGCCCGGAAGTGCGTAACGCTTTCCGCCCGCAGACGATTGACGAGATGATCGAGGCCTTCCGCGAGGCCTGGATGGATACCAAAATTGGCGTGGTGCTGTTGACGGGTAACGGCCCCTCGCCCAAAGACGGCAAGTGGGCCTTTTGTTCTGGGGGCGACCAAACGGTGCGCGGGCATGGCGGCTATGAGGGCGGTTTCGAGATGCCGCGCCTGAATGTGTTGGAACTCCAGCGTATCATCCGCACGATGCCCAAGCCAGTCATCGCGCTGGTGGCGGGCTACGCCATCGGCGGCGGGCACGTGTTGCACGTCATCTGCGATCTGACTATCGCCGCAGAAAACGCGAGTTTTGGGCAAACTGGCCCAAAGGTGGGCAGTTTCGACGCGGGTTTTGGCTCGTCCACACTGGCGCGCATCGTCGGGCAAAAGAAGGCCCGTGAAATCTGGTACCTTTGCCGCCAGTACGGCGCGCAGGAAGCCCTCGCGATGGGGCTGGTCAACAAGGTTGTACCGCTGGACGAACTGGAATTAGAAGGCATAGCATGGGCGGATGAAATTCTCGAAAAAAGCCCGGTTGCCATTCGTTTCTTAAAGGGGGCCATGAACGCCGATATGGACGGTCAGGCTGGACTGCAAGCGCTGGCGGGCGACGCGACGATGCTATTTTACATGTCCGAGGAAGGACTGGAAGGCAAGGATGCCTATTTAAATAAGCGCAAACCGCGCTATAGAGAATACCCGCGCAGACCATAAACAGAAATGGAACGGGGCCGATGCTGATTAGGCGGATTAACACTGATCCTTTTCCAAAAATCCGCCGCATCCGCCAAATCCGTGTTCTATCTTCAATCATTTTACCGAAACCATGCAATCTTCCGTTCCCTTTCCGAAAACCGACTGGCTGACCTACCGCGCACAGGCATCCCCAATGCATTTGGCGCTGATTCACCGCGGTCAGTCCTGGACATACGCCGAACTGGATGAGCAGGTCGGCAGGCTGGCAGGGCAATTGCGCGCGGTGGGTGTGAAAGCGGGTCAACGCGTGGCCACCGTTCTGCCCAACGGCCCGGAATTCATTATGTTAATTCACGCGCTGATTCGGCTCGGCGCAGTGCTCGTGCCGCTCAACCTGCGTCTTACAGCGGATGAGCTACGCTGGCAGGTGGAACACTCCGAAAGCGGCTGGATTCTGCACGACGACTCCAGCGCCGCACAAGCCGACGGCATCCAGACGCCCCGCAGCCTGTCCCTCGCGCTAGACAGTTTACCCGCCCCTGCGACTGTTCCGTCACGCCCCTTCGACTTAAGCGCGCCTGTAGCTATCATTTACACATCGGGCACCACTGGCCGCCCCAAAGGCGCGCTGCAAACGCTCGGCAACTATTTCTGGAGCGCGCTGTCCTCCGCTTTCCGATTGGGCACGCTCCCTAACGACCGCTGGCTGCTGACCATCCCGCTCTACCACGTCGGCGGACTGGCGATTCCGCTGCGCTGCTGTCTGTACGGCACAACCGTGGTGATCCCGTCGGTGGAAAAATTCGACGCACAAACCATGCTGGCTGATATAGAAAAGCACGCCGTTACGCTGGTATCCCTCGTCCCTACCATGCTCCAGCGGATTCTGGACCACCGCCGATCATTTCCCCGATCTTTGCGGCTGATTCTGCTGGGCGGCGCGGCGGCGATGCCAAAATTACTGGAACAGGCGCAGGAACTTGATCTACCGGTAGCCCTGACCTACGGCCTGACCGAGGCCGCCTCGCAAATTGCAACGTCGACGCCAGAACAGGTGCGCCACAAACCGGGCAGTGTGGGCAGACCGCTGATGTTCACCCGCGTCACCATCGAGGACGAACAGGGCCGCGAACTACCTCCCGGAGAAATCGGCGAAATCGTGGTCGTTGGGCCAACTATCATGCGTGAGTACTACCAACAACCTGAAGCTACATCCCACGCCCTGCGTGGCGGCGCGCTCCACACCGGAGACCTGGGTTTTCTGGATGCTGACAACGACCTGTGGGTCCTCGAGCGCCGGGCCGACCTGATCATTTCTGGTGGCGAAAACGTCTATCCCGCTGAAGTGGAGCGAACGCTGCTGGAGCACCCATCTGTGCGCGAGGCATGCGTGGTCGGTGTGGAAGATGAAATCTGGGGGCAATGCGTCGCCGCGGCGATAGTGCTGCATCCCGGAGCCGAAGTCCAGAGCGGCGAACTTAAAGACTTCTGCCGCCAGCGCCTGGCGGGCTACAAACTGCCGCGCCTATGGCGCATTTTGCCCGAACTGCCGCACACGGCCTCTGGCAAGATCCAGCGCAGTGTCATCCGTAACCTGCGGAATGAAATCCAGACCTGACTGTAGAATCGACTGAATTATGGCATCCACTGCAACACGACAAGAAATGTTCCCCACTCCGGCCAGCACCCGCCCTTTCCATCTAGCGCCCGATCTTGTCATTGGCGGCGAGGCGGTCATAATGATGGCGGGGCCCTGCGCCGTGGAAAGTTACGAACAAACGCGCGCTACCGCCGAGGAGCTTCGCCGTCAGGGCATTCGCATCCTGCGCGGCGGGGCATTCAAACCGCGCACATCGCCAGATTCATTCCAGGGATTGGGGCTGGAAGGACTGAAAATCCTGCGCCAGGTTGCAGACGAATTCGGCCTGCTGGCCATCACCGAAGCCCTGGGCGTGGAAGAATTGGCTCGGGTGACCGAATATGCTGACATCCTCCAGATTGGCAGCCGTAACATGCAACATTACCCGCTGCTATGGGCCGTCGGCGAAACCGACAAACCCATACTGCTCAAGCGCGGCTTCATGTCCACCGTTCAGGAATGGTTACTGGCCGCCGAACACATTGCCAAGCGGGGTAACGAGCGCATCATGCTCTGCGAACGCGGCATCCGCACCTTCGAGACAGCCACACGCAACACGCTGGACACGAATGCCATTGCTCTGGTCAAACAGATCAGCCCCTTTCCTGTATTGGGCGACCCCAGCCACGCCACCGGCCGCACCGCCCTGGTGTTGCCCGCCGCCCGGGCCGCCATCGCCGCTGGAGCAGACGGCCTGCTCGTCGAAGTTCATCCCGACCCGGCCAGCGCCCTCGTAGACGCCGACCAGGCCGTCAGCCTGGACAACCTGCCGTATTTCATTGAAAGCATGCGCCGTGTGGCCATCGCACTCGACCGCCCCCTCGTATGAATGTTCAAAAGCCCTGGCCCTGTCTCACGCTGGGCGACCCGCGCCAGCCGCCTCTCGTCTTTTTGCACGGCCTTCTGGGACGCGGCGCTGAGTGGGAAACCGTCGCCGCCCACTTTGCGGACGCGTACCACTGCTTCCTTCCCGATTTACCTGGACACGGCGCAAACACGGATCTCGCACCTGATGTCCCGCTCCACTACGACTCGCTGGCTGATGGTTTACACCATACACTGGCTCAACCCGGTGCTCGTCCCTCAATCCTGACCGGTTACTCGCTGGGCGGGCGCGTTGCCCTGTATTTTTCCCTCCGGTACCCCGAACTCGTCCGCGCCCTGATCCTGGAATCGACCAGTCCCGGCATCTCAGACGAATCATCCAGGCAAGAACGCGCCGCGGCGGACGCCTGCCGCGCAGACGCCATCCATTCCGGCGGTCTGGCCGCCTTCGTTGATGAATGGTACAACCTTTCGCTTTTTCGCTCCCTGCACTACCAGCCTGCGCTGCTGGAACGTATCAAACAATCCCGGCAAAACAATCAGCCTGCCTGGATAGCGAAAATAATCCGCGAACTAAGCCCTGGCCGCCAACCATATTTGGGCGAACGCCTGCGTGAACTGACAATGCCCACCTTACTCCTGGCTGGAAGCCTGGACGAAAAATACGCTGCCGCCCTGCGCGGCACCGCCGCCCGCATTCCCAGGGCGCGGACGTTGATCATTCGTTGGGCCGGTCACACCATCCATGTCGAGCGGCCGGCGCGCTTCATCCGCGTTCTGCGCGCCTTTTTAAACACGCTATCATGAAATTCACCATCACTCCCAGACGGCCCTCGTGCGGTGAAACCACCCTGCCTGGCGACAAATCCCTTTCGCCTCGTACCGCCTTTTGGGGCGCTGACCGAGGTTGAAAGCCAGGCGGGGAATTTTTTCAACACCGGAGTAATGCGTGCCCTGCTCCGTAACATCTCGGCGGTCAGTGTGGACTGTCTCTTGATGGTAATCTCCTGTCGGTAAATGGATGCGGGCCTGCCAGTTGGCGCTCACCCGTCAAAACACTGGATTGCGGGAATTCAGTCACCACCATGCGTCTGCTGACTGGTACGCTTGCAAGACTGGGTCTTCCGGCGGTGTTGGACAGGTCAGCGGGATTGCGCTGGCGCCCCATGCAAAGGATTGTCGAGCCTCTCCAGCGCATGGCTGCGCCGTGATCTTTTTTGGCGCATTGATAAGCATGGGCAATGAGCGCCAAAGACGGGCATTAGACAACTTGCGGGAATTCTATGGCTGTTATCACGGTCAGGCGGACATGTTGTTGGTGCAGGCTGGTTCGGGCGTGGCGACATTGGGTTTGCCCGATTCGCCCGGTGTGCCAAGCACAGTCGCTTCGGATACGCTTGTTGCACAGTTCAATCACCTTGAATCTGTCGAAGCCCTGTTCAAGAAATTCCCCGAACAGATCGCGGGCAGTATCGTCGCACCTGCGGCTGGGAACATGGGGGTTGTGCCTCCCTTGCCCGGCTTCCTTGAAGGCTTGCGAAAATTATCAACCGATTACGGCGCGGTCTTGACCTTCGATGAAGTGATGACAGGTTTCCGTGTCCACAAGGGCGGCGCACAGACTTTGTACAACATCGAGCCTGACCTGACCACAATGGGCAAAGTCGTCGGCGGCGGGCTACCCGTCGGAGCATACGGCGGGAAGAGGAAGATCATGCAACTGGTCGCGCCACTCGGACCGATGTATCAGGCGGGAACGCTTTCGGGAAATCCATTGGCGATGAGCGCGGGGATAGCGGAACTGAGTCTGATTCCGGAAGAGGAAGTTTGGAGAAAACTGGAACAGGCTGCGGCTAGGTTGGAGGTGGGAGTCGCGTTGGCAGCAAAGAATGTTGGCATTCCCATTCAGCAGACGAGAGTCGGCACGATGTTCACAACGTTCTTCAGTGAGACCAAGCCCGTTGGCTGGAAATGAGATTGGGATATGCAGAGAAATCAGCTTGAAGCGACTCCAGGAGCCGGGCGTTGTTCTGATTTAGAATATGTTCCAACGTTGCCGGCATGATTTGGAGCTGTTCCAAAAAAAGATGAAGGTCCGGGAGAGCGCCCCCCTGTCCAATTCCTCTTGAACGATCCGCGCAACAGCTTCTTCGGTTAATCCATCATCCTGAATGCGTTCCACCAGGCTAACAATAAATTCTTTACCAAGTTCTGCGCTGATGACAGCGATTGCCGTGCCCCAACCCGCAATTTGAGCTTCAGTGGTTAGGTGTCCAAGTGCAGCTCCAATGCACCAAGCCGTCACACCAAGTCCGGTTGCAACGCCAACCTTTGGGAGGCCGGCATTCAACCAAACTTCAAATCGACTACGTGTACGAGCGATGATGTCCCGAAATGTAGTCATTTTTTCTGTGGAATGTTATCCAATGGAAAAGCTGTCTTCACGGAGATCACTTACCCAAACTTTTTACAAAAGAAGTAGATGTCATTATTATAGTATAGATACAAGCTCGTTCGAAATATTCCCTGATCACAAACTCGCAAAATCCACAACCGCCAGTTCAATTCATTGACCTTAGACTATAATACTTTTAATTGATACAAAGGTATGCTCTTTAAAGGTCTCTCATGCCAAATCATCTGATCACCGAAAATTCTCCTTACCTATTACAACATGCCCACAACCCTGTAGATTGGTATCCGTGGGGCGGAGAAGCCATCGAAAAGGCAAAGGCGGAACATAAGCCTATTTTTCTGAGTATCGGTTATGCTGCCTGCCATTGGTGCCACCGGATGAGGGAGGAAAGTTTCGAAGACCTTGAAACCGCTACATTGATGAATCAAGGATTTATCAGTATCAAAGTGGACAGAGAAGAACGTCCAGATGTAGACGGAATTTATATGCAAGCTACCGTTGCCATGACTGGTTCTGGTGGCTGGCCCATGTCTGTCTTCCTAACTCCTGACCTTCGTCCGTTTTACGCCGGCACATACTTCCCACCTGTTCGGCGCTACAACATGCCATCCTTCAAAGAAGTCTTAAGTAGTATTGCCAAAGCATGGGGTGAAGATGCTCAGGAAGTGGATCGAGTTGGCAATCAGGTATTTGATCATATTCGTCCACCCATACACAAGCCCGAGAATAAGAATGAAATAACCACAGAAGCTCTCGAAGCAGCTATAAAGAACCTGCTTGATTCTTACGATTGGGGATATGGAGGCTGGGGTTCGGCGCCGAAGTTTCCGCAACCCATGACCATTGAATTTCTTTTACGCCGAGCAACCACCAATACAACTCAACGCGAACAAATAATAAAGGCTGTCTCCCATGCATTGAGTGCAATGTCACGCGGCGGGATGTATGATGTTGTCGGTGGCGGTTTTTCCCGTTATAGCGTCGATAATTTTTGGAGAACGCCTCATTTTGAAAAAATGACATATGATAATGCCCAATTAGCCTTGGCATATTTACATGGGTACTTGGTCACCGGCAACACTGACTATCGCAGGATTTGCGAGGAGACGCTGGATTTTGTCCTGCGCGAATTAACCCTCACAGAAGGTGGATTTTTCAGTAGTTTGGACGCCGATTCAGATGGCGAAGAAGGAAAATTCTATGTATGGACACAAGATGAACTCGAAGGTGTCCTAGGTTCAGACTTCGACTTTTTCAAAACTGCTTATGGCATTAACCCATCAGGAAACTGGGAAGGCAAAACGATTCTGCAACGTGTGCTGGATGATTCCACACTTGCAGCTCGCTTCAAAATGGAGCAAAAAGAACTTCAGCAGAAATTATCCAAATGTCACGCAAGACTTTTGGAAGCAAGAAGTTCACGCGTCCGCCCCACCACCGATGACAAAGTTCTGGTGATGTGGAACTCTCTGATGCTCAAAGCATTCGCAGAGGCAGGACGTTATCTTAATAGGCAGGATTATCTACAGGTTGCCATTCGTAACGCACGATTCTTGTTGAATAACCTATATTCAAATGATCGGCTGCACCGATCCTGGCGTGATGGACAGGCAAAGCATAATGCCTACCTGGAAGATTATGCCGGTCTGATCTTGGCGCTTTTGGCGTTGTACCAATCCGATCCGAATAAGGAATGGTATCTCTCGGCTTTAAAACTCGCCGATGAAATGGTTGAACACTTTGCTGACCCCAATGGAGGTTTTTTCGACACCCGCGATGACCATGAAGCCCTCCTGGTACGACCGAAAGATATTCAAGATAATGCCACTCCGTCCGGGAATGCGCTTGCCGCTACTGCTCTGTTTGAGTTGGCAGCGTATGGAGATCGGACGGAATGGCGAGACTTGGCTGAAGAGATGCTTTCCTCGGTGTATGGAGCCATGCTCAGATATCCGACTGCCTTTGCGCAATGGTTGTGCGCGGCTGACTTTGCAGTCGGTCCGATTCGTGAGGTGGCAATTATTGGTGACACACGGCATATCGAAACTAAAGAATTATTGAATACCCTCTGGAAAACGTTCCGACCCCGACAGGTAACTGCGATTTCCAATTACCCGCCGGAGCCGGATGCGCCAGCCTTGCTGAAGGATAGACCTTTATTGAATGATCTTCCAACAGCATACGTGTGTCAAGGATTTGTTTGTTTACAGCCAGTCAATTCACCAACTGAGATGGAGACCCAACTGGCGGGTAACTCCAATCTTTAATGAGCCATCAGACCATAACTACCGACTGATAACCGTGCTGAAAACACAACTCCGTTTGTACGATTGGGTACACTATTACGAGAAGATGCTCTACGATAACGCACAGCTCGTGCGCGTGTATCTGCATGCCTGGCAGCTCACCAGCGATCCATTCTTCAAGCGGATTGTCACCGAGACGCTGGAGTTCATCGAGCGTGAGATGACACATCCCGATGGCGGCTTTTACTCAAGTCTCGATGCAGATTCCGAGGGCGAAGAAGGTAAGTTCTATGTTTGGACGCTGGATGAAATTCGCGAAGTGCTGCGAGAAGATTCCGAATTTTTTGAAGCGGCATACGGCGTCTCTGCCCGCGGCAATTGGGAGGGACAGAACGTCCTCCAGCGCGCATTGGACGATGCTTCTCTCGCCGCCCGCTTCCCTGGTCCGCCGGGCAGAACGGGCAACCTGGACCCGGAGTTTGTTCCCGCGAAATTAGCCGAGTGCCACTCCAGGCTCTTATCTGCGCGCACCAGGCGGATTCGTCCCGGCACCGATGACAAGGTTCTCACCGCATGGAACGGGCTCATGCTGACAGCAGTCGCAGAGGCAGCGCGTGTTCTGGAGTCCGGCAGCAGTGCTGTGGCGACGTGGCGACATTCGCTGCCTGAAAACGATCAGCAAGCTGGTCGACTCCATACCCTTGCGACGCGAAATGCGGATTTTTTACTAAGTTCTTTACGACCCGATGGAAAGCTCAAACGCAGTTGGCGCGAGGGGAAAGTCACTGACGAAGTTTTTCTTGAAGATTATGCCGCCTTGATCCTGGGATTACTGGAACTCTATCAAACAGACTTCGAAGACAAGTGGTTCGCGGCTGCGAAAGAACTTGCCGACGAAATGATCGACCTGTTCAAAGATCCCGAAGGTGGATTCTTCGATACGCCCAGGGACGCGGAAGTGCTGCTGCTGCGTCCCAAAGATATTCAGGATAATGCCGTGCCGTCTGGCAATGCACTGGCCTGTGAAGCGCTATTGAAACTCGCCGCATTCACCGACGATGGACGCTACCGTGATCTCGCTGAAAAAGCGCTCGGGCTTGTCAGCGAGGTGGTGTCGCGCTACCCCACCGCGTTCGCCCGCTGGCTGTCGGCGGCTGATTTCGCTTTGGGCAACGTGAAACAAGTGGCGGCTGTGTATGAAGCGGCTGATGAGCACAATCAGGAATTGCTGCGATTCATCCAATCGGCCTTTCGACCAAACACGATCATCGCCGCGTCTACGTATCCCCCGTCATCGGAAGCTCCAGCCCTCCTGCAGGAACGGCCTCTCAAACAGGGACTGCCAACTGTTTATGTATGCGAGGGCTTTGTCTGTAAAAATCCTGTTACGTCCGTTCAGGAATTGAAAAAACTACTTTTATAGCCCCAAATTGTGGCTCGCACAATTAATGAAGGCTCTCGCACGAGAGCCTTCATTGCCGCTTGTGTCATCAAGAACTTTACTTCTTATATGTGCTTGTAGCCTGAAGTCCACATTTCAGGCTAAGCAAATGATGCGGTATTCTGTATTATTTTGGTTCGATGTTGCCGTTGGCGTCTGTCGAGTCCTGGTCTTCGCTTTTTGCTGCCAGCCCATCCCGAAAGGCTTTGATGCCCTTGCCAAGCTCACCGGCAATCCTGCCGATACGGCCCGGCCCAAAAAGCAGCAGAACGATAATAAGAATGACGATCCATTCTGCACCACGTGGTAATCCAAGCATGTGATACTCCTTTATTGCACCCTCGACGACCACACACCTGTCCTGGCGGATGGTGCCAGGGAATTTCTCTTTCTATTCCCTGGCACCGTGCGGCTCTTGCCATACCGTGGCAGGTGTGTGACCGGGGTATTAACTGTTTCAATCGTATCGTACCACATTCGGAAGGCCCTGACCATTCCGTTCAGATATCCTTAATCTCAGGAGGGCAGAGATTTGGCGCTGCTTAGAGTTCACGGCGGTAAATCAAGCCTTCGAGGAAGCGGATCGCCCGGCGTACCAGCGAGCGTACTTTGGCGAACCGGCGATACTGTTCTGGGTGTACATGACCTTTGCTCGGAATGGGTCCGGTCCACTCGGCGGCCAGCGCGCCCCAAGTGAGTCCTGCCCCAAAACCGACCATGACCAGTTTATCGCCGCTCTTGATCTGTCCTTTTTCAATCGCTTCCACCATCGCGATCGGGATCGAAGCAGTGGATGTATTTCCGTAATTTTCAAGATTGACTATAAATCGGTCCATTGGCAATTTGAGCCCGCGCGCCGCGGCCTGGATGATGCGGATATTGGCCTGATGAGGGACGATCCACTGCACATCTTCGAGTTTCAGGTTGGCAGCGTCCAACGCTTCCAATGTGGCAGAGGCCATGACGCGCGTGGCAAAGCGGAAGACTTCATTTCCGTCCATCGTGATGTAATGCCGTCCATCGTGAATGGTGGCCTCGGTTGCAGGGTAACGACTGCCGCCGCCCTGCAGTGTGAGCAGGTCGCCACCCGAGCCATCCGAGTGCATCACAGCAGAAAGCACACCGCCAGGCTGTTCACTGGCCTGCAACACGAATGCACCAGCGCCATCGCCAAACAGAATGCAAGTACTGCGGTCCTTCCAATTGACGAATCGTGACAGGGTTTCAGTACCGATGACTAATGCGCTCTTGATCGATCCACTGCGAATGGCTTGCGCGGCCATGTTGAGGGCGTAAATGAAGCCGGAACAGGCGGCAAGCAAATCAAAGGCTCCTGCTTTGCTTGCCCCCAGTTGGTCCTGGATCAAACAGGCCGTCGCGGGGAATATATACTCAGGCGAGGATGTGGAACAAATAATGAGGTCCAGCTCGGTGGGATGCAGGTTCGCAACCGTGAGCGCCTTGACCGATGCCTCCACTGCAAGCGTGGAGGGATACTGCCCATCCTGTGCGATATGGCGTTGACGAATACCGGTTCGCTCGCGGATCCATTGGTCGTTGGTATCTACGATTTTTGCAAGATCATCATTCGTCATCACCGATTCAGGGGCAGACATGCCCCAACCGGTAATATGTGCGTATGGCATTGCTGGCTCCTACTATTTTGGCGCGTCAAAACAGGCGATGCGCCAAAAATACGTTTACTTGTATCGACTGATCACTAATGTAGCGTTGTGCCCGCCGAAGCCGAACGAGTTAGACATCACATGCCTGGGCGAAACCTGGCGGGGCCGGTTCGGAATATAGTCCAGGTCGCATTCGGGGTCGGGCGTCTGGTAATTGATCGTCGGCGGCAGCACACCTTCACGGATGGCTAGAATGCTGAACACCGCTTCCACAGCCCCCGAGGCGCCAAGCAAATGTCCCGTCATCGATTTTGTGGAGGATACCGGGATCTGATATGCCTGCTCGCCGAACACGGTCTTGATGGCCGCAGTTTCGCTCTTGTCATTGAGCGGCGTGGAGGTGCCGTGCGCATTGATATAGCCAATATCGTCGATCGTGAGCTGGGCATCTTCCAATGCCAGTTTCATCGACATGGCCGCGCCCGCGCCATTCTCTGCCGGCGCGGAGATATGATGCGCGTCATCGGTCGTGCCATAGCCGGTTAATTCAGCCAGGATGTCCGCGCCGCGTGCCTGTGCGCTTTCCAGCTCTTCCAGGATCAACATGCCCGCCCCTTCACCCATCAGGAAGCCATCGCGATCCTTGTCAAACGGTCGTGAGGCGGTCTGCGGATCCTCATTGCGAGTGGAGAGAGCGGTCATCACGTTCATACCAGCCATCGCTACAGAGACGAGCGCCGCTTCAGAACCTCCCGCGATCATCACATCGGCAGAACCACGCCGGATCATTTCCATCGCTTCGCCGATGGCGTTATTACCCGATGCACAGGCTGTAGCAATTGCCATGTTCGGTCCGCGCACACCAAAGCGGATCGCAAGCATTCCGGGAGCGCCATCTGAGATCATCATCGGCACCAGAAACGGGCTGACCCGCTCGGGTCCGCGTTCGCGCAGTACATCTGCCTGTTCCAGCAATGTACCGATGCCGCCGATGCCGGTGCCGATGACCACACCCACACGGTCGCGGTTCGACTCATCGATCTGGAGACGAGAATGTTCCAGCGCCTCGATTGTGGCGGCTGTGGCAAGTTGCGTAAAGCGATCCATCTTACGGGCGTCGCGTGGGCCAAACCGCGCCGCGGGGTCAAATCCCTTGACCTCGGCTGCAAATTTCGTCTTATGCCTGCTGGCGTCGAAATGCGTGATCATCGCGGCGCCCGATGTACCCGAAAGCAGCGAGTCCCAGCTGTCTTTCACATTATTTCCTACAGGGGTGATACAGCCCATCCCTGTCACTACGACTCTTCTCATAAATTGTCTCCTTCAATGGTAAAGGGGCAGCACACTATACCGCACTCGGTCACAAATTGCGCTTGTTTAAGCGGTGGAAAGCGCAATTTGTGACCGTGGGTATTATATGCAAGTGCAATGAGCTGCCCCGAACGTTCTAGGCGTTATAACACGCCTCTTCCGAATTAGACACGCGCATTAAATACTCTGCAATGTTTTCCAGGCTTGCTGGATGTGCAATCGGTCGTGATCGGCGATAAAACTGATCACTTCCCGGAAGTCCGTAGGTCCAAAAATGGCATGACGAGCCCGGCGTGACCACATTCCATCTTCTTGTTCCTTCAGGGTTTGGAGGAGCTTCAGGCGCGCAGATGTGAATTCTGCCAGTGCTTCCATGCCGTTTACATTCAGGTACTGACGCTCATTTGCCCAAATTCCGGTTTCGGGACGCGGGATGAACGCTCCATCTCGTTCCAGCAACAGGTTCAGCTGCAGCTGATGGATTTCGCGTTCCGTATCCCGCAGGTGGCAGACGATCTCTTTCATGGCCCAATCCTCACGCGTGGGTTCGTGCCGCCAGGCGTCCTCGCTAAGAGATGATGTCAGTCCGCGCAGCACAGCCGGTGTGGAGACCAAAATCGCCTGGATCGCGTCTCTGGATTTATACGACGGCTCAAGAGCCGACCGGTCCACGGATTCAAGCCATGGGCGCAGGTCTGCCAATTTGCCGCGTCCCGCCTCAATCTTGCCCTGCGCCGCGTCGACGGGCCCCGCACCCGAACCGGATTCCCCATCGACGAGATAGGTCGCCAGCCCAAGCCGGTGCGCGGGAATTAAATCGCGTTCGATGTCATTGCCGACAACCAGGATGGGACCATCCGGCCAACCGAGACGTCCCAGCACTTCGGCATAGTAGGCCGGGAATGTTTTGGTGAAGTGGAATTGCTCATACGTGGAAAACAATTCGACGCGCGCAGGATCGATGCCCGCCCAGCGCAGACGATGATAGGTGGCCTTGCGCGGAAATAACGGGTCCGTCGCGATCGCCACGCGGAATCCACAGGAGAGCGCCCAGTCGATCAGAGCCTCGGTCTCATCGATCTGCTGGGTATGGTCCACCAGCGTTGGAAATACGTGATCGTAAAAATCATCAAGAGTAGCGCTGAGTTCGCTTTTGGAAACCCCAATCCCTGGGTAGAAGCCGGCATCGAATGCATCCATTAACGTTCGCGCGGGATCTTCATGCCGATACATGATTTTCAATCCGTCTACGAGGGATCGCACTGTAATTTCAGGCGCGACATGATCTGACAGGTGATTTCCCAGCGCCTGGAAATAGGCTGGGACAAAAACATTCAAATTGGTTTGCAGGAGTGTGTCATCAAGGTCAAGCAGCAGAGTTAAGGGCATAAATAGATCTCATTGTTTCATCCCCACAACAGGCGATCACGATTTGATGTCGATATTGAACGGCAGTGCATGGCATTCTCCGCAGCCAATGTGGGGTTCAGTCACATCGCGTTTTGTCTTTTCGCAGTACGCGTTGATCTGCACGCGTCGCTGGAATAAGGCAGAGATCGGTCTGTTGATGGTTGGTGTTAATTTTAGGAATTCACAGGCATTGGCGCGGCTGATCCCTGGCACCGGGCAGGTTTTACAGAGGTCGGGCGTCCAATGCAGGCCGTGGCGTTTGAGCAGACGACATTCCTCTATGTTTCGCCCACGGAAGTAATCGCCATAAAAATAAGGGCATTCGATGCCCGCAGGAGTTTTCATTGGTAGAATTATAGACCTTAATGGTAGCGTCGGTTCGGCAACAAATAAATCGTTAATATAGTTCGTGGTGGAAAACGGCTCCCTGCGCCGTCCCCATCGCAGGTGTTACACAGGTACCGCTGCCAGGGACGGCGGCGAGAGCGAATTTGACAACTGCGTAGACGATGAGCGAGCGACCAGAGTCGCTCGCTCAAATGATTTTTATTCAGTACTGCAAGGAACTACACACGGGTTACGTAACCGCCTGTTTCCGTATTCACACGGATCGTATCACCCACCTTCACGAACTGTGGGCATTGTACCTCCAGCCCGGTCTCGGTAATGACCTTTTTGGTCACGCCGGTAGCCGTGTCGCCACGGATGGCGGTCTCCGCTTCCACGACTTTCAGATCGACGGAACTCGGAATTTCGACATCGAGCGGCGCATTATTGTAGAAAGTCAGTTTCACTTCCATGCCTTCTTTAAGGAAAGGGGCTTTCTCGCCGAGAACATCGCCCTTGATGGCAGGCTGTTCAAACGTTTCGTTGTCCATGAAGTGATAAAAATCGCCATCGCTATATAGGTAGGAGACGTTATGAAACTCAAGACTCACATCCTGAACCGACTGACCGGAATTGAACGTACGTTCAATATTTGCGCCCGTTTGCAGGTTACGGGCCTTAATCCGAATGTTGGCGTTACCACGACCGGTTTTGTTGTGGCTGTAGTCCAGCACTTTATATAGGCCGCCATCCATTTCAAAGGTAACACCCTTGCGAAGTTCGTTTACATCGATCATACGTGCACTTTCCTTGTTTTGTTGAGATGTTTTTGAAGCGGCGGGATTATACCAGAGACACAATCAGTGTGTCGACTCAGACGCAGAGTCTTCCCGCAGAAGCTGCACGGCATGGGGCAGCACAGGGAGTACCACCTGCAGGTTTTCCACGGCCCCTTTCGGACTGCCAGGCAGGTTCAGGATCAGAGTCCGTTTTCGAATGCCGCTGACACTCCGCGAAAGCATGGCATGGGGCGTGACTTTAAGGCTGGCCGCTCGCATGGCCTCTGCCAGGCCGGGCGTTTCGCGATCGATGACGGCCCGCGTCGCTTCGGGGGTCACATCACGCGGCGCGAAGCCGGTGCCGCCGGTGGTGAGAATGAGGTCTATCTCGCCAGAGTCTGCCCACGAGCGTAATCGTTCACGGATGGCTGATTCGTCGTCGGGGAGAAGGTCCTGTTTGGTCACCGACCAGCCCTCGGCTTCGATCAGACGCGCCAGGGCCGGTCCCGAGGCGTCTTCCCGTTCACCGCGCGCCGAGCGGTCGGAGAGGGTCAGAATCGCAACACGGATGGTCATATGAGATTCTTTCCGTATAGACGTACATCCGTCATCGGCTGCCAGTCGTGTGCCTGATAAAAGGCACCCACCTCAAGATTGTCGCTGGCAATCAGCAGATAACATTTCAAACAGCCTTTGGCACGCAGGCGCGATTCAACTTCATCCATCAGCCGCGAACCGATCCCCTGCCCGCGAAATGCAGCGCTGACAGCCAGATGATAGATCAAGCCGCGGCGGCCATCGTAACCGCCGATCACGCTTCCCATAATTTTGTGATCACATTCAGCGACGAGGAAGAGATCGGGATCGCGGGCAACTTTCTTTTCGATTTCGGCAGCCGAATCGGAGCGGCCCACACGCACCCCTTTCTCGATGGATGACCAGAGATCGATCACCTGCTGATAATCGGCTGGAAAACAAAATTGACGGATTTGAATTTCTGAGGTCATTGTGTATTCTTTACAATCAGACTCCTGCAGAGACATGGCGAAGATTTGCCGTGCGCCGTTTCAGCCAGGGATTTCACGAAACTGCGTGAATTTTTAAAAATCAGTGAAAATCTGTGTATCAAGCTTATTGCAAAGCCTTGATCAAATCGTCAGGCATGAATGGCTTGAGTAGAAAGGCATCGGCGCCGCGGCGAATACATTCCTCCTTCATGTTCATACCGGAGGTCATAATGATACGAACGTTTGCGATTTTCTGATTGCTGCGAATCGACTCAAGTATGTGCATCCCGCTTTGTCCGCCGAGATGCACATCCATAAAAAGGGCATGCGGCTTTTCCTTCTCAACCGCCGCGGCGACATCCGAATACACGTCGAGTGCCACCACATCAAACCCCTCCATTTTGAGGAGGGTTGTCAGAAGCGATACCATGGTGGAGTCATCTTCTGCGAGAAGAACTTTTACCATTTGCGTTTGACTTTCTGCCAGTGGCTTTTTTCGTGCTCGTGGCTTTTGGCTGGGTTGTATCTGGCTTTGCCGCCCGTTCAGGTTTTTCCAGGGAAGACTTGATGACGTCATCCACGGTTTCCGCATAAATAAATTTCATCGATTTCTTGATCTCGTCTGGCACATCCTCGATATCGCGCTCATTGCGCTTCGGCAGGATCACGGTCCGCAGGCCGTTGCGATGGGCCGCCAGCACCTTCTCCTTGACTCCACCGATCGGCAGCACCTGCCCGCGCAGGGTGATCTCCCCTGTCATGCCCACTTTCGGCTTGACCTTGCGCCCAGACGCCAGTGAGACCAACGCGGTTGCCATGGTCACGCCGGCAGACGGACCATCCTTGGGCTGCGCGCCGGTAGGAATATGCAGGTGCAGATCGGAGCGATTAAAGAACTCCGAATCGATGCCAAGCTGTTTGGCTCGTGAGCGTACAAACGAGAGAGCCGCGCGCGCCGACTCATTCATCACATTGCCCACTGATCCCGTCACCTGGAAGCCCTTGCCGCCCGGCATACTGGTGGCCTCCACGAATAACACGTCGCCGCCGTAGGGCGTCCATGCGAGACCCGGCACCACACCAGGGATGGAAATGCGCTGGTTAAGCTCCTCATTACTGAGGAAAATGGGATGGTCGAGATATTCCTCCACCAAAGAGGTCGTGATCTCGGTTGTTTCAAGTTTGCCTTCAGCAATGCGAGTGCCAACCTTTCGACAGATCGCACCGATCTTTCGTTCAAGGTTTCGTACACCTGCCTCGCGCGTATATTCGCGGATGACCTTTCGCAGCGCCTCGTCCTGGAATTTCACTTCATTCTCGCGTAGACTATTTTCGCGGATCTGACGCGGGATCAGGTAACCCTTGGCGATGGAAATCTTTTCATTTTCGGTATAGCCTGAAAGATAGATGATCTCCATTCGGTCGCGCAGAGGCCCCGGGATGGTTTCCAGTGTATTGGCGGTCGTAATGAAGAAGACCTGCGAGAGATCGAACGCCACTTCAAGATAGTTATCGCGGAACTCGCTGTTCTGTTCGGGGTCGAGCACTTCGAGCAGGGCCGAGGCGGGGTCGCCATGAAAGTCGAACGTCAGCTTGTCGATCTCATCCAGCATGAAGACGGGGTTTCTGGATTCAATACGACGCAGCGACTGCAAAATGCGCCCAGGCATCGAGCCGATATACGTCCGGCGGTGACCGCGGATCTCGGCTTCATCACGAACACCACCCAGTGAAGCGCGCACGAATTTGCGATCCATAGCCCGGGCAATCGATTGTCCGAGCGATGTTTTGCCCACACCGGGAGGTCCAACGAAACATAAGATCACGCCTTCACGTTCGCGGCGTATCTTATCTTCGGAAGGCTGCTTGATCTCTTCCCGGCGGTCGAGTCGCAACTTTCGGATGGCGAGAAACTCAAGAATGCGTTCCTTAACATCTTCAAGACCGTAATGGTCCTTGTCGAGGATGTCACGTGCGTGCGCGATCTCAAGGTTATCTGGCGTAGACCTGGACCAGGGCAATGAAACCAGCCAATCCAGGTACGACCGGATGACGCCATATTCTGCGGCTGCACTGGGAAGGCGTGACAGCCGTTCAAGCTCACGTTTGGCCTGCCTTTCGGCTTCCTCAGGCATTTTCGCTTCTTCGATCTTTTTGCGAAACTCCTCAGTTTCCGCCGCCTGCTCGTCCTTCTCCCCCAATTCCTTTTGGATGGCTTTCATCTGCTCGCGCAGAAAGTACTCGCGCTGCACTTTTTCGATCTCGCCGCGCGCCTCGTTCTGGATCTTCTGCCCCAGGGTTAATACTTCTGCCTCGCGCACGAGCAGGCCAATCAGCTTCTTCAACTTGTCTGCCACCGAATCGATCGCCAGAAGCTCCTGCGAATCCTTGATATCCATACGCTGGAAGTTCGCGATCGTATACGCCGTTTGTAAGGGGTCTTCCACTGATGTGATCGAGCCAGCCAGTTCCTCAGGGAATGACGGGATCATCTGCGTGATCTGTTGGAACTGATCGCGGGCATTGCGCGCCAGTGCATCGATCTCAAGACCTTCTTCGACAAGTTCAGGCGCGAGTTCGATCTTTGCCCTGAGATATGGCTCCTCGGCGACAAATTCACCCAGCCGGAATCGATCCATGCCCTGCACTAACAGTCGGATCGTCCCATCGGGCGCGCGCAGCAGGCGATGGACGATGCCGATCGTCCCGACACGATACAGATCATTGGGACCCGGCGATTCAAGCTCGGGGTTGATGCTTGCCACCAGCCCTACGAGTTTATCGCCGCCGACAACTTCGTCTACCAGCTTGATCGAGCGCGGTTGGCCCACCGTCAGCGGCACGGCGGTCTGTGGATAGACCACGACGCCGCGCAGGGGCAGGATCGGAAGCACATCCGGATATTTCGAGCTGCTGGACGGTTGTGAGGGATCTGTTTCGTTCGGTTCCTTCTTCGGCGGTTTTGCAAACATCGATGGCATTATCATGGCGATCAATTCATTCTCGTCATCATCGTTCCATTGGAGCAGGTCGTGAAGGCTGGTTTGCCAGCGGGAAGCAGGCATGATGGTTAGTGGTCCTCATTCTGTTGAGCGTTCCCCTTGGGAAAAATAATTGTCAAAAATCCATCTTTATATTCTGCGCGAGCACTGTCAATATCAAGTTCCACCGGCAATTGGATGGCGATCTCGAATTTCCCATACATGATCTCCATTTGATGATACGCCCGGCGTTCATTTTGATCTGGACGGGTCCCTCCGATCATGAGAATATTCTTTTCAATGGCCACGTCGAAATCCTCATCGCGCATTCCCGCCACTTCCACCCGTATGGTCAGGTTTGATTCGGTTTCATATACATCGGTCGGCGGATTCCAGACGGTGGAGCGAACCTGCCAGCCAGTGGCATGGAACACTTCCCTTCGGTTCTCTATGATCGTAGAGAGCGATTTACGGACAATGGTAGGCATACAACTTTCTCCTTGCGCTGGCTTCCTGATGCTGCTGAAACCCAGGAAGACGGCGTCACGACTACGTGGGTGCCCCCGGCGAGAATCGAACTTACAACCAACGGCTTAGAAGAATCGGGCGCAGTCATCTTCTTTGAATTTTACTTCCAATAAGACCATTTCGTGGGGAATTTTACAGCCAAAACGTACAATCTGTTCATTAATTCCGATGCTTTTCAGCGTGTCTGTCCTACTATTGTCCTACTATTTCATCCATCACCTCAGCCGCCGCACCACTCATATGGCTAATCATAGGGGAATAAGTGGTTGACGTCAATGTTACTCCCGGCAATTCCGCCACAATTCCTGGATGGACATTTAAGAGTCTTTCACAGAATCGCAGGCTCGAATCCCGTCGGGACCACAACGCGTAGTTTGGTACCCCCAACGCAACCAACTGGCGGGGAGAATTTTTATGGTCACACACAAATTCGAAACAAGCGACATTGTTCTTTATCCATAATGAAATCGTGGTCTGACTTTGCTACAAGCTTGGTCGGAAATTCCTATTCGAATAGGGCAATCGCATCTAAATTCAATCAATAAGTGACACTTGTACCCAAAGTAATTACATCACCGCGAAAAACCCTCACCCTGCCCTCTCCCAGCGGGAGAGGGGGAAGTCGTCCCGGCAAAAATTCATCAAAATTGGGGTGAGGGAAAGGCCGCTTGTGTCTGATCAAATGCATTTCAGGGTTTTCTGCATTGACAAACACGATTCAAAGGCGATTGAGTCACAAATTCGATGCGATTGCCCTACCTATTCGAATTATGCTATGATAGTGTTGGATCCAGCGCTTCACATACTGTAATTATCATGGCTGCTCCTGTTCTTGCAACGAAGCTTTTTGTTCCTCCCTTGCGTCGCGATCTGGTCATGCGGCAAAGGTTGATCGACCAATTAAATACCGGGATCCAGCAGAAGCTCATTCTCATCTCGGCACCCGCGGGCTTTGGGAAAAGCACATTGGTTAGCGAGTGGGTCGCCAGCTGCGGTCACCCTGTCACGTGGCTGTCGCTGGATCAAGGGGACAACGATCCCACCCATTTTCTAGCGTACATCATTGCGGCATTGCAGGCGATTGCGCCGAAGATCGGCGCAGGCGCGTTGGCTGCACTTCAATCCTCTCAACCACCACCCATTGAATCGATCCTGACAGCCCTGCTCAACGAAATTACCACTCTTGCCGATCATTTCATCCTCGTGCTGGACGATTACCACGTCATCGATTCTAAACGTGTTGACCACGCTCTCACTTTCCTGCTTGAACACTTGCCACCACGGATGCATCTGGTCATTGCCAGCCGGGAAGACCCACATCTCCCTCTGGCCCGATTACGCGCCAGCGGCCAATTGACAGAGCTGCGTGCTGCTGATCTGCGTTTTACACCCTCCGAAGCCGCGGAATTTCTCAACCAGCTGATGCGACTCAACCTTTCCGCAGAAGATATCGCCTCACTGGAAACTCGAACAGAAGGATGGATTGCCGGACTGCAATTAGCCGCGCTTTCCATGCAGGGCGCCAAAGATGTTTCCGGGTTTATTCGAGAATTCGCAGGTGACCACCGATACATCGTGGACTATCTGGTGGAAGAGGTTTTACAAAGTCAGCCCGAACCTATCCGCAGATTCCTGCTCCAGACCGCCATTCTCGATCAGTTGAATGGCTCGCTGTGTGATGCCGTCATCGGAGACAAGGAAAGCAGCGTGCAACTGGAAGCCCTGCAGCAAGGCAACTTCTTTGTCATTCCACTGGACGACAAGCGTAACTGGTATCGCTATCATCATCTCTTTGCTGATGTTCTTCGTATGCACTTGATGACTGAGTTGCCCGATCAGGTACCTGCGCTGCACCGGCGGGCGAGTGAGTGGTATGAACGGAACGGACTTCGATCCGATGCCATCCACCATGCGCTGGCCGCCGGGGATTTCGAAAGAGCCGCAAAGCTGATCGAGCTGGTCGTGCCGACCATGAACCTCAGTAGGCAGTTTGCCACAATGCTGGGCTGGCTAAAGACGCTACCAGACGAGCTGGTCCGCATCAGGCCCGTGCTCAGTATGGAATATGCCCTGGCCTCAATGTCTTGTGGGGAGAATGAAAGCGTGGAGCCCCGGCTGCGGGACGCCGAACAGTGGTTGGATACAAAGGTCGACATGCTCGACCGACTAGAATCCCCAGCAGTAAATAGGTTCGTCGTAAACGAAGCTGAATTTCGCCGTGTGCCAGGGATGATCGCCCTGATGCGCGCCGGACAGGCCCTTGCCCGGGGCGATATGCCCGAGACCGTGAAAAACGCTCGACGGGTGCTCGATCTCGCACCTGAAAATGACTATCTGATGCTCGGCGGGGCAGCCTCGCAACTTGGACTCGCCGCGTGGACCAGCGGAGATCTTGACGCCGCCCGCCAGATGACTGCCGAAGGTATGGAGAATGTGCGCTTAGCCGGGTACATCTCTCCCGCAATCGGTGGCGCCATTGTCCTGGCGGATATACAGATTGCACAAGGCTGTCTCCACGATGCAATGACTACCTATGAGCGGGGATTACAGTGGGCGATAAAGCCAGGCGCGCCCGTCCGGCAGGGTGCGGCGGATATGCACGTGGGCATGAGCGCCCTTCACTATGAGCATAACGACCTGAAGACTGCCACGCATCATCTTCTGGAAAGCCAGGCTCTGGGTGAGCTTGCCGGGCTTCCACAAAATCCGTATCGCTGGCGCGCGGCGATGGCGCGCATACGGAAGTCCCAGGGAGATCTGGATGGCGCACTCCATCTGCTCGACCAGGCCGAGCGCCTGTACAATGGCAACTTTTCACCGAATGTGCGTCCGGTCGCGACGCGAAAGGCTGTTGTGTGGCTGTCCCAGGGTCGGTTGGATAAAGCCCTGGACTGGGCGCGTGAGCAGGGACTGTCCGTTGACAACGAACTTAGTTACCTGCATGAATTCGATCACATCACATTGGCCAGAGTGCTCCTGGCCCACTATCAGAGCGACCGTGCAAATAATTCCATTTCTGGGGCAGTGGGGCTGTTGGAGCGCCTGTTGAAAGCGGCGGAAGCGGGCGCGAGAAAGGGCAGCGCGATCGAAATTCTGGTATTGCAGGGGCTTGCTTATCAGGTGCAGGGAAACATCCCAGCTGCTCTGTTAGCTTTAGAACATGCCCTTACGTTGGCAGAGCCGCAGGGCTACATCCGCATCTTCCTTGACGAAGGCGAAAGCATGAGGCAACTGCTTTGTGAAGCTTCCGGGCGCAAGATCATGCCGGCCTACGCAGACAGGCTGCTGACAGCCTTTGAAGCGGAGAAGCTGAAGCACGAAGACAAACCTGATCTCCCAGAACCACATCGGGCTGGTGGGGCGCTCATTGACCCGTTGAGTCAACGCGAGATAAAAATCCTGCAACTTATCGCCCAGGGACTCTCGAATCGAGAGATTGGCGAGCGGCTTTTCCTCGCTCTGGACACGGTCAAGGGGCATAACCGCAAAATTTTTGACAAACTGCAAGTTCAAAGCCGTACCGAAGCTATCGCTCGGGCCCGCGAATTGGGTTTGTTGTAAACATCCATTTTTCTCAACATTTTCCCGCAATCGCCAAACGTAACACCCATAACGAACACTAAAGTGTCTTTTCGCCAACACTGTGTGGGGGATATTATCCTTGTACATTGAGCAAGTGGCACGGACTTTAATGGACCGACCACAACAGGTACAAGGTGATGTCAAACGAACTCGAACCAAAGCCGACTTCAAGTCAAACTATGATCTATCAGGTCCGAATCAAGGGCCATCTGAACCGCGCGTGGACAGACTGGTTTGAGGATCTAACCATCACGCTGGAGGAGGACGGCAGCACGCTTCTTACCGGCCCGGTGATTGACCAAGCCGCGTTGCATGGATTGCTCAAAAAAGTACGTGACCTGGGTTTGCCCCTGGTCTCGGTCGTTCAAGTCCAACTCGATGAAACTCATTCATATCGTTCAAACAAGGAGAAAAAATGAACACAACCGAAGGAAGTCCCCGTGGGACAAACAGGAAGACAGCAATAATTGTGGGGATATTATTTATTCTTGGGTTTGCAGGCGCATTCGGCCCTGTTGCTGTGAAACCCATCCTGGATGATCCAAGTTATCTTGTCAAAATATTCGAGAATCAGAACACAGTAATGGTGGGAGTACTCTCTCAATTAATTATGGCGCTTGCGTGTGCAGGCATAGCAATTGGATTGTATCCCATCTTGAAAAAGCATAATGAATCCCTGGCTCTTGGAGCTGTTGGTTTTCGGATCATCGAGAATATATTCCAGATTGTTGCTGCGCTCGCTCTACTAACATTGTTGACATTAAGCCAGGAATCTGTAAAAGCAAACGCTCTTTCCGCTTCCGCTTTTCAAGTCGCAGGCGCATCACTGCACGCAATTCATTTTTGGTCGGCCTTTGTGTTGGCACACTTCGGTTTTTGCCTTGGGGCTCTCATGTACTATTATGTATTTTTTCGATCCAACCTCATTCCAAGGTGGCTATCGGGTTGGGGCATCGTTGCGATCCTAATGCATTTGACTGGGGCCCTCATTACGATGTTCACCCAAATCGATCCCTTTTCGACGTCAACTTCCTTGTTGAGTATTCCAATCGGCTTGAATGAACTGACTCTGGCAGGATGGTTGATCGTCAAAGGATTCAATCCATCGGCGGTCGCTTCTCTCTCTGCGAAAACAGCGACGAACGAGCTTTTGAGCGCGGCATAGATTTACACCATAGGGGAGAGGGAGGGCTGAAGACCCTCCCTCTCCCCGCTCAGCGAAATGAAACTCATCAAAATTAATCACAACAAGGAGACAAAGAATGAATTCAATCCATAAGAACGCAAGAATGGCAGGGTTCCTGTATCTCATTTATATAGTAACTCATATCATTAGTGACGTGTGGCGCGGTAGCTTTATTGTGCCTGGGGATGCTGCAGGGACAGTCAGTAATATCATGGCTCATGAAGGGTTATTCACTGTCACTGTTGTAGGCGATCTACTCGCTGCTGGGCTTTTCTTTTTGGCCGCCTGGGCTCTCTACGTTTTACTCAAACCCGTTAATAAGGACCTTGCTCTCCTGTTCTTGTTATTAAACATGGGCAGTGTCGTTATCCAATGTGCTAGTGATCTTTTTCTGGTTGCCAGCCAGTTGTTGATGAATGGTCCTAATTACTTGAATGGTTTCCAGGTGGATCAATTGCAATCTCTGGCAATGTTCTTTCTCGATCTACGCGAAAAAGCGTTTACGGTCGCCTGGCTATTCTCTGGCGCCTGGCTCTTTCCGCTTGGCTATTTAGTTTACAAGTCGGGCTTCCTTCCCAAATTTTTGGGCATCGTGCTGATGGTTCATTGTTTTACCTGGTTGTCGACCTTCTTCCAGTCTTTCCTCTTCCCAGGCTTCACGGCCATCACCTATGTAAGCTATCCACTCGGCTTCCTAGCGGAGTTTGGGCTTACTTTGTGGCTTTTGATAAAGGGCGCAAAAGAGCAGAAACCTGCCTGAGTTAACTCACCTTACGCAGTAATGCCGTAAGGCGAGATTTATCTCGCCTTTTGCATCATTCTTGGTAAGAGCGACATAAATGTCGCGTTACAAACGCCAATTTGACTACTCATCGCAAGGAGAAAAATGTTAAAAAGAGGCTCGACAGTCCTCTCAATCTGGTGCGGCATTAACTTTGTGCTTGCCTTTATCATCTTGTGCTACGTCATCATTTTCAAACAAAACTCCCCAATTTTGCAAGTGGCTTCCTTTTCAGAGGCGGAAATTGCGGGACTTGGCGCCAAGACCATCGCCGCGCTGAATTGCTTTACGATCCTGTACAACTCCTGCGCGCTGGTCATCTCGGTGCTGACGTGGCCGCTCATCCGCAAGAATCTGGTCGCCGGTGAAAAATCGGCTTTCTGGACGCTGGTTTTCGTGATTGGCTTTATGGAAGTGATGGCATTTCTCGCATCCTCATATATCGGGCATGGTCGCTGGCAGGTGAATGTCTTTCAGAGTATGCTATTTATTGTCGGCATCGGTTTGTGTATTTATTCCATATTCAAGCGACAAACATAAGCTGCTATTAATCAACAATCCGGAAAATCCCCTTGCTGTATAATAACCAACATGCCCGCGCCCGTTCTGGCTACCAAGTTGTATATCCCCCCGCCTCGTCCCAACACTGTCCCACGTCCGCGCCTGATCGAGCGGTTGAACGAGGGACTGGCGATGGGCAGAAAATTCACGCTCGTCTCCGCGTCGGCTGGGTTTGGTAAGACTACATTGGTCAGCGAATGGATTACCGGTTGCGGTAGGCAAGCTGCTTGGATTTCATTGGATGAAGGGGATAACGATCCAGTACGGTTCATCTCTTACCTGATCGCGGCGTTGCAGACACTTGCCCTGAGCGGAGTCGAAGGGATCAAGGCGGGATTCGGCGAGGGGGTGTTGTCAACGATCCACGCTTCGCGCGCCCAGTCGCTGCAAGTGGAAGTAGTTCTAACGGCTCTGCTCAACGAAATTTCCGTCATCCCCGAATCATTTCTCCTTATCCTTGACGACTACCACGTGATTGACTCCAAACCCGTGGACGAAATCCTCGCCTTTCTAGTCGAACACCAGCCACTCCAGATGCACATGGTCATGGCCACGCGCGAAGACCCGTCCCTGCCGCTTGCGCGTTTGCGCGCTCGCGGTCAACTGACCGAACTGCGCGCCACCGACTTGCAGTTCACCCCCGTCGAAGCGACGGAGTTTCTCAATCGGGTAATGAACCTAAACCTTGCGGCGGAAGACATCGCCTCGCTGGAGTCCCGCACCGAAGGTTGGATCGCGGGCTTGCAGTTGGCGGCGCTTTCCATGCAGGGACACGCTTCGCGAGACTCCGCCAGTTTTATCAGGTCTTTCACGGGCAGTCATCGTTTCGTGCTCGACTATCTGATCGAAGAGGTGTTGGGACAACAGTCAGAAAAGATTCAAACTTTCCTCTTGCGCACTTCCATTCTTGATCGCATGTGCGGCTCGCTATGTGACGCTGTCCTGCTTGACCCCTCCACGTCCGGGCAGGAGATTCTGGAACAACTCGAACGCGCAAACCTGTTCATTGTCCCTTTGGATAATGATCGGAGTTGGTATCGCTATCATCACTTGTTCGGCGATTTGTTGCGCCAGCGACTTGGTCAAGCGCGGGAACTCTCTGAATACCATCTGTGCGCCAGTGTGTGGTATGAGGCGAGCGCCGACCTGGCTCCAGCCTTCCACCATGCCATCGCGGCTGGCGATTTTGAGCGCGCGGCGCGTCTGGCCGAAGAGGCCTGGCAGGGCATGGAACGAAGTTTCCAAACAGCTACCTGGCTTGGCTGGGTGAAGAAACTGCCTAACGCGGTAGTTTGCTCCCGGCCCAGGTTATGTGTTCTGATGGGGCGGGCTTTTTCAGATGCCGGAGAAGTGGAGCCGAGCGAAACCTACCTGCAAAACGCCGAGCGCGGCCTGACGGACGCGCTGGAGCGTGATGAATCAAAATCCCTGCCGGTGACCATTGCCCTGATCCGCGCCAATAACGCCCAAATACAGGGCAATCTAGCGGAAACGATTAAGTACGCCGAATTATCCATTCCGCTGATCCCCGAGGACGATGTTTTCCTGCGCGCCGAAGCCGCCATCACACTGGGATTTACCCATTGGGCCACCGGCGATCTGGAAGCATCCCTACGCGCCATGCATGTCTGGATCGAAGACATGCAAAGATTGGGCAACCGGGAGTTTGCGATCGCCAGCGCCTTTGGCGTGGCTGATATGCAAGTGATATTGGGGCGCCTGAGTGATGCCGAAGATTCCCTCCGGCAAGCCATCCAACAAGCCGCCGCGCATGGGCAGGAGTCTGAAACCATTACCGCCCATCACCATTTGGGGTTGGCAATGCTTGCACATGAACGGGGCGATGATGCCGCGATCGCCCAAGCACTGCAGGCTGCCGCAGACTTGGGTCAGCGGACGACTCTGGTGGATTGGCCTCATCGTTGGAATCTCGCCCAGGCCCGCCTCAAGGAATCGGACGGGGAATGGGATGCCGCGCTCCAATGTTTGGACGACGCCCAGACAGGTTACGTCAAAAACCCGATTCCCATCCTACAACCGATCGCGGCTCACAAGGCGCGCGTCCATCTCAAACAAGGTCGCTTGGATAAGGCTCAAGCCTGGGCGCGGGAACGCGGCCTCTCGGTCAAGGATGAGGCGAATTACCTGGGCGAGTACGAACATCTCACGCTGGCGCGGGTACGTCTGGCAGAAGGTTCCTTCACGGGTGTCCACGAATTGCTCAGTTGCCTGCTGGCATTGGCAGAGTCTCAAAACCGGACGGGGAGCGCGATTGAAATCTTGTTGACACAGGCGCTCGTTCATCAAGCGCAGGGCAATCTTTCCGAAGCTCTTGCCGCCCTGGAACGCGCCCTGACATTGACCGAACCTGAGGGCTACATCCGCATTTTTGTGGACGAGGGCGAAGCGATGCGCTCTTTGATTTCTGATTTTCGCTTGACGGTTGCCAATCGCGCCCACCCTTTGCTTGAATACGTGAATCACATTTTGGATTTTTTCCCGCAACCAGCGGAAATCGTCACTCAATCCAAAATCGTAAAACCAAAATCGAAAATCGTCGAGCCTCTCACCGACCGCGAACTCGACATTCTGCGTCTCATCGCTGCGGGACATTCCAACGCAGAGATCGGTCAGCGGCTGTATCTGGCGCTTAGCACGGTCAAGGGCCATAACCTGCGGATCTTCAACAAACTGCAAGTCCAAAACCGAACCGAAGCCGTCGCCCGCGCCCGCGAGTTGAGTTTGCTCTAATCTGCGCGTAATCGGCGTTCTCTACCGCCGTTGCGCTACCCCAAAAAACAATACCTCAATCAATACTTAAGTTGCTACCCGACAGTACCTCCCTGTCGGTATATTGGCGTTAATCATGGACACGTCTCATGCCCTCTACGAAATCCGAATTTCAGGACACCTGTCCCCGCAATGGATGGACTGGTTCGAAGGTCTGACCATCACGCTGGAAGAGGACGGCAACACGCTTCTTTCTGGACCCGTGGCGGATCAAGCCGCCCTGCATGGCTTGCTCAAAAAAGTGCGCGATTTAGGAATGCCATTGGTCTCAGTCAATCAGGTGCAGTTCGATGAAACCCATCAAGATCATTCAAAACAAGGAGAAACAGAAATGAGTACAAACATAACGACCGCCAAAAGAGATACGAAAATTTTGCTGATAATTTTGTGGGTGTTTTATTCACTTAATTTTATGTATGCTGATCAACTCTCACATTTGGAACCTGGGGTTTTGGCAGGGATCATGTCAGGAACTGTGGCAGATGGAACTGTCAAGATCACTGCCGGGTTCTTGTTGGGAACCGCGATCATGTTCGAGATCCCGTTCTTAATGATTGTCTTGTCTTGGGTATTAAAGTATCGCGCCAATCGTTGGGCAAACATCATCGCAGGCACGCTCTTTATTCTGGCTCAAATCTCTTCATTGTTTCTTGGAGCCCCATCTCCTGCATATATTTTTTATAGCATAGTAGAAATCGCGGGTCTGTCACTAATTATCTGGAATGCATGGAAGTGGCGCAACCCTGAAGGTTAGCCCGGCAGACGCGTGAGCAGCCAAACGTCAAATAGTAAACCTCATCCATATCGTTCAAAAAAGGAGAAAAAGATGAAAACCTTGCAGAAATTAGGCGGTTTCGCCGCATTGTACATGGCAATCAGCCACCTGATCGGAATCGTTATCTTTATCGTCATCTTGGACATTCTCAGCATCACCGACCCGGCTCAAAAGGTCGCCCTGAACGTTGAAAAACAGACGGTCATCTTCTCGACCAACCTGCTCATGTACGTGTTCTTCGGATTTGCGCTGATCGTCCTGTCGCTTTCCTTGTACGACCGCCTGAAGTCAGGCGCGCCGGCGCTTATGCAGGTGGCCACCGCGATCGGGATCATCTGGGCCGGTTCGCTCATTGCCAGCGGCATGGCCGCAAACGCGGGACTCACTACCATCGTCGCGCTCTACGCCAAAGACCCGACGCAGGCAGTGTTGACCTTTCAGGCGATGGAGTCCATCACCAACGGACTGGGCAACGCCAATGGCGAAATCCTCGGCGGACCGTTGACGCTGTTGGTCAGCCTGGCGGCGTTGTGGACAGGCGGGCTTCCCAAAGGGCTGAACACCCTGGGCGTCCTGGTCGGCTCGGTGGGCATCATCACAATCATCCCAGCGCTGAATGATTTGGTCGGCGTCTTTGGCTTGGGCCAAATCATCTGGTTCGTCTGGCTGGGCGCCATACTTTTGCGCAGCAACCCAAGCCGGGCAGCGTTATACCAACAGCCTGTTCGACTTTAAGTATCAACAGCAAACAGGAGTATTGGAGAGGGTGACGCTCAACCTCTCCAATTTTGTAAAGTAATCCTGGAGGATGACGTGAAAGCAGTTATATACACAGAATACGGTTCTGCTGATGTTCTTCAACTCAAGGAGGTGGAAAAACCCACTCCCAAGGATAATGAAGTCTTAATCAAGGTGTATGCGACAACCGTAACAACCGGGGATGTGAACGCTCGAGGTTTTGTCTTTGTCCCTCGCGGGTTTGGGTTTGTATCACGATTGGTGTTTGGTATTGGAAAACCCCAAAAGAAAATCCTTGGGGTTGAGTTCGCCGGAGAAATAAAAGCGACAGGCAGAGACGTAACGCTATTTCAGAAAGGCGACCAGGTTTTTGGACTCGATGGCGCTGGACTGGGCGCGTATGCCGAGTACAAATGCATGCCTGAAACTGGGGGGCTAACGATCAAGCCAGCGAAGCTGACATACGAGGAAGCCGCTGCCATTCCCAACGGAGCCTTAACCGCATTAACCTTCCTGAGAGATCTGAGCAATATTCAGCGCGGACAAAAAGTCCTTATCAACGGCGCTTCAGGAAGCGTGGGTTGTGCGGCGATACAGATTGCAAAATACTTTGGCGCAGAAGTAACGGGAGTTTGCAGCACCGCGAATATGGAATTGGTAAAAGCCCTGGGAGCCGATCAGGTCATTGATTACACCCGGCACGATTTCACAGAAAGCGACGAGATCTACAACATCATTTTTGACACAGTGGGCAAGACTTCGTTTTCAGGTTGCAGGAAGGCCCTCAAACAAAATGGACTCTATCTTGCAGGCGCCGGCGGACTGCGAGAGTTTGGTCAAATGGCATGGACTTCGATGACGGGCGGCAAGAAAGTGATCGCCGGCGTCTCATCCGAGCACAAAGAGGATTTGATTTTCATCAAGGAGTTGGCTGAGGCAGGAAAGATTAAACCGGTGATCGATCGGCGCTATCCCCTGGAACAGACTGCCGATGCGCACCGATACGTGGACAACGGGCATAAAAAAGGAAATGTCGTTATCACGATAGAACACGCCGACCAAATACAGGGAGTGAAAAAGTGAACGCAAATAGAAACGCCGCGATCCTGGCTGGGGCATTGTATTTTCTGGGGATCATCGCGGGCGTACTGAGTGTGGTTCCTGTTATCGATGTTCCCGAGTATCTGGTTCAAATTTCGGCCAGCGCCGGGCAGGTAACATCGGGGGCGGTTTTCCAATTCCTAATGACGGGAGCACATGTTGGGATGGCAATTACGTTGTATCCCATCTTGAAAAAGTACAACGAAAGCCTGGCGCTGGGATATGTTGGGTCCAGACTGGTTGCTGCGGCGTTTAATGGGATCGGGGTCATCATCTTGCTATTGCTGTTGACCTTAAGTCAGGAGTTAGTCAAAGCTGGGACTCTTGCTTCATCCCATTTCCAAATCATCGGCGAACTCTTGCGGACGGGGCGCGATTTGGTCAATCACGTAGGCGTGATTCTGATTTCAAGCATGGGTGGCATCCTGTTGTACTTGTTGCTGTACCAGACAAAACTTGTCCCGCGTTGGTTGGCGGGTTGGGGCATTGTTGGAACGGTGGCAGCCATCGTTGCAAGCTGCTTGTTTACGTTCCGCTTTATCGATCTGATGACATCAGTCTATATGGATCTGCCACTTGCCCTGCAAGAGATGGTTTTCGCGGTCTGGCTGATCGTTAAAGGATTCAGTTCATTTGCAATCGCTCCCCTGTCTGCTAACACCGCCACAAACCAGGTTTAAATTTGCGCATCTGAAATAAGGAGCTTACTGTTTTGTGATAGGTAGTGATGGTGTGAGGCTATAGAGTCTTCCACGATTTCGAGCTATGCAGTCAAGAACCTGCGCAAAAATAACTGCGGTTGTCTCGGTTGTAGTTGTACTGAGAGCGAACAAAATGCAAAGGAATAGATTGCACGAATACAAAGGAGGTGATCAATTATGGACTTTATAGTGCATGGCTATTGTGGTCTCTATTGCGGCGCTTGCCCGATAATGTTGAACACAAAACAGGGATGGGAGCCGAACGATGTTATGGTTGTAAAAGTGAACAACCTACAGGATATTGCGCAGTCTGTGGCATCAAGACCTGCGCACGCCGCCGCGGTGTATGGCGCACCCAGGCGCCATGCGATACTTCGCTTCGTCCCGATGGGACAACGACATGTTGAAACTGTGATTTACTGAATTTGCTTGAAGCAAGCAAACAGGCAAGAAATCACGGCGAGTTGCCGAATCCCCAAAGCGCCTCCCCCGAAATCAGGGAGGTGTGTTTTGTTTAGATCGATCGACAATTCTAAGGCGAAATTCTTGGAGACTTACCGGGCACCAAGTAGGGGTATTTCACTCCACAGGACCAAAAGTGACGATTTGCTGCCGGAATTAGGATGTACATTATTTTACATTCAGGATGCCCTGGTTATACTTTACTTATTCCCCCTATTTGGATAAAGAAGGAGCTTCGATGCTACATCAACCCGCAACACCCACAGAGAAAGACCCGGCAGGTCCATACAAGATGCGGTTAGGCATCTGGATGTTTGTCTTTTATTCCCTTTTCTACGCCAGCTTTGTCGCAGTCAATCTGCTGAGTCCGCTGGCAATGGCAAAGATCGTCTTTGCGGGACTAAACCTGGCAACTGTGTACGGCTTCGCGCTCATCGTCGTGGCGCTGGTCGAAGCCCTGATCTATGACGCGATGTGCCGCAAAAAAGAAGCAGAATTTGCGGAGGCTGCTAAACAAGAGGGCAGCAAGTCCAAGACCAAAAAGCGAAAGGCTTAATCCCATGGCAATCATCGTTTTCCTCATCTTCGTTGTCTTTGTCATCGGACTTTCGCTTTATCTGGGGAACAAGGCAAAAACATCCAGCGGATATTATGCAGCGGGCGGTCAGATTCACTGGGGAGTGAACGGCATCGCGTTCGCAGGAGATTATCTCTCGGCGGCTTCATTTCTCGGCATCTGTGGCATGATCGCCACCGTTGGTTATGACGGCTTCCTGTATTCCATCGGATACCTGGCAGGCTGGATTGTGGCGCTATTCGTGGTTGCGGAGCCGCTCAAGCGACTGGGCAAGTACACGTTCACCGACGCGGTGGATGCCAATTACAACTCGCGCGGCATTAAACTGGCAGCCGCCATCAGCACTTTGGTTGTTTCCATTTGCTATCTCATCCCGCAGATGGTCGGCGCGGGCGTCCTGGTTGAACCATTGCTTGGCATCCCGCATGCCTGGGGCGTGCTCATGGTGGGCGCCATCGTCATCACGATTGTTGCGACCGCCGGCATGGCGTCCACGACTTATGTGCAATTCCTGAAAGGCGCCCTACTGATCGTTTTTTCCACAGTGTTGGTGGGTGCAGTGGTGATTCGAGGCTTATCCACGCAGCCTGACCAGAACGGCAAGGTGGAATTCTATGAATATTCGCATTTGGCGGCCGTCAACAACGGCGAAAAAATCGAGGTCTCTGAAGCAGATTGGGAGGTGGTGGATCAGGTTGAAGTCAAGGGCGGACTGTTGTTCGTCAAGCTCGATCACGAGGAAAAGGAAACCTGGTGGTACGCGTCTGAAACAGAAGGTGTACTCACGTTGAAGGAAACCCAATCGGTAGTGACCAAAGGCGCTGACAAATGGATCAATGGTGCACCCGCCTCTGCTGAAAACCAGTTGCGTCAGGTGGGCAACCTCGAACAGATCCGTGGAGAGAAAGACATCGAAACGGGCCGCCTGTCCATCTTCGAGTTTTTATCAACCATCACCGATAAAGATACCGTCGTTCAAACCTGGAAGACCGCCAGTTTTGTGGATGGCGCGGGCGAGAAAGTTACCATTTACTATCCCAAAGATGTGTCTGGCGACCGCATCATGCGTCCCGGCTTGAAGTTCAAAGTGGAAGGCACCTGGCTGGAACGGCTCGACTTCCTTTCGCTGATGCTGGCTCTGTTCCTTGGCACTGCTGCCCTCCCTCACATCCTGATCCGCTATTACACCGTGCCAAGCCCGGCCAGTGCGCGCAAATCCACGATCGTAGCGATCGCTGCCATCGGCTTCTTCTACATCCTGACCCTCTTTATGGGATTAGGCGCAATGGTCAACGGCGTCATCAACCCGGCCGACAGTAACATGGCTGCTCCCCTGCTGGCGCGTTCCTTTGGCGAGTTGCTCTTTGCGATCATTTCAGCCATCGCCTTCGCCACTGTACTTGGAACGGTCAGCGGATTGATCGTCGCAGCCTCCGGCGCAGTTGCCCATGACCTGATGGATCGTTACCTGAATGTCAAAATGGATGACCGCCAGAAAGTGCGCGCCGGAAAGATCTCCGCCTTTGTGATCGGTGGAATTGCCATTTTGCTCGGTATCCTGTTTAAGGGTATGAATGTGACCTTCCTCGTTGGACTGGCGTTTGCAGTAGCAGCTTCTGCAAACCTGCCGGCCATCCTTATGCTCCTGTTCTGGAAGAAAACCACAGCCCGAGGCATCGCCGCCTCGATTGCCGTGGGCGTTGTCACATCGCTGGCATTGATCGCCTTCTCGCCGGAGTTATATACCCTGTATGGGAAGAACCCGCTGGACGCGCCCATCCCGCTCAATAACCCAGGGATTGTCTCCATCCCCTTAAGTTTCATCGCTCTGGTGGTCGTGTCGCTGCTGACTCAAAAGAGCGCCAAAGCCTAACACCCAAAAGGTGGGATGGACTTGCCACCATCCCACCTTTTTATTTTTCATGAACGATTCTATATTCGTCAATTTCCACTGCCATTCGATCTTCAGCGATGGTGAACAAACGCCTGAGGCGCTGGCCGCCAACCTGGCAGCGGCGGGGGTACGTTATGCCGCGCTGACCGACCACGACAGCATCGAAAGCTGGCCGCGTTTTCAAGAGACGCTCAAGAAGCGCGGCGTGGCATGCCTGCCCGGCGTGGAATTGACGACACAATTCCATGGACGCGAAGCCCACCTGCTCGGCTATGGTTTCAATCCCGAGAACCCGGAACTGAGTGCCACGTTAGCATCGCTGCGCAGTATTCGCAGCCTGGAAGTTCACAGTATTGCCGGGTCGTTACGCAAGGCTGGCAGCAACCACACACACGACACCGGCGCATCGGCAGTTGTCAGCGCCGCCCCGCAGGGACGCCTCGAAGTTGGGGATGCGATCGCTCTGATCCATCGTGCCGGCGGGCGTGTCTTTTGGGCGCACCCGCTCCTGTTTGAATCGGACCTGCAAAATCTTGATGACCTGGTGGGGGAATTAAAGTCAAAAGGACTTGATGGGCTCGAAGCCATTTATGCCCCCTTCGCACAGTCCGAACGTGAGGACTTGTGCCAATTGGCTAAAAAACATGACCTGCTCGTTTGCGCAGGCACAGATTTTCACGTCAGCAATACGCCGGGCAATGAGTATGGCATTGCAATGGCGCACACGGATTGGTTCCAGTTTCGGCAGGCGTTCTTTTCAAGCGCCCATTTTTCAGCAGACGCAGACCTGTTGCGCCCAAAAGCCTCCAATGTCAATTCTGAACGCAGTTCGTCATTTGCCCAATCACATCATTTTCAGCGGCGTTCCTATATTTTACGCATCTTCCTGCCCACGCTGATCGCCATCGTATTGTTCCTGGCTGCCATCTGGGGCATCATCCTGCCATCCTTTGAGCAGACCCTGCTTGAACGCAAACGCGAGATGATCCGTGAGCTGACCAACTCCGCCTGGAGCATTCTGGCTTCGTACGAACACGACGAGAAAAACGGATTGTTCACGCGTGAAGAGGCGCAGGCGCTGGCAATTACCCGCATCGAGGCGCTGCGCTACGGAGCAGAAAGCAAGGACTACTTCTGGATTCAGGATATGCAGCCGCGCATGATCATGCACCCCTATCGTAGTGACCTGAACGGGCAGGAATTGATCGGTTTCACAGACCCGCGCGGAGTACCCATTTTTGTCGAATTCGCCGACCTGGTACATCGAGAAGGGGAAGGCTACATTGATTATGTCTGGCAGTGGAAGGATGATCCTCAGCGCCTGGAGCCCAAAGAATCCTATGTCAAAGGCTTTGCCCCCTGGGGCTGGATCATCGGAACGGGACTGTACACCGATGATGTCAACCAGGAAATCGCAGCCATTGAAAAAAGTCTTGTCAACACATCCCTGGCAATTTCCGGTGCAATAATCCTACTGCTTGTATTTGTGCTTCAACAAAGCCTGCGGATCGAAAAGGAACGCCAGGAGGTGGTTGATAACCTGCATGAATCCACCGAGCGTTATCACACCTTGATCGAAACGACCACCGAAGGTACCCTACTTATCCTGGATGACCGCTGCCGGTATGCCAACCCTACTTTTTTAAGCATGCTCGGCTACACCGCTCACCAGCTGGAATTTCTGGAACTCGCAGACCTGTTGCCGCGTGAAGCAGACAACGCCCTCATCTGGGAGCATTCCCAAAAAATGGACAGCCAACAGATGGCAATTAGCGAGGCACTCGAAGGCTGCATGAGGCGGCGCGATGGCAGCCTTGTGGAATGCATCCTGACACTCAACCCGATTCTGTTTGCAGGTCAGCGCGGTTTTATCCTGCTTGCCAAAGACATCACCCGCCAATCTTTCAGCGCCGACGATAATGAATTGACCTCCACAGCGCACTCGGCCCCGATCGGCATCTTTCGGGCGCGGGCGGCGCGGCGCGGGGTGTTTGTCGAGATTAACCCGGCAGGACGTGCCTTGCTCACTCATCTGTCGCTCGCTGAACCCTCCCAGCCGGCTCTGGCCGATTTCTTTACGGACCTCGCTGAATATGAACAGTTCTTCCAGTCCCTGCATACCAACAGGGAAATCAAAGATCATATCATCCACGTTGAAACCAGCACTGCTGTCCGCTTCATCTCGCTCTCTGCACGCCTGATCCGGGATGAGCATCACCGTCCCGCCTACATAGACGGTTTGCTGGACGATGTCACCACAACCCGCAGGCAGGAGGCGGAGCGCGAAGCGTTGATCGATAAATTACAGGCCTCGCTTCTCTTCCTGCATGAACCCATCGCCAACCTTGGGCGCGAGGTTGTGGTTTGCAGGATGGATACCAGTATTAAGCAACTTGCCAACCTGATGACCGCACGTGACGTGACAGCCGCGCTGGTTGCCAATGAAACATCAGCCATCATCGGTATTGTGACTGACCATGATCTGCGCGCCCGCGTGCTGGCTGAAAGCATCGAATTAAACGCTCCAGTTTATACGATCATGAGTGCGCCACTGACACGGATTTCAGAACAGGCGCTGATCTATGAGGCGCTCATGCGCATGGAAGAAAAGGGCGTGCGCCATTTGGCAGTGGAAGACCATAACGGTCAGATCGTCAGCGTGATCGACAACAAGTCGCTGATCCAGTTCCAGCGCTATGGACCAATAGTACTATCCCGTGAGATCAGCCGCGCAAAAACTCCCGACGAAGTGGCACAGTGTTGTGAGCGCACTCCCTTGCTGGTCAGGACTCTCATCGAGAGCAGTGCCCGCCCGCGTCACGTTACCAATATGCTGGCTTCCATCTGCGACGCCGCCACCGAACGGATGATCCAACTGGCGGTGGATCATCTAGGCGCGCCGCCTGTCCCATTTGCATTCATCGCCATGGGCAGTCAGGGACGCCAGGAACAGACCATGGTTACAGATCAGGATAACGGCATCATTTTTGTCCCTTCTGCCGAAGTCGATCCAGATCAGTTGAGCAACTATTTCCTTCGCCTCGGAAATTTTGTGTGCGACGGTTTGAATCAGGCGGGTTACCCGTTCTGCCGCGGCGGGGTGATGGCAAGCAATCCACGCTGGTGCCGCTCCCTGCCTGACTGGGTTTCCGGTTTCGATGCATGGGTGAAAAAGTCGGAGCCACAGGAGATCGTCGATCTCAGTATTTTCTTCGATTTCCGTACTGTTTATGGAGACTCGGAACTGACACGTGAGCTGCGTCGGCACATCCATGCAGCGCTGCTTGATTCATCGGCCTTCTTCCATCATCTTGCAGAGAATGCGTTGCTGTTCAAACCACCCTTCCGTTTGCTTGGAAACGTCTATTTGAGCGGCGGCGCCACGGAACATGCCGGGGAAATTAATCTAAAAGATGCCATGATGCCGTTGGTCAGTTTTGCACGCCTATATGCGCTGCGTCACCAGATCAACCAGACTCATACTCTGAAGCGAGTCGAAGCATTGACTGAAAGAGACGTGATCCCGTCATCCAGTTTGGATGAAATCACCACTACCTACGACTTCCTGATGCAATTGCGGCTGTCGAACCAGCTTGCGGCCCTACAAGCGGGACAGCGTCCCCATAACATCATTCACCCGGCAAAATTGGGCTACATCCAGCAGGAACTGTTGAAACAAGCTTTTGCCCAGATTGCGGCGGTACAAAAGAAAATCAGCTACGATTTTCTGGGTGGGGTGTAGGTGATCTCTTTGGAAGTCCGTTTGACAAGCCAGCGAAAAATGGGGGTGAGATACCCTATGCAAACAGCACCGACCGGAGTACGAGACTGACAAGATTGCATCACAGACTAAATTGAGCGAGATCTATGTTAAGACAAAAATGCCCCGCCACTCACATCGGGTGCTTTCTTTTCGTGTCGGGTTTTGCGGGCAGTTCAAGTTCCGCCCGTTTTCTGTTTCAGAGATTCTCCTTTGGCGCAAGTAGAGTCTCTCAAAGAGTGTTTCTTAACTCACCACACACCTACCCTGGCGGGCGGTGCCAGGGAAGGACACAACACTTGCCCCGGGTGCAAGTGCCGGGGAGAGCACGAAGGTTTGACGATTGGTGGGCAAGATTCGTGTAAATGCGTGACATCGTGCCCGACAGGTAAATTCGTGGCTAAACATGGCTTGAAAGGCGTTTTACATAGCTTCAAACTACTTAAGAAACAGTCTCTCACTGGTTTGTGGGCTAAGTTTTGCAACGAATTAATCCAGGGGTTTTGTTGAGCCAATAGCGGATATCGCGACAGGTCCATTGCCAGTCGAAAGCATGCGCGTAGTATGGATTGTATTCTTGCCTGCTGCCATATGAAAAGTAAGGAGGCTGGATGACTAGGTAAAATCAAAATGTAGGGTAATCAGTGATCGCATTTAGTTCTCGGTAAGAGGGTTAAAACCACGTCCCAAAATTTCCTGCGCGGCCGAAACAACCACAAACGCCGTGGGGTCTTCACAGGCTACGGCATGTTTCAGATTATGAACCTCTGTAACCGTGAGAGCACATATCAGCACCGATCGATCCTGCCCGGTGTACATGCCCTTGCCAGATAATGAAGTCACTCCGCGGCCCAGATCGGTCATGATCCGTTTGGAGACAACGTCTGCCATCCCGGTGATGATCATGGCGACAAGCTGGCGTCTACGGTGAATGGGAGCAAAAAGGGGACGCCCACCTTTGCTCTTGCCATCTGAACCAAACATGGATGTGATCGTCTCCTCCCCAAAACGCGGCAGCACTTCACCCGTTGCTTTTGTCAAACTCACAGTAGCAAGGGCTATGATCAAGAGTGACGTGTAAAGCGCAAATCCAAGTGCGATCATGATCTCACCGGAGACCGGACCGACTGCGCTGCGCTGGATGAACTCGCCAAGGGTCACAGCAGGTTGCGGATAAAGCCAGATTTTCGCCGCCCATGATGCATATAAAATGAGGAAGATCCAAAAGTAATTACGCCGCAGCCGGCGACCGAATGCCTCCCAGATCGAGATCGGAAAACTGGGTGAAAGTAGATTCTCGGCGAGGTTCTCCGCCCACTCAGGTGAAGGATGAAATGGCGGAACCAGCATTGCCGCGTAGAAATCTGTTTCCATCAGGCGAACGCGATAGCTCCACAGTTCATAATATCGGTAACGCCTTGTCTCAATAAAAAGAAACCACATCACCAACAAAGTATTCAGGATAATGACAGCATGATGGATTTCCGGCTGGCTAAATGCAATGGACAAAGTTGCACCGGTCGCAACGACAGCCCAGTTCGTTGTCGTATCCAAACGTTGCCGCCAGACGTTCGCGCGTTGGATTTCTGCGCGAAACAAATGTACCATCGCGGTGACAAACTCGCTGGTTTTCAGTCGATAACCACGATACGTCCAAACCGGTTCTTCAGGATCATTCGGCTTGGAATCGTCGATGTTTGGAGGGACTGCGAAGGTTTCTGTCATCTTACATCCTGTCTCGTTTTCTGGATAATTTGTACGCTTCTTTCGAAGGCTTGAGCGGGCGCGCCAACCAATAGGGCCGACGCGTACCGTCCGGGCTGACCTGATCCGCAGGGCGCGTTTTGGCAAGCCATTCGCGGTAGATCTGCATCGAGCAGTTCGTATCGACGAACAGATCACCTGCCTTGTCACCAGCATCTGCCTTGCGGATGTTCTTCACCTTTTGCAGCCAGCAATGGACACCACTGATTGGATCCGGGTGGACAGCATGTGCGAGATTTTGGTTGACACCTACATTGCTCCACCAGATGCGGCTCGTGTCAGGATCGGAGGATTCCCAGGCCCGCGCGCCATGAACCACCCGCATGAGAAAACCACCTTTACCGTCTTCGTGGAGTTCAACCAGGTTGGAGGAGCCTTTGCTTACACCGGACTCTTCCTGCAAACGCCAGCGCCCCAGGTGGTGACTGATGGCAATGATGCCGGGCTTGATCCCTTCGGTGACCCAGACTGAATCCACAAAGTGACCAATTTCGGTTTCAACCTTCGCAAGGTCACCTGTTTCAAGCCCAAACCGTTGCGCGTCCTCAGGATTCATCCAGATGGGATTCTTGTGTGAGATTTCAACCAACCACTTGGCATTTGCTGAACGAGTATGAATAAGAGTGGGCAATCTGAAATTCGGCAGCAAGATCATCTCGCCTTTTTCGCGGTCGATGAAGTCCGGGTGGACGTGACTCTTTACGATCCACGGGATCACATGTTCTTTTTCAGACCAGCCCCAGGATGCAAGAGTGTCACTGAAGAATTCGAGTTTCTTACTGGGTGTATCAAAGCCAGCTTTTACTGCGCCGTCAATGTTTACACCAACGATGTGATTATCCTTTAGAACGCGGTCTCGTTCATCCAACTGGTAGTTAGTAATTGGTAATTCGTTTTCCATGTAATTATTATTTACCAATTTGCCAATTTCCTTTTCAAAAGGAACATAATTCTCCTTCTTTACTTCAAAGACTCCGTACTTGCGCATGTATGCCAGCGGGGTCAAGCACTCTTTCGCAGCGGCTTCAGGAAGTCCAGGCACGGAGTTTTCGAAGATCCATTGATAGTATTCATCCACCGTGATGATTTCGCCCTTGCGATACGGCGACTCGAACCACTGACGAATGCCGAGCGAACCATCGGGGTCCATACGCGCTGAGAGTTGAATCCAGAACTCGTTCTCCTCCCATACTTCGCCGGGATTGGCTTGATAGGTAAAATCCACTTTCATGCCGGCGCGTTCCATCGCCACGCGGCGCACAGGCTGACGGAAGGCAATCCATTGACCCGTGTGGGTTTCCTGACTCATCAGGTCGTGACGTTCAGGTCCATGCCCGGTGGGCAGCACGTAATCCGCGAACCATGCGCTCTCATTCCATGTGGGCGTTAACGCAACGTAACACCTGATCTTCGATTCGTCCTTGAGCGCCTTGAGCCACATGAAGCCATCAGGGTTAACCCACATCGGGTTGTAAACACGCGTGAAATAAACATCGATATCACCGCGACCTTCTTCAAGCATGTGCGGCAAAAGGATGGACATCTCATAATGCGCGAGCGGATATTCAACCGGGTAATGAAGTTCATTCCATGTTTCCGGTGCAGGCGCACCCTTGAACGGCTTGGGCACGAATTTGTTCCAGCCTGTCATGGATGTACCGCCCTTGTTTCCAACACTGCCGGTGAGCACATTTAGGAAGAAGAGACAACGCGCTACCTGCCATCCACCCAGGTTTCCAACACTGGCACTTCGCCAGACATGGGTGGCAAGCTTGCCGTCACAGTTGGCAACATATCTTGCGGTCTCCACAATGCGCTCAATGGGAACTTGCGATTCTTCCGCTGCGCGTTCGAAGGTGTATTCAGAGTAGAGTTGTTTGAGGACAGCGTCGAAGGTTTCGAAAGCAAGAAAGTGGGGAGTAGAAAGTAGTGGTCGGACGGAATCCCATTCGCTGGATGTTGACGATTGAATGTACTGAAGGAACTCTTTCCAATTTGTCCACTTGCGGACGAAGTCTTTGTCATAAAGATCGTTTTGGATCAAGTAATTCGCGATGGCAAGCAGGATTGTATTTTCACTGCCGGGCCAGGTGGGAAGCCAGACATCGCTCATCGAGGCGGTGTTGCTCAGACGCGGGTCGAATGTAATGAGTTTTGCGCCGTCGGTCTTGGCTTCGATGATACGTTGCGCGTGCGGGTTGAAGTAATGCCCTGTTTCGAGATGACTGGAGATCAAAAGGATGACGCGTGCGTTAGCGTAATCGGGACTGGGTCTATCCTGTCCTGTCCAAAAGTTATAGCCTGCGCGCGCCGACGATGAGCAGATGTTGGTGTGACTGTTGTGACCATCCATGCCCCAGGTCTGGACAATGCGATTAGTGTATCCGTCCTCGCCGGGCCGCCCAACGTGATAGACAATGCCATTGGATCGGCGCAGCTTACTCGCGCGCATTTTCTCGGCAATCTCAGTAAGAGCCTGTTCCCAACTGATACGTTCCCACTTCCCTTCGCCACGCTGACCAATCCTCTTCAGCGGATACAGAATCCGCTCAGGATCATAGACCTGATTATGAGTCGCGGGTCCCTTGGCGCAGTTTCGTCCGCGACTTCCAGGGTGAACGGGATTACCTTCGAATTTGCGGATCTCGAATGTATCTTTATCAACATATGCTAGTAATCCACATGCGGACTCGCAGTTGAAGCAGACAGTCGGCACAAGCGTATATCGTCGCGCGACGCGCTTCGGCCATTCCTTGCCGTCCCATTCGACCCAGTCGTCCCACACATCAGATGGAGGATACTGGCTGATGCGTCCATCGGAGTGAACGACTTCAGTGAGCTTGATGGGCTTGCGGTCAGAGGTCGCGAATTGCGGAACCGCGCTGCCCGCAGAGGTTTGAGGAACAGGTTTATTTTTTGTCATTGGTTTCTCGATAATTGTTATTCGATACTCGATGTTTGCCCTCATCCCCTACCCTTCTCCCGAAGGAGAAGGGAGTCGAGTCCCCTCTCCCTTTGGGAGATGGCTAGGGTGAGGGAGTTTTACGAATTCGGAATATGTTGCGGCGCCATCACGAATGCATACTCATAGAAGAACAGACCGACAAGAGCACATGCAACTGTAACAGGCAGCGCAAAACTGCTGAACACAAAGAACAGTACAAGAGGAATAAGGTGTCCCAAAGTGATGCCACCCCACCAATAGTGATTCCTGAAGCGTCCATGTGTCATCTCACGATGTGCAAGGAGGGCGACCTCTGAGGCAAAGGAATTAAATCTACCAGCTAATGTCAGTAACAAATTACCCGCGATGCTGGCGGGAAAAAGCACCGTGAGAAGGTTCTGCAAATCAGTGGAGAAAGTAAAGAACAAACTCACAATCAGGAATATGCCACTTGATACCATCATGGATTGCGCGGAGAGCTGGAACGGAAGCAGGCTATTCTGCCACATGTCACGTCCTTCGGCTTGTCCGAGAAGAAACGCTGTGTAGATGACAACGCCTAATGCAAATGGGAAAACGACCCAGGCCGCAATGGGGCGAATGCCAGCCATCAATTCACCAGGCAGCCAACCCAGATAAGCCGCACCTTCAAGCAGCCACCACAGCCCGGCGACTACTGTAAATGTGACCATGATGTACGCGCCACGCGCCACCCATGACTTCCATTGCGGGCGGAGCAAGATATTCAAAAAGCGTTTCGGCTGCGACAAATCCTTGATGAGCAAGATCACCGTCAGTAGCATGAAGACCATCGCAGTGAAACCTGCTACAAGGAAGGTCAGTGAGTCAAATGGAAACGCACCAAGTCCCGCGCCGAGACTGAGGAGCATGAACAGTCCACCCGCGATATTTTTCGTGACGATATACGTTGGCAGTTCCCAGTGCCACTGGATCTTATGTTGCGCGTTGTAAGCAGTCTGCACCATGTGTTCGGCAACACGTCCGCCGATTTGAATGGGACCATTCATAGGGCGTCCCTGTTCCCCGGGGCTGCGAAGCGGCGTGCCCGATTTGGATGTCTTTGTCGAGGCGGGGAATACAGGCAGTTCATATGTTGAAGTATTCTGCTCAGTGATCTTGTCTGCCCATACAAATGAGTCATTTGCGCTCGCGGCGGTTGGATGAAGTGACCAATCATTGCCATTGATGTAAAACAGCTTGGGACCGGTGCCCTGCTCGGGCTTGCGAACGGTTGCTTGTGCGGTGGACAGCTTCCGGCTTATTTCTGAGGCGGGGTCATTCAAGTCGCCAGCAAGGATGGCATGTTCAGGACAAACCACAACGCAGGCGGGTTCCAGTCCCACATCCAAACGATGCGCGCAGAACGTGCATTTCGCGGCGGTGTTGGTTTCCGGGTCGAGATAGATCGAGTCGTAGGGGCAGGCTTGCATACAGGATTTGCATCCGATGCAAATGGATGGGTCGAACTCAACGATGCCATCAGCGCGCTGATACATGGCGGTAACCGGGCAGATACGAACGCACGGCGGATTGGCACAATGATTACAGCGCGTCACTTGAAAACGACGGCGCACATCCGGGTACGCGCCTGTCTCAACATACTTGACCCACGTGCGATTCACACCAACCGGAACCTGGTTCTCGGACTTGCAGGCTGTGCTACATGCATGACATCCGATGCACTTGCTTTGATCGATCAGGAATCCATAATTAGCCATTCGATTTATCGCGCCTCAAGTGACACATCCAACTGTAATGATTGTTCGCGCTCTGGGAAATAATCGGTCAGGATACTAAAGCCGCCGTCTACATAAAGAGTTTGCCCCACGATCATTTCAGCCGCGTCGGAACACAGAAATGCTGCCACCTTTCCGAGATCGCATGGTGTAACAAGGCGGCGGGTTGGGTTGCGTCGGCGCACATATTCGAGCGTGGAGGCAACATCCATATCCATGTTCGACAAAGCATCCGTCGCCACAAGACCTGGTGAAATGGCATTGACAATGATGCCTTTGGGAGCAAGTTCGGCTGCGAGATATCTTGTGAGCGATTCGACAACAGACTTCGACAAGCCGACCGCGCTGTAATTCGGAACGACTCGGACTCCCCCAAGGCTGGTCACCGTCACCACGCGTCCCCAACCCTGACGCTCCATATAGGGCGTGAGGCGTTGAATACAATGGAGAATGGAACGTGCATTGACATCCATCGTCCAATCCCAATGCTTGTCGCTGGTTTCCAGCATGGGACGGAAGCCACCTGTCGCCGCATTGGCAACAAAAATATCGCAGCCGCCGAAAATATCCTCGATCTCATCGAGCATCGCGTCGATCTTTTCCTTTTCGGCAAAATTGGCCTTGATGGCGATGGCGCGACGACCCATGGATTGGATCTCGGCGACGACATCATTTGCCATGCCCGCCTTACGCGCGTAGTGAACAATGATGTCTGCGCCTGCTTGTGCCAATGCGAGAGCGATCCCGCGCCCAATGCCTCGTGATGCACCCGTGACAAGCGCCACTTTCCCTCTGGGGAAATTAATATTGAACATAAATTTGCTCCTGCCATTCTTTGAATGGAATGCCTTTCAACTTCTCCTCAACGGTCTGCCATTCACGCACAGGATCAGATTCCAGCTTCGCTGTTTGAATCACATTCTGGCTGACCCAGAAACTCCCGCGCACTTCGTAACCGTTCATGCGAGTCTCGTCCGCATGGATGAACGCCCGCGCTGACACTTTCAGGGAACGCATCGGGTCACGAGCCCCCCGTTTCTGGTGCAAAGACAGGAATTCATCTGAGACCAAGTCCTTTGCTACTTCCAGCGCGGATTCGATTTCTTCCGCAGCCAGGGTATCCCGTTGCAATGGGCGCTTAAAGGCTTTGGAGAAATCTTCGATCAGCATCTCAGTGATCTGGTCCATCGAAGCAGTGACGGCAAGTTGATTGAGCGTTATCAACTGCTGGTGCAAAGCCTGCGCAGCGAGCATACGAAAAGCAAGTGATGGCGTCCGCCAGACAGCAGTCATCGCTTCATAGTCAAAGTCAAAAAGCAGATTTCCAACGATCACACACGCATCGTCGATCCGTCCACCACCTGTGCCTGCAATGCGTTTCCCCTCTACTTCGATTTCATTCGTGTCGCGCAATTCTGCGTTGAGATACAGGCGCTTCAACGTGTTCACCGGTGCGGAAAGACCCAGAGCGTAAATATCCTTCAACATGGCAGGCATACGCGTATGATGAAAAATACATTGATAGAAGAGCTGATTTTCGTCGAGATATGTTGCCCCGCCTCCAAGCCTGCGGCGAAAGACGGGGAGTCCACGTCGCTCGCATTCAGCTGGATCGAATGTACCATCTAAGACTTGATGATAACCAAGACAGAGATATGGCGCATCCGGTCGGCAGATGATGATTGTGTCCGGCTCGTCAGGGGTCATGCGTTCAGCCAGCATGTGATAGACCGCCTGCGTTTGCCAGGGCGGGACAAGTCCGAGATGGAGGAGGCGGATGGGGTTCATAATTCCTCGGTGGTCGAGTAGACACGAGCGTTCGTTGCGAGTGTCATATCGAGACTACCAATTTGAACTCAACTCTTAATCTCATGTATGCCTGTAACATGATGGTCTCGACACGGGCTTCGCCCTACTCGACCATCGCAGCCGGATTCAGATTCGCCCAGACCTGTTCCAATTTCATCTGCTGACGGATAACGATCAAATCATTCGTGTTCGGTTGGAAGGGATAATCGCGATACTCCTCGCCGGGACGATACGAGCCATACGGACGATTACAAGCCACTTCGCCTGCACGATCAGGACAGCCATTCGTCATGAACGGCAGACCTGTGTTCACCGCGACTTCGACCATCGTTTGGGGAGCGTCGAGGCGGGAAATATTCCCTTCAGCATCGAACGATAAAGCCTCGCGCGGCAATTCCTGGTTTTCAATCAGATGTTTGACAAGTTGAATGCGTCGCATTCGGTGAATAGGAGAACGAGACAGATCCTGCATCACCGTGCCCGGTTCAGGATTGAACGAAAAGAGATAGCCCGCGATTTGTTCCTCCTTCAATTGATAGAACATATCCACCAGCTCATGGTCGGTTTCGCCCAGACCCACGATGATGTGGCAGTTGACTTTCATGGGTCCATAAATATCGCGGGCAGCCCGGACGATGCGCCAGTGATAGTCCCAGTTATGTGGACCCTTCGTGCCTCTACCGCGAGTTTCTTCAAAGAGTTCCTCTGTCACCGCGTCCAGCCCAACGCCGATAATATCCACGCCCGCCTCTTTGATAACGTGCAGGCGGTCCTCATTGAGAGTGGTCGCACTCACCAGAGCAGACATGGGCACCTGGGGCGCAGGTCGTTTCACTCGGCGGATCATATCTACCAAATCATCATACGCACGATGATCCTGCACTTGTGAGATACAGACCCGCCCAACTCCAGCATTGGCTTCACGCTCGGCAATCTTCTCGGCTACAAGATCAGTCGGATACAGTGGCCATGCCACACGAATGAAGGTGTTCTCTTCAGGTGTGCCAGGCCGCTCGCGCGCAAGCCCGCAATATGTACAGTTGGCATAGCAACCTTCGGGATAATTTTGCAGGAGGTTGATGCAGTTGCAGTTACAGCGATTGATCCGCCCGGGTTTCAATCCAAGTTCGATCGCCGCCGCCATGCTGATACGGACGTAGTCTGGGCTGATCTGGTATTGCTCTGCTTGTAAGTCAGACGGAACGGTTACTTTTGCCATGAGCTCTCCTAAAATACCCTCTCCCTAACCCTCTCCCAAAATGGGAGAGGGGACTCCCTTCCCCGCTCGTCGGGGAAGGGTTAGGGATGGGGAAAAATCTACCACGTTACCCCGCAACAAGCATTGATAAACTGCGGGCGTAATCCATTCTGCCGTGCATATTCAACGATTCCATTTGCCGGGTAAGCGATTCCGTTTAGTCCTGCGTTCACGGCAAGGCGGTCGATCTCCACTTTCAAATTTCCCATCGGGCGCGCACAACCCAACATCACAGGCGTGGATGGCAATGCCTTGCGTGATTTTTCAAAGAACGCACCGATCTCCTCCAACGGTGGAGGTGCGACTGTCATCATCGGCGTGCCGGTCAACGGCATGAGCACGACCAGTACCATCACTTTTGGCGGATGACGAACGATCATTTCCAATGCATGCTCTTCACCGAGCATTCTTCCAAAATGCAAACCCAAAATAATATGCGGAATGGTTGCAACCTTATATTTCTCCAGCCATGCAAGTGAGTTTTCATAATCTTCCGGGTCAGCATCCAGGTGATAGACCTCGCGCATCGTGTCGCGATGTCCGATAATGTCGATCATTGCGCCATCGATGTCCACTTCCCCGAGAGCGGCGCAAGTCTCTTCATCGGGCACACCTGTATGCACGCGGATCGCCAGTCCTAATTCATTGCGCGCACGTTTCATATCGTTGATATGTGGAAGCAGCGGCACACGTCCCCGCTTGTCGCTTCCGCCAGAGATCAAAACGCCGCGACCGCCTTTTGAGGCGAGATCCGCACACAGGTCAAAAAGCGAGCCGTTGTGTCGACGCAAATCCGCCATGCCATGCAGTACATTCGTCTTGCAATGCTCGCAGCTCAACGCGCAAGCTGTCCCGGTCACGCTGATCGAGGCGAACTCGATGGCGTTCTGTGTATCGAACTCGTCGGTTTTGTAGCGCCGCAATCCGGGCGCGTGGAATGTAATTGTCTCTCCAAAATTGGTCCGGAGAATTTCAAGACCCTCCGTCCTCAAACGAGGCGGCTGCATGATCTGGATCAAGTCAGGCATGTACGCCTCCGGGATTGACGTAACAACCATAGGGATCTGCACGGCGTTGGCTCTCCGTCACGCGCGCACGTGCCACTGCCTTCGTCACCGCTTCAGTCATAACTTCGGGCTGGATCCCGTTAAATTCGCTTTCTCGACGCTGAAAGATTCTTGCGATCGTCTCCGCAACTTTTTCCGGGTGACCCGTATGCCAGCGCAATGACGCTTCCAAATCCGCCACTGCATTTTCAGCCGCGAAAAAATCTCCGCCGATGAAGACGGCTTTGATGGTCGCGCCTGCCATCGTCACGCCGACGTCGATCAAGCCCGCGGGTGTTTTGACTTTTGCTGAGCCATTGCTATCCGGTACGGCGGTGGTCTGATCGACCCAATCGTCTGTGAGATATTTTTCGTTTTCCAATTTCACAATCTGCGTTCGTTCTTCATCCGTGAAATCGGCAGGAATAAGATTCACTTCGAAAGCAGAAACAAATCCCGCCGCGATGACACACCGCACTTCATCGAGGGCAATCCGACTCTCTACTTCTCTTCTTACTGTTGTGATGCGACCTGCAACGGTATCGATCTCCTTATCTGATATTTTTTCAAAAGGTGTCTTAAGGACATTCAGCATCAACGCAATGTCCAGATCGACGAGCAGGCTGGCATGGAATAACAACCCACCTGACGGTGCACGGTAAATGCCCAGCCCAACGAGTTTCCTGCCATTTACTTCAATATCATTCTTGCGACGGAAACGCGCTTCCACACCCAGCTGATTCAATCCACGCACTAGACCTTCGGAGAAATCTCCCATCATTTGGCGCGCATGTGAATATGAGTCATCATCGCGCCCCGGGAGTGTCAGTGCTACACCGAGTTGGTCTGCGCTCATGAGGATCGCCCCACCGCCTGTTGGACGTCGGTTGATCGTGATTCCATGCTCGCTGCAATATCCAACCCGGATTTCATTTTCCACATTCTGGAAACGTCCCAGGAGCGCGCAATAGGATCGGTATGTATACAACCGCAGTGTAGGCTGGGATGCATTCAGCCCGACGCGCTGCGCCAGCGCTTCATCTGCCGCGAGACCGAAGGAAGCCGAAACACCGTCATCCGTGATGAGACGCCAATCCATCAAATTATGCTCCAGCCGCCGTCCTCGGCAGCCATGCAATCGAAATCGTTTGACAACATCAATCGATCCATCCCTGGCTTTTATAACGCTCGATTTCGGCTTCCACCCATGCCGGGAGTCCATCGCCCGAAATCAACTGCACTGATTCGTGTTCCCAATCGTTGGGCTTGATCACCATCATCCAGCCATCCACGTAAGGTGATTGATTCACCAGCGATGGAGTACTCACCGTATTGTCATTCCGCGCCACAATTGTTCCGCTGATGGGGGCGATCAGATCACCTGTCATCTTTGCAGCCTCAAGTGTCCCCATCGACTCGCCGCGCTGGACCAATTTGCCAACGTCCTTCAAAGTGACATATGCCAGGTCACCCAGCGACGCGAGACCAAGCGAATCGATTCCGACGAACACATTGCCACTGGCAGGGTCGAATTGCGCCCACATATGATGTTCGCGGTCGTAACTGCGATCTGCTGGAATTTCATAGGAGTCTGTTTTATTAGACATAAGTTACCTCTTTGAGATCACGTCATTGCGAGCGAGCGTTCTCCCTTGCACCGCCCGCAAGGGCAGGTGTCAGCGAGTGAAGCAATCTGCTCATTATGTTAGAGATTGCTTCGTCGGGCACGCTTCGTCTTCGCTCGTTGTTACTCGCTCCGCTCAGCGCGAGCCCTCCTCGCAATGACAGGATCAATCAATACACCTCAAACAATTGACCTTCATTTCTCTAATTCTCAACTTGTATTTCTCAGCTGCTTCGTCACCGGTCACCAGATGGTCCCGGGCATTCTCCAAATCCATCGGTCGTACCTTCACCAACCAGCCGGTACTATAGGGTTCTTTGTTCGCCAGCAAAATATCCCTGGTAAAACCATTCACGTTCGTTTCCACGATCTCACACGAAAACGGAGCAGGGAACGGACCAACCCACTTGGCACTTTCAATCGTCGCCAATGTCTTGCCTTGTATGACCTTCTTTCCAACATCCCGAAAACTGATGGCTGCGATCTTGCCGCAACGAGTTTGCGCAACATCGGTCATACCTAGCACTGCGATCTCACCTTCAAAGCGAATCCACACATCGCGTTCGATGTCGTAGTACAGGTCTTCGGGAATGTCGCAGGCGTAAAAGATCACCGTAATTGGTAATTGGTAATTACTATTTACCAATTACTCCTATTCGAAATTCAAGTTCTGATCTTCCATGAACTTCTGATACGCGGCGACAGCTGCATCACCTGTCACCAGTGCCGCACTTTCAGCAGCCCAATCGGTTGGCTTGACGCGCACGAACCAGCCATCGCCATAGGGGTCGCTATTGATCAATGACGGCTTGCCTTTCATGGTCTCATTCACTTCAACAATCTCTCCCGTCACAGGTGATGTTACAGGACCTACCCACTTTCCACTTTCCAATGTTCCAGCCGACTTTCCCTTTTGCAGCGCGCGCCCCACATCCTTCGGCGTTGCATTGACAATTCCCTTCGCCAAATTCTGCGCAACATCGGTGATTCCGATCGTCACATTGCCATCCGCTTCAAGCAGGGCCCAGGCATGTTTCTCCACCCAGTAGTAGCGGTCCTCAGGAATATTGCATCCACGAACTATTGCCATGTTATTCTCCTTGGTTCCCCTCTCCCTCTGGGAGAGGGGATGGGGGTGAGGGAATGTTATGCTCACCTTGAAGGTGATACAGAAGTAGATCAAAAACGACCAGCCGAATTTCAAATTCATACTCTTGCACAAAGCCTGGATCACGCAGCGCCTTCTTTGTGACCTGTTCATAACTAGCATTGCACACGGGGCACGTCACAACAAAAAAAGTATGCCCGGTAAACTCATCGATGCGTCTGACCAAAGTATCAGCATGACCATCAGCCAGATGATGATGGACCTCCGAACGTTTGCCGCTAAACTCGCAATACGGACACTTGAACATGCTGTTTTAATCGGTGGTCGAGTAGTGGCTTCGTTCGTGGGCGCCACGTATCGAGACCACGCTTCTTTCTACGCCGCAACTGCTTCCGCTTCGAGGGGCATTTCCACACCGACGGCTTCCGCCACTAACTGGATCAGGTCACGGACTTCGATCCTGCCTTCGTTACCTGTCGTCTTGACTGCATCCGAGTACATGATCATGTCCTTGGGACAGGTAACAATGAATAATTGCTTCTTGTCGCTGGGATTTTTCTCGAACGTGGTCAACGCTTCCTTGATCCGATTCTCTGCAGGACGTTCACCCGATGCGACCTTTCCCATCCAGATCTGACCTCCACCGGCCCCACAGCAGAAGGAGTTCTCGCAGTTGCGCGGCATTTCAAGGAACTCCACGCCGACCAACTCCAACAATTTGCGCGGTGCGGTAAACCCGCCATTGTAACGACCGAGGTAGCATGGGTCGTGGAATGTCACTTTGTAATTGGACAACTTAGTCCTGATCGTCAGCTTTCCTTCTTCGATCAGCTTCACGAGAACTGCCGTGTAATGTTTGACGTCAAACGTCCCGCCGAATTGGGGATACTCGTTCTTCAATGTGTTGAAGGAATGCGGGTCGGTAGTGACGATACGCTGAAACTGAGCCTTGCCAAAGGCTGCCATGTTCTGGTCCACTAATTGTTCGAACAAGCCTTCCTCACCAACGCGGCGCACATCATTGCCCGCATTGGATTCGTTTTGGTACATGATCCCAAAATCGAGGCCTGCCTGGTTGAAGATACGAGCAACCATTTTTGTATTTGGAATGACACGTTCGTCGAACGAAGCGGTGTCACCGACAAACCAGAGATTCTCCACAGGCTCTTCTGTGGCATTCTTGATCGGGAATTCCATCTCCTTCGCCCACCGTCCGCGCAGGCGTTTGCCTTTGCTCATCCAGTTGCCGTTCGTGGCAAGGGATTGCAAGGCGTTCTGCACACCGCTGTCAATTTCCGCGCCATCGATCAACATGCGGCGGCGAATGTCAATAATGTCTGCCATTGGTTCATTGCCGACAGGACACACGCGGACACAGGCATAACATGTTGTGCAAGACCAAACTGCCTCAGGCGAGATAACCGCTTCCGTTAACGGAATCAGGAACCGGTCGGGGTGAGAGCCGAAGGTCGCTTCCTTGAGCAGGTAACGCTTGTTCACCTCCAGGGCTGAGGGCGAGAGCGGACGTCCCTGGAAATTCGCAGGGCAGACATCCTGACAGCGATTGCACTGCACGCAGGCATAGGCATCAAGAATGCGAGTCCAGGCAAGATCATGCAAATGCTTCGCGCCCGGCTCGTATTTTTGGCCATTCAGGACCTTTAGCGGAACGGCAGGATCAAGCTGCCCGCGCGGATTCTGTTTGGCCAGCCCGAGATTGATTGGACCCACTGTAAAGTGTGTGTGCTTACTGCGCGTAATGTAGGGAAGAATGAACATCACCCACAGAATGCTTACCCACCAGGCGATATGAACACCAACCAGAATTTCCTGCTGAGATAGCGAGCGAAATGCCAGACTCATTGAACTGGCAATCGGCATGAACGGATCGAATGTAAGTCCAGGCGTATCTGAGCGATGAAGAAGATTGAGACGTAAAGCCTGGCCAAGCAAACGAGCGGAGACATGCATGATGACGAACACGCCGACAACGAGAGAATCTTTTTTTTGCCCGCCTGCCTTTACTTTTGGATTCAACAATACATTGTCGCGATATTCAAGCGCTTTATCTTTGACGATAAAACGACGCACAAGAAAAACAGTGATGCTGACAAGCAAAAAGCCGCTCATTACATCAGCGATGCGATTGAAGCCATTGATGGTATTGCTGATGGCTGGACCTAAATATGGGAGGTTGAGATATCTACCACCATGCACTAACTCAAACCCTGGGATGAACCCTTCGAGCACATCCACAAGATTGACGAAGGTATAGGTGATGAGGCCGAAGAACAATCCCAAATGAATGGCGCTCAACAACTTCCGTGCTTTGAAAATGGTCTGCTGAAACAAAACCGTGATCGCAGCTTTTATAAGGCTGCCAGGAATGTTCTTCAACTCAGGCGCGGGTCGCCCTTTGCGCACGGAGTCAATGATGGTCTTGAATCCGTGAATCGTGAACCCCGCCGAAATCAAAGCAAGCCCAACGAACACAATTTTCTCGATCGTAGTGAGCAAAGCGCCCTCCCGAAAAAACATCAAGTAATTTGGGGAATGGTAATTACCAGTCACCATTTCCCAAATTACAGCAATTCCAACATTGCCTCAGCCACTTCAAACAAATCTGCCGTTGCGCCGTAATGTGCCACGTTGAAGATCGGCGCTTTCTTGTCAGTGTTAATCGCAATGATCAATTCCGCTGATTTCATTCCTTCCAGATGTTCGGGCGCACCGGAGATGCCCAGCATGAGATACAACTTCGGCTTGACCTTCAAACCCGACTTGCCTACCTGACGCGTGCGCGGCAACCAGCCCGCATCCACCACGGGACGCGAAGAGGAAACCGTTGCGCCCAGTTTTTGCGCTAATTCCTCGGCGAGTTCCACATTCTCCTTGCTGCCAATGCCGCGTCCGATCGAAACCAGCTTGGTCTGCGCGGTAATATCCACATCTCCGGCGGCGGGCTTGATGGCCTCGACGAATTTAGTTTTCAAGCCATCCAATGAAATGGGCGATGCTATTGTCGTCGCAGCAGTCGAGCCTTGCCCTGCCTCTACAGGAAAGGAACCGGCCAGACAAGCGACAATCGCCATGTCACCTTCAGGAGCGACATCTGCGATCATCTTGCCGCCATAAACCTGACTGGTCACCACAAGCGCATGGTTCTCAATACACAGGTCTCTGGCATATGCGACACACGGTTTACCAAGGCGGGCTGACAGCCAGGCAGCCAAATCCATACCTGTTGCCGTCCAGCCGAACAGGACAAGGCGTGGAGATCTCTCTTTGACCAGCGCTTCAATGACTTTGCCATACGCCTCGGGATTGAACTGTGTAAGATTTGTATCATCGACGTGGATCGTTGAATCCGATGCAAATACATTCGCCGATAATCCGTTTCCCAACACTACCGCTATGGCCTGCCCACCAAAACCGGAAGCCAACTCCTTGGCTTTGCCGACCATCTCAAACGACACATCAGAAAATTTTCCATCCATGTGTTCGGTGATGATAAAAATATCATTGCTCATCTATTATCTCCTCAAGAGACCCGACAGGTTTTATCGTGAGCTGACCCAATCAGGATATTTGTGTATCAAGATCAACTTGCTTAATCAGGGCTCTGCGGAAACCCGTCAGGTCTTTACGCTAAACCCTTGCTCTTCAACAATTCCACGATCTTCGCCGCGACTTCCCTGGATGAACCGCCGATCATCTCTGCATGACCGGTCACTACAGGGGGAGCCATCTTCTTGAACGACAATCCCGCGTTCGCTTCACCCGAAATCGCGATCTTTTCGATGGTCACGGTCTGCGCAACCTGCCGCACCTTGCTGATCGGTGCGTAACGCGGTGGTTTGGATGCTGCCTGTATACCAACCACCATCGGCAGGCTCACAGAATACTTCGCCCCAAATCCACCTGCAAATTCTTTGTTGACAGTCGCAGTATGGTCAGAGACTTCGACGGAACTAACACCGCCCATATACGGCAGATCGAGATACGCCGCGATCATCGGTCCGATCTGCCCATCGAGGTCATTCGATGCCTGCACTCCGGTAAAGACAATATCAGGCGATAATCCCTTGATCGCTTCCGCCAGCCATTTCGCCTGCTGATGGGAATCTGCACCTGGTTCCTCTGCGCTAACCTTCACGGCTTTATCCGCGCCCTTGGCCAACGCAAGATGCAGCACGTTATCGAGCTCCCCGATCAAATCCACGCCGATGACGGTCACCGTCCCACCGACAGTCTCCTTCACCAATACCGCCTGCTCGATGGATTGCTCATCGAATTCATTGAGCACGAAGTCCACCGAGTCAAAGTCCACGTTATTGCCTTTGACCGGCAGATCATCGGCAATGCTGGGAATATGTTTGATAGCGACAACAATGTTCATTCCGTTCTCTCCTGTTTCATCGACACTTGGTGGTCGAGTAGACCTGAGCGATTTTGCGAAGGGCAAATCGAGACCACCACGTACTAGAAAATATTATGCTTGCTGCAAGATGGTCTCGATACGGGCTATGCCCTACTCGACCATGGGAGTATTATTGTTCTCCGCGCATCGACCTATCCAACAACTCCAAAATATCATTCACCGTCACATGTTCATTGCCCGTAGACTTGACCGCGTCCTCAAAACGTGAGACTTCAAATGGACAGGCTACGGCCAGAACATTCGCGCCTGTGGAGGCAGCTTCCATGGCGCGTTTTTCGGAGAGGCGCATTTTGGTGTGCTTCTGCGTGAATGAATCCATCCACATGCCACCGCCACCACCGCCGCAGCAATATCCGTTTTCGCGGTTGCGAGCCATTTCAACAAGTTCCACACCAGGGATGGCTTCAAGCAATTTGCGCGGCGCTTCATATTCGCCGTTGTGACGTCCGAGGTAGCACGGATCGTGATAGGTCACTCTGACGTTGACTTGATGTTTGAGTAACGGCTTGAGCTGGTCGAGATAACGCGCAAGAAAAGTTGTGTAATGCAACACAGGGCGTTCGAATCCATACTTGGGATAAACATTCTTGAATGCGTTGAGTTCATGCGGACCCGTGACCACCAGTTCCTTCCACTCATACTTATTGAAAGTCTCGATGTTGTATTCGGTCATCATCTCGAAGAGACCCTTCTCACCGGCCAGACGCTGTGAGTCAGCATCATCCTTTTCTTCTTTGCCAAGGATAGCAAAGTCAATACCCAGTGCAGTGAAGATGCGCGCGGCCGCGGATGCCGCGTCGATGCCGCGCGGATGATAGGAAGGATACGAACCGACATACCAGAGGACATCCACGGGGCGACCCAAATCCTTGATGATTGGAATGGACACGCCGGCATTTTGAATCCACCCATCACGCTTGCGTTGCGGTTGACCGAGTGGATTGCCTGACTTAGCCGTGTTTTCGAATGCCTGTTGTAACTCTGGTGGGACAAACTTTCCATCCAGGATTGCCTGCTCACGCGCGGCGGGCATGATCTTGATCATGTCCACTTCCTTGGGGCAGACGCGCAGACAGTTTTTACAAGTGGTGCAGAGCCATAGTTCGGGTGCTTCGGTCAAGTCGATGCCTGTTTGGGCATACCGATAAAGTTTGCGCGGACCATAATTGCCGACCACATCCACCGGGCATACCGCGACACATTTAGCACACTGGTAGCAATTCGCAAACGATTCCGCATTTGGGAGGTCTGCAATTTTTTCGATCAATTCGGGCGTGTACTCGAAGATCGTCCGCTGTTCGAACATGCGGTTCCAGTGACCAGAAATATCCACGCCGTCCACGACGACATGTTCTTTTTCCACATATTTTGCTTTGATCGGACCAGCAGGCATAAGGTTTGGTCTCCTTGGTGCGTAGTTCGTAATTGGTAATTGGTAATTCGCAAATTTACAAATTACGAATTAAGAATTACTTTCATTTGTTTCCGTATCTGCTCGTTCACTCATAACCTTCTTCAATCCAAGCAACTTCCTTGCCATATTCGGTAGTGATGGCAATAAGTTATTGAACTCTCTGCTCAATCGCCAACTGGTTGTGCCGTAAAGATAGATGTTGTAAGCACAAGCCAAAAACGCACTGTTCGCAAATGGTGCTCGTTTCTCGTTGCTCACCAACGGGTCCGTCCATAAGCCTGTGCCGGCGGCAAATTTCATGCTCATCGCCGTGACCGCGCCAACCCTTACGTATCCATCTGCGAGATTATCAGCCAGCAGATTATGGGTGCTGCCCGCAAGCAGTGGCAGAATGCCCGTGCCTGTGGTCGGGTCCCACAGCCAGCGAGTCCACAGCCAGTTTGCGTTCGGAGAGATGTTATGTAAAAGTCCGCTGGCGAGTTCCAAAGCGAGTCTCGTATCGAGTGCGTTCAACTTTTCGACAAAGCTTGAAACGCGCATAGGTGTTGGCGCATGACCGCCAAGTAATTCACGGAAGCTGGTCTGATCGCCTTGCGCAAAGTAATTCGTAATTGTTCTTGCATTCGCTTTGGTGTGCGTGACCGCGGCAGCGACGTCAGCGAAGGATGATGCCCATTGATCAGAGCCAACTTGAAGTCCAGCAAAGAGGCGGACGTGCCGTTCAGCAAGCTCATCTGCGATCGCGATCACGTCCTCCGAAGAAACCTGCTTGAGTGCTTCCTTCAAAGTCTCTTCAAGGATGGGATCCTCCGGTCCCGTTCTCTGTGTGACGATGTGACTCTGTCGCTGCGGTAAGGTCATGTTATGCCGTCACCAGCGCTTTACGAATCAACGCAACGGCGCGCGCAGCCGCGAGACCGGCTTTTGAAATCGAATCATCGAGATCAGCAGGACCGGAGGCTGCACCTGCAACGAAGATGCCTTCCTTCGATGTCGCGACAGGATCAAGCCCACCCGCGCCGCCAGCTTCGATGAAGCCATATTTATTTTGTTGAATGCCAAGCAATTGTGCAATGGCACGCGTGCCTGCGCTCGGTTCCATACCGACCGAAAGCACGATCATATCCATCGTCACTTCCATCGGGCGGCTCATGGTTGTATCTTCGCCGCGCACCAGTAGTTGATTGCCCTTCGGCAAGACTTCACTGATCACACCTTTTATGTAATTGACCTTGTATTTTTCCTGTGCGGGCCAGTAGATTTCATTTTCCCAGTAACCATACATGCGCATGTCAATGTAGAAAATGAATACTTTTGAATCGGGAAGCTGCTGGCGCAGTTCGATCGCCTGTTTGCTCGCAATGCCGCAGCAGACCTTTGAACAATATTCATTTCCGATTTGACGATCGCGCGAGCCCACGCATTGCACGAACGCGATCTTCTTCGGCGCCTCACCATTTGACGGTCGTACCACGTTATGTTCTCGCAGCATTTTTTCGAGATCGGTGAGCGTGATGACATCGGGGAACGAATAGTAGTTGTAGTATTGCGTCGCGCGACCCGGATCGAAATGCTGAAAACCCGTTGCGACAATGACCGCGCCCACATTCAGGGATTCGGCGACGCCGCCCGCTTCCCCATTTTGGGACTGCGCAATCTCGACCGTGAAGTCGCCGGCGCTCCCAGATATCCCCTTCACCTCGGCTTGATACTTCACCTGCACGTTTGGGCTGCTCGTGACTGCGGCCGCCATCTCAGCCATCGCTTCGGAAGCGTCCCGCCAGTGGTGAGTCAGCTTGGCATAATTCTCACGATCCGGTGTGCCGCCGAGACGTTCACGTTTTTCGATCAGAATGGCTTCCCCGCCCAGTTCAGCCACGCAGCGAGCAGATTCCAATCCCGATGGTCCGCCGCCGATGATGAGTACTTTGCTCGATGTCATGTATGTTCCTCCGATACCCGGTGGTCGAGTGGTTCTGAGCGAAGGCGAAGAACCGTATCGAGACCACCACGTTTCAAGTTATCATATGTTTGATTCAAGCTCGTTGGTCTCGATTCGAGCGAGAAGAACACTCGCTCTACTCGACCAGCGGGACACTTACGCAGTCAAATTGATCGGTTGGTCCGCATCCTGCCAGGTGATACCAGATTTTGTGCCGGCACGTATTTGATCAAGATCTCCTTGGAACTCATCCCAATACTTTTGCCAGTTGATTCCAAGTTTTTCCAGGAACGGACGCCAGTCTGTGGAATGCCAGTGGAACTGCACGACGCGGAAGGGATGTGCACCCATGGCCAGCGCTGCCACTTGCGCGTCAGACAAGACAGGCACGCCCACTTTGCGGTCATGTGCCTTTGCGGCAAACTGACTCTTATCCAGCGTGGTCACACAACCTGTGTCATGGGTAATTGTCACATCAGGGTTGGCTTCGTTGATCATTGTCTCGATTTTTCGAAGCACCGCATAAGAACGCGTGAAATCTCGCTGCACAAGCACATGACGAAAACCAAAACCACAGCAATCGAACCAGGTTGAGTAATCTGCCACATTGATGCCAAGTTTTTCAAGCACGGCAGTGACTACTGCAGTGCGCTGCCCACCATAGATTTCGGGGTCGTAAATGGCGTCTTCGGCAATGATCTTGTAGTAGTGACATGCAGGATGAACTGTTGCCGTGATGCCGCTCATGTCCACAAGTTGCCTCTCCGCGAAGCGATCGCGCATCGCATAAACCCACTCGCTGTAATGGACGATCTCTTCCGGAATGACGAGCGGCTTCCCCATCTTGTCAAGAATGCGGCGAACTTCATCGCGTAATTCCCTGTGATGGACAAGCTGTTCGCGAATTTCCTTGTAATGTCCAAACGATGTGCCGCAGTGAATCATCGGGAAGTATCCCGTTTCATACGCGGCGGCAAAATTGCGCGACATGACCGCAGCTTGTCCTACCGCGTTGGACGCGCCCGAGGCATAATAATTCCAACCTGTGCAGGATGTCTGATCGGTTGGGTCGTGGTAATCCAGATCGAATTGGCGGTGCAGCCAGAGAATGGAGGAGGCATATCCAGGGATGTGTCCACAGTGCCCGCACGACTTGTGATGCCAGGTATGTTCGATCGGAATCTTTTTCTTGCGCCCGTATTTCGTGGTGAACTCAACATACGGTTCAGGAACTTTTTGCAGGATGATCTCACCATTCGCTTCCAGTTCCAGCAGAAGGTCATGCATGTCATGCGTCGGCGCGCTGGAGGCGTCGCGAACAACAGGATGGGATTTTCGTTCAAGGATCTGTTCAACAGTAGTTAATTCGGTCATGGAATTCTCCAATTCGGTGTGGATAAACCAATAAGGCGTAATTAGGGATTGGTAATTGCCACTTACCCTTTACCAATTACCCTTCCTCAAGCTCTTCCTGCATCACTTCAGTCAACAGGTCGTACAAACTTTCGTCGAGTTCCTTGATGATGTCCATGTTGCCCGACTCAAACCAAATCGTATAAAGCTCGAGTAGCGTTTTGCGGTCGGTGCGCCAGGCGACATCGGTGAGTCCGCGAATCGAATCCATTGGAATCGCCTTGCGCCAGACGTGCATATTTTGCGAGAAATTCTGTACCCACGGACCCCAATCCGGGAAGAAATCGGGCTGGAGCATATCGGGGGAGACCTGGTTTCCTTTGAGCATGACCTTATAGATCACGCGGCTGTAGCCTTGCAGCGCATCTTTTGATTCCTGCAATCCATTTTTGAGGGAAACTTCGCGCAAAATCGTAACCAGGCCCCCAGGGTTGTTTTGACGCGGACAGCGCACACACGAGAAACATTGTGCGCAGTTCCAAATATCTTCGGTGATGATGTCATAGATACGTTCCACATCTTCGCGGGCAATTGCCTGGGCGATCACACGCGGGCTGAAATCATAGAAGCGCGCCGAAGGACAGGCAGATACACAAATTCCGCACTCGTAACATCCATAAAGAAAGTCTTTGTAGCGCACGTCGTTTTTGACTTCGAGAAAAAGCCGTTCTTTTTCTTCGTACGTCGCCTCAGGATGGCGGCTTTCCGCCTTGCCTGGATTCCAGTTATCTAATGTAGTGGGCACAGGTGCCTCCTGGAAAATCAGCCACTGAGACACAGGGTCACAGGGAGTTATTTTTCTCTGAGTCCCAGTGACTGCCCCGGCAACGAACTACCGGGGCGGTGTGTGGCTAGAATATTAGAATGCGATTACCGCGTCGGCGCGGACAGCCATGTCGTTAAAGGCCGCGCCGCCGATCATCTCCACGCCTTCAATCATATCGGCCATGCTGTAGCCGTGCAGATCGAGTGATGGTTGACAGACGAACAAGCGCACCCCCATCTCAACCGCCTGGTCGATAAAATACTTTAGTTCTTTGCCATTGCCGCCCTTGCGCGGGATGATGATCTTGTCACCGTTGTCCTTCGCGACACATTGCGGACCGTTCATCGTGAAGTAGATACAGACCTCATTGTCCATGGCAGCGCCGGCAGTGGCGAGAAAGAACGGCGTTGCGGTACGCTCAGGATCTTTTTCCCCGTGAGTCTGAACATATAAAATCTTCTTGGTATCAGGATCGTTGGTTTTCCACATTGTTTTCCTCTTCAAAGTAGACAGGTAAAGAAGTACACAAGTAAACAGGTCGTCCATGTCTACTTGTATACCCTTGCCCGCTAAAAGCCCGCTGCCGCTTCCTCGCTTGTCGAAAACATCTTGAACATCTGCATCATGCCAACGGTTCGGAGGATTACTTCAATTGGCTCGGAGACTGAGGCGAGGCGAACATCACCACCGGAATTCTGCGCATCCTTGAGCGCCTTGACCATTGCCCGTAAACCGGCTGAAGAAAGGAATTCCACGCCCTGCAGATTCAGAACGATTTTGTTCCTCTTGTCGTTCAGCAGTCTGGATAAGGCATTGTCGAATTGAGGAGCGGTATCCGAATCCACGCGGCCTTTGACCTTCATCACGGATATATCTTGTCCATTCTCTGTTTCAATCGAAAATGTTGACATTTATTTGCTCCAGTTTAGATGAACAACTGCACATCGGCATCTGCGGCATATTCAAGAAACGTTGCAGCGCCGCCAATCTCGCATTCCTTGATAAAATCCTCGCGCTTGAAACCAAACACATCCATCGTCATCTGGCAGCCGATCATGCGGACCTCCATTTCAACGCACATGTCACGGAGTTCCTCAACCGTGGCAACACCCTTGTTCTTGAACGTCTGCTTCATCAAGGTGGTGGCCATGGTCTCAAAACCGGGCACATTGGCCATAAGAAGATTCGGGATCTGCCAGTTGATGTTCTGAAAACCTTCAGGACCAAATGGCATTTTCATCGGCATGGCAGGATTCCCCAAAGGAGACACCTGCGTGGTGAGCTTGGGTTTCAGCAAAGTTAACCCAAAAAAGGTAAAGAAAACGCCTACCTCCCAGCCCATCGCGCCGGCAGCGGTCGCGAGAATGAACGGGGGATAGGCCCAATCGAGAGTCCCTTTGCTGGCAATAAGTGCCAATCGCTTTGGTGCGTTCGGGTCAGACTTTGACATGATGTCCTCCTCCAAATTGTTTGATTTCTTATTTGGCGCGGCGGATATAGAAGATGAACTTGCCGTCCTCCTGTGACGAGCGGAGTAATTCGTTCCCCGTTTGCCTACCCCAGGCTTCCATATCAGGTGGAGCACCCGGATCGGTGGCAATCATCTTCAACACCTGCCCGATCTCCATTGCTTTGATCGCCTTTGCCGTTTTTACAACTGGCAGGGGACATAACATCCCGGAACAATCCAGCATCTGATCCTCTTTAATCACATCCATCATGGTTCCACCTCCGTTGAATGGATTGAATAGTAATGAGTTGCCTCTCAGTTGACCATCCCACACGCAGGGGGATTTATCTCCCCCGCGCGGGTGATTCGACGAGCATCACCCGGGTTGCGATTCGGATATAATCATCTTACAACTTCCATGTTCGCAAAACTAGTGACTTTCTTCCATCCCGGTCGTGTGTTCTCGTTTCTCGTGGCATTTCGCTGGGCGGCTTTGGTCCCCGGATTGTTGGCTATAGGGATAGCGGTCCAACCTGAACAGCTTCTTTCTCCAAGATTAATCTTTGGTGTTGCGCTACTGGCAAATCTTGTTATTTCCCTGGCGAATCGTCAACTAAATCAATTGGTTCTTGATCATCCCGCCTTTCTAGGGATTGACCTGCTGTTTAGTGCGGCGATCCTTGCGGCAAGTGGCGGCGCCCATAGTCCTTACTATTTATATGCACTTAGTCCATTATTAGCAGGTGCATTTTTCTTTCAAATGAGGGGAGCACTTAGCGCCGCGACAGTGTTTACGCCGCTCTATCTCGTAGGCAACTATCTAAACTCCCAACCGCTTGCTCCACAAGCTGACATTATCGCGTTGACGAGTCAACTCGCAGGTATTTGGTTAATTCCAATCCTGTTTGCATATCCATCCATATTGTTGAAGGATATAACTCGCGCCCAGGAAGAACTGGCATCGACGCGTGACGAACTCACACAAAAACATGAGAATCTGGCCACGGCACATCGACAATTGGAGATTATCCACGAACTTACGATGCTCCTACAGTCGGCGCCGGATCTACTCTCGGTTCAAGAGCGCGTATTGGGTGCCGTCACTGCGGACCTTGGTTTCTCCAAAGCTGTGGTGGCGCTAGTGGATCCAATGCATGAGGAACTGGGCAGCTGGATGGTATTTCCAGCAGATTCTACATTTCCATCTGTAAAGACCATTCCCCTGCGATTGGAACATGGTCTACTCATCCAGGCGCTGCAAAATCGCGATCGATTTACGTCCAACGGAGAAAAACTGGTTGGCGATGAAAATCTGAACGACTGGCTCAACCGAAGTAAATGGCTTGCAGTTCCCCTCTTCTTGCGTGAACACCCGGTTGGACTGTTGCTGGTGAGCGCTTCAGATGGACTTACCCGGGAGCGCGAGAATACCCTGTTAACCGTTGCGAATCAGGCCGCGCTCGCGCTTGGTACCACCATCCTATGCATTGACCGCGCCCGACGCCTCGCTGTGGAGACCGAACGCAATCGAATTGCGCGCGACATCCATGATACTGTCGCCCAATCGCTGTTTGGCATTGTGTATAGTCTGGATGCCTGCATTACGATGCTTCCCCAAAAAGCGGAGGATGTCCGCAACGAGTTGACTGAACTTCGTACGCTGGCCAACAACGCTCATGAGGATGTTCGACGCTCCATTTTTGATCTGTGGCCGTCGGCTCTGACGATTGAGTTATTCACGGAAGATCTCACAAACTACATTAGCAGTTGCTGTCGTCCGCGTACCTTCAGCATCATCTTCAATAATAGCGGTGACTTTAATAGTCTATCGGCGGGACTTCGCCGCACGATCTATCGCATGGCACAGGAGGCACTTGCAAATTCAGCAAGACACTCAGGTGCACAATCTGCAAGGTTATGTTTGAACGTACATGAAGATCACGTGCACGTGAGTGTCACTGACGAGGGCCGCGGCTTTGACCCAGCGCTTGCTTTATCTCGCAGCCTGAATCGTGAACACTTCGGTCTGCACGGCATTCGTGAGCGCGCCCTGGCAATGGGCGGAAGTTGTGAAATCATCAGCCGGCTCAACGAAGGCTCCCGCATTCTGATCGAGCTTCCCATCAAAGGACATCATCAGAATGTCTGATGTGATTCGCATTCTGATTGTGGATGATCATGCTGTGGTCCGCAAAGGGCTCGCAATGGTCCTTCGTCTGGAACCGGATTTTGAGATCGTAGGCGAGGCGGAGAATGGAAGATTGGGTCTGGAAGCGGCGCGTAACCTCAATCCTGATATTGTGCTCGCAGACCTGGTAATGCCCGAAATGGATGGGCAGGAAATGGCGCTGGCATTGCGTAAATCCAATTCGAATATCAAAATCATGATGCTGACCGGCACAGAGGTCGACGACCGCGTGTACGATTTGGTCGCTGCGGGCATTGAAGGGTACGTGCTGAAAAATATCGAACCCGGCGAATTGGTTCGGGCGATCCACGCGGTGACACAGGGCGAGGCATATCTACATCCTGATGTGATGAGGAAGGTTCTCACTCGGATGCACCCGCCTCATTCTCTTTCGCTTGCGTTGACTCCGCGTGAACTGGAAATCCTCGAGTGGATGGCGTCACCGAATACATACAAACAGATCGCGGCCCAGCTGTGTGTCAGCGAAGAAACAGTTAGAAGCCACGCAAAGAACATTCTTGAGAAACTGAAACAGCCCAACCGCGCCCAGGCTGTTTTGACTGCCATGCGGATTGGTTTGATCAAGTTGAGTTGATTGTCATTTCTGGCAAGGTTGGTGCCAAAAGGAACGCGATTTTAGATCGGTTCATCCCTGCATATGCAGAAGCGTGGGCAGCTAGCCAAAAGAGTCCGGTATGCTTGGGGCTATCGAAAAATCGAACGTGTTGGACGTATTTTCGACATCGGACACATTATCCCCAACATCCATGAGCACGAGCCTCGAAAATAGGTGGTAAACACTTTCGTTTCAATATTTATGTCAAGCCTTTCTAATGAAAAACCGCCAATCTGGATATGGCGGTTTTTCTACCCCGATCTCTTGCGCCCCTGGCGAGAATCGAACTCACAACCAACGGCTTAGAAGGCCGGTGCTCTGTCCGTTGAGCTACAGGGGCTGATAACCTATTGTATTACGTCCTTGCGGAAGAGGCAAATATAATACCCACGGTCATAAATTGCGCTTTCCACTGTCTAAAAAACCGCAATTCCCTGGCACTGCCCCAGGGCACGTGTGTGACCGAGTGCGGTATAACTTTCCACCCAACCGAACTATTTCCAATCCGCATCCCCCAGCCTGCCAGCGGATCATGATATGTACGGCCTAATTCCCTTATAGACACGCGGTCCAGCCAGTGTGCGCAGGATCGTTTCGGCAGGACGGTTCAGCCTGGCGCCCATATCCTGGGAAGACATCGGTATATTACCATTGGTCAGGAAGAGCCGGAACACGGCTTCCACCAGAGCCGTTTGCTGCGTGAGGAAGTCTGGTTGTCGGGCGCAGTGTGTCATCAATGCATTCTGAATCCCATCCACCGGCTTCACTTCCGCAGTGGAAGGGTCGACCCAATCGATCGTTTGTCCTTCTTCTACATCGGCAAACGATTCCTGGTGATCAGTACACAGGAGTGTACGCAAATACACGTGCCAGTCACGTTCATTTTTCTTCCACCACGCAAAATCGATATGGAAGGGAGTAGTTACTGTAGGTTTTACGATACTAAGACGTTTTCCCTCTGCCATCATCACTCCGTTTCGCCCAGGCGAAAATGCATATCACCAACGTGAACAAACTCCGGGCGGCTCGCCAGCATTGCAAACAACGGGGCAGGAGGAACGCGGCGTACAATGTTTACGGCCGAGTAAAGCTCCTGCGCATGGACATGGCCCTGCGGAGTTAATTTCGACATTTCGCGGATCATATCCGCAACCAATTTTTCAAAGGGCCGCTTATTCTGCAGCCAAAGTTGTTCGACAGCCTCAACCGACGGAATCGCGAACGCCATCCGATCATTGAATTCAGCCGAAATCGATTGTTTCAGCATTGCAAATACCAATCCGCCATCGGCGCCCACAATGACCGTGCGCACCCAATCCTTGGCGCGATAGGGCCTTGCTTCGATGATCACCTCGCCGGGATTTTCACCGCGCTGAATGCGCACGAGGCTGCCGGGCATCAGGTCGCTGGACTTGTACCATTCCCGCAATCCAAAAACATACCCACATTCGCGCACGACCCAGCCTGGCATTTTCTGTTTTGTCTTGCCATCGACCAGGGTAAACCGTACGCGTGGTGACTCATACGCGGTGGGAAACAAGGGACGCACGCGCGCGGAAAGCGGAAGCGTACCAGCGCGTAAATGCGGGAAGATCAGTGAGATGGTAACTTCTTTTACATCCCTGTTGGGTGCAGAACTGAAGTCACTCAACTCATCATCCAAACGAGCTTCCAGATCGAGCATCTGCGGAGTCAACACGCTTCGGTCGTGCTCGATCGGAGAATATTGCAGATACATGGGCACGTCGCGAACCTCGGCAGGTTCGAGCCGACGCAGAGACCATAACACTTGCCCGGCGGGGCCCACTTCATCAAAGCGATCATCGTCCTGCAGCGCGTAGTTAAGGGAGAACTCCGCCAGTTTAGGATTGACGCCTTCGGGGAGTGACACGTCCTTAAGCAGCGCAGACGTGGGAAGAGGCTCGCCTCCAGACATGTCCAGAACTGCCTCCGCTAAATTGAGATGCCCTACATTGACGTCGATGAGCAGCGCGCGCGGGAACCAACGCCCTGCAATACGAACGATTTCCTCATCCGCCTGAAATGCGGCTTCGATCTTTTTCTCAAGCAAACTGCCGTAGTCACGCTGGATCGCGTCTACATCGAATTCTTTTTCTTCAACCGTAGCCGACTGTTCATTCAAGGTATGAACCGCAAGATTGGATGCGAAGAGCCGTTCGGAGCCTCCATCCATGTCGACCGCAAGAACATCGAATGCGCCGAGCTCGGGATTCACACCGCTGCGCACTGCGCTGACCTTTCCATGTTTCCAATCCAGTGCCGGGAAGATCAGATCGTCGCCGGGCTGAAAGGAATCTTTTGGAAGATACGTCCTGCCGCCGGCCTGACGTCGTTGTTGCAGCGCCTGTTTTTCGAACCGTACGCGTTCATTGACGAACACTGAGACAAGCTCATGTGCTGTTAGAGGAACTTCGTGTTCGAACAGATACGTATGAAGGAATTCTATGTCTTGCGGGGTGATCTGGATATTGGTCCAGTATTCTGTGGTAATCAGAGGGTCGCTTGCCATCACTATGCCTTGTTGAAAGTATCGCCGCCTACGATCACGGCCCGATTATTATACCTTACCTTGTCAAGAGCAATCCATTGCACGAAAAGTATGTAAGTCGGATTGTCGCAGATCCTGCCAAAGGCGAGGGCAATCCGGCTTACGAACAGGGCAGGTATGCGACCACGCATACTATATAATCGACACATGACGTTAACTCTTGCTCGAGCCCTGCGCGTTGGTTCTGCTCCCTGCATCGCGTTTATCGGCGCGGGAGGCAAGACTACGGCTCTATTTCAACTGGCACGCCAATTGCCCGGGCCCGTCATTGTCACAGCAACATCGCACCTGGGCGTCTGGCAAACCGAACTCGCAGATCGCCACATCATCACTGAAATTCCAGAACCGATCGAACAACTGGAGCATGGCTTAAGCGGTGTACTTCTCATTACCGGTGAAATCGACGGTGATCGAACAAAGCCTGTTGACAAGATGCTGCTCGAATGGATTCATCAGTTTTGCAACTATCATTCGATCCCGCTTCTGATCGAAGCAGATGGGTCAAGACAGAAACCTCTCAAAGCCTGGGCGGAGCATGAACCCGCTGTCCCATCGTTCGTCAAATACGTCGTTCAGGTAATGGGACTCTCCAGCATCGGCAAGCCGCTCAACGATCAGAATGTGCACAGGCCAGAAATCGTTTCGAGAATTACCGGGCAGCCAGCTGGTCAAATCATCACTGCGGATATCATCACGCGGTTGCTGCTGCACCAGGAAGCGGGTTTGAAAAATATCCCATCGCAAGCGTCGCGGGTTTTTCTCCTGAATCAAGCTGATACGCCGGAACTGCAATCGGTCGCTCGTGGAATGACGGGTTCGTTATTGTCGCACTATGATGCCGTGATCATCTCGAAATTGACCGATGCACAGATCTTCGCCGTTCACGAACGAGTCGCAGGGGTCATCCTCGCGGCGGGCGGTTCGAAACGTTTTGGACAACCCAAGCAACTACTCGATTGGCACGGACAGCCCTTTGTACGCGCCGTGGCAAAGACTGCGCTGGAGGCCGGGCTATCGCCCGTCCTGGTGGTGATAGGTGCGAATTCATCAAGTGTAGCGGCAGCCGTCCAGGATCTGGATGTGAATGTGGTCCAAAACGATGACTGGCAAAGCGGACAGGGAAGTTCGATACGAGCGGGAATCGCTGCGATTCAACCCCCTCCCCGCCCATTAATGGGCCTCCGTCAAATCCAACAAGTTAAATCAAGCTGGGAAATAACAGAGCCGGCTGTTGGATTTGCGGGAGGCGCCCAAAGGGCGGTGGGAGGCGCGATCTTTCTGCTTACCGATCAACCGCAGGTAACAGCATCGGTCCTGCAGGCGCTGGTGGAAAAACATGCAGAAGGCCTGCATCCGATCGTGGCGCCGATGGTGATCGACCAGCGCGCGAACCCGGTGCTGTTCGACCGTTCCACCTTCCAGGATTTGGCAGCGATTGAAGGAGATGTGGGTGGACGAGCGATCTTTCATAAGCATCGCGTCGAATACCTTCCCTGGCACGATGACCGCCTTCTGCTGGATGTAGACACGCCGGAAATGTACCAGCGCCTGATCACGGACGATACGCTATGATCGCGGGAACTTCAATTCTCCCACTTACGGAGCGTGCGGGATGTTGATCTCGGCATTAATTCTGGCGGCAGGCGAATCCAGACGTATGGGTCAGCCCAAGATGCTCCTGACATGGGGGCAGACGACCGTCCTGGGACACGTGATCGCAACGTTCCAGCAGGCAGGCATCCGGGATATCGTTGTCGTCGTCGGTGGTGCGCGCGAGCAGGTAGAAGAAATCGTTAATCAACACAGAGCGCAGAGTGTCTACAATGCCGAACATGCCAAAGGCGAAATGCTTCTCTCGCTGCAGTGCGGGATCGAAGCACAATCGCCTCAGACGCAGGCTACTCTCATCGCTCTCGGCGACCAGCCTCAAATCCAGGAAGGAACCGTGCGGTTGATCTGTGAAAGGTTCCAGAACACGAAATCCAGGTTGATCGTCCCCAGCTTCGAGATGCGACGCGGTCATCCATGGCTTGTGGACCGATCGTTATGGACGGAGATTCTGGAGATGCGACCACAGCAGTCGCCGCGTGATTTCCTGCATGGGCACGCGCAGGAAATCGATTACGTGCAGGTACAAACATCCAGCATCCTGGCCGACATTGATACGCTCGAAGACTATCAAAGATCGCGTCCATAAATATGATAGACTTGCCCGCAAAATTTCAGAGTGGACAAGATTCAACATGATCTATAAAATCACGGTCTTTCTCGTAAAACTTGGCACCAGTATTCTCTGTCGCATCCACGCCGCCGATCTGCACAAGGTGCCGATGCGCGGACCACTGATCGTGTATTCGAATCACACCGGGCAGATCGAAGTAGCAGTGTTCTTCGCGCAGCTGCAACCGCGTCCGATCACTGGGTGGGCAAAAGCAGAATCATGGGACAGCCCATTTTTCAGATGGATATTCAATCTCTGGGGCTTAATTCCGGTACGGCGTGGTGAGGCTGACACAGCCGCGCTGCGAAAGGCAATTACTGCCCTGAAAGAGGGCTACATTTTCGGCATTGCACCGGAAGGCACACGTAACGTCACCGGCCGGTTAAAGCGTGCCCACCCAGGCGCCGTCATGCTTGCCTTGCATGCTGGAGTTCCGCTGCAGCCGGTGGCGCATTGGGGCGGAGAAGATTTTCGGACGAACCTATCGCGCTGGAGACGAACCGATTTCCACATTCGGGTCGGTGAACCGTTCTGCCTGGACGTGGAAGGGATTCGAATGACAAAGGAAATACGTCAGCAGATCGTGGATGAGATGATGTATCGCCTGGCAGACTTGCTTCCCAAAGAGTACCGCGGTGAGTACGCACAGATTCCCAATTTTGAGCGAAAATATACCAGGGAGTGCAGCATAGCAGAAGTTTCAGAGCTAACCACTGAGACACAGAGCCACGGAGTATGACTCTTTTTTTCTCAGTGTCTCCGTGACTCCATGGCTCAAAAACAGGTCGCAAGAGTTTTAGTCCAAATAGTGACAGGATCGCAGACAACAAAAGGACAGGTCAAGTACGGCCTGCCTTTTTGTTTTCGTATTGCGACTATTACTTCAGCTTGTAAAAATAAGGATTGGTCTTGCGCAGTTCAAATCCCATCGACAAATACAGCTGATTGGCTGCCTCACGCTGCGGGTTAGACGTCAGCGACACGCCGTTGGCTCCCGCCTGGCGCGCCAGTTCAATCGCCTGGCGGACCAATGCCTCACCGATGCCCAGCCTGCGATACTTCTCATCCACGACAATATCTTCGACGATCGATCTTGTGCCAGTGGGCACACGATAAATGCTCAAACTGAGTAGGCCCGCGATTTCACTGCCTTCATCCGGGTAACGCGCAACCAGTAACGTCGCCCCTTCTGTGCTGAGCAATTTTGCCAGTTCCTCACGCGTCGGTGGAATTTTGTGGCGTCCCAACTGCGGGATCAAGTGCTGCATCGCAGCATACAGTTCATCGGTTGGCTCTGCGATTTTTCCGATATACATATTATGCCGGTTTGGGCATTCCGATCTTTGGGAAGAAGCTGAGCACCGCATAATAGGCGATGTATATGAACGAGACCCACACCACCCATTCGGGTACGCTGGGATATTGCAACAGCCCCCAGACGCCGATGCCGCCATACAGGTAGGTTAATCCCAGTGTCAGTCGCCGTAGGCGGGTGTTGCGGCTCGGGTAGAGATACTTCACCGGCACAAAGATCAGGATGTTGCAAAGGATCAACAAGGCAAGGTTGATCCAGGGGTTTAGCCCCAGCAGCATCATGTAGATCACCAGGAAGTTCCACACTGATGGAAAGCCTTTGAAAAAGTAGGAGTTTTCATCGGTCTTGGCATCTACCTGCGAGAATTGATAGCCAGATGTGATCAGGATCGAAAACGCAGCCAGATACGCAAAACCGTACGGCATAATGTTGGGCGCCTTGATCAGGATCAATGCCGCGACGACTACATAATTCACATAATCGATGATGTTGTCCAGCAAGCCGCCATCGATCTCACTGGCATATTCCTTCACATGAAACCAGCGCGCCAGCATACCATCGAATCCATCGACGAACATGGCGATGATGTGCCAAAGGATGACCATTCGCCAGTTTTGTTCAAAGATCGCATTGATTGTCAGGAATCCCCAGATGGCGCCGGTAGCAGTGAAGAGATGCACGCTCCAGGCAAGCGTTTTTTTTATGACCAGGGGAAGTTTTTCAAACATGGTTACCTCAACGTATCGTTCAGTGACGGTATTATAACGGGAAACAAAAGGCGTGACGCTGTGTACGCCACGCCTTTCAAAACTATTTTTTTCTTCTACTTTTTTCTTAATCCTACATTCACTTTTTCGCCGTCAAAGCCGTCTTCCACGCAGGAGGTCCCTTCGGGCGGAGCGGCGAACGTAAGGCTGGATGCAAGCGTCTCGGCGCTGATATAGTCTTTATGCGCCTCAAGTGCGGACCTGAGGCCGGCGGAGGCGTCGACGAACAGCTCTATGCGATCGGCCACGTCCAGATCTGCGCTCTTGCGCAGGTCTTGCACCCGGCGGACGAATTCGCGCGCCAGTCCTTCCTGAATGAGTTCAGGGGTCAACTCTGTGACCAGCGCTGCAACATACGGCCCGTCTTCAGCCACGGCAAACCCTTCCTTTGCCAGAGCTTTCACTTCCACTTCTTCGGGCATCACGTCAAATGTTTCACCGTTGGCAGATACAGGCAACGGCTTACCTTCCAGCAGAGGACGCGCGGCGTCCTCCGAATTCATCGCCAGGATCGCCTTCTGGATGGCGGGGAATTTATTGCCATACTTTTGTCCCAACTGCTTTGGCAACGGCTTTACAGAATGAGACAACGCTTCTGTGGATGCATCCAGCAGACGTACATGCTTGACGTTCAATTCATCGGTGAACAGGTCGGCGTACGTTTCAACAGCTTTACGCTCGGCGGGATTGCCGAGCGAAAACGCCACCTCTGCCAACGGCTGGCGGACTTTGCGATTGGCCCTCTGACGAGCAGAATGCCCCAGCGAGACAAGCCGCATCACCAGACCCATATCGCGGTTGAGCGACTCGTCGATCATCTCGGGCAGCACTTCGGGCCATCTGGCGAGATGCACTGACTCCGGCGCGGCCGGATCCACCGAGCGGACCAGGTTTTGGTACAACTCGTCGGCCAGGAACGGCATGGAGGGGGCCAGCAGCTTCGCGACGGTGACCAGAGCCGTATACAGTGTGGAATAGGCGGCCTGTTTATCGGAATCAGATTCCGACTTCCAGAAGCGGCGGCGTGAACGCCGCAGATACCAGGTGGACAACTTCTCCACGAACGCCTCGATCGGGCGCGTCGCATTGGGCACGTCATAGTTTTCGTATGCGTCCGTCACGTCACGAACAAGCACATTCAATTCCGAGAGCAGCCAGCGATCGAGATCGCTTGTCGCTATCGGCGCGGTGGTCACGGTGGGTTTGTCGAGATTGGCGTAGGTCACAAAGAACGAATAGACGTTCCATAACGTGAGAGTGAAGCTACGTATCACCTCACCCACCAATTCAGAAGAGAAGCGGCGTTCCTGTCCGGGCGGGGTCGCGGTGTAGAGGTACCAGCGGAAGGCATCCGCGCCGTGCGCATTCAAGACATCCCATGGAACAATGATATTGCCTTTGCTTTTCGACATCTTGTAACCATCGCCATCCAGGATCAAGCCGAGGCAGATCACATTCCTGAACGAGACTTTATCGAACAACAACGTGCTGATCGCATGGAGCGAATAGAACCAGCCGCGCGTCTGATCAACGGCTTCGCAGATGTAATCCGCCGGAAACTGCTGCTCGAACTTTTCCTTATTCTCAAATGGATAGTGCCACTGCGCCACAGGCATCGAACCTGAATCAAACCATACGTCGATCAAGTCTGGGACGCGCGTCATCTGGCCGCCGCACTCGGAACAATTCCAGTGGACCTGATCTACGTACGGCCGATGGAGATCGAGCTCGCGCAAGTCACGCCCTGCTTTTTCAGAAAGTTCCCGCACCGAACCAACACCTTCGCGGTGCTTGCACAATTCACACTCCCAGATCGGCAGCGGTGTGCCCCAATAGCGCTCGCGGCTCAACGCCCAATCGATGTTGTTGGAAAGCCAGTTCCCAAACCGACCTTCTCTCACATGCTCGGGCACCCAGTTGATCGTATTGTTCAGTTCGACGAGTTTGTCGCGGAATTGGCTCGTGCGGATGTACCAGGACTCGCGCGCGTAATACAATAGCGGAGTCTTGCAGCGCCAGCAAAATGGATACGTGTGAGTGTACGCTTCCGATTTCAGCAACAAACCGCGCGTCCGTAAATCTTCGATGATATACGGGTCAGCATCCTTGACAAAGACGCCGCGCCATGGGGTTACTTCGGGGATGAATGTCCCGTTCGGCAAAACGGTCATCAAGACGGGCAGTCCATACTTCTTACCAGTCTCCATGTCTTCCTGACCGAATGCCGGCGCGGTGTGAACCAGACCCGTGCCATCTTCCGTCGTCACGTACTCGCCCATCACAACGAAATAGGCGGGTTTGTCGGCAGGCAGGAATGTATACAACGGCTTGTATTTCAATCCATTGAGCTTCTTGCCTTTATACGTATCGACGACTTTGACGTCCTCCTCGCCAAACACCTTGTGCATAAGAGCTTTGGCAAGTATCAGTTTTTCCTTCGTGCCGTTGTTGTCGCGCTCCACGGTCACGTACTCCACGTCTGGGTGGGCCACTACAGCCACGTTGCCGGGCAGAGTCCAGGGAGTGGTCGTCCACACCAGCAGCGATGTGTCGGGTTTGTCCATCAGCGGCATGCGGACAAAGACGGAAGGGTCGGTCGCGTCGTCGTAACCGAGAGCCACCTCATGATCTGAAAGCGGCGTGCCGCAGCGCGGGCAGTACGGGACAACCTTGTAACCCCTATACAGCAGGTCCTTATCCCAGAAGTTCTTCAAGATCCACCAGACCGACTCGATGTAGTCGTTGGTGTAGGTCACATAGGCATCTTCCAGATCGACCCAGAACGCGATTCGATCCGTGAGACGCTCCCAATCCTGAATATAGGTAAACACAGATTTCTTGCAAAGCTCGTTGAATTTGTCGATGCCGTATTCTTCGATCTGCTGCTTGTTATTGAAGCCGAGCTGCTTCTCTACTTCGATCTCGACCGGCAGTCCATGCGTATCCCAGCCACCGCGGCGCGACACATGAAAACCGCGCATGGTTTTGTAGCGCGGGAACATATCCTTGAACGCGCGCGCCAACACGTGGTGCACGCCGGGTTTCCCATTGGCGGTTGGCGGTCCTTCGTAGAACACATACTCGGGCCCGCCTGCGCGTTGCTCAACAGTCTTCTTGAAGATCGCGGCTTGCTTCCAGAACTTCAGCACGTTCTCTTCCAGAGACGTAACGTTGAGTTTCGACGATACAGGTTTGAACATTCATTCCTCCTGGATAATTCGTCATTGCGAGCGACCACAGGGAGCGAAGCAATCTCTACTTCTACAAGGGATTGCTTCGTCGGGTCTGTGACCCTCCTCGCAATGACGGGATTAAAAAATAAAACTCTCATCTCACACAGAGACGAGAGCAAGGCTCACGTGGTACCACTCTGAATTTCCCGCGTGTTTGCCCATTGAGGCTCGCGGGACACTCGTTGGATGACTAACATCATCCTGTTCTTATAACGTAGAACAACTCCGGCTCGCTTACTTTCAGCCAACCACTCAACCAGCTCACTACTTAACGAATTGACCGATTTCAGCTTGCGGCTCCGAGATGATTTTCAATCTGCGTTACTGACCTGCTCTCACTGTTCCAGGCTCGCTGACAGTTGTGGCAAATTTACTCGTTCTCTTCACGGCCGTTCCCGTATTCGGGATACTTTGATTTCGGAGATTATGCCACAACTCCATTTGAGCGTCAACAAATCCATACGCCTGTAGCCAGGGCTTTAACAAAGTCCAACGTTATGTCACTCTGAGGGAGCGTAAGTTGCGACTGAAGAGTCTCTCCCACCGTGTTCGAGACACTTGCACCGAGCGCAAGTACGGTGTGCTTCGCTCCGCTCACACCGTCCCGAAGGCGGCACCTGCACCGTACGCAGGTACGGTGTATCCCTTCGGGAGCATGACATTTCAGGGGTCTGTCCAGCGACTTTGTTAAAGCCGTGACGCCTGTAGCAAAGTCTCTTGAAGGAATCTTGATGGCAGGGTGCATCTTTAACGCGACGTACGCTAATAGGCCAATGACGAGAATAAACCCGTGAAAAATTCGCGCCATTGGCTTTTTCGTGGCATATCCTGAGCGGAGACGAAGGACGCATTGAAATCTCGTGGACGTTACACAATCCATCAACAAATCCAGGGGGCAGACACCCGTACCCGCGGCAGGTGCGGTGTTGGCAATACGCGGTTTTTGTTGCATAATGACATCGGTACGGGCCCTTGCATGGAAGCCATGGAGAACATCCAGTCCATCGATCGTGGGTCAATCCGATATTTGTTTGCTTTCAACCCCGCTGCACGCTCAGGAAAGAACCCTGGTTAGTGAGATACTTCCCGATACTCGGTGGATATGGCAGTCCGAATCCTGATCGTCGAAAACAACAAAGCCATCGCTGAAGATCTGCAGCAGCGATTGGAGAACCGCGGCTATGACGTGGCTGGCATTTGCGCGTCGGGAAACGCTGTCATGCAAAGCATCAAGGCTCTGGCGCCTGAGTTGATCATTTTGAATATTCGTTTACAGAGAGGAACTGACGGCATCCAGACGGGCGAACTTGTCAGACTGAAGCACGAACTACCCATCATTTACATGACTGAATCGGCCGGGCAGACCACACTCAGGCTGGCGAGAGGCACCGGTCCGTTTGGCTATATCTTTATTCCCTTTGTAGATAAACAGATATTCAGCACCCTGGAAATTGCACTGCTGCGAAATCAGTACGAAAAGGAGATCCGGGAAGGCCGAAAATGGCTGACCGGTATTTTGAACGGCATTGCAGATGGTGTGATCGCGATCAACGATCGCGGCGAGATACGATACATCAACCTCGTGGCACAAAACCTTACAGGTTGGGGCCAGGTCGATGTGATTGGCAGGTCGGTCAACGATGTACTTACACTGCTCGATGAAGAAAATCTGAATCCGGTGGAGCTATGGGCAGAACAAGACCCAGTGAATCCGTCGAGGCTGGCTCCTTCCTTCACAGCCTTCCTGGTAACCCAAAGCGGGAGGAAGCTGATCATCGAAGCGAATGTAACCATGATCGCGGGCAGTGGGGCGTCGGCGAACGGCATGGTCATTGCATTCCGCGACATCCAGAAACAGCGGGAAACACTTAATGAAATACAGCGCCAGGCAGAACGGGCACAAACGCTCGTGAAATCAGCCGAACAGTTGAACTCCGATCTGGAACTCAGCAATGTATTGGAAACAATCTGCAGACTGACCAATCATGCCATCAAAGCCTCAGGCACGGCTGTATTTCTGCTGGAACGAAAAAAGGGGATTTACTACGATGTATCCACCATTAGCGATGTGGCGGAGCTGCAACAATATAAGGAAAGTCGATATACGATCCCGGCCGATACTGTGAATGCATTCATCTCTATTAGGAACCCGCTGATCGTGGTCGACGACGTCCAGAGCATCAAGGACATTCCTTTTCTGGCACTCTTTCAGAAAGAGAATATTCGCCGCATGGTCGTGGCGGGCATATTCTACAAACAGGAACTGATGGGCGTACTTGCTTCCATCTTCATTGCCCCCCTTGACACGCTTCACAATGCCGATCTCGAGCTTCTCAAAGGTCTGGCAGATCAGGCGGCGGCCTCGATCACCAACGCCAAACTTTTCAGGCAGGTGCGCATGGGCAGGGAACACCAGAGGCGGCTGGCAAAGAGCATCGTCAATGTTCAGGAGGAGGAACGCCGGCACCTTGCGCGCGAACTCCACGACCACCTGGGTCAGTTATTGACCGGTTTGCAGTTCATGCTGGAAAGCGCCAAACGACAAGAGGGTGATGTGCAGCGGGCAACGATCGAAGAGATCCAAAAGACCGTCGTCGATGTAATCGGGCAGGTTCGCGAAATGTCACTCAACCTGCGCCCGGGTATGTTGGATGATATGGGGCTGCTGCCGACTCTGCAATGGCATATCGAGCGTTTCACCACGCAAACGCACATACAGGTCGATTTTCACAGCGATATAGCCGCGGGACGGTTCCCGGCCGAGGTGGAGACAGCCGCTTACAGGATCATTCAGGAGGCACTTACCAATGTCGCGCGGCACGCGCAGGCGAAGCATGTTTTTGTTGGCATCCTGACACAGGACAACACCCTATGGATAGAAGTGCTCGATAAAGGAAGAGGGTTTGATCCGTCGAACAACGTGACCAAACCAACTTCAGGCTTGGGCGGAATGCAGGAAAGGGCAGGCCTGGTCGGTGGCTATGTGGTGATCGAATCATTTCTCAACCAGGGAACGCAGATCGTGGCGGCCCTGCCGTTAACCGGCAAGCCGCTTGAGAGGAGAAAAATTGACCGTAACCATTCTCCTGGCAGATGATCACCCACTCATCCGTCGAGGCTTAAGAAATCTTCTCGCAACGGAACCAGGTTTCTCGGTCGTTGGCGAAGCGGAGGATGGTTTGCAGGCCGTCCAGCTGGCGGAAAGCCTTCAGCCCGGCATCATGATCGTCGATCTGATGATGCCTAACCTGAATGGTTTGGAGGTCTTACGGCAGGTCAGTCGACGCTCTCCCAAAACACGCATGATCGCCCTCAGTATGCAAAGCGCTGACGCGTATGTGGTGGAAACATTTCGTTCGGGGGCCATCGGATTCGTCTTGAAGGATAGCGCCCCCGAGGAAATGATCCATGCCATTCATCAGGCACTGATTAATGTCAGATATTTAAGTCCTGCTCTGCCTGAGAGACTGATCGATATCGTCACAAAGCCGATCGAACAGGCAAAGCTCGATCTTTACGAAACCCTCACAGACCGCGAACGCGAAGTCTTGCAGATGGCAGCCGAAGGAAAAACCGCCGCCGAGATTGCCAAACTACTTTCGATCAGTCCACGAACAGTCGAATTGCACCGCAGCAGGATGATGAACAAATTGGGGTTCCACAGCCAGACGGAACTGGTGCGCTACGCAATCAAGCGCGGCATCCTGCCCATGGAAGATTGACTCGTCATTCCCAGCCCATCATGGCCCCGTTTAGAAACACCGTCGGCCATCGGGCATTTCCCCAGAGATTAGCGGCTAACAAAGCTGTAATCATGTTAACAGGCAATAATACGTAGGTTTACGTATCCCCGGTGGTCATCTATACAGGCAAAATAAGGTCGAGGAATTCCAAGCACCAGAAGGAGACCATCAACATGAAAAGTCCTCGCATTATTCTGCTCCTAATTTTCATCGTGATGCTTATTGGCCAACGTGGGGCAGCCGTACAGCATGATCTGGCAACAAAAGCACAGCCCGTACTGCTTCAAATAGCGAACGAGAATCCGAACCAGTCCGTATTAGTCATCGTGCAGAAACTGGGGCGAACCGACCAGGCGGAGGCGCAGGTTGCCAAACTGGGCGGGCACATTACCCAGAATCTTGGAATGATCAACGCTTTTGCCGCTGAAATGACTGCCCAGACCGCGGTAGAACTATCCCGCTTCGAGACTGTTCGATGGGTCAGCCTGGATGCCCCAGTGGTATCCACCGCCTGCTCGCAGTGCATCGACACGGCGAACCTGGCAAGCGTCTACATTGACACTGTCAAGGCCGATCAGGCCTGGAATATGTCCCCGTATTTGCAAGGCAGGAACATCGGCATTGCAATTGTCGACAGCGGCATCAACCCGAATGGTGACCTGTACACCAACATGGGTGTGAACCGCCAGGTGGCAAATGTACGTTTCAATACCGATTACAACCAAAATACATCGGATGGATATGGGCATGGAACACACGTTTCCAGTGTAGCAGCCGGCGACGGAAGCGATTCCAACGGCAAGTATATTGGCGTGGCGCCCATGGCCAACATCATCAATGTCAAGGTCACTAACGATGATGGCAGTGCCAGGCTGTCGGATGTGATCGCAGGACTGCAATGGATACTCGACAATAAGCGCGCCCAAAACATACGTGTCGTAAACATATCCTTCAACAGCAGCGTTGCCGAGTCGTATCACACCAGCCCGCTCGATGCAGCAGTGGAAATCCTTTGGTTCAACAAGATCGTGGTTGTAGTTTCAGCCGGCAACCAGGCAAACGGGATCCTGTATCCACCCGCGAACGATCCGTTCGTCATCACCGTCGGAGCCACAGACGACAAGGGCACCAAATCGATGAACGACGATGTGGTGACTTCCTTTTCCGCGTATGGGACCACCTCAGACGGTGTAGTCAAACCAGATCTGGTTGCCCCCGGCCGAAATATCATCGCCCGGTTGGTAAATACCAATATGGGCATAGCACAAGCCCATCCCGCAAATGTGCTGAATCGCATGTATTTCAAGATGTCGGGCACCTCTGTATCTGCACCCATGGTGAGCGGTGCCGTGGCAATCCTCTTACAGTCTGAGCCGAATCTGACACCCGACCAGGTTAAATATCGGCTGACATATACAGCCAATAAATCGTGGACAGGCTACAATTCGACGAACGCAGGGGCTGGTTATCTGGATGTCTACGCCGCTGTGAAAACCAGGACAACTACTTCAGCGAACACGAATACCTTGCCAAGCCAATTGCTGACAACAGGACCACAGCCCATTACGTGGGGCAGCACCGGATGGAACTCTGTGGGTTGGAATACAGTTGGTTGGAACACGGTGGGTTGGAATACTGTGGGCTGGAATACAGTCGGCTGGAACACCGTGGGGTGGAACACCGATTACTGGGAGTAATCGTACTTTTGGTTCGAATTCTTTGCGACATGAGGTAAACCAATATGAATCCAGCACTGGCCGCAGTTGAAACAATCTTGTTACTCCTACACGTGTATCTCGGTGCACTTACGATGATCTACGGTTTGCGCCGGCTCCCATTGCGACCACCACTGTCGACTGTGGGTTGGAACCAGTAAGCGAAACAGCAGAACGGCGTCGGGAGTTCCCCGACGCCGTCCAGTATTTCATAGTCACCAATTTACGAATAAAATATCTGGTATTGTGCTCCATTTCCCAGATCGCCGGGATCTGCAAACCAAAACCCATATGCGGCGCAGGTATGACTCGATTTATGTAAGGCATTGGCATGAAATCATTATCGATTAAAACGAAACTCTATCTGATCTCGACCTACCTGCTTGGGCTTGCCGTTTTTGTGTGGCATATCTACCGCATTGAGATTGATCAGCCAGCGTTATTGATCGTTCTTTGCGTGCTGGCATCGCTTGCCCTGGTACTGAAGGTAATCGGTGCGACAGATAATTCGCATTACACGTTCAGTCTCGTCGTCTACGGATTCTCATTTGTAACACTCGGACTCCCGGGAACATTAATCGTCATTCTGGTTTCCAACATCGTGGAATGGATTTGGAACAATCCCAAATGGTATGGCCAATTGTTCAATATCGGTAATTATTTTATCGCCATGTGGGTCGCCAGCTTCACATTTCTTTGGATCAGCCCGGGTACATCTGTCAACACATGGCAGGCAATTCTGGCCATTCTTATCAGTATGTCGGTCTTCAATGTATTAAATCACCTGATGGTGGGTATCGTAGTCTGGCTCGCACGCGGCGAGAACTTCCAAAAATCTGGCATCTTCGATTTCTTTCCATTAATGCTCGACTTTGCGCTTCTGGTCTTTGGCGCCAGCCTCTCTATTGTCTGGCAGTACAACGCATTTGCCATCCTGCTGTTTACAATTCCGCTCTACCTCGTCTACAGCACGTTGCGTGTGCCCGCTCTTGAGCGTAAGACGGAGATCGACCCGAAGACCAGCTTATTCAATCATGAATATTACAAGAAACATCTGGCCAACGAACTGGCACGCGCCAACCGTTTTGACCGCCCACTGTCTGTCATTCTTGCTGACCTGGACCTGCTACGAAACATAAACAATACCTACGGTCATCTGGCTGGCGATGAAGCGCTGATCCGAATCGCCCATGCCATAAAAAATGCCGTGCGAGATTACGATGTGGTATGTCGGTTTGGTGGAGAAGAATTTGCCATCCTGTTACCCGAGACGACCCTGGCACAGGCATTTGAACGAGCAGAGATCATCCGCAGGATCGTGGAAGATTTGGAAATTTCCGTCTCGACCAGCATAAAGCCTATTCAAGTGACCTTGAGCCTGGGAGTGGCGCAGAGGGAGAATTTCAGCCAAAGCCAGGAAGAGATCACTCACAACGCCGACCTGGCGCTTTATCATTCGAAGCTCAGTGGGCGCAATCAGACCTTTGCCATTTCCAACGAAACGTACCTGAACGTTTTCAACAAGGACGAGCAGGCGCCACGGATCATTGCTCAGCCGATGGATGCCTCCGTCTCATTGAATGGGTCCTCAGCCAGGGCGCTGAGTCCCACTATCAGAAGGCCTCGTGCTGTCAGAAATGCCGCTGACGCGCCGGTCCGTGCTGCTGGCGGCTCCCAGGCGGAAACAGACTCGAAAACATCCTTAGCGTCGCGGTCCAAAAACGCGGTCCGTGGCTTCATTGGCGCGCTCGCTTTGCTTGCTTTCCTGTCATTAGCGGCCCTGGTCTATTGGTCGTTCCCATCCATAACATTCCAGCCGTCTGATTGGACAGGATTGCTTGTGATCGCCGGCCTTATCATCTTTTCCGAGATCTTTTCCATCGACTTGTACGTAAAGCAAAGTTCAGTATCCACGTCTGCGATACCGATTCTCGTAGCTTTTCTGCTCTTTGGCGTGAGCGGGATCGTCTTCGCGAGTGTGGTGCTGGCAGTGTCCTTGCTGATCAAGTTTCGCAGTCCATTCAGCCGTTTCATTTTCAACTTGAGCAATCACCTGCTCTCTGGCACACTGGTGGTAAGCCTGTTGGTGCTGCTGGGCGAACCGTTCCTGACATTTCCCGTCATCTCACAAATCGGGATCAGTATTCTTGCGGCGGGTATTCTCTATCTTGTCACCACCTGGATGGTCGCGGTTGGCATGGGACTGGATTTGAACCATTCCATTCGCCAACTCTGGCAGGAGCAATTTAGCTGGCTGGCTCCCTATTATTTGGGAATTGGCTTGATTACATACGCCCTGATCTTTGGTTATCAGCATAATCACATCACAGGACTCCTGCTGATGGTGGTCCCGATGGTCCTGCTGCGCATCAGCCAAAAACAATACATCGATCGGACTCGTGAAGTGGTCGCCGAATTGCGCGATAAGAACATGATCTTAAAGAAGAACTCCGAGGAAATTTCCGAGCTGAATGAGGGTCTGCTCGTGACTCTTTCCGAACTCATAGACCTGCGCGATCCGAGCGTACTCGGGCATTCGAAACAGGTCAGCATTTATGCAACCCATATCGCCAGGCGTATGGGGCTCAACGATAAACAGACGGACCTCATTCGCAAAGCAGGGCTTCTACACGATATCGGCAAGTTGGGCGTCCCGATCGAGATCCTATCGAAACCAGGTAAACTGACCAGCGATGAATATGAGTCTGTCAAGGAACATGCGGCATTAGGAGCCGAGCTTGTCAAGAATAGTCCCTCTCTGCGATCGTTGGCGCAAGTCATACGTCATCATCACGAACGGTTCGATGGCAAGGGGTATCCAGACAAAATTGGTGGAAACCAGATCAGCGTCGAGGCTCGTATCGTTGCCGTTGCCGATGCCATCGAAGCCATGGCATCAGACCGACCCTATCGTCGGGCCCTACAATTTGACATGCTGAAGGAGGAACTGTTGCGAAATTCAGGAACGCAGTTCGATCCACTGGTCATTGATGCCGCCATCAAAGTTATCGAGATCATCCCTAACGATATTAATTCCGAGTCAAAACAACGGGAATCCCACTCCTCTGTTCCCCCGAAACTCGCAACGGGTAGTCAGACGCTCTAACTGCAATACCAAGGCCCCCTTGCTTCAGGATTTGTTGATTTTCGACAACCACAATCACAGTCCGGTCCGCGGATTCGCGTGTATCGATCTCCAACGAACGAAGCGCTAGCCGCCCTCCAGGATGAATAGCGTAACCTCAGGCGGACAATTGAGCCGGACGGGCAGCCGCGCCATTCCCACCCCTCGATTCGTATATTGCAGCATAGTCCCCACCTGATAAAGTCCGCTGGGATATTTCCGTCCGAGATGAGGCAGGATCGGCGGCCCGAAAAACGGGATTACGATTTGTCCGCCGTGCGAATGACCCGATACCTGTAGATCGAAGCGGCCCGTCTCAGCGCTCACATCGGCGAAGTCGGGTTCGTGAGCCAACAAGATGGCTGCAGAATCGTCGTGCAGGCGATCGATCACCTCATCCAAACGCGCATGCCCTTCCCAAAAGTCGTCGATGCCGCACAGGTGCAGCCTCTCACTGCCGCGTGAGAGCGTGAATATTGAATTGGTCAACTCTGTCACATTGCACGATTGCAGCATTTCGCGGACTGCATTTGCATCTGTCCAATAGTCGTGGTTGCCGAGAATTCCAAACGAAGGGATCGCTTTCGTGAGGGGAGAAAGCACATTGATCGTTTCCTGTAATTGTTCTTCTGAGTCAGAATCGAACTCGTGACCGATCAGGAAGTCACCGGTCAACAGCAGAATATCGGGCTTCGCCTGCACGATCAATTCGACCACGTCCGCAAGCCGCTCGGTATTCATCCAGCCACCCATGTGAATGTCACTGATTTGCGCGATGCGCAGGCCAAAGAACGCGGAGGTAAGCCTCGGCAATTTCAAACGGACAGTCTCGACTCTGGGCGAAGCAGGTTCGATAATAGAACTCCACAAAGTGCCGCCTGCCACCAGGACTCCCAATTCTATGGCCGCGAACTTCAAAAGCCCGAGAAAGTCACGACGGGTCAGACTGGAGTTCTTATCAGCCGTAGATTTCGTCACTCTTCGCCGCCATAATGAAATCGTTCTTATGCAAGCCGCCGATCTTATGCGTCCACCACTGCAAGCTCACTTTTCCCCATTCTGTGATGATCAAGGGATGGTGGTCCTCTTCTTCGGCGGCAGCACCCACCTTATTGGTAAATTCCAATGCCTGAGCAAAATTCCTGAATTTGAAGGTCTTACTTAATCGTTTCATCCCATTCACATCCCTGACCTCCCAACCATGGATGTGCAATAACAGGTCTTCGATCTCTGCATCGGTGAGCGTTGGCTCACCGCCGCGACAGGCTACACATTTTCCAGCCGCAAGATTGATCATGACTCGCCTCCGTATCTTTTCATAAACAAAAATCCTCTCCAAGTGGAGAAGATTATACTTCGTGGAGGTGAAGCGGGAAGTAGTGGTCGATGAACTACCAGGTGTTCCAGAAACTGGAATACTCGATCATTGCAAAGAGTGGCGCATCCATGCCATGACGAGGCAATCTGACTCGATATGATGTAAGATCGCTTCGTCCACTCGCCGTTTAAGGCTCGGGGCTCGCAATGACGGAAGATTCTGTCACTCCCATCCCCGCTCCTGGGCCATCTCGGCAAGGGTCCGTGGGCCTTTCTTTTTCTTATCGGTCATTTTTTCCGCACCCTTCTTCGCTATAATTCGTTTCGCGATCATATTTGCCAGCACTTCATCGGGCAGTGTCTTTGGCTGCTGCGACTGCCATTCCATGGCTTTCTGACCCGGTTCACAGATATCGAGATACGGACAATAACGGTGCCCCCAGTGATCTTCGGGCAGATAATCATCGGGTAGTTTTCCGGCGTCGAGCGTATTTAGCATATCGCGGACGCGATTCATTAGGTCACCGATACCGTCTGGGTCTGGAGGGACCTCATAGGCTACATGGTCGAGCGTATCGCGATTCTCGTAGTAGATGATGGCTCCCCTGAGCGGGATCTGCCCATCGAAATAAATCTCCATACCCCACAGGTAAATTTGTGCCTGTCGAATGTGTTCCTCTTTTGGCTGTTTGGCGGCTTTGACCTTATCGAATTCTGAACCGGCGGTCGTTTTGAATTCCAGCGCCCAAAAGCCAGCAAACGAAGGATCCGGCGTGTTATCGGGAGGGATGTACAGAACGCCATCCACAAAGCCGTGGATGCGATATTCCGGGACAACAAAGTAGACTTCCTGCGTGAGGCAGGCCCGCGAGAGGGAACGCTGCAAACGCCGATGGCTGTCAGTTCCTACAGACAGGATGCGCCCGACGCGCGGGTCCATAGGCGGTTTGGGATGTCCCTGCAGTTCGAAGGCAACGTAGAGCAGGCACCCTTTCGCCAGTGATGAAGGTTTAATGTATGGTTGATTTGGCTTCTGCCAGTCTTCACGCTGAAGCAGGTCAACCACGTATTCGGGGACGGATTTAACTCGTTTCATATAATTGTGTCTCCCGGTAGTGATAACTTTGCGACACACCCTGTAAAGGGTCAGTCGTCCATGCTCAGACGATTAACGCAAATTAAATCAAGCAATGCCATTAGAACCACGGAGACACTGAGTCACTGAGTTTTTATGATTCTGCTCTGTATCGCCGTGGCTTCGTGGTTTGATTGTGCGGGTTCACGCCACGTGTACCGCTCGATTAGTTTGGAAAAGTACAAAAGTCGTCACTACGAATCTCCATTAAAAAAGTACCTTGTCTCGCCGGCCGTATTGATATTGCGCAGTGGGTCCACTTCGAACATCAATGGATATTGCGAGGTGACATTCCCAACGACCAGGGCGTGGCGCTGCCGCAACCGGCGCACGAGCGCATCCATCGTGGCGAAGTCGGTCGCAGCCCCGCGTGAAACGTGGCGTACGTCATCTTCGTATGGAATTCGGAGCATGAATAAATTGTCCGCCTGGCGCAGGATCGCTTCATCCAAACCCTGGATCATGTTCGTGACGAAGAAACTGGTGATGCCTAAATGCCGGGCGCGCGTCACAATGTAGTCGATGCTCTGCCGCGAGACGTACAAATGCGCTTCTTCAAAAAAGATGAACGGAAAACGATGGGTGCCATTTTCGATCTCCGTGTGGCACAGATCTTTGACCAGCTCGATGATCGCCTGTACAAAACCACCGCGCGCCAGGTTGGATAACGCCGAAATATCGATCACCAACGCGCCGCCTTCACGAATGCGGTTATATGCCAGGCTCAGACTGGCGGCCTCGCGTGGACTGCGGGCAAAGATGCGGGTGTTGGCGAGCGCCTCCAGCCGGGAACGAATGGCGTTATTGACCACCAGCGCGCTCGAGCCTCCACCAAACTCCTGATCGTCGGCCATGTCCATCAATTGCTCCAATCCCAGATACGGAGCCTTTTTACCCTGGTCTTCCAAACCTTCGGCCTCGGCCCAGAGCCGGGCGATACGATTCTCAAAATGCAACGCAGACACTTCCGGAAGGCCGAAGCGCTGCATCAACGTCATCAGCGGCGCGAGACCGAACTGCCGAACGCCGAGCCGGAAGTTGCCGCCTGCCTCCAAATGGACGATGCCTCGTTGATAGACTTCACCGCTGTTTTCATCCACTTCCGTTTTCGGCAGATGGATGTATTCGCGGTTAATGTCGAACACTATACAGGGCGCGCCGTGCTCGATGAGCTGCATCAGGATCACTTTTGCCAGGTGACTCTTGCCGCTGCCTTTCACACCAGTCACTACATTTACTTTTTCCAGCGCCTGCCCCTCGATAAAAAAATCGCGCCCGGTCAGGGTGCGGCCTAAGCGCAGATTATTGCCCAGGCTATGCGTGGCATTGGCAAAGACTTCGTCATCGCCGGTGCGCGTGACCTCTACATCGCGGGCGGGAATCCAGCCATCCCAGCTTTCCCAGGTGGAATGTCCATTGTTGTGCGATGGAACCGTCTTGCGCAGCTTGGCCAGCGCCAGCTTGATATTGCCTAATTCATCGATGAAGCCATTGACGCTGGGGCCGCCTTCTGCAGCCATTGCCGCCATCTGCAGCTTCAACAATTCTTCCTGCACCAGTGGACTCTCGACCAGGCTGACCATTTGTTCCTTCGCCAGCGCGGGATAGGTTGCTGAGCGAAAGGCGATGATCTGGACGATGACGGCGCGTCCGCTTTCGCGCTCGTGCAGCGTTAATGTTTCGCCCACGCGCAGATCGACTTCGCGCGGGTTGAACAGCAATTCCGCCAAATCACTTTCAATACGACGGATTTGTATATTGAGGGCATTCGTATCATTTGTATTCATAATTTTTTGGGGGAATTGATATAGTCCTAAAGCCGCTGCTCGTTATGATAGATCTGGGCTGCGTTACGCAAATCTACGGCCACTCGCTCACGGAGCCAGGCGGGCGCCAGCACTTCCACCTGGGCACCCCAGCTGCGGATCCATGGCAGCATCTCACGTGGGTCTGCAATTTCCAGGCGCAGCGACAGGCAGCCATCGTGGTCCGATTCCATTACTTGCGAGGCATGCCAGTTCCGTTCACGCACAAAGGGCGCGGCTTCGGGCGAAAAACGCAAGTGGACTTCCACGGTCTCGTCGCCAGACATGATCCTCCAGCTATTTTTCAAATGAGCAACCGGGTCGAACTCCTTGGGAATCGTGTACGCATCGGGCAAAATGTTTGCGCTCAACAGACGCTCCAATTTGAAGGTGCGAATCTCATGCGTCGCTTCATCATGACCGATAACATAGATTCCGGCGTCGGTTGCCTCCAGCGTGTAGGGGGAAATGACGCGCTCACGAATCGCGTTATCGGTCGGTGAGCAATACGAAATCTGCACTTTGCGCCCCTTGCCCCAGCCTTCCGATATCGCTTCCAGAACGGCTGTATGGCGATGATTGGACTGATGGGACTGGGTTTGACGTGCAGCTCGCTCCAACTGGGCCGTGAAAGGCTCTGGAAGGGTGACAGCCAGCCGCCTCAGCGCGGCGATCACATGTGGATTCCGTTCATCGAACGTGCGCGCCAGCAAGAGTCCCGCCAATACCAATGCAACCGACTCATGATAGGTCAAACGGACGGTTGTCTGGTAGAGGGAACGATTGATGCCAAAGGTGCCATTTTCCTGCCAGAGAGGCACACCTTGTTGAGCGAGGAAATCCAGGTCACGGTATACCGTGCGGCGATTGACCTTTAACCGGTACGAAAGGTCCGATGCACGCATTCCCCCTGGTTTGAGAAGCAGAATTTCCTCCAATTGGCGGAGTCTTGCGGTTCTTGTCTGGAGTCGTTCCATATCACCATTCTTAGAACATTCTTTCCAATTATTCTAACATCGAAATGTGACAAGTAATGACACATATCTATGGGTTTTTATGAGAGAGTTCCCCCATATGTAGGGTAGAGAATTAAAGACACATGCTCTCGCAAGGTCTCCCCATTCCGGGATGATATGAGACCCTACGAATTTCCGAGTGAGACACAGCGGTCTACCCTATTGTTGATTGACAATTAAACCGAGCAATCCGACCTTGAACCACGGAGACACTGAGTCACGGAGTTTTAATTCCCTTTTTCTCTGTGTCTCCGTGTCTCAGTGGTTAGGCTGTGGTTTTTCCAGCAGGATGTATTATTGCTCGATTATTTTGGAAAGATCCAAAAGGGTACGATGTGAGACCGCCGTGGAGCATGGCTGCGTAAGGTGAGCTAAGGATTTAAAATAGACCTCTTGCATACGTCGACGAAAATGATTATTAAGTTCTTTTTGAACCACGGAGACACTGAGTCACGGAGTTTTCTTTAATTTTTCTCCGTGTCTCTGTGTCTCCGTGGTTGCGGTTTTGAACTTTTGCAAGAGGTCAAATAAAAAACGGCAAGTTTGAATCTCGCCGTTTTACAAAAACCATTTCGTTTAGATTATCAACTGAAGGCCTGTACGATCTGTTCTACATCGCGTGGACTCAGCAGGTGTACACGCAATACTGTGCGCCCTGCTTCCTTCAAGGCCTCATAGTCACCGAGCGCCTGGGCACGGATCAGCGTACCGAACGTGAGCCCCTGATTTGGAATTTCGAAATCGGCTTCCGGCTCCGTCGTAATCACAATAAACAAGGAATCGTCCAATCCACCTTTGTGGAATTGCCCTGTCGAATGCTGGAAGCGCGGGCCAAAGCCAGCCGTGACCGCGTTGCCGGTTTTCTCGCGTATCGCAACGCGCATCTTCTGGAGCGCGTCGATCATCTCGTCATTGCGCGGCAGATAGGCATTGATGGCAACGTATCCGTTCGGCTTGGCCTGGGCAGCAAAGTTCTTCAACACGTCAGCAAGTGAAGTGCCAGTGACGCCCGACGACGAATACACAGAGAATTCTCCACCCTGCCAGGCAGGTTTGCCTTCTCCCAGCTGCCCTTTCGTTTGAAAATCGGCGATCCTGGACTTGGTGATCTTCTTGCTGCTTTCTACGTTGGGCTGGTCGAAGGCGTTGACGCCCAGAATCGAGCAAGCCACCGCGGTCGCGACTTCCCAGCGATACATCTCGGCGCCAATTTCATACAGATCAGGGATGACAAATTCGATCACCGGATGCCCTGCATCACGCAGTGATTTCATCCCGGCATCCAACTCACCAGTTTGACGCAGGTAGACAAAGATACGATCGTTGCCATATACGTTCACCTCGCCGAGCGGTTCCAGCGGCACAGGCAGGATTCCCTTGTGATTCTTGCCGCTCGACTCCGCAATGATCTGTTCGATCCAGCCAGCCATTGCTGAGAGAGGCGTATCACACAGGACCGTCAGCTTGTTACGGCCTGCGACGGCAGCCTCTGCCAGCACCGCACCAAGGGCCAGCCCCGGGTTGCGCGCCACCGGCACAGACTCGGAGCATTGGGCTCGCATCCATTCGGCGCGCCCAATAAAGCGCCCCAAGTCGATCTTCAGCAGTGCCGCAGGGACCAACCCAAAATCGGTTAGCGCCGCGAAACGTCCGCCAACCAATTCATCGGAGGAGAAAATTTTGCGGAAGTTCTTTTCGCGTGCAAGTTTGTCGAGGGATGTACCCGGATCGGTAATGGCGACAAAGCGGGAACCGTCGCCGTTGCTTAGCTTCCAGAAGTACTCGAATGCAGCCATAACTTCGGCAGTTCCACCGGATTTGCTTGCGACGATATACAAACTTTTGTCAGGCGGGAAATTTCCACTGGCAAGAGATACCTGCTCCGGATCGGTTGAATCCAGAATCGCAAGCGAAAGTGGAGCGTCGATCTTGGCCGCGGCCTGGAGCGAACTCAGCACCTCTGCGGTGAGTGACGACCCACCCATCCCCAACACCAATACCCGATGGATTCCCTCCTTGTGGATTTCGTCTGCGAATGCTTGATAGGCCGGGATTGAAGTACGCGCTTTGATAGGCGAATCCAGCCATCCCATACGGATTTTTACTTCGGCCTGCCCTGCAGCATCTGAGGCCCACAGGGAGGGATCATGCGCCCACAGCCGCGTGTGGACGGCATCCGCTTCGAGCTGGGCTAAACGTTTGGAAACGGAAGCCCCTACCGGTCCAAGTGAAGAGGCGGCGTTCTTCCTGCGCTCTTCGATCGTCCCGAGCAATTGCGTGAACGCGTCGGCAAAGGCCTTGACCCCTTCATCTTCCAACTCCTGCGTAACATGGTCCATCGATATGCCCACATCTGCAAGTTTTTTCAAATCAGCGCTTGCCTGTTCGAGATCGCGGGTGAGGGTCAGCGCCGCGACGCCGTGATCTTTGAATGCGTCCAGGGTTTGCGGCGGAACCGTGTTCACGGTTTCGGGGCCGATCAGGTTATCGATATAGATCGTATCGGGGTAGGCAGGATTCTTCGTACTGGTGCTGGCCCACAATGGACGCTGGACACGCGCACCTTTCACCTTAAGATTTTCCCAGCGCCGACCTGCAAACGTCTTCTGATATTCGTCATAGGCGAGTTTTGCGTTGGCGATCGCAGCCTTGCCTTTGAGCGAATCATCTGTGAGTTTTGGGTCGATCTTGGTGTCGACGCGCGAGACAAAGAATGATGCCACCGATGCGATATGCTCAATCGAGTGTCCTGCGGCGATATGATCCTCCAACCCGCTGAGGTAGGCGTCCATCACTTCGGCGTAACGCGCCAGCGAAAAGATCAGGGTGACATTGACGTTGATGCCAACCGATATCGCCTTGCGGATTGCGGGGATGCCTGCTTTTGTAGCAGGAATCTTGACCATCAGATTCGGACGCCGCACGCGGGCCCAAAGTTGTTCCACCTGTGCGATGGTCGCATCGGTGTCATTGGCAATGAACGGGCTGACCTCCAGGCTCACGTAGCCATCGCCGCCGTTCGTCTCTTCGTACAACGGAGCGAACGCGTCACATGCAGCGCGGATGTCTTCAATGGCAAGCTGCCAGAAGATCTTCTCGGCATCCCAGCCTGCCCAGGCAAGTGACTTGAGCGCCGAATCGTAATCGGTGGACTTTGCGATTGCATTGTTGAAAATCGTGGGGTTGGATGTTACGCCGCGAATGTCGCCGCGTTCGATCATTGCCTTGAGTTCGCCGCTCTCCAGCAGTTTACGCTGGATGTTATCGTACCAGATGGATTGGCCTAAGGCCGTGAGTTTCTTGATTTGGTCTGACATAGATTCCTCTGTGCTGCGGTGGTCAAACAGTTCTCCCGAAAGACACATCGTACTCCCCGGTGGCGCCTCGGCGCCATGCACTCGGTATAAGTGTCGAGACCACGCAAACTTAAGTTATTTGATGCTTATCAGATGACTGGCAGATGCATCGCCCGTCGTCTGGATCATTTGCTTATTTTGACGCTTCATCCATCTTGCGAATCTTCCCTACACGCCTTGCGAGTCTTTCGCCGCCGGGTTCATCCCCGATGTAATGCGCGCTCAGGAACGCAGGGATCAACGCCTTCGCAAGCTCGGGGCCGATCACGCGCCCGCCGAGACACAACACATTCATGTCATCGTGCATCACGCCCTGGGCAGCCGAATACGTATCATGACAGATCGAAGCAAAGATACCTTTCATTTTATTCGCTGCGATACATGCGCCTACACCCGAACCACAGCAAAGGATTCCACGCTCAGCTTCGCCGCGTTGAATGACACGCCCGAGCGCTTCGGCAATATCGGGGAAGTCAACAGGTTCGGCGCTGTCTGTGCCGATGTCAATGGGTTCATGACCGGCGCTGCGCACAGCAGCCAGCACGGTCTCTTTGAGCGGAAAGCCCGCATGATCGAATCCGACAACTACTTTCATAATTCTCCACAAGACCTGACAGGTCTTATCAGTACTCAACCGGTCCAGAATCGCTGCGCCGACAGGTATATGCGTTCATCAGACTGTCGCGTAGACCTGTCAGGTCTACAGAAGTTCCTTCGCTCTTGCAACAACATTCTCGACCGTAAACCCAAATCGTTCGAAGATCACTTTATACGGAGCAGATGCGCCGTAGTGATCGATGCCCAATACAGAGCTGGCGTATCGCTCCCAGCCGAGCGTGGCTCCCGCTTCGACGGCTAGTCGTGCCGTGATGCTTTTCGGCAGTACAGACTCACGATAGGCTTCGTCCTGCGCATCGAACAGATCCCAGCTGGGGAAGGACACCACGCGCACGCCGCGTCCCTCCGCGTGGAGTTGTTTGGCGGCGTCCATGATCAAGCTGACTTCGGAGCCGGATGCCATCAGGATGATCTCTGGCGTTCCAAAGTCTTTTAGCACATAGGCACCCTTTTCCAATGCGCCATTTTCTGTACCTTCGAGGGTGGGCACATTCTGACGGGTCAGCGCGAGGGCAACGGCTTGATTTCGCTTCGAAAGCGCCACCTTCCAGGCCTGTGCCACTTCATTCGCATCCGCGGGTCGGATCAGCGTAAGATGTGGCACGGCACGCAGAGCTGCCAGGTGTTCGATGGGCTGGTGAGTGGGACCATCTTCGCCGAGACCTACGCTGTCATGGGTGAAAACAAAAACGGATGGAATATGAGAGATGGCGGCGATACGAATTGCCGGTTTCATGTAATCAGAAAAGATCAGGAACGTGCCGCCGTAGGCGATCAAACCGCCGTATAAGTTAATCCCATTCAACGCCGCGCCCATTCCATGTTCGCGGACACCAAAGCGGAAATAGCGGCCTATTGGGTTGTCCTTTTGGAAGTCGCCGGCTTCGTTGAACTTTGTATTGTTCGAAGGCGTCAGGTCAGCCGAGCCGCCCACCAATTCTGGCAGCTTTGCCGATAATGCATCCAGCACTTTGCCAGACGATGCACGCGTGGCCATGCCCTTCGCGTCGACCGGGAATGTCGGCAGGGCACTTTCCCAGCCTTCGGGCAATTGCCCTGCCAGGCGGCGTGAAAGTTCCGCGCCGAGCGCCGGATGTAAACGCTTGTAGGCGTCCAGTTTCATCTTCCAGTCGAATTCGCGTTCCCGTCCTTTTTCCACGGCGTCGCGATAAAACTCCATCACGTCCCCGGGAATGAGGAAGCGCGGCTCTAGCGGCCAGCCCAGGTTTTCCTTGGCCGCGTTCAGTTCCTCGTCGCCGAGCGGCTCGCCATGCGCTTTGGAAGTCCCCTGTTTTTTGGGCGCGCCGAAACCGATCGTCGTGCGGACGCAGATCAATGACGGGCGCGGATCTGCTTTGGCGGCACGGATCGCAGCGTCGATCGCTTCGACATCATTTCCATCGTCGATTTTTTGCACATGCCAGCCATATGCTGCGAAGCGGGCGGCCCGGTCTTCTGTGAATGCCAGGTCGGTGGAACCATCGATCGAAATGTGGTTGTCATCATACAAATAGATAATCCGACCTAACTGTAGATGTCCAGCGAGGGAAGCCGCTTCAGAGGAAACGCCTTCCATTAGGTCGCCATCGGTCACGATCCCATAGATATAGGATTGGATCAGTTCATGACCGGGCCTGTTGAATTCGGCAGCCAGGTGTGTTGCGGCAATGGCCATACCGACACCGGTGGCAAACCCCTGCCCCAGCGGACCGGTTGTCGTTTCCACACCGGGTGTGAGTCCATATTCGGGGTGACCCGGCGTTTTGCTGTCGAACTGGCGAAAGTTCTTGATCTCTTCGAGCGAGAGATCGTAACCTGTCAGATGCAGCAGCGAATAAAGGAGCATGGAACCATGTCCACCCGAAAGGATGAAGCGGTCACGTCCGGCCCATTTGGGGTTGCGTGGATTGTGGCGCAGGTGACGCGTCCACAATGTATAAGCCATCGCGGCAGCTCCCATGGGAAGCCCGGGATGGCCTGAGTTTGCCTGTTGAACGGCATCTGCACTCAGAAAACGAAGGGTATTGATTGCACGAAGTTGAAGATCGTCTGTCATTGGTTAACCTGCCTAAAAGGATTGTATCATTTTACCATCTGGATCAGATTGTACCCAAAATCACGTAGTGATCTAAACATGAATTGCTTGTACAATCGGACCTATGCCAAATCTTACAATCCTTCACACCAACGACATCCACGGACGTGTAACGCAGCTTTCAAAGATCGCATCCCTCGTGCGCCATATTCGGGAGGAACTCCAGCAGCAGGGAGACCATTGTCTATTCGTAGACGCCGGCGACTCGGAGGACACGAGCCTGCTGGAAAGCAGCCTCACCAAGGGCAGCGCTATGGAGGGAATTTTGCGCGGCGCCGGTTGTGAATATGTGGCTCTTGGCAATGCCATCCCGATTCGTTATGGACCGCAGGCCATCGTTGGCCTTGCCAATCACTTCGGACAGGCTTTGCTGTGTGCGAACATGTGGGACCAGGCCGGCAGAACCGTCGATGGACTTCAGCCAATCGCATTTGAAACCTATGGCGGACTCAAAGTAGCCATCATCGGGTTTACGGCGCCCATTCCTGCGTATACGACGTTTTTCCATCTTCAGGTCGGGCAGCCCGCGCAGCTTCTGCCTGGCTTGATCGCGGAAGCAAAAACGCATGGAGCAAAGACGATCATTGTCCTCTCTCATCTTGGATCTGCTGCCGACCAGGAACTGGCTGCCCAGATCGAAGGCATAGATGTCATTGTCGGGGCCCACGATCATAAAGAACTATTTCCACCAGTTGTGGTCAATGGGACCGTCATCGTTCAGGCCGGCGATTTTGGCCGTCTGCTGGGACGCCTCGATTTGAAACTCGATGCAGAGACAGGCAGGGTTCTACACTATCGAGGTGAATTAATTCCGGTCACTGAAGATATGCCACCGGACCCATCTACTCAGGATGCCATACAAGCCCAGCAAATGCGCATCGATGTAATGATGAACCGGGAGATCGGACATCTGCCTGAGCCATTTGAGCTCTCAGATGAGATCGAATGTGCTGTTGGGAACCTGCTCGCGGACGCCCTGCTCGATCGCTTCAGCGGCGCACAACTCTCGTTGGTCCTGGCCGGTCACTGGGAAACCGGACTCGAGGCAGGCCGACTTTCACAGGGAACCTTGTTCGCAGCAAACCGCTCTACAGCCAATCCCGCAAAAGCCGTTTTGACAGGCGCTCAGATCCTGCAGTTTCTACGCGAAGCGTTGAAGCCGGAAAATCGCTTGCGAACCGTTCATGCATTACGCGGCCGGGCCGTGGGCGGTCCGCACATTGCCGGGGGCGTCATCCATTGCGGAGAAGAAACGGAAGAACTTTATGGCGAGATCAACGGCAAACGGATCGAGCCGGAACAAAAATACATCGTGGTATCCACCGACATGGAATTTTCAGACTACATCGGCTACCTTGTCATTCCGGACGACAAGATTGAATTTGAAGTACCAACGATTATGCCAGAGGTGCTGCAGCAGTACATCCTTAAGCAGGGAACACTCGTGCGTCCGCAGTCTCGTTTTTACAACAAATAGATTCATCGAGGATATAATCGCTGTACTGATTTAGTATGTGGGAAACATCTCACTTGCATCACTACACGGTCATTGTAAAACGATTTATCCTGGAACGAAAGGTCATCGCCGCACGCGAGTTTGGGAATGGCAATATCAACAAAACCTATCTTGTCAGCACGAACATAAACGAGGAAGAGCAAATCGTATTGCAGCGCATCAACACGCATGACTTCAAGCAGCCAAAGCTGATCACGCAAAATATGCCCGCCTTCACTGAACACATGCGGCGGCGCGCAAGCGAAAACAGATGACGATCGTAGCGCCAGTCCGGTTACATCATTTCAAGTCACGTTCAAGAAGCATGACAGAGCAAATGTATTCATTGATCCCCTTCCCTAATGGAAGCATTCCTGCTATCCAGATCACAGCCCATGTCAGTCGAGAAAACGGGCTTTTGCACATTCAATATAGGCTCACCGGTGAAACCGGGACGATCGGACTGCCTGACAAATCCACGATGCCGGGCCGCAAGGTCGATCTGTGGTCCAACACCTGTTTTGAATTTTTCCTGGCGCGACCAGACGATCCCCGCTATTGGGAGTTCAACCTGTCTCCTTCAGGGGACTGGAATGTCTACCGCATGGACGCGTACCGGCAAGTGGGATTCCGTGAGGAGTCGCAGGTACAACGGTTGCAGCTTGAAACGAGGATGGAAGCAGGATCCATTATGTTGGAGGCGGCCGTGGATCTGAGTTCACTGATCCCAGAAAATCAGCCGGTTCAACTGGGCATCTCCAGCGTCATACAGGGCATCGATCAGCACAAGACATTTTGGTCCCTCGTGCATTCCCAGCTAGAACCAGATTTTCATGCCCGGGAGAGCTTCATCATTCACCTGTAGATCCATCGCCGCTTGAACCGAGACAATGGCTTGAAACAGGAGATTGCTTCGTCGGGAAGAACAAAAACCCTCCTCGCAACGACATTTGTAAGGTAGAGAATGCGAAGTTCAAAAGAAAATCTCTTCAACTTTACGGTGCTGTGTCTGTGGCTGATCACCAGCGTGACGATGGCGGCCTTCGCGTTCCTGGAGTACGGGCAGGATTTCCGCGGCTATTTTGCGGCGGCGCGCGTGTTGCTTGAAGGAGGCAATCCCTATGATTACGCCCAGGTGGCGCGCGTCCTGGTCGAGGTCACGGGACGGGCCGGCAACAATCCCTTTTACTATCCCCTCTGGTTTGGCTGGATCGTAGCGCCCTTGAGTCTGCTTCCGTTTCAGTCAGCTCGCGCGCTGTGGATGGTCATCAATGTAGCGCTTTGGATTGCTGGCTTGATCCGGTTGCAGCAATTCCTGGGTTTTCCACGTAAAGGCTGGCACAATTGGCTGTGGAATCTGCTGGCCACGTTCCTCTTCGCCTGGACGACATGGAAGTTCGAACAGACAGGAATTCTGTTGTTCGTGATCACTGTGGAGATTTTGATCGCGTACAAAAACGCGCATTGGAATCGATTGGGATTCTTCCTGGCGCTGGCGTTGATCAAACCGAATATAATGCTGCTGCCTGTGATCGCGCTGGGATCGTGGTTGATCCGTACGAAGGCCTGGAGACCTGTGCTGGTTGCGGGAATTGTGCTCATCGTTCTCACTCTGATCACTACAATTTTGACGCCGGATTGGTATCAACCGTTCGCGCAACCGGACTTTGGACAGGGTCTGACCGAGGTTCTGGATGGTCCAGATCAAGTGACCGGCACGCGCTTGAACACAACCCTATTGGATTGGTTGAAATGGTTCTCCATACCGCCAACAGCTAGAAACGTGATTTATGGAATTACTGTCATCGCCGGCTTGTGGATTCTGCTCGAGGGCATCTGGAGATCAAATTCCATCCTGGACGTGACCGTTACCGCGCTGCTGGTCTCATTTGCCATTACTCCGTACGCCCTGCAATATGATTTCCCGCCGCTGACCATCCCAATGTTTGCCGCAGGCGCCGTAGCGGGTCCATCTCGATCGAAATGGGTTCCGACCATTCTCCTTACATTCATCACCAGTGTTCTCCTTTGGGAACGCCCGATCTCTGATGGCTATTGGATCGTGCTGGGCTTGTGCCTCCTGGCCGCCTGGGTATCTCACAGCGCAAGGTTTATTTCACGACAACCAGATTGGAACACAAATGCATAAGACTCATCGCCAGGTAATTTACGCGATCCTTTTGATCCTGGGTTTCCTCTGGATCATCATCAGCGCGGACACTTCAGGAAGTTCAGGAAACATCGCGGCTCCGCAATCCGGATTCCTGGCGCCCGAATTTGAATTGACGACCCTTGCCGGCGAGACTATAAAATTATCGGACCTGCGCGGGCAGGCGGTGCTCGTCAATTTATGGGCCACGTGGTGCCCACCCTGCCGGGCCGAGATGCAAACGATTGAAACGGTGTACAACGACTACAAGGATCAGGGGTTCACCGTCCTTGCCGTGAATATGACCTATCAGGATGATCTCGCCGCAGTCGGACCGTTCGTCGACGAACAAGGTCTCACCTTTCCCATTTTGCTGGATACGACCGGTCAGATGGGCAACGCCTATCAATTGCAGTCGCTTCCGTCGTCCTACTTCATTGACCGTCAAGGCATCATCCGGGAAGTCGTGATCGGCGGACCCATGGCAGAAGCTTTGTTGCGAACACGTATCGAAGAAATCCTCAGGTGACGATATGATCACACTTTTTCGCTCGCTCTTTGCCCCTCCACGTCATCTGATCCTGATGCTCGCCGCGCTATGGCTGGGGCTGTCGCTGGCCGAAAGGCGAGCACAGAAACATGGCGTCTCCGTGGAAGCACTCAACAACATGGTCTTGTACAGCGTCCTTGGCTACGTCATCGGTGGACGGCTGATGTTCGCATTGGTAAATCTTTCAGCATTTACGGCCAGTCCGCTCAGTGTTTTTTCGATCAACCCCGATCTGTTCGATCCGACCGGCGCGTTGTTTACAAGCATACTCGTCGGCTTCGTGTATGGTCAGCGGCAAAAACTTGCGCTGTGGTCCACGCTGGATGCGCTGACACCCCTGTTCGCGACTCTGGCGATCGGGCTGTCACTCTCGCATCTCGCCGCCGGGACCGCATTTGGAAGTCCTACGAACCTGCCGTGGGGAATTGATCTCTGGAATGCGACGCGGCATCCAAGCCAGATCTATGAACTGGCAGCATCGCTGCTGATTTTTGCCCTGATCTGGTCTCGCAAGGTAGAATCCGCATCTGGCTTTATGTTCCTTTTGTTCACCGCCCTCACAGCCGGATCACGCCTTTTTCTGGAGGCATTCCGCGGCGACAGCACGTTGATCTTTGGCGGAATACGGCTGGGGCAGGTCCTCGCCTGGCTGATCCTCGTGCTGGCATTGTTCGCCAGTGAATCTGTTCGCAGGGCGAGTACACCTGATTAAACAGAATCCGCCTCCCGCTTAGGAAGAGGCGGATTTCGATCTTGCCACTTTGCAGGCTGTAAGGCGAGATTCATCTCGCCACGCAGGTATTGCTTTACACCACTGCCGGCGACATAAATGTCGCGCTACAGCCTTTGTAAATTGAGTCCTAATTCCGCATCGCGATTGGCTTCAAATACGAGTCGAGCAGCGCATCCATTTGCTCGAAATTTTCACAGACAAAGAACATCGGGTTGAACGCGTACACGGTTTTCGGAATGCGGGCGATGGTCTCCACATCGAACGGCGCCAGGATCACTTCTCCGCCGAAGTAATCATCACGTCGAATTCCCAGCGACTCGTACAACGAGTGGACAACGTTCCAGCCTGCATCCTGTGAAGACATTTGCCCGTGGCGATGCAGATCGTTGACGCCATCGATGATGCGATGAATGTCATTTTTATGCGCCTGGAACTGTTCGTTCAATTGCTCGAATACATGGTCGGTATAGTTGAACACATTATCGCGCGAGAGTCGATAGAACTCCATGAGCGTATTCGCAAACTCTGCCCGCCCTGAAATGATCCCCGCCCCAAACACCTTAAAGCGATTGCCTTCCATCACGATCCCGAACTCGGTGCTGTACCACGCCAGGCGCTTGATCACCTCCCGCTCCTCCTGGGTCGCCTTCATGTAGGCTGGCGCAAATTTATCCTCGATGCGCGCATAGAATTCCATTGTGAGATAGGGAAGATGCCCGAAGATATCATGGAACATGTCTGGCTCGGGCGTGAACTCCATCTGGTCGCGGGAGCGCAGATAGTCTGTGATCAAAAAAATACGCTGCGCAAATTTCCTGTACCAGTCATCTGCCAGCGTATAACGCACTGCTGTTCGTTCGATGTTCCAACCTGTGCGCGGGGTGATGTGCGCGTTCAGGTGTGCCACGGTGGGAATGCGGTGCGGATCCAGCTCCAGCAACTGCAATCCATTTAAGTATTCCTGACAAAGGTGCTCCATCAAATAGGGCTGGTGAATGCCCGCAAACAAATCCGCCCAGATCGCATGCTGTGCCTCCGAAAAATCGATCTCCTGATTCTCGGTGGAATATTCCTGTGATGGATCAATGTGTTGTTCGGCAATATCGCCTGTGTAGCCAGGCACTTTTTGATTCGTGGCCATAGGTTAACCTTTCTCAAAAGTATTTGACCTCTTGCAAAAGCCCAAAACCTTAACCACGGAGACACTCCCGAAAG
>CAZBAX010000008.1:0-140249 GCA_964489725.1 uncultured Anaerolinea sp. | reverse complement strand
CGCTTCGTGGGAAGAGCGTCATACGCATGCGCTCCGGATTGGGACGCGGGTGGAGATCAAAATCACCGCGTTCATAGGACCGCAGTGCGTATTCGAGCACCGCACATGCCACCTCTCCTGCGGGGACTTGCAGATCATCCGCAATCGTCTTCACCTTCAAAGCCAGCTTGGGATCGATGCCCCGATAGACCACCTTGCGACTCTGTTGTTGTTTTTCCCACTGGCGATTGCGTTTACGCGGCGCTGCCACACGCAGGGAGTCGTAGATGGTGGGTGGTTGAGTTGGGTTCGGTATATCAGTCTTCTCAAATGGGTCACGTCGTCCGGTCATATCCACCTCCTAAAATTTCAGCACGTGCTGGGTCAATGCTTGATATTCCTTGGCAGCCCGGCACACAGGATCAAACTCCAAAATGGTTTTCCCTTCGGCGGCGCATTCCCGTAACAGCGTTGAGCGATGGATGGGCAGCAGAACACTTGCATCAAACCGTTCCTTCAGGTTTTCCATTGTGGCTTTGCTCTCGCGGGTTTGTTCATCGTAAAAGGTCGGCAGGATGCCTAGCAGGTTGCCACGCCAGTTTTTCTTTTCCTGCAGGATGCTCACCATGAGCAGGACCTTCGAGACGCCATCAGCGGAGAGGAATTCGGTGGCAGTCGGCACGATCACCAGGTCGGATGCCCAAACTGCGCGCTCCTGAATGCCGCCCACACTGGGAGCAGTGCCGAAGAGGATGTAATGCAGACCCTCCTTGAAGAAACGCTGGATGGATTGGCGGATCGCAGAGATGGGTTTGTCCTGTGCGTTGAGCACTGTTTGGGCGGCGATCGTCTGTTGGTCGCCGGGCAGGAGATACAGTCCTTCCCTTCCAGAGGAGCGCACCCATGACTGCACAAAGGTGGTTTCCTGCGGCGTGCTTCCCATTGTGAGCAGATAAAACGCGCCGGGTTCTGGGTTGCGTCCCAATGCCGTGGCGGATTGACCCTGTGGATCCAGATCGATCAGTAATACGCGTCTGCCTTTCTGGGACAGACCGTGGGCGAGGGAAACAGCGGTGGTGGTCTTGCCGACCCCGCCCTTTTGATTGGCAATACAGATGACTTTGGTGGACATGGAATTATCCTTTGTTGAAATCGATGGAGCGTACTTCCGGCACGAATGGGTCAGAACAAAAGAAAGAAAACGATCACCCCGACCAGGATGCTTCCGCCAAATATGGCGAGCCCGACAGCAATTCCTGCGAACATATCAGGACTCGCTTTCTGTCTGTTCAGCGGAATCAGATTCGGTCTGTGGAGATTGGTGCTCCCCGGGCAACGATTCGGATACGGTTGGGGATACCGGTTTATTTTTACGATTCTTTCGCCAATCAAGGATCATGCGATATACATGCCCCAGACTGCGGCGTTGTTCGTCGGTCAGTTCGATTTCCTGGGTGGGCTGTTCTAACATGATGCGCCCCTGTCATCGGTCTCGGAAGACAAATCGAATGGTTTATCCCTGCCTGCCGGTTGTTCATCGATCAGTCCAAGTCGCTTGAGTTCATTTCGGATGATCAACGCCGCCTGCGACTTCAACGGTCGATATTCCTGTTGGGCTAATTGATTGAGTGCATTCATTTCTGGTTCGAGCAGGTAAATGACAACTCTTGCCATGTTCAACCTCGCTTGGGTAAAGATAAAAGAGCCACGTGCAGTGGCTCTTTTACATGGCAGGGGTCACATAATTCCCCATTTTGAGTCACAGGAATTCTACGGAAATTCCAATGACACATTCTGGAACGGCTTTCCCCCGCAAACTTATTGATTTGCGGTTATATTCACCGGAAAAATCTCTTGAATGATCAGATTGTATACAATGGGAATTCTGGCAAGTGTTCTCAGAGTGCTAAAAATTGTCATCGTCTCTTCTACTAAACATGCCTCTGAGCCGTCGAATCAATAGGAAGAACAATCCTATTCCAATAAAGATGGGGAAAAGGAAGACAACAATACCAATAAGAAGACCGACAAAAAACGCTTGCATCATCTTGGCCCAATAAGTCATGCCTGTTACCCGGTAAGAAAAACAGACACGATCTCAAGTACCCTTCGGTGCTTTTATATGGTAATGGCGAGAGTGGAATTGGAGCACCTGAAATTAGTAAGGAGTTAGAGGTGAACAGATACCTACCCCAACAGGTATTGTGGACCCCTTGTTTTCCATGAAATATTTATACAACAGCAAGATTAGTGGCAAGTAAATAGCTTCCGTAGATACTTATCAGTTAAATCGCGTGCCGTACATAATTTCATCTGCGGATGCGTTGTCAATGATTGTATAGCTTAATGGGACCAAGATAATGAAACAAAAAGCTGCAACTCTTGCGGCTACTCGGATAATTAACCGGTCAATGTGTTGCCTGTGTTTTCATGGTGTAGTTTCTTGATTCAGCGCAGCACTTTTTCTGAGTTCATCAAAAACCTTTTTGCGGTTCTCGTAGAAACTGTTATCAGACATGCAGGGCGTGCCGTCCGCATAGGTGCCGAATTCCTGGCAAAGAAACTCGGTCAGGGTCATGGGATTTCTGTACAAATCCCGATTTTCCCATGCCAATACAACCCGTGTCCACCGATCAAGCGAATGGGTAGGTGGTCTACCTCGGCGCTTGGGCTTTTCGATAAGCGCCAGTGTTTGTTCAATGTTCTCTTTGGTGGGTAATTCTGGTGTGATGATTTTGGGTTGAACTTCTTCATATCCCAATAAGGATAGAAAATGTCTTGCCTGTTTATAAAATCTCTGAATCCTCCAGAGATCAATCTTTCGATGTCTTATGAAGCGATCCAGGCTCCAACCGGCCCGCAATCCAACCAGAATCAAAGCCAGGATCAATATGGACATTAATGAAACTGCAACTTGAGCCAGTTCTTCCCCAAGACTGGTATTGATTCGTTGGAATATCCAAAGAATGGCACCAAACAATAAACCGCCGCATAATAGCACAATGGAATATAACGCTATTCGCAATTTTGGATGAATATGACTACGTTTGGTAAATTTAGCCATAGGGCTGTAATTTTAATTGAGGAACCCAAAAATTTGAATGTGAAAAAACTTACAATCACCTAACCGGATTTATAGGCTTTCATTCGTGACCGGATAATCGCTTGGGAGATACCGCATTTCAGGTGCTTATGCACACGGAGGATTCGCCCAATTACTAACCAAGTTATAATCGGCAATCGGGAGAATCGTTTATGGAAGACTGGCTTACTACATATGATGCGGCTAAGGTGAGCGGGTATAACCCCGATTACATTCGACAACTGATTCGATCCAGAAAGGTTCAGGGTCGAAAATGGGGCCCGTCTTGGCAGGTTAGCCGGAAATCCCTGGCAGAATATATGAAGAAAGCGGAGAACATGGGGGAGCGTCGCGGACCAAAGCCAAAACCCGGATCCAAAAGACGATAGTTCGATTGGGTGGTAATAGCGAATATTGACATTCGATTTCTGTGTAGTATAATTATCGTAACGATACGATAATTATATCTGTTGTAACGGGCCGTGAATGTGCGCTAACACACGCACGACCCTAACCCAACCCACCGGTAATAGCGGAGGGACGGGCTGACTTCATTATATCAGCCCAGATTTCACGCCCTGGTGGGACTCACCGGGGCGATTTCTTTTTCTGACCGGGCAGAATGAGATCGCTCCATTAATCAAAAGGAGCCATCTGATGTTGAATACGAATCCAAGCCCAAGAACGAAAGCTATTGCGATCCTTTCCAAGTTCCGCCAGGAGTGGCAAGAGGCAGTGAATGGAAAGAGCCTGCTAGAGGTTGAAGGAAATATTGGCATGGTATTAGCCGATCTTGTGAATTCCTTTGAACTTGCCTCCCATGAACAATCCCTTGTGTTGGGACCACAGCTCCTTGAGGAAATGCGGGACATCCTTTATCAGCCATCCCGTAACTAAGCGACAGCCAGCCCGGTCTGGCTCTGCTAATCCTATACCATTCCCCAAATAACAAAACAACCATGAAGGAAGATCATGAATACAATTAAACGTGCTGTACTATATGCAAGAGTTTCCAGCGATGACCGCGGCAAGGAAGGACGTAATCTGGCGGGACAATTGGAAATGTGCCGGGATTTTGCACTCGATAATGGATGGCAAATCATTGCAGAATTGTCCGAGGATGATCGTGGCGCGTCTGGCGCTTCATTTGAATTACCTGAACTTAATCACGCACGTGATATGGCGCAAAAAGGAGAGTTTGATGTATTGGTAGTTCGCGAGATTGACCGCCTCAGCCGTAAACTTGCGAAACAACTTATCGTTGAAGAACAATTGAATCGAGCCGGCGTCGAAGTTGTTTATGTTCTTGCCAGTTATGAAAACTCGCCGGAAGGACGCCTGAACAAGCATATTCGTGCGACAATCGCTGAATACGAACGTGAAAAAATTGCCGAACGCATGGTTCGCGGCAGGCGGCAGGTGGTCAAAAACGGGAAGATCATGCTTCACGGAAATAAGCCCCCATTTGGTTATCGCCTATCAGAGGATGGAAAAAATTTGGTAATTCATGAAGAGGAGGCAGCAGTCGTTCGGTTGGTTTACAGGTTTTATGTTGAGGGCGACGAACGTGGAAAACGTCTGTCTGCACGTGATATTGCCAAAAGATTGACCGCAATGAAAGTTCCTACCTGGGCGGATATTCGCGGGTTGTTCAAAAAGCGCGGAAAAGGAGAATGGTCCGGGAGGTTAGTCATGCGGATTCTGGATTCAGAAACATATGCAGGACATTGGCATTACGGAAAGCGAAACACTTTCGGAGGTTACCACCCGAATAACGCCCGTGAATGGTGGCTGTCCTTTGATGTACCGGCGATTGTCTCCGAGGAAACATGGAAACGTGCACAAATTCAACGAAAGTTGAACACCAGTGAATCACTTCGCCATATAAAGAGAGAGTATTTACTTCGGAGTCGGGTTAGGTGTGGTTTGTGCAAAAGCAGCGTCAATTGCTATGCTACTCGGCCAACTGGTAAGGAGCTTCGATATTATCTTTACTACCGTTGTAATGGTTATATGGGGAACATCGCCAATGTCGAGTGTAACCTTCCGAGTTTTCGAGTCGATATTGTTGACCCATTGGTTTGGAACTGGGTAAAAGATCTCCTCACGAAACCCGGGGTGTTGGAGCATGGACTAGCTGAGTATCAGGAAGGAAGAGAACAGTTCTGCGCTCCGATTCGTGATCGCTTGATTGTTTTGGAGGATCTATGGCAGGGTTCAAAAACACAATTAGATCGCGTTCTCGATCTATATATATCTGGACAGGTTCAGAGGGAGTTGCTGATTGATAAGAAACAGCAATTGGAATCAACCCTCTCAGCTTTGGAGAAGGAACGCGGTGAATTGAATTTGAACCTGGAATCGGAAGCTTTATCGGATAGTGAGATTCGTCAAATTGTGGAGTTCGCTGCTCAGATTGCAGAGGGCTTGGAGCCGGGCGACGAATCTTTTGAAGATCGCAGGAGAATTATTGAACTGTTGGACGTGAGGGCGTCTTTCATAGTGGAAGACAATCAAAAGTATGTAGATGTATGGTGCTTCCTGGGTCGTAAAAAGTTATCGATTGGGGATCCTACTTCTCAAAGTGCGGTACACGCCAGACGTTGTCGACGCTGTAGCGTGAGAAGCCGCCGCCGACCACATCGTACATACCGCCGCGCGCCATTGCCTTCAGCGCGTGCAGCGCCGTTTTAAGTTCCTTCTGTTCTTCATTTGGATCTGCTGCAGCGCGGCGCAGCAAATACTCGATCGACATCGGCTGCGGGAATTTCGGCGCCGCACCCCAGCCGCCATACGTCCAGTCATACGAATCGAGCATAACCTTTGTAGCCGCCTCTAACGATTCTGGTGTCAGCGATCTGTCGCTCCCTTGTGTGCTGCTCAATGCCTGCTGTAAATGATCGGAGACCTGCCCGCCAACGCGGGTGATCTCGTCCCGTTCTTCCCGCCAGGAGCGGGCAATGCCTGCCAGTACATCACGGAAGGAGGGCATGTTATAACGCGGCACAGGTGGGAAATACGTTCCCGCATAGAACGGTTTCAGATCCGGCGTCAGAAACACCGACATCGGCCAGCCGCCCGAACCGGTCATCGCGACCGTAGCCTGCATATAGATCGCGTCGATATCGGGGCGTTCCTCACGGTCCACTTTGATGTTGACGAAGTGCTCGTTCATGAACGCGGCGACTTCGGGGTCTTCGAAAGACTCATGAGCCATGACGTGACACCAATGGCATGCGGCATAGCCTATACTAAGGAAGATCGGTTTATTTTCAGCACGAGCTTTTGTGAGCGCCTCATCACCCCATTGAAACCAATCAACAGGGTTGTGGGCATGTTGTAACAGGTAAGGGGAAGTTGCATTCGAGAGTTTGTTCATAGTGTAATCTCTGGATGCCCAGGATCGGACATTACTTACGAAGTTGGCCCGTGAAGTACTCATACAGCGCGTCAAATAAAACCGTGAGTCCCTTTTGCGCGGGCTGTAAATCTCCTGCCATGCGCCAAACTCCATCGCTTAACTGATCGGCGATCGAGAAGGCAGCGATGGCCTGGAGTTTCAAGGATGCCGCCACAGCTAACATGGCCGCGGCCTCCATGTCCACCGCAAGGACGCCGTTTTGCTGATGTCCGATGACATCCTTGCGCAATTCGCGGAAGGGTGCATCGGTGGTCCATGTGGTACCAACGAAATGGGCGTGTTTTTGTTTTGTGAGAAGTTCACTGAAGCCACGTACGAAATCTTCTGATGAATTTACGGTTGGATGCGCCGGCAGATAATGGCGGGAAACACCTTCGCCACGGATCGCGCTCGCGGAGGTGACGAGACTCCCTGTATGCAAGTCAGGCTGTATTCCGCCAGCCAAGCCGATCAATGCAAATTGCTTAACTCCCAGGGCCGCAAATTCATCGGTAAGCCCGGCGATGACCGGTGCGCCGATGCCAAAATTTGTCGAAATGGCGATCTGTGCACCTGGACGTTTGAGCAGATGGAAATCGCCGAGAAACCCTTTGATCCGCCTGGCGGAATAACGTCGCAACACGTACCCTGCCAGGCTTTTCTGTGGGCAAAATATGACAGCCTGTGGCACAGCGAAATCGGCTAGCTGTTTGTGGGCGCGGCGGTACGCTAGGATGTCGGATGGTTTGAGGACAGGTTCGTTATCATCCATTGGATGCAGGTTGTTCCCCTTCGGGTATTTTTTTCCTGTAGAACCCCCATGCTCGCATAAAAAATGCTGCCTGGATTGTCTCGCCGATCAACGCGGCATAGGCTGCACCGGCCAAGCCCCACAGGAATATAGAAAGTGCGAACAGAATGGCGAAGATGCCGATGGCAAGAATGGACGCTTTCAACAGGCTTGATTCCATCCCACGGGCGACCATATCCACAGAGATAAAGGATGAAACTGTGTATGGAATAATAGCCCAGCAGATATACGTAAGCAGAGATGCAGCATTCTTGAACTCGTCCCCGTAGAGGAGAACAGTAATTGGTTCGGCGAGCAGCGACGCCATGCCTGCCATCACTGCGCTGAATACAATCATCGATCTGAACCCGTTACGAAAATCGTTGCGCACGCCCAAATTTCCGGCGGATAGCATTGGCAGCAATGCGCCCAGGACAGCATAATGTCCAAATTTCATTCCATCCAGCAGGCGCGCCGCGGCAGAATAAAGCCCGGCTCCAGCATCCCCGATCATCGCGGAAACGAATAAGATGCCCAACCGCTGTGATGCGATTGTCAATGTTGTCAGGGCGGCGAACGGCCAAGCGAATTTCCACAGATGCCGAAAGTCCAGGAGGGAGCCTGGAGGAAATTCAAGCAGGAACCTTCGAAAAAGCCAAATTGCAAAAAACGCCACTACGATCTGCCCCACCAATAAATACATGCATAACGTCCAGATGTCTCCCGCCAAGAGTCCGGCCACGAATTGCATGATCCCATTTCCAAGATTGAGCGCCCAGAACAGGTCCATTCGTTGAAAGGCGCGGGTCAGCGCAGAAGCAATCGAGAAAAATGCCAGCGGGAACAAACTTAGCGTATAGAGCCAAAGCGGCGGATTTCTGAATAAGAGGAACGTACCCAGCCACCACAATGTCGAAAGGCTTAATTGCAGTCCAAGCGACCGCCTGACCACATTTGTGATCCGACCCGCTTTGGCAACTTCGCGGATGATGAGCGTGTCTGTGCCAAAGGTAGTGAGCGTGTTTCCAATCAGCACGATCGATGCCATAACTGAGAATTGACCAAACACATGGATTCCCAGCCGTCGAGCTATCAATGCGACAAACACCACAGCCAGGCTTTGCACGGAAAAACGTGCCAGCAATAGCCAAAATGAATTGCGGTGCAGAGAGCCGGAGTGCATCGTTATGGAATGTTCTGCTTCTGGATCGATAACCAGGGAAAAGGTGAATCGACCCGTTTCAGAAAACGCTTTATTTTAAGGACTCTGTGGCTGGGTTGATAAAGGATCCGCGGATGGAAAATCGTTAAGGAAGACAAACGATGATGGAAGTACCGCTCTGCCATAGCTGGAAAACCAAGCGCTGCGTAATATTGGCGGCTGCGTTCCACCGCGGATTCAACGTCCTGCTCTTGATACAGCGGGCTGTCAATAATATGGATTTCGCCCTGTTGCCGGAGGTACTTGCATAGCGTCCCCAATAGAACATGCAGATCATCAAAGTATTGGATCGAGCTTGCCAGAATCACGATGTCGAAGGAGTCACGTTCAAACGGAGCGCTGAAGACATCGGCTTCCATAAACAGATTATTCAGGTTGGTGGAAAAAACACGCCCGGCTTGCTTAAGCTCATATCCGTTCTGCTCGAGTCCCACCACGTTGTGTCCAGATGCAGCCAGCATGTTGGCAAGCCATCCGTTTCCGCAGCCAAGGTCGAGGATGCTAAGACGCTGGGGGAACCGAGCCAGGTAGCGGCGTAGGCGCGAAGCGGAAGCAGCGCGAGCCTTCCACTCATCTACAAGTGGATGTCCGTCTGGGACGTTAGGTAAATCCCGAACAATCTCATCCGTATAGACTCGACCTTCCTTTTCGCGGACGCGCAAGTACAGGTCAGGATTCATATTGAAAGGTGTAGGAAATGAAGTCGCCCCAGTTGTTGAAAGGAAATCTGTTGCCGAGCCGCTCATCCAGGTTTAAGAGAGATTGGGTAAGGCGAGGAAACCGGTGAGGGAAGCGATCCATATATGATGGTGGACAAAACAAGGAAAGCGATTGTCGATGGAGGAGTCGGAATTGCGGCGTCAACGTATCCATTAATTTCTTCGGGCTGTGATACCAGGTCATTACTGCTGCGCCTTCCACATTCGCCATGACGCCGCCCGCCCTTAAGCGCCTTGCAGCCACACGGAATTGACCGCGCAAAACCTGCACCAGTTCCCACGGACAGATGGGCGGCATCAGCACCCAGATCAGATATCCGCCAGGATTCAGCAAGCGTGGCAGAGATCTCGTAACCGTTTTCAAGTCCGGGATGCAATTCAAGCCACCAAAATTCGAGAAGATCAAATCATATGGACCGCCGGTAACCTGATCCAACGCAGTGAATGAGAGTTGCTGCACAGAAAAATGTTCGGCATTTTTTGAGCCTCTTCTTTTTTGTTGGATGGCGGAAATCATGCCCGCCGCAATGTCAGTGGCATGGACTCGGTAACCGTGTTCAACGAAGTGGGCTGCGTCTGCTCCCGTGCCTGCATTCAGTTCCAGGATGGAACCATCCGCTCCCAACCGTCTGCTGACTTCCTGCCGTATGATGTTGCGACACCAGCGAATGACTGGATGCTGATCACAATAGGCATCGTACACATCCGCCTTGCGCGAGAAACCGAGATCGACTGCGTTCAGATCAAGCATGGAGCGCCAATTCCATCGACGAGCGTGCGTACTTGCGAAGTTTTGCATCAGCCATCAGGAGCTTCACGAAATAATAGGGGCTGCGCAAAATTTTCATCCAATCCCTTTTGCGCCAGGCCTGATGAAGTCGAAATTCGAAATGGACACGTCCATGCAGGATGCGGTAAAACTCGGTGGGGAAGGGTCCGCGATACAGCATGGCCAGATCGTCTGAATCGACCCAGTTCTGCTTTTCGCCGATTTCCAATTTCACGTGCTCGAAAAATTTTGTGCCCGGCAAGGGGTACGAGACCGAAATACCGATGTCATCTGGCGCGCACTCACGTACCATCTTGAGCGTTTTCTGCACATCCTCCCAGGTTTCGCCGGGGTACCCAAATTGCAGGAAGAATCCAACTTCGATGCCGTTTGCGCGCAGTACTGTCGCGGCGTGATAAATATCCTGCACGGTGTCACCTTTATCCATTGCATCTAGAATCTTCTGCGAGCCTGACTCGGCGCCGAGCCATACGGTTTTGCAGCCTGCTTTTGCAAGCGCGGCAGCTGTCTTTGCGTTGACCAGGTCGGCGCGCTGCAAGCACTTGAAAGGAATGATTGCATTTGCTTCCCGTAGCAACGTCGCAAATTTCTCGATCCAGTTTGGCTTCAGTCCCAGAATATCGTCGGCGAACCAGATGTGGTCCGGTGCATACGTTTCTTTGAGCCACTTCATCTCTGCAACTACATTGTCAGGCGAGCGCGAGTTATAGCGTTGTCCCCAGATCGGCTTGGCGCACCAGTTGCAGTGATAGGGGCAGCCGCGCGTCGTGACCATGTTCATCGAAAAATACCCGTGGCGTTTCATCCAGATCGAACGATATTTTTCAACATCCACCAGGTCCCATGCGGGGAAGGGGAGTTTATCGAGATTTGTGATGTCGGGGCGGCGGGAATTATTGCGGATTTGAGAATTGGATAAATTGTACGCAAGCCCCAGGATTCCTTCGAGATTCGGTTCTGTCTCAGCCGTGAGTTGAGTCAGCAGTTCGATCAGCGTTTCCTCGCCTTCGCCCAGCAGACAATAATCCGCTCCTCGCTCAAGATAATCTGCGTAATGGTCTGTGGCGTCGGCGCCGCACAGGATGACCGTGCAGCCGCGTGACTTTGCCAAAGCGATCATTTTGAACGCAGCTTCACGCATCCTCAATAGACACATCTTCGAGAGGTAATTGAAATTATCCTCGTAGAGGATTGCATAATCTGGACGATGCGTGTCCAGTGCCTGCGCCCACTCATTTTCTGATTCGGCCAGCATCGCATCGAAAAAGGCGACCTGATATCCATGCTGGCGCAGGTAGCTGGCGGCATACAACGTGCCCAGCGGCGGATAAGGGTGCATTGCATCCCAGAGTTTTGGGTCAAAGCGCAGATAGTAGGATTGACCAAGAAGAATTTGGATCATAGCTTGTATGCTCCCATCGCCGTCCCCGGCGATGGATGTATGAGTGCCTCACCGCTGCCCTCCTGCGAGGGTGCTTCGCGAGGGACGGCGCTTCGGGCAGTTACGTTCGCTAATTTCTCCTGAAATGCATGGTGTGTCCGTTTGCGGTGGTGATGAAAATTTCCCTGGCAGATTTCCGCGTGGAAGGTCGTTTCTTCGCCAAAGCCTTCCTGCTTCGAGAAGCGCGCGATCTTGCGCGTCATCTCCCATTGCTCACAGCGATCGCCGACCCTGCCGCGCAGGGGAAGTTCGAGCAGTTTCCAGAATGGCTTCATTCGTTCCTGGTGACTGACATCGTAATAGGCATTGGGCAAATAGTGTGTGGCCCACGCATTGGCATGGATCAATCGTTGATAAACGTCCATGCCGCTGATCGGAATCATCTGGTACAGTTCTCTGGCAGAATACAGGTCATGCAGCGGCCATTCGAGCGCGGTCTCAGCAACGATCAAATTCGGGCACAATGTATATCCCAGTTTTTTGGTCACGCGGTTGAGAAGCAACGCGAAGGCGCGTGCCGTCCACAACCGCCCTGGCAGGGTGACCAGCATGTAATCGAAATCAACGTCCTTCGATACATTCATTACCGCCAAAGACCCGGTCAACGCAACCATGCGGATAAATGGCAGACCTCCAAGAATCCGTCCATATTTCAATGCGAGGGGAAGTAGTGATCGAGAACGTAATTCCCGTTCTCTGCGAAGTTCCACGATTTGTGAGCGCCCCGCCAGAAAATAGTAACCGCCCTGTGTTTCGACATTTCCATCCGAATCACTTAAGGTCTCAGCGACCTCGTCCACGCTTGCGCGTAGTGGCAGAAAGCGGTGTATCTCCTGCAACCGCAGCGGGAACTCGAAAATATCAGAGTATGCCAGCGCTTCGAGAACAGCGCGCCGCAAATCACCAATAAACATATTGGACAAAACTATACTTCCAGCGTAGACTTCTGTCAAACGGCTGAATACAGGTGACAGTCACTTCGGTTCGCTTCGGAACGGTTTTACGAAATGACTGTCATCTTTCATCGTGAGGTGCAATCCAAACTGAGCGATATAAACGTACTGTATTACAGAGTGCCGCATAACTAGCTAAACTCGAAATTTGTATCCCCGCCTGCAATTGCATGAAAAGAGTCTACTTACACATGCGGAGCATGCGTGAGACAAGCGCTAAGGAGATTTGTCGTCTGAATACCATTCACAGGAAAACAGCTGCCTGATTTATGCACCTAGTAATCGTAAGTCCCTTCCCTCCTGCGATCACCGGTGTCGGACAGTATGGCTACTACATCACACGCGCGCTGGCAAAGCTGGGCTGCTTTTCGCGGATCACTGTCCTTGCGGGGTCATCCATTAACGGACAAAAGGTCAATCACCTGGGATTAACGGAAGTCGAATATTGCTGGGAACCTGGCCAGCTAAACGCGCGCCAGGTGATCTTGTCGCGCGTGAAGCGATTGAGTCCCGATCTGGTCTGGTTCAATTTGCGAATGGGTATGTTTGGCGAGTCGCCGTTCCTGAGTGTTTCGGGACTCCTTGCACCGATGCTGGTCCGTCGTATGGGAATTCCGACGGTGGTGACGTTTCATGAAATGGTCGAACTCTCTGACCTTGCTGCATTGAACGCGCCGGGCGGCCGGCTCGCTCCGCTTGGGGCACGCTTCATCACAAGCCTGGCCACACAGGCAGACGTGGTGTGCCTGACGATGCACGATCATCTGGATTGGTTCGCGAAGATCCGGCCACAGGTGGATTGTGTTCACATCCCACATGGCGCTGTGAGCGAACCAGACCTGCTGCATGAATCCGATGGAAATGAACTTCTCTTATTTAACATGCTGGCGCCGTTCAAAGGTGTGGAACTACTCTTAGAGATCATGCCGCAGTTGAAAAAAATGCATCCCAATCTTCAGCTATCGATCGCAGGAGAGGAGCACCCGCGTTTTCCAGGGTATGCAAAACAGCTCAGGGCCCGGTTTGCCGATGTAGAGGGAGTGTGCTGGCTGGGGAAGATCGCTGATGACGATGTGGTCGATCTCTTCCGCCGTGCGAAAATTGTCGTTCTGCCGTACTCGGCATCGACCGGTTCCTCGAGTGTCTTGTACAGCGCCGCCACCTGGGGACGAGCTGTCGTAGCCTCTGACCTGCGTGAGATACGGGAATTGGCGCAGGAGCAGAACTTCCAGATCGAGTTTTTTGAAAGTGGCAATCCGGCCAGCTTGCGCGACGCGATCCTGAGGCTGCTTGAATCGCCAGACAGAAGACGGATTCAGACTCAGCATAATTTCAGATCGATCCAAAACGCGCGCATTGAGATCACTTGTGATCGTTATCTGCGCGCGTTCAACCGCGCCCTGGAGAAACGACAAAGCCCGAAACGTATTCCCATCCCACACCTGGAAACAGAGTCACTGTGATGCCGCGTCGGATCTACACTGCCATCCTGATCGCCTTCGTCTTTCATGGCCTGTTTGTCCTCACGGTACGCTATCGCCTGAGTTACGACGCGTACACGCACATGCTTTTTGCGGATCATTACGCCGAGAGCTGGTTCTCGCTCTGGGAGCCGCGCTGGTATACAGGCTTTACAGTTGTATCCTACCCGCCTCTTACTCATCAACTGATCGCATTATTCACCCCGCTCCTTGGATTCGACAAGGCCTTCGCGCTGTTGCTGTGGATCGTTACCACCTGTTATCCATTGGGCATTTATGCCTTTGCCAGAATCTTCACCAGCAGGGCTGCTGCCTCCTATGCAGCGCTTATCTCGGCAATTCTGGTGCCAATCTACGTGACTGCCTATGTTTTTGGTCAACTACCTTTTCTTGCCAGCACACTGATCGCGCTTTTTGCAGCCGCGAGCCTTGATCGATACCTGCGGCAGGGCGATCTGCATAGTCTGTTGCTTTCTGTGATGTTGATCGCTACCTGCATGGCAACACATCATGCAACGTTGATCGTCCAGCCATTTTTTGTCCTTGCGGTTGCAATCAACAATCTTGTGCTACTCCGGGATCACGATCAAAGCCGTGCATTGTTTTTGATCGTGAAGCGTCTCTCCTTGTTTGGAATTCTGGCGATCACGATGGCCCTGTTTGTGATCTGGCCGTTCTGGCAGTGGGGAAGAGATCAAACCATTCAAACGCCGATCGACCATCTGTCACGTCACAACTTCTTCCTCGATCCGCGCGGCTTCCTCGTTTTCTTTTTTCCGCTCTATGGGCCGCTGGTGCTTATCATTCCTTTTTTGGTCCGCAAATGGCCCGCTCGATTTGTCGGTTTGTTGATCGCATTCAGCCTGCTATTCCTCCTCGGTCTCGGTGGCACGACCCCTTTACCAGGGCTTGTCTTCGGCGATGCCTGGCAATGGCTGACATTCGACCGCTTTGCGTTTTGGGCGAGTCTGACGTTGACTCCGTTCTTTGGGATTCTATTCATTCGACTCAAATACGGATGGAAAAACCGCCTCCTGACGAAGCCGGTACTATTCGCGCGGCGGAGGAATTTTATCGCCGCCTCGACATTTTCCGTTTTCGCGCTGACGACGCTGCTTGTTTGGTTCTGGCCAATTGTTTTCCCCACCCAGCCGGGGCCGATCGACATGCGTCCCATCGTAGATTTCTTAGATCAGGAGAACAATTCGCAGTGGCGCTATCTTACCTTTGGTTTTGGAAACCAGTATACGTATCTAAATTTATTGACCGAAGCAACAACGATAGACGGAAGCTATCACACGGCGCGGGCATTGCCCGAATTGCGCGAGAGTGGCATCGCCGAAATTGATACTGCCTTTTGGGCATCCGTGGGGATCCCGGCGATTGCGCCCATCCTGCAAAAGTCTGGTGAGCATGGTGTGCGCTGGGGATTTGTCAACCCGACAATCCTGCAGGCGATCCCCCTGCGCTGGGGTGTCATCCATCGCAGCAAATTTGCGGCGTTACTGGAGCAGCTTGGATGGATCAAACGCGGTGCTCTGGAGAATGGCATTCTCGTCTACGAAAATCCGAGTGCGGTGCTTCCCGCGCCGTCGATGCCATCGAAGGCAACTCCTTTTTCATCTTTTTCCTGGGGAGCATTCCCTTTACTTGCACTGGTGACATCCGTGACGCTGGGCGCTCTGAAGGTGTATCCCGCCGATGCGAAACGAGTGATAGAACGCGTGTATGCCGTTGTGATCTTCCTGATACCGATCAGTATTTGTTTCTGGTATTTCCGTACTATTTTTGAATTTCCTCATCCGCGCGTCTACTTTCTCTACACCGACGCTGTTTTCTTTTTAACTGATGCACTTGTGCTACTGGCAGTGATCTTGTGGGCCTCTACAAAACTTTCGCCGAGCGCTGATCTGCTGTACCACCGGGCAGACTTTCGCCTTTCGCTGGTTTCCAGCTTGCCGACAGCCCTTGTGTTCCTGGCCTCTCTGAGCGTGATCTGGTCGTATGACTGGCGCATCTCTTTGTTTGTTTCCCTGCATTTCTGGCTGGCCTTGCTTTTCATCTTTTCTCTGCGTGAGTGGCGGTCTGCCTGGCAAATGGCAATGGTGGGTCTCTGTTTTGCACTCAGCATTGAATTTGTGGCCGGTTTTGTTGGCGTTGGTTTACAATCCACTGAGTTTCTTCAGCCTCTCAATGTAGAATGGCCAGGTGTTTTAGAATCGTCCACGCGCGGCGCTAGCGTCGTGCAAATCCCTAATGGACTGCGGATCCTTCGTGCGTATGGAACCCTGCCACATCCGAATATACTCGGCGGGTTTGCATTGCTGGCTCTACTGGGTCCGGTTAGCTTGTTTTTCCTGCAAAAGAAGACAAATTACTTTCTGCCGATCGTATTCGCTTTTGGCATTGTGCTTATCGTGCTAACATTCTCCCGTTCAGCATGGTTGGGATTGATCGCTTTCTTAGGTGTTTTGATTTTGAAAGCCGCCTACCTGGGCACCAGACGGCTCTATCTGGTGATTGCGGTCAGTATATTGACGATCGCGCTGACCGTGTATCCGCTGCGCGAGTTGATATTTACTCGCATAAGCAATGCTCCTGTTGCAACGGAACAACTGTCCACGTTTGGACGCCGGTGGTTGAACGAACAAGCCTTTAAAATGTTCTCCGCATTTCCTCTCGGTGGAGTTGGTATTGGCTCCTTTATTCTCAAGCTTTCAAGCGATGCTGTCGACGGTGCGATGATCGAGCCGGTGCATGGTATTCCGTTACTCGTAGGGACAGAACTAGGGTTCCTGGGGCTTCTTCTCCTTGTGGGGTTAGCAATTGTGGTGGCGCTGAGTGTTCTTAAGGCGAATACACCGAAATCGATTCTCGCGGGCGCCATGATCGCTGGGTTGGGTGTGACCGGACTCTTTGACCATTATCTCTGGACGCTCGCTCCCGGCCGTATCATGTTCGCTCTGGCATTCGGATTGTGGTTGGGACAGATTCACCATGACGCATGAGATCGTCGTCAATGGGCGGTTCCTCTCGCGCCGAGTCACCGGTGTGGAACGCCACGGGCGGGAAATCCTCCGCTATATCGGCGACAGGTCCCGGCTGGAAATGACGCGGCAGAATGGTCTGCTGGGCCACGTCTGGGAGCAGGTCATCCTGCCCAGACGGCTGAGTCGGGAGTCCGTGCTATGGTCGCCGGCGAACACAGGTCCGCTGTGGGTCTGGCAGCAGGCGCTGACGGTCCATGATCTCAGCGCCCTCGAGAATCCAAACTGGTTTCAGAAGAGTTTTGCAGCCTGGTATTCGCTGTTGATCCCAATACTGGTGCGACGGGCTCGAGTGCTTTTCGCGCCGTCTGAATATGTGAGGCAGAAACTCATCAGACGATTTGGCAGGCAGGATGTAGTGGTGACTCCAAACGGCGTCGACCTGTCCATTTTTCAGCCGGGTGCAAGCCAGGAGCAATTCAAGTTGCCTCCGTGTTACATCCTGTTCCTCGGAACACTGGAGCCGCGCAAGAACCTCACTGCACTGTTGCAGGTCTGGAAGGAGATCGAGCAGGAATTTAGGGATGTATGGCTGGTCATTGCTGGAACGCAGAGTACTGTGCATCGAACTGAACAGCTGCCTGCCAGGGTGGAACGAGTGATCTACCTCGGGTATATCGAAGAGAGCGCTTTGCCCGGTTTGTATGCGAACGCTTTCTTCTTGGTGATGCCGTCCCTTGACGAAGGTTTCGGGTTGCCTGCTCTCGAAGCGATGGCGTGTGGTACGCCTGTTTTAGTTTCCAACGGCGGCGCGCTGCCGGAAGTGGTCCGCGATGCAGGGTTGGTCTTTGACTTGTCTGATTCCACTGCGCTTTCGCGCTCTATGCGGCAATGTTTGCAGGACCAGGAACTTCGCAGGTCACTTAAAGAAAAAGGATTGGCACGTGCGCGAGATTTTTCGTGGCAACACACCGCAGAGTTGATCTGGAATACGTTGCATGAGATCTGATCCACGGATTGCTTTTGTTATCGATTCGCTCCCGTCGCTGGGGGGCGGTGAAAAAGTGCTTCTGACTGCACTGGAGATCTACCCGCGTGCTGACCTGTTCACGCTTGTTTATAACGAGGAGTGTTTCGTTCACACGCCCATCGCCCAAAGAAAGGTTCAAACGTCGTTCATTGATTCCCTGCCTCTTGCGCACCGTCAGCATCGTTTCTTTCTGCCGCTCATGCCTTTTGCGATCGAACGCTTCGATCTCACGGGTTACGACCGGGTCGTCTGTTTCAGTTACGCTGTAGCGCACGGAGTGAAAACGTATGGCAAGGCGCGGCATCTCTCCTATATGTATACGCCGATGCGCTACGCCTGGACCGACATCAATATCAATGGGACTCACACTCGCAAGAACATCCTCCTGAATGCGTTTATGCGCGCCTTCCGAAGATGGGACCGGGAGGCTGCTTCACGAGTCGATGAATTTGCAACCATCTCGTGCGCGGTTGCTAACCGTATTGCAGACGCATACGGACGCACTGCGCCCGTGATCCATCCGCCGGTGGATGTGGAACGGTTTTCTGCAAGCCGGGAGCGCGAAAATTTCTACATTACAGTTTCGCGTCTGGTGCCGCATAAGCGAATCGACCTGGTGGTACAGGCATTCTCACAGTTGAATCTTCCTCTTTTGGTTGTGGGTGAAGGTGCAGAAATGCCGCGCTTGCAAAGCATGGCAGCCTCCAATATTCGTTTCTTAGGGTATAGGTCAGACGATGAAGTTGCTCAGCTGTTAGGTACGGCGCGCGGTTTTGTCTGCATGGCGGAGGAGGATTTCGGGATCGCCATGGTCGAAGCGCAGGCAGCTGGTTGCCCCGTGATCGCGTATGGCCGGGGCGGCGCACTGGAAACAATCAGTAGCGGGGAAACAGGAATATTCTTCCAGGAACAATCCGTGCAAAGCCTCGCAGATGCCATCATAGGGTTCGAGCGTGAATGGGAACAATTTCGAACTCAGGATATAGTCCGAAACGCGTGGAAATATAGCAAGGACACGTTTGTTGAAAAATTCCGGCGCTTTGTAGACCAGGTAAAATCCTGAGCTTTTCAGGACGATCAGTGAACTTTTACGTTTTCCCATTTTCGAATCGAATTGACACGGAAGATCTTGGTACAGTGTTCCAACTCTGAAACCTTGACCTTTTGCTCCATCACTTGCCCGGTGTTCAAGAGATGGGCACGGAACGTGCCGGCAAGCAGTCCGCATTCGATGGGAGGTGTGACAAGTTTTCCATTGAGTTCAACGACGAGATTTCCAATCGTGAACTCCGTTAATTCATTATGTTCGTTGTAGAGCAACACGTCGTCACAATCAAGGAAGGGGGAGTGGGCTCGTTCGTATACTTGGCGATGAGTCGTTTTGTGGAAAAGAAACACATCGCTTGAATCGACCGGCCCGGCAGCCAGGCGGGCGTTGACGATTTTTTCAGGGGGCTGATATGGATTCGACTCAGAGTGTAATTCTCCGTGCCGGTCGAGCAACAGGCGAACGCGTTGAGGAGCGCGGAAGTGGGAGGAGATTTCACGTAAATATGATTCAAGAATTTCCCTTGCTGATGATGCTCTCGATGCCTTCGTCTCCGCTCCGCTTCGCTCAGGATTACTCGACCAGCGAGAGTTGAACGAAATAGGAAAACCAAAGTAATCTGCCGAATCCAGCAGACGCTGGATGTGCTGTTCTTGTAGGAAGAATCCTTCTTCACGAGTCCATAACATTGTTTCGAGCAATGCGAATTCGGGTTGTGGCTGTGTTAACACATGGGCCTTGAGCATTGCTTCTGAGTATTCATCGCTGCTGGTGGACTCCCAGATGATGCCGCCGCCCACACCATATTCCGCTTTCCTGGTTTCTCGGTCGATCAAAGCTGTGCGTATAGCCACATTAAACGTTGCTTTTCTTGTTGGCGAGATGTATCCAATCGAACCTGTGTAGATGCTGCGTGGCGTGGTCTCCAGTTCGTTGATAATTCTCATCGTGCTGACTTTGGGTGCACCGGTAATGGACGCGCATGGAAACAGCGCGCTGAAAATTCGTGTCAGTGATGCATTTGTTTGCGCGCTGACCGTGGAAGTCATTTGCCATACAGTGGGATAGCGCTCGGTATGGAACAGCTCGGGGACCTGTACGCTTCCGATCCTGGCGATGCGCCCCAGGTCGTTGCGGATCATGTCTACGATCATCACATTTTCGGCGCGGTTCTTCTCGGAGTTCTTCAGCCATTCGGCTTGGGCCTGGTCTTCAAGCGTGGTGCGACCACGTTGGACAGTTCCCTTCATGGGGCGGCAGGTGATCGTATCGCCGTCGAGTTGAAAGAAAAGTTCGGGCGAGGCTGAGCAAATGGCGTACCGTCCAATATCAACATATGCGGCATGGTTGTTTTGCGCCTGAGCCAGATGAAGAAAAAAGTCCCATGCGCTGGTGTTGAAACCTGCCAGCAGGCGCATGGTGTAATTGACCTGGTAGGTTTTTCCATCAGAGATGTACTGTTTTATTTTTTCGATGGCTGCATTGTAAATATCGCGTTCTGTCGTGGGATGCCAGTCGAGATGCGGCCTGGGTGCCGGGGGATGGGGGAGCTTAACGACCCGCGGCGCGGGATAGAGTCCAAACCAAAGATAGGGGAATCCAGCCGTCGGCCTGGAGAGATGCGACGAGTCGAACGCGGGAGCAGACTCGTAGCTGAGAAAGCCCGCTGCGTGCAGGCCATCCTGCTCGATCCGCTGCTCCAGCTTCTGTAACGCAGGAATGACCTCATCCAATGTTTCAGCAACGATGATCTGTTGCGGATTTATGAAACGCAGCCAGTGTTCTCCTTCACGCAATAAAACTTCGTTGATCTTGAGAGGATCCATACCTGAATTCTACCGCTTTCGAATGTGGCACCCCATACGTGCTTTCGCATCCGTCCGGATGAGTCCAATGGGTGATAAGGATCTCATTTCATGAGGCTATAATCCAAAAAATTGTCAAAGGAGATGAACCATGAGAAACATGAAGATCTATCTAGCGATAGCTGTACTTGTGCTGGCGTCGCTTGCCTGCAATGCACTCAGGGGAGGTTCCGAAAACCCCACGCCTTTCAGTGATGGCGGGCCGCAACCGACAGAGGATACGAGCGGCACTGATTCTTCGAATGAATCGAATTCGAACGAATCTGATTCGTCCGTTGAGTCTAATTTTCCGATGACGGCTGATGCATATAACGTGACGGAAATCGGTGATGGAAGTATTCTGTTCTATACAAAACTCTCTGCCGAAGAAGCGATGGATTTTTATCGCGACGAATATACCGCGATGGGTTATACCGAACGCACGATCCTGACAGTGTTGACGAATGGAACGTTCAGTATGGTGTTCGATGGCGATCCCAGTGGTCAGGCGGTGGTCATCCAAAGCGTCGATCTGGGTGACGGCAGCCGGACGATCGCGATACGGTTGGAAGATGTGTAGGAAGTAGTGTTAGCAGCGAAGCCATTAGGGCAATCGCATTAGGATTTTTTTCTGCTAACACTTGCACCTGGCGCAAGTGCAGGTGTCTTCGCCAATCCTCGCTAATCTTTTCAGGACCATTCGTGAAGATTAGCGCAGAGTAGCGGATTTTTTGAGTGCATTCGCACGCTTGGTCATCCCAGAAAGCTTCAAATGCGATTGCCCTAGCATAGCCATCGTCCTCGGGGCGATGGCTCTTTTTTTGTAGTATCATGGCTGACATGCAATTTTCGAAACATCCACTTCTTAAATGGCTGCCGGCTGTGTTGATGATGGCGGCGATCTTCGTATTTTCCGCGACGCCCTCAAACGATGTACAGCACAACGTATTGCGGTATATTTTTAATAAGAGCGGGCATGTGATCGGTTACGCCATGCTGACCCTGTCGTTCTTGCGGGCGTTCGAATTCCGCAATACGCACTCGCGGCTGGCCTGGCTGCTTGCCGTGCTCTATGCCATCAGCGATGAATTTCACCAGTCGTTTGTACCTGGACGTCACCCGGCTGCATTCGATGTGCTCGTATTCGATAACGCCGGCGCGCTGCTCGCGGTCTGGATCGCCCATCATCTTCCAAAACAAAAACAACCAGTCCACGATGGATTGGTTGTTGAACAGATCATCTCTAGTAGCTGATCACTTTTACTCAAACTCGATCTCGATCTCCTCGTCTTCTTTCCAGTCTTCCATACGGTCGATCTCGATCTCCCCGAATAAGCCTTCCTGGTGCGCGTGGAGGCGGTAACGTTTCACCAGTTCCAGCATCGCCAGGAAGGTGACCACGATTTCCAGACGTGAAGACCCTGGTTCGAGCAATGCCTTGAAGGTGGATTTCTCCACCTCACGCATGGTCTTCGAAATCAGATCGATCTTTTCGCGGATCGTGACGCGCGGCGCGGCGATCACAATCCCCAGTGGTTTTTTCTCCTGCTCTTTTCGGAACGCCTCTTCCGCCGCCGTGACGAGTTTCTCAAGCGTAATGTTCGAGAGATCCAGTTTGGGTTCCACCTTGGGCGGGGGTGCGATGCGCAGGAAGGTCCGCAGTCCCTCGTCTTGCCGTGCATACATCCAGGCGCCGATCTCTTTGTAGCGTTTATACAGTTTCAACTGGTCGACCAGCGACTGGCCCAGGTCGTCTTCACCGGTGTCACGGGCTGGCGGCCGGGGCAACAATGCTTCCGATTTGATCTGCAGCAACTTGGCGGCGATCACGAGGAACGCTGAGATCTCATCTGCATTCACCTGTTCCAGGCCGCTAATGTAGGAGAGATACTGATCGGTCACCAGCGCCAACGAAACAGACGTGATATCCAGTTCGGCGCGTTCGATCAGGCTCAGCAACAGGTCGAGCGGTCCTTCATAGACCGGGGTTTGAAAATGGTAGTGGACCTGGCGTCCCAGCAAATTTTCCATAGGCGGAAGATTATACTCGGTTACGTTATAATTTCAGCATGACAGAGAAGCTGACACATCTCGATGAACAGGGTCGTGCGCGTATGGTGGATGTTGGGGGTAAGCCGGATACGGAACGAGTTGCGGTGGCACGCGGCGAAATCCACATGAAAAAAGAGACGCTCGAGTTGATCCGTGCCGGGCAGATCAAGAAGGGCGATGTACTGACGGTCGCGCAGATCGCGGGGATCGCCGCCTCCAAACGGACCTCAGAGCTGATCCCGTTATGTCATCCTTTGTTCCTCACCAAAGTGGACGTGGATCTCGAGCTGGACGACTCGCTTCCGGGCGTGGTCATTACCGCCACAACAAAAGTGACCGGCAAAACCGGTGTGGAAATGGAAGCGCTGACGGCCGTCTCGGTTGCGGCGTTGACGATCTATGATATGGCCAAGGCTGCTGAGAAAACCATGCGCATTCAGAACATCCGTTTGATCGAGAAGCATGGCGGGCAGAGTGGTGATGTCCTGAATGAGTAAGAAGTTAGATGTAGAAAGTAAAAAGTAAAAAGTGATAGGTCAAAATGGATTATCAGCCAATTAATCTGAAAGAAAAATTGTCGAAATTCTCTGAGCATTGGTCACCGAAGAATATTGCGCAGATGAACGATTATCATTTCAAGATCGCCAAGATACAGGGCGAATTCATCTGGCATGACCACCCTGAAACAGACGAAGTATTCCTGGTTCTGCATGGCGAACTGGAGATCCAATTCCGTGATGGAAGTGTTACTCTGAACGAAGGCGACTTGTATGTGGTGCCGAAAGGCGTGGAGCATAGGCCTGTGGCCAGAAATGAATGTCACATCATGCTGGTCGAACCGGCAGGTACGCTAAACACGGGTGATGTCGTCAGTGAAAGAACTGCGGCAAATGATGTCTGGATCTAGAATACTATGAATCGTGTAAAGCTGCTGTTCTTTGCCACACTGCGTGACCGCGCTGGAACCAGGTCGATGGAGATGGATATTCCGGCGGACCTCACCGTTCGCGGCCTAAAAGAAAAGTTATCGAACGAATACCCAAATTTGAAAGAGTCTATGGCAAGTGTGTTAATTAGCATCAACCGCGAGTATGCCTTTGATGAAGCTGTTATTCCCGCCAATGCGGAACTGGCCATGTTCCCACCGGTGAGTGGAGGTTAATGTCGTGGCGAGGAGTACCCCTGAGCGATAGCGAAGGGGTGCGACGAAGCAATCTCCGATTAAACGGGTAAAGATTCGACGATGAGCCAGCCGCAGTTAATGGGAGATGGCTTCGCGAAGTTCACACTGAGCTTGTCGAAGTGCTCGCAACGACATGACAACAAGAATATGAATTATCCTACTATTTTTTCAATCACCGAAGAAGAACTCGATCTCGACGATCTGTTGGCGCGAATCACGCTCACGTCCACGGGCGCGGCGGCGATCTTTGCCGGCATGGTGCGCGGCGAGACCTCGCGTGGCGATGCCCATGCTACAGAGTATCTTGAGTACGAAGCCTACATCCCTATGGCAGAAGCAAAAATGAAACAGGTGGCAGATGAGATCCGCCAGAAGTGGCCGGTCGTGGAAGGGATCGCAATCGTCCAACGAATTGGGAAACTATATCCGAAGACGCCAACCGTGTTGATCGCCTGTACGGCTGCTCATCGCGATACCGGCGTTTTCGAAGCGGCCCGCTATGGCATCGATCGCTTAAAGGAAATCGTACCTATTTGGAAGAAGGAAGTAAGCCCCAGCGGTGAATCTTGGGTGGAAGGGGACTACTTCCCCAAGGCGGGGGAATAGTTTTATCGAGACGGGGTCAGCTGTCGGTTGCGCGAGAAACGCTGTCTTTGCGTCCTGAGCGCAGTCGAAGGGCGGATTCTTTTCCACACGACCGTGACGCATTGCACAATTGGGGGTTGTACTTTGCGAAATCTCAATCTATCTATAAGAGGAATGAATGGAACGAGTTGTTATTACTGGCATGGGGACTGTGAACCCATTGGGGTTGACTGTTGAAGAAAGCTGGAGGAATGCACTGAACGGCGTCACAGGCGTGGGACCGATCACCTTATTCGATTCGTCTGCGCTGAATGTCCATTTCGCTGCGGAGGTGAAAAACTTCCAGCCTGAAAAATATATGGACCCGAAGGAAGCACGGCGGCGAGACCGCTTTGAGCAACTGGGCGTTGCTGCTGCAAAGGATGCCATCGCAAACGCCGGTCTGGAAATCACCGAAGCCAATTCCGGGCGGATTGGCGTGCTCGTCTCGTCGGCTATTGGTGGGATCAAATCGCTACAGGATGCGGTACTTACCAATCACACGGAAGGACCACGGCGTGTCAGCCCGTTCCTGATCCCAATGTTGATGCCGAACGGTGCAGCCGGCATGATCGCGATCGATTTTCAGATCAAAGGACCCTGCTTCTCTGTTGCCTCTGCCTGTGCATCTGGTTCCGATGGCATTGGTACGGCGTGGATGATGCTCAAGACCGGGATGATCGATGCCGCCCTGGCTGGTGCGGCCGAGATGACCGTCTGTAATGTGGGTGTGGCTGCCTTTGACCGGGTGGGTGCGATGTCACGCCGCAATGACGATTACTCGATGGCCCCGCAGCCTTTCGACAAGAACCGCGATGGATTGGTCATGGGAGAAGGCGCGGCTGTGCTGGTCTTGGAAACAGAATCGCACGCCAAAAAGCGCGGCGCCAACATTCTGGCTGAACTCGCGGGCTATGGCGCGACAGCCGATGCGTTCCACGTCACAGCTCCGCATGAACAGGGCGCTGGTGGGGCAGCCGCGATGCGCATGGCGCTTGATGCTGCTGGCGCGAACGTCGACGACCTGGGTTATATCAATGCTCATGGCACCGGGACGCCGCTCAACGATCAGTCTGAAACCCGGGCCGTCAAGGCTGCCTTTGCTGAAAAGGCGTATGAAATCCCGATTTCCTCCACCAAGTCGATGACCGGGCATATGATGGGCGCTACAGGCGCTCTGGAAGCGATCTTTTGCACACAGGTAGTGCGGGAGGGGGTTTTACCACCCACGATCCATTACGAAACGCCTGACCCCGAATGTGACCTGGATTACGTCCCCAACCAGGCACGCGAGAAAAAAGTGGATCTGGCGATCAGCAACGCCTTCGGCTTCGGCGGCCACAACGCCGTGCTGGCAATACGGAAATACAGCTAGAGACTCGCGCTGAGCGGAACCGGAGGCGAAGACGAAGCCCAGGTCTACGAGAAAGAGAGTTTACTTGAAAACTGCCCTTCGTCTACGTGACGCCGGAGCTTTCGGTCTCCGGTGTCACTCCGCTCAGGACGAGATTAATGTGCTTGTGAAATGAGAAATTGCGTGCTATAATCCGCCGTCGCTCACAGAGTGCCGCAGACTTCACTACCTTCAAAATTTGGATTTCAAGTTATCCAGGAATAAAAGTTAGTGATTTGTGAGGCAAGCGGCAAAACCGACACATTCACTATGTAAGGACGAAAGACAATGGCAGATATCATCAAGGCTCTCGAAGCCAAACAAAACGAAAACATTCCTCAACTCGCTCCCGGCGATAACGTCAGCGTGCACGTCAAGATCAAGGAAGGCGAGCGCGAGCGCGTCCAGGAGTTCAAAGGCACCGTCATCCGCATGCGCAAGGGTGGCAACGATGCTTCCATCACCGTCCGCCGCATGGCATCCAACGGTATCGGCGTCGAGCGCACATTCCTGCTTCGCTCTCCTCGTGTGGACAAGGTCGTGGTCGAACGACACAGCCAGGTACGCCGCGCCCAGCTCTACTTCATGCGCAGCCGCACCGGCAAATCGGCCCGCCTCAAACAGAAGTTCGACTAATTGCTTCAAGCCAGACCCGAAGGTTCAGCCCTTCGGGTCTTTTTTGTTTTACAATTACAGGATGAAACCAATCATCGGAATTACCACGAATAACACAACTAATTCGTATGGCCAGCCGATTGTCCTGCTGCAGCGGTCCTATGTGAAAGCGGTCATGGAAGCAGGTGGCGTGCCACTGATGATCCCATCGTTGGTCGCTGAAGATGGATGGGATGCGGTCTACTCGCGGCTGGACGGTGTCCTCTTCTCTGGCGGCGGAGACATTTCCCTCGACTATTTCCGCGGCGATCCGCATCCCCGCATCGACGATGTGGACCCGGAGCGGGATTCCGTTGAGTTGAAATTGGTCCAGGCCGCTGCGGCAGACGGCAAACCGTTCCTCGGCATCTGCCGCGGATGCCAGATCGTCAACGTCGCCCTGGGCGGGACATTGTACACGCATATCCCCGATCAACTGCCGAACGCGCTCGATCACGATTACCCCGGCAATAAGCGGACGGTTCTCGTGCACGAAGTCAAGATCGAAGAAGGGACGCGCCTGGCTGAGATTTACGGCCAACCCATCATCAAGGTCAACAGCCTGCACCACCAGGGGCTCAAAGACATTGCCTCTGCCCTGCGAGTGGCGGGTCACGCCCCTGATGGGTTGGTAGAAGCCGTGGAACTGCCTGAGCATCCCTTTGGTCTCGCCGTGCAATGGCACCCCGAGTGGCTGACCGATCAGGAGTCCACGAGAAATTTGTTCAGGAAGTTTGTCGAGTTAGCAGGGACCTGAATCCTTTGCTGTATAATCAGATATGACAAATATGGTTGTACCATCGCGTTTCGCTCCAAATAAGCATCTGTTGAAAGAAATTACGCGTCGCATTGTCGCTGTTGCGAACCCACAACGTGTAATCCTTTTCGGTTCTGCTGTGAGGGGAAAAATGACGAAAGACAGTGACATCGACATGTTGGTAATTGTCGCTAAGTCAGTTCATCGGCGACATCTGTCTCAGGAAATCTATCGTAGACTGCGGGGAATGGGTATTTCCGTCGATGTGGTTGTTGCTACCGAAGAAGATCTGAAAAAATATGGCTCCAAAAGCGGAACAATTTTGAAGCCTGCACTCCAAGAGGGGCGTGTCCTTTATGAAGCCTAACGATCCGTCTGATCCACACCTCCCGAATGACTTCCTGCCAAACATCACCCATTGGACTTTTTGACTCTGGCGTTGGTGGACTCTCGGTGCTGCGCTCCATACGCTCCCAGATGCCTGAAGAATCGGTCATCTATTTCGGCGATCAGGGACATATTCCATACGGTCCGCGCCCGATGGAGCAGATACGAAATTTTTCAGAGGCGATCACGCGCTTCCTGCTGGAGCACGACGCGAAGATCATTGTCGTTGCCTGCAATACGGCTTCGGCGGCAGCATTGACGTTTTTGCGCGATGCATTCCGCGAGGTTTCCTTCGTTGGCATGGAACCGGCCGTCAAACCGGCGGCGGAACAGACGCAAACCGGGAGAGTGGGAGTTCTGGCCACGCCAGCAACGTTTGAGGGAGCGCTGTACGCATCGGTGGTGGAGCGCTTTGCAAATGGCGTGGAACTGTTGCAAAATACCTGTTCCGGGTTGGTGCAGGAAATCGAGCGGGGAAATCTCAACGGAACAGAAACGCGTCAAATTTTGGAGAAGGCGTTGTTTCCGATGCTGGACAGGAACATCGATACGGTTGTGTTGGGATGTACGCACTATCCGTTTGTGATCCCGCTGATTCAACAGATCGTGGGAGAGAACGTCCGGGTGATCGACCCTGCTCCCTCGGTGGCGAAACAGGTCCGGCGTGTGCTGGAAGCGAAGGGGCTGAAGAACGAGTCCAGGGCGCAGGGTGATCTCAGGTTCTATACGTCAGGCGATCCGGCAGAGTTGAAATCCCTGCTGCCGTTGTTGTTGGGGGAAAGTGGTGATGTTGAGAAAATCCGGTGGTTGGGTGACTGGAAGATATCTAGTCACTGAGTCACGGAGAAACAGAGTTGATTTCTCTGTGACTCCGTGGCTCCGTGGCTTTGATTCTAAAGCGCCCAGGCCAGCATCATGCCAAAGATGGCGATGAGCACGCCAAGATGCAGGAATAGATTGCTGCCCGTCAACCAGTTAAGCCCGAAGATAAACGGCAGAACAAAATTGATAACGACCAGCGCCATACCGATCAGTGGCAGCAAGCCTTTGCGATGTGCGAAGTAATCGGATGCGTTGTCGACGAGCTTTGAAAGCCACTTCATAGTTCTGCCTCTTCTTCTTCAGGTTCCTGATAATTGGGGGATACCTGCCAATTGCGGAACTGCGCCAGTAAACGCCCAGGAATACGTCCCTGCAGGAGCACACCACCGCGTCCATGTTCGATGCGTTCGACTTGCCCGGCTTCATGGAAGAGCGAGATCAACGCTCCCTGCTGATACGGAAGCCTGACGAGAACGGGCGCATACGTTTCGTACAGCTCTTCCTGGATGACCCGCAGCAGATCAGGGATGCCAATTGCCTTCAGGGCCGAGATTGTAACTGCCTTCGTTGAGAAATGACTTACCACCTGCTTTGCAGCATCGGGATCGCGCAACTGATCGACCTTGTTCAACGCCGTGACGACCGGGATATGCTGCGCGCCGAGTTGGTCGAGCGTGGCCTGTACAGACTGATATTGGTTCAATGCATTGGGATGCGAAATATCCACAACATGCAGCAGAAGATCGGCTTCGACGATCTCTTCGAGAGTCGCGTGAAATGCTTCGACCAATGTGGTCGGCAGCTTCTGAATGAAACCAACTGTATCGGTAAAGAGGGCCTGGTATCCACCGGGAAGTTCGACGCGGCGCGTTGTGGGGTCAAGCGTGGCAAATAATTGGTCTGCGACGTATACTTCCGCTTTTGCGAGCCGATTTAAGAGCGTGGACTTACCGGCGTTGGTGTAGCCCACCAGCGCTACTGTGGGTATCTTCGAGCGTTTGCGCTGGGCGCGATAGCGCGAACGGTGCGCCTCTACCTTATCCAGCTCTTTTTTGAGGTGCGAGATGCGCTTGCGGATGGCGCGCTTATCGACTTCCAGCTGCGTTTCACCAGGCCCACGTAGACCCACGCCGCCCGTGGAACCGGCGCGTCCACCCCCGCCGCCTGCCTGGCGTTCCAGGTGTGTCCATTGGCCGGTAAGCCGTGGAAGATAATATTCATACTGCGCGAGTTCGACCTGCAGCATACCTTCGCTGGTGTGTGCATGTTGGGCGAAGATGTCGAGGATAAGCGCGGTGCGGTCCAACACTTTCACGTTGCGTCCGAGGGCCTCCTGGAGTTCGCGCTGGTGGCGGGGAGACAGTTCATCGTCGAAGATCACGGCCTGTGAGCGCGTCTCTTCCACGAGCAGTTTGAGTTCATCCACTTTGCCCGGCCCGATATAGGTCTTGACGTGAGGGCGGTCCAGTTTCTGCGTGAGCTCACCAACCACCTCCAAGCCAGATGTATCGGAGAGCAGCGCCAGTTCGCTCAACGAATCTTGCAACGGCAAAAAGGATCTTTGTTGGTATACATCCACGCCGACGAGGAATGCCCGCTCGCGTGGTCCATTGGTGGGTTGCGGTATTTTCTTAGCCATTTTTCTTTTTCGCTGACGATTCGAGAGTACTAAATAATCTGTTCATTTCCACGTCGGGAGATTCCGTGCGGGCAGGGATCAGGATGTGAAAGATCGAACCCGGGCAATTCTTTTCATCATAGCCAGGAGACTCGACCCAGATCGTTCCGCCATGTGTTTCCAGAATTCCACGCGCAATCGGCAACCCAAGACCCGGACCGCCTCCTTTGAATTTTGTCTTCCCGCTCGAGTGCAGGTCTACGCGTCCAAGCTGCCCGAACTTTTCGAAAATCATGCTCTGATTATCATGTGAAATACCTATGCCTGTATCTGCAATAGTGACTTCTATAAAGCCCTGCAATAGTCGCCCATCGATGGTGATCGTACCGCCATCGGGCGTGAATTTTATCGCGTTATTGAGCACATTACCAATCGCCTGCATGATGCGGGGATGGTCAACATAGATCCATTGTTTATTTCCTTCGAACTCGCGTATGTCAAGCGTCAGTTGTCGAGATTTCACCGTTTCCTCGACATCGAGCCGTAGCGCCTCCAGCATTTGGCCGACCTGCATCGGCTGAAAAATGAGCTTCAGCAGCTGGTTGTCGATCATGGAGACATCGATCATATCGTCCACGATGGCGCGCAGGCGCTCGATGCCGGTGTTCATACCCGCCAGCAGGCTATCGAGACTGATGCCTTTGCCAGCCCGGAGCAGGTCTTCCATCATCGACGCATAGCCCTCGATCAGTGTGATGGGTGTCTTCAGTTCGTGCGCTGCCACCGAGATGAACGTGGACTTGCTCTTATCGATGCGCTGCATCTGTTTCTGGACTTGTTCCATCTCGCTTGAGATGTGCGCCACGCGGGTTTCCATTTCGTAGCGGGCGACTACTCCCAGACAATAGGTATAGATCGGAATAAGCGCTGCCAGCAGATCGAGCGCTTGCTGCTTGGGGAGGAGTTCGCGCGCCACCTGGATCGTCAGCGCGATCATGCGATTGATGAGGAAGGAGACGTGGTACAACTCCTCTTCCAGATCGGTCTCGGTGGAGGCTTTGGCCCAGTCCAGCAGGATCTTATCCATCCAGGCCGTATCGCCGCTGGTGACAGATTGCTCCAGCAAGTCAAAGAAGCGTTCCAGCTGTTCTTCAAACCCAGCCCGTACTTCCATGCCGCGTGCCATATCCTGCCCGACGCGCGCGATCCAGGCCGGGCGGATCTTGAGGAGTACTTCATGGATGGGAGTGGGTGTTGCTTTCTTTGGCATTCTTTTACCGCTTGTCTCATAATTAACTAAACTTTTCAATTGCATTCGTAGGCTGAAATGCAAAGCCTGAGTTTAGATACGCCAAAGGCGTGCGGCACTGTGTAGGTGAAATGGTATTCTTAGTGTATGTGACCGTCACCGTTCATTTTACCGCTTGTCTCCAAAAATGTTTACACTTGCGTCTGCCTGGCGCTGAAAATAAGATCCTGAGTAGAGTCCCGCAGAGCGGCCCCGCCACGAACACGCGGGATCTGTGAGATGGCGCCAAAGGCGCTCATAAATTACACGGCACTTTGTATCAGGGTTGCCCACTTTGTTGAATTATCCAGGTGCGCAGGGTTTCACCCACGATTTGCAGGCTTTCGGCAGACACTTTGTCCTGCGTGTCCTCTATCGTGTGCCAGTATGGGTAGTCAAAATCGATAATATCGATGGCGGGAATTCCAGCCTCCACAAATGGGGTGTGGTCGTCGAGCATGGAATGCTTGTATTCATCGATGAACGTGTCGCCATAGCCGAGACTCTTTGCGGTAGCCCAGATTTGATCCGTCAGTTCGACGTTTGAGTTGCGCTCCCTGTAGATGTCCAGGTCTGCATCGCCGATCATATCCACAATGACGACGGCCCGCGGCTGTATGGGATTATTCTTCACAAATTCACGTGAGCCAAGGATCCAGTCCCAGCTTTCGATGCGGCCGTTATCCTCTGCGTCGAAGAAGACCAGCCAAACCGGCACCGTCTCGCTGGGCAACGAGCGTGCCAATTCGAGTAGTACAGCCACACCGGATGCACCATCGTTTGCACCGGGGACAGGCCTCCTATGATTCGCCGGATCGGGATCATTATCTGCATAGATTCGTGAATCGTAATGCGCGCCAATGATGATCTGCGGCGGCTGCTCGCTGTTTTTCGCAATGAGATTGTAAATCGTGTGCCCCATCGTTTCTGATGCCTGGGTCTCAAATTGCCACCCGGCGGCAATGACCTCGTTCATGATCCATTCACGGATCTTGTCATGCCCGGGCGTTCCGGGAATCCGCGGCCCGAATGCCAGCTGATCCTGGACATGCGCGTATGCGCGGTCCCCGTCAAAGCTCACCGGCTCGGGCGTTACTGTGAATGTCGGCGCTGCTGAGGCTGTTGGCGGTGTTTGTGTCGTGGATGTGCAGGCCGCCAGGAACAGCACGATCACGAGCAGAACCTGCTTGCTCGAAGCAAATGTATTCAAGCTTCGACTCCATGCATCATGAGTTTTAGATCACCCAGCGCACGTTCTGCATAGGCCCTGCCGCGGTCGCGTTTTCCTATTTTTGTGGCGGACTCCAATGGTGGCAGGATGCCAAAGTTAGCTTTCATGGGCTGGAAATCTTTGAGATCGGCATGTGTGACATAATGGCACAGCGCGCCCAGCATAGTGGTCTGTGGAAGTGTAAGCAGAGTTTCCCCTTTGAGCAGGCGGGCCGCGTTTATGCCTGCGAGCAAACCGGTCGCAATATTCCCCATATACCCTTCGACACCTGTGATCTGGCCCGCGAAAAACAGGTCATTGCGTTCGATGTGTTGAAGTGTGGGTCGCAGCAATTTCGGGGAGGCAATGAATGTGTTGCGATGCATCTGTCCGTAGCGCATGAACTCGGCATTTTCGAGTCCAGGAATCAGCCGCAGCACGCGCTTTTGTTCCGGGAATTTCAGATTGGTCTGAAAACCAACGATGTTATATAAACTTCCTGCGAGATTGTCCTGGCGCAATTGCACAACAGCATATGGCCGCTTCCCTGTGCGCGGATCGCGAATGCCTACCGGGCGCATGGGACCAAACGCCAGCGAGTCGATCCCGCGTTCGGCGATGATCTCCACCGGTAGACAGCCCTCAAAGAAATGGCCGGCTTTGACTCCTGTCTTGATGGCGTCCTCGAAGGAGCGCAGCTCGATGCGCTCGGCTGACATCAGAGCCTCTACAAAGGCATAATATTCTTCTCTCGTGAACGGACAGTTGATGTAATCACCTTCATCGGCCTGAACGGAGGACGGAGCGTTCGTTGCTACGTCTGTAGTCGACGGACGATTTTGTACGCCATAGCGTGAGGCGCGGAAGGCAATGTCCATGTTGATCGATTCGGCGTGGATGACCGGTGCAATGGCATCGAAGAAAAAGAGATGCTGCTCGCCGCTTAGCGCAGCAATCGACTGTGACAGCGTGGGCGAAGTTAACGGTCCGCTGGCGATGATCGTGGGCCCGCTGGGAATCTCTTTTGCTTCTGCACGAACGATCTCGATGTTTGGATGGTTTTCCATTCGCCCGGTGACAAGCCGCGCGAAGAGTTCACGGTCCACGGCCAGTGCTCCACCGGCAGGCAGCGCTGCCTGCTCGGCACATTCGAGGAGCATGGAGCCCAGGATACGCGTCTCGTCTTTGAGAACGCCTGAGGCGCGGTCGGGAAGGTTCGAGCCGAGCGAATTCGAACAAACGAGTTCAGCCAGATCATGAGTCTGATGCGCTCCGGTTTGCAGGGTCGGCCGCATCTCGAAGAGTCGTACGTGCAATCCACGTTGGGCGGCCTGCCAGGCGGCTTCACTTCCGGCCAGTCCGCCGCCGATTACGGTTAAATTGATCATGAAAATGATTCTACCATCTAGGTCTTTTGCCACAGAGACACAGAGTCATAGAGAATTTCAGTAAATCACGATTCTCATGTCACTCTGAGTGAGCGTTCGTTGCGAACGAAGAGTCTCGGCGCAAATTACGGGAGATTCTTCGTCGCCAGAAGAACGTTGGCTCCTCAGAATGACAAACCTGTGATTTACTGAATTTAGAGCTTTTTCCACCTGCACCGACCGTGATTTGCTTGGCAAATCATGCGGTGTCCGAGTCTTTGTGTCTCTTTGGCTACCGAATTTCCTCTGCTGTATAATTGATTTCAGGATGCCAGCGCAATTCACGATCGATAACCAACTAAAAGAAGCCAGCCAGCTTACATCTGCAGACTGGTCTGCGCTTGTGGAACGCGAAGCGGGGAAGTGGCGTGTGCTTGCTTATTATCGTTTGGCGAAGAAGATGCAGCCTGAGCTTGTGACGTTTCTAAGCAAGGTAGAAGTCGATTCATGGCTATGTGGGGCATTGAGCGGGGGACAGAGCCGGTCCGTTTCACTGCCGGAAGAAAACAAATTAGAGGTCGGCCGCCTGTATGCCTTCCCACTTAACGGCGTGGCACAGGTTGTAGTTGTTGGCGCCGACCTGCTCTTGACCGATGCGCAGCGCTTGTGGCGGCTGGTTGTGTCTGGGATCGGCAGGGAAGAAATAATCACAGATGTATCGGCAGCTTCCTCGGTTGCTGCCTCACTTCTCATTCCCGACCTGGATTCAGAAAATCCGTACGATCTGCCGCGGGCCCTCGACCGCGCTCTCACGTCCTTCGTGCGTCTTGTCTCTGTACAGGGTGGCTGGCTGGCCATCCGACGCGGCGAATCGCTCGAGGTGCGTGCCCAATGGAACGCGCCGGGCTGTGCCGACCTTGTGTTGTCGATGGAAGGGAATACGCTGCTGCGGCGCATGAGTCGCAACCTGACACCCATTGTTGTCAACAGCGACGATGAACTCTGGACAGACGTGCCGCACAAGGGCATGAAGTCCAGCACCCGCGTTTGGACATGTTTTCCGCTGATCATTGGTCAACGGTTGATCGGCGCGTTGGTGCTATGGCGCACAACAGCATTCAAGGGCGATGAATGGAACCGACTCATCGAGCTGACCACGCAGGTTGCTCCGTCGATCGAGACGATCATTACGTTTGCCGAGATGGCCGGGCATTTGCGGCGCCTGGGAACGCTCAATGATTTTGCTCTGACGGTTTCCACGGGGCGAAACCTGGATCAAATCGCGCGGCGCATGTTTGCTCTGTTGGCGCGGGCTTTTGGCACCGAGCTGATCGTACTGTATATCCTTTCCTCCGATAGCCAATTGTTGAATGAATACAAAAACAGCGATGGAAACATGGACTCCACTGTGCAAAGTGCGGACCAGCATCGCATCGCACCGTTGCTGCAGAATGGGCAGAAGGTACGGCTTGGCGAGAATCCAACCGATGTCTCGCTGCCACTATACGACAGGGCACTCTCGGGTCTGTATGTACCGCTCCGTTTCCGTGGGCAGGTCATCGGTATTCTATGCGTAGAAAGCCTGCGCAACAATGCCTTCAACATGTACGATGAGAGCCTGATCACAGTCATCGCCAGCCACCTGGCGAGCCTTGCTGATTACACACGCCTGCGTGAAGAAGCAGAAGGACGCGCCCGTAACCTGGGACTGATCCATGAAGTGGTGCAGCAGGTGATCGGGCTTACCGATCCGCGCGAGGTGGCGGAGATCACATCAGATCTTCTGGCGCGTTACTTTGCTTATGAATTGGCCGCGGTCTTCATCGCGGATGAAAAGGGAAACCTGACCATCGGTGGTTTTGGTGGCACCAGCCAGAGTGTTGTTAAGCGCGCCATCAAGTCGTTCGAGTATCCGTTGAGCGGCGGCATCACCGGTCACGTCTTTGAAACAGGGCAGGGTCTGCTGGTCAACGATGTGCTGGAGGACAAACGCTATCGGGCTATCAAAGGCTGGCAGGCCGGCTCGGAAATGTGCGTTGCCATCCGTGAAGGGATCAATATCTTCGGCATTATCGATGTGGAGAGCAGCTCGCGCAATGCTTTCACACACAATGACTTCATGGCGCTCGAGTCACTGGCGGGTATTCTGGCCAGCGTCATTTCCAGCGGTAACCAGTATCAACGATTGCAGGACACCATCGTCGAATTGCGTTCGACGCAAATGGAACTGCGCGCCCGCATGGACGCACAGCGCTCGGCAGAGAATCGCCTGGTACAGGCGGCTAAACTTGCGGCAGTGGGCGAAATGGCAGCCGGTATCGCACATGAATTGAACAATCCGTTGACCTCTGTGACGGGGTTTGCAGAACTCGCCCTCGAAGCCATCCCGCACGAAAGCGAAACCTACCAGGACCTTGAAATGGTTATGCGCGAAGCACGCCGGGCACGCGATGTTGTGCGCCGCTTATTGGACTTTGCCCGTCAAGGTGAAAGCATGCGGGCCCGCTCGTCGATGAATGAGGTTGTTCAGGATATTGTCGCCCTGACCAAACATCTGATCCATACGACGGGCGTCGAATTGGAACTCGATCTCGAAGACAATCTGCCCTGGGTACTGGTTGATTCGAATCAGATGAAGCAGGTGCTGCTAAACCTGGTGCATAACGCGTTACAGGCCATGCCCGGCGGAGGCGAGATGAAGATCGTCAGCCGCTCTGCCTCCCGCAGCGGACGCGATTGGATCGTCGTGTCAGTTAAAGATACAGGCATTGGCATTCCCACAGCCGACCAGTCGCGCATTTTTGAACCGTTCTATACGACCAGAGGCAACAGCGGCGGTACCGGCCTGGGTCTCTCTGTTACCTACGGAATTATTACCGATCATGGTGGTCAGATCGAAGTGGAAAGTCAGCCGGGAATGGGTGCAAAGTTCACCGTCTGGTTACCTTTGTAATACCAAATAGGAAGTATGGAAACCATTTCAGTTCTCGTTGTCGATGATGAGCCTGGCATCGCTGCTCTGTGCAAACGCGTGATCAGCCGTGCAGGCTATGACGTCACTGCACTGACCGATCCGCGTGCGGCGATAGAGCATATCCAGGAACGACGTGTCGATCTGCTGGTGGTGGACATCCGCATGCCCGAGGTGGATGGCTTTGATGTTATTTCGCGCGCCCAACTCGCCCAGCCAGATATCGCCGTATTAGTGATGACGGGTTTTGGCACGGTCGAGACGGCCATTCGCGCGCTGCGTCAGGGCGTGGACGGTCTCTTGTTGAAGCCTTTCGAGCAGCACGACGAGTTGCTTTCCGCCGTGCGACAGGTGCTTACCGACAACCAGCGTAAACGTGATACGGCTCGCATGCAGGCACTGCGTCCACTGTTCAATGTGACCGAGACCCTCTTTTCAGAAACCGATCGCAACAGATTGCTCGATCTGATCGTCAACGCGATCCGCGATCATTTGCATTGTTCCGACGTCGCCTATTACCAGGTGGAAAACGAGAAACCGATCATCGTCGCCCAACGCGGACGTGTGCTGCAAGTGGATGAATCCGAAGTGGCAGCGCAGCTCGTCAGCCGCGTGGATACGGACGGGAATCCGATGGTGATCAATGCCACCGGCCCGGGGGAGGAAGAGGCGCAGTCGCTTCTTTCCACGCTTGGGCTTGGTTCGGCGATCCTGATTCCGATCGCCCGCTCCAACCTGCACAGCGTCCTGTTCGCGGCCCGCGATGCAAGCGGCAGCCCGTTCCGCGGCGCAGACCTGGAAATGTTCTTTGTGCTGGCGCGGCAGGCAGTGGTCGCCATGGAAAATGCGCGCTTGTATGAAGACCTGCGGAACTACGTGCGCCAGGTGGAGGAATCGCAGCAGGCCTTGTTGCGCGTCGAGAAAATGGCCACGGCCGGGCGCCTGACAGCGTCGATTGCGCATGAGGTCAATAATCCACTGCAATCGGTGCAGAACTGTCTGCATCTTGCAGGGCATGAAGACCTGCCAGCCGAAAAACGCAAGGAATACTTCGAACTTGCCAAGAAGGAACTCGACCGCCTGATGAAAACCGTGCAGCGTATGCTCGATTTTTATCGACCGGGCGCGGTGCGCGTCGAGCAGGTGGATCTGCTGGATCTGCTGGAGCATGTGTTGAGTCTTTCCTCGCAGCAATTGGGGCAGCGCCACATTACAGTCCAGACCGATCTGCCGACGTCTCTGCCGATGATCTATGCTGTTAGTAGTCAGATCCAGCAGATCTTCTTCAACCTGATCCTAAATTCGCTGGATGCCATGCCCGGCGGCGGTGAACTCACCATCAGCGCCAAATCCAGGAATGGCGGCGTGGAAATGATTTTTCAAGACACAGGTCCCGGCATTTCGGAAGATAAACGCGAGAATATTTTCGAGCCGTTCTTCAGCACAAAAGAGGGCGGTACGGGTCTGGGGCTGACTGTGAGTTACAATATTGTTACTGCACATGGTGGCACCCTTGACCTCCTGCAAGGCTCCGGGTCCGGCGCTCGTTTCAGATTATTCCTGCCAATGGGAGATAAACAATGAAATCGAACATTCTTGTCGTGGATGATGAACCTGTCGCTCGCCAATCGCTCACCGACATCCTGCGTCTCGAAGGATATACGGTCAACTCTGTTCCGAATGGGCAATCGGCTGTGGAATATGTTCGCACACATCCGGTGGAGTTGATGATCGTCGACCTGCGAATGCCCGGCATGGACGGCTTGGAAGTGGTGCAAGTCGTGAATCAGATCTCACCAGAGACCGAAGTGATCTTGTTGACTGCGTTCGGCAGCACCGAATCGGCCGTGCAAGCCCTGCGCCTGCGCATCCACGATTATCTGCTTAAGCCGGCTCCGCCAGTGCAGGTGGTCAACAGCGTCAAAAAAGGACTCTCACGCCGGGAGGCGCGTTTGAAGGTACGCGGCAATCCGGCCGTTACCGATGTAGAGGATGGCATGGCTGAATTCACCCTCAAGGATGGCACACATATCGATCTTTCACGCAGGCAGGTGCGCAAGAAGGAAAAAGTGATGCACCTCACGCCCGCCGAGGGACGGTTGCTGCGTGTGCTGATCGAAAACCCCGGACGCGTGTATTCTCATCGTGAGCTGGTCTTACTTGTACAAGGCTACGATACATCCCAACGCGAAGCGCCTGAGATTCTGCGTCCGCTGGTGAGTCGCCTGCGGCACAAATTGGAGGATTATCCAGCGCTTTCAGATCGGATCGTAAGCGTGCGCGGCACCGGCTATGTGTATGAAGGCGACAAATAAACAGACTTTATCGGCATTTAGAAAAAACGTCCCGGAGGCTGTCATTAGGCACTCAAACTACTCGAATAAGCCTTCGGGACGGTGCTTGGATGTTATTTCCAATAAAGTCCAATGTAGTTGAAATAAGAAGGCGCTCCCTGTTTTTAGGGGAGCGCCTTTTTTGGTGAGATTTCATCTCTTGTAAAAATCAGCCGGGAAATCGGGCGGCTGCAGCCAACTCAACAATCCATGTGTATGGATCGGATGGTCAGGTGGTTTCTCAAAACGCACAAGCAGCAGGCTGATCCCCAGTCCAATCGTGCCAAACCATTGAAGCGCCGTCAGGCTTTCGCCAAGAAGAAGATGGCTGAAAATGATTGCGACCAATAATTCGCCCAAGCCCAGCAAGGCGGTTTGCATTCCGCCAATATGCTTGACGCCCAGAAACAGCAGCAGACGTGAAATGAATGTGACCGCGGTCAATGCCAGCACCGGCGCCCACGGCGGACTCGCTGCCGGCCAGCTTCGATCAAAGAGGAAATAAGCCGGCACCACGATACAGCTCATGGCAAGCAAAGTGTATACCGTCACTGTGGGAGCGGGCACATCATAAAGCACACGCTGATTGATCGGCAGATGCAGCGCATACATCGCCGCCCCGATCAACATGCACACAACGCCAACAAGGTCGATCTTACCTGCGTTTGCCTGTGTGAGCAGAAAGGCAGACATGCCCGCCGTCACGATCCGAAAGATCGTAAGACGCGACGGAGGCTGCTTGTCCAGTTGCAGCCAGAATGCTACAAAAAAGGGATACAGGGCATAGAGCATCTGGGCAACGCTGGCGTTGAGTTTGCTTAACCCGATGTAGTAAAAGATCGATCCAATCCCATTTACGGCGCCCGCCAATGCGCAGCCGATCAGTCCTGCCGGGTAGATGAAAAGGAACTGTCGCCGAAAGGCCAGCATGATCAGTAATAGCAGCAGCGCGGCCATGCCGGTCCGCAGCGCCACGACCGCGTAGGGCGAGAATTTATCTGCCCCCATCGCCGCTTTGCCGAAGACGGGGGCTAATCCTAGAAAGAATGCTGAAATGAGCGCGGCGTTGATCCCGGTCGATCGACCTTTGTGCATAACGATTCCTACCTGAAACCTCTCTTCTTCAAGAAGACAGGACTCACTTGACGCTTGCAATGCCCGTCGCTGGTTTCGGTGTAGGGCATTGTTCCCCGGTTCAACGTGGCAGTATTAGCGGATCAGTGCACGGACCTCTTCAAGGAATTCATCGTTAAGGAAATCACCCTTCATCATCAACGATTGAATCTGACCCTGCAGCCGCCCCTTCTCATCAACCGTCAACTCCTTGGCGGTCGCCACGATCACAGGGATGTTGGCAGTCTCGGGTTTGCTGCGCAGATCGTCCAACACTGCAAAGCCATCGACCTCCGGCATCATCAGGTCCAGGATGATAAGATCGGGCACTTCCTTGTTCGCAAGATCGATCGCCTCGCGTCCATTGGTGGCCTCGAAGATCTCGAAATCGCCCTGCGATTGGAGAATGCGTCGGATCAGGCGACGCGCTTCGGATGTGTCATCCACCACAAGTACCCGCGAGAAGCGGTTTGGGGTCACGTTGTTGAGGGCGGAAAGTAATCCCTCCTGCGGGGTTGGCGTTTGTTCGGTCTTGGTTTGCAGGTCCACATCGCGCGTCCAATTTTCACCGAACAGAAATTGTTCCGCGGGTAGTGTATGCCCGGTGCAGTTGACAACCACCACGTCGGTCGATTTAATAATGCCTGCGCGCACAAGTTTGAACAGTCCGGCGAATGCAGCTCCCGATGCCGGTTCCGCGGAAATTCCTTCCATCTTGGCGATAACGTGCATGGCGCGGAAAGCCTCCTCGTCACTAACACTTTCGAACACGCCCTTTGTCTCGTCGACCTGTTCGCGCAGCATCACGTATGTGCGTCCCGGGTCGCCCGTGGCGAGCGTTTCGATACGCGTCTTGGGCGAAAGAACGGGTTCCGCTTTCTCGAGTCCCTTTTTCCAACTCAACACCATCGGCGCACAGCCCTCTGCCTGGATCGGCGCGAGCGCCGGGATGCGTTCGATGATGCCAAGCTGCTTCAATTCACTGAAACCCTTGTATACGCCAATGGGCCCCATCCCACCGCTGACAGCCTGAACGTACCAGTCGGGCGTGCGCCATTTCGGCTTTTCGGGCGTGGAGCCGGGCGGCGGGCCCATGTGCATGGTCAATTGCTCCGCGATTTCAAAGGCGAGCGTTTTCATCGCTTCGACTGCCGTGACGGTGCGCGCACCCATATCCTGATATAGCCCTCGCTGACGTGCGAACTCCGCCGCGACTTGTTTCGCCTGATCGTAGGAGCCGGTGATCTTCACCACCTGGCTGCCATACAGGGCGATCTCACGCATCTTGACGCCGGGAACAAGGCTGGTGACGAAGGCCCACAGCTTGATCCCCGCTCGAGCCGCGTAGGCTGAGAGGGCAATGGCCACATTCCCGGTCGATGCCGCGACCATCTCGGTCACACCACCTTCTTTGAGAGCAGCGATCGTGACTGCAGCCTGCCTGTCCTTGAAGGAAGAGGTGGGACCCTGGCGCTCATCTTTGATGAAAAGATTGGGAAGACCCAGCATCATGCCCAGATTTACAGCCTGGATCAACGGTGTGCCGCCTTCGCCCAATCGCAGGGTTGGGTTGGGATTGTGAATCGGGAGCAGCTCGCGATAGCGCCAGAGATCAAATGGGCGATCCTTGATCTGTGTGGGAAAGGTCTTTGCGACTTCATTCATGTCGTATTCTGCGGCACGCCATTGACTATTGCATTGGGGGCAGTGCATGGAACTGGGCATGAATGGCGCGGCATGGCCGCAATCCAAACATTTAATTACAAATGACATTTCGAAACATCCCTCGATGATGATGATGGTGTTGCCGCTTGTCTCACAATCAACGTTGCCTGATCGATCTGCTTGCAGGTCAAAATCCGTCTTTCAATGAAAGCAAGTGATGCGGCGCTTCATAATGTGTGGTTACCAGAGAATCCGCAATAGTCGTCTTGAAGGCATTGCAGGAGAGCACGTCGATCAATGCCATGCATATACGGTCTAGGAATTGAATCGTTTCAATGCTTCTTCGATGCTCGCGATCAGTTCATCTTCCTTCAAGGAACTCTTTGTGATCAGGCGCTGACCGAAATCGGCTAGCTGTCTGTGTTGTTCGTTCGTCAGCCCACCTCCACTGACCACTAGAACCGGGATGTGGCACAGCAGTGGATCATCGCGCAGTTTCTCGAGTATGGCGAAACCGTCCAACTCCGGCATGAAGATGTCCAGAACGATGGCGTGCGGCGGCTTTGTGTTTAACAGTTCCCAGCCTTTGCGCCCGCCTTGCGCCAGGATCGGTTTATAGCGGCCGTTCTCATTGAGAATCTTCTCTATCAGGCGCAAGTCGTTGGGATCATCGTCGATCACCAGCACTTCATGAATACTGCCGTCCTTATTGATCCGGTCGAGAGCATGGACCAGATCCTCCTCCAGGATCGGCTTCACCAGATAGTCGGCTGCGCCCAGGCTGAAGCCTTTGTCGGCCTGTTCCATGATGGAGCAGATGATAACAGGATACTCCTTGGTGGCAGGATCAGACTTGAGATCCGTCAGAACCGACCAGCCATCCTTGTTGGGCATCATGATATCAAGTGTCACGGCGAACGGCTTGATCTCCAGGATGCGCTCCCTGGCTTTGGTGGGATCTGTCAGCGCAACTACGTAATAGCCCTGTGGGGTCAGATAGCGTTCATAAAGACCGATCACCTGGGGATCGTCGTCGATGGCAAGAATAACCTTCTTATCGGCCGGGATCTCTTCCACAGGCTGATGGTAAAGTGGCAGTGTGAACCAGAACGTGGAGCCATTCCCAACTTCGCTATGCACGCTGATGCGTCCGCCATGAAGCTGAATCAGGTTTGCACAGATAGAGAGACCAAGGCCTGAACCGCCGCTCTTGCGCGTGGCAGAACCATCCACCTGCGAGAAGGCTTTGAACAGCTTTTCCTGATCTTCCATGGAAATTCCAGGACCCGTATCGATCACGTTGATCACCGCCTCCAGGCGTCCTGTAGGTCCTTTTTGGACCATTGCTTCGACTGTGATCGAGCCTTCGTCTGTGAACTTGGAGGCGTTCGAGATCAGGTTCAATAATACCTGACGGACGCGCATCGTATCGCCACGCACGCTAGGCATATCGGATGGAATGCGCTGCACAAGCTGGATCGGTTTCTCCTTGACCAGACCCTTGGCTGTGGAAAGCACACTGTTCACCATTTCGGCGATCTGCACTTCTTCGAAATTCAGTTCCATTTTGCCGGCTTCGATGCGGGCCAGGTCAAGAATGTCGTTGATCAGGCCCAACAGATGCTGACCTGAATTGTAGATGGCCGTGAGGTCCTGCTGTTGAAGATCGGTGACCGGGCCATCGATGCCTTTGAGAATGACTCTCGAGAACCCGATGATGGAGTTGAGAGGTGTGCGCAGCTCATGACTCATATTGGCCAGGAACTGGCTCTTGAGCTGGTCGACTTCGCGCAGGTCCTTGATCAGTTGCTGTGAAAGCTCATAGGATCGGGCGTTATCGATCGCGACCGCCACCTGGTCCGCCAGGGATTGCAGCACCGATATGTCATCCGCGCTGAACGCGTAGGGCCGCGTCGATTGAATATCGATCACACCTACGATGCGCGTCCCAATACGCAGTGGGATCGCCACCTGAGAACGTGTGTCCAGCAGGAGAGGATTGGGATGATATAACGGCTCAATATCGGTGTCATTGACCAGCAATGCTTCGCCTGTCTCTGTAACTCTGCCGACGATCGAGGACGAGCCAACCACGACCGAATGCCGCAGCGCCTTCATCTTCTCACCGGCATTGCCAGTGCCCTCCTGAAGACGGGCATTGAAACCGGTCTCTTCGATGATATAGATCGAAGCGAAGTAAAAACCGAAGCGCTCACTGATCAGGCTGACCGTTCGGGTAAAGATCGTATTCAGGTCGAGTGTGGAGGTAACCAGGCGCCCGATCTCGGAGGAGGCGGCGAGGTAATCATTGCGTCGTTTGAGCGTCTCCTCAGACAACTTGCGTTCGGTAATATCCTGATGTACGGCCAGGAAGCCAATGATCTGGCCCGTCTCATCCAGGATGGGGCTGTTTGTCCCGGCGATGGGAATCGTACTTCCATCTTTCCGGCGGTTGACCAACTCACCCGAAACCGTATTACCCGCGAGCAATGTACTCCAAAAAGCGACATATTGCTCGGCTGGAATAAGGCCGGATTTCAGGATGCGCGGGGTCTTGCCAATGGCTTCACTTGGGCTAAATCCGTAAACTGTTTCGAACGCCGGGTTGGCATATTGGATGACGCCACTGGTGTCAGTGATGAATACGGCGTTCTCAGAGCGGTCGATACCAAGTTTGAATTTTTGGATCTCGCGCTCTGCCAGGAACCGTTCGATGGCAGACGCTATCGGGGATGCTAAAACACTAAGCACCGCCTGATGCCGTTCTGTGATCCTCTCTGTGTCCTGCACATACGTCTGAATGGCTATGACGCCCGTGACAGCCTGCTTCGTTCGCAGTGGCACGCCGAGCCAGTCGATGTTGCGGGCGCCATCATTGATTACCTCTCCAGACGCCTCAAGATCTGCAAAGATCTCTGGCGTTGTACGCAGTGATCTTCCCGTGCGGATGACATAACTCGTCAGTCCACGGCCAAGTTTGCGCGGTTCCCATTCGGTATCCATTTCATCGACATGGTAAGGAAAGGTGATCAGGTTCGTTTTCGCGTCGTATTGGGCAACAAAGATGTTGTCGGCGGGCAGTAAAGGTCTGATTGCTTCATGGATCGATGTGAACAGCTCATCAATGGTTCTGGATAAAAGCGCGCTTTCGGAGATCTGGGTGATGGCGATCTGCGTCAGTTCGTTGATCTTGCGGTCGGTGATATCGCGGGCAACCCAGAAAACCTGATCTTCGTTCAATCTGGAAACATTAGCGTCGAACCAAAGATTGGTCCCGGCGATCGAAAGCGGGTATTCGACACGGATGGTACGGTTGCTGTTTAATGAATCCTGGATCGCTCCCATGAATATGCCATGCAAATCTGGCGGAAGGACATCCTGGATAAATTTCCCGACCATTTCATCGGGTGGGCGAACGAGCAGCGACGGGTTTGTCGGGGCAATGCGAACGTAACGCCCATTCCTGTCGTATACAATGATCACATCGTTCATCGACGCAAACAGGGCGCGCAATTCCGATTCGGATTTTTGCGTTTCCTCGAACAGACGCGCGTTCTCGATGGCGATAGCGGCCTGCTGTGCCAGGCTTCCCAGGAAGTTCAGCTCTGTGGATGTAAATTTCTTCCCTTCGCCCGTGCGCCAGACAGCCATGAGACCGGTAATCCTGTCTTTCACGAGGATCGGGACACCCATCAGGTGCTCAGAATCCTTCGTGCCCCCGCCGAAAAAGGCAACAGCATCTGCCGTATTGGAAGCGTCATTGGCGATCCGTCCCTGGCGTGTTTGAATGATGGAACCAAGAATCCCACGCCCGCTGCGTATCGGATCATTATGGATTTTTTCAGTATCGATACCTGCAACGGCGATGGCGCGCCAGTCAGCGCCCCTGGAGTCTGGGAGATACACTGCACAGGTCTCAGTCTGAAGCAGGTCACGGGCATAATTAGCAATGCGTTCGAGAACCTGTTCCAATTCCAGCGTGGCTGAGATCTCGCGCCCTACTTCGGCAAGAGCGGTTGTTTCCTGTGCACGGCGCTGCGCTTCCTCGAACAACCGGGCATTCTCAAGTGAAATCGCGGCCTGACTGGCAATCGTGGTGAGGATATCGCGATCGTGTTCGTCATATAAATATGCCTGCGTGACGCTTTGCACAGAAATGACGCCGAGAACGCGGTCACCGATAAGCATGGGAACACCGAGCCAGCACCTGGATGGCGTATCGTCATTGGTCAGTGCCGGGAATTCAGTGCCAAGCTGCTGCATATGTTCCAGCACGTCGGGTGCGTAGATGGCCTTCTTGTTGCGGATAATGTGATCGGTGAAGCCCGAGCCAGTCACCCTGCTCGCACGCCTGTAAATTCGTTCGCCCTGCTCATACGCAACGGGATACGATTTTTCCTGACTGAATTCGTCATACAATGCGACAAAGAAAAACGTCGTATCCATCAGGCGCGATGTATGCCTGTAAATTACCTCTGCAATCGCCTTCGGATCGAGCAGCGTGGAAAGGTCATTGCCCATTTCATTAAGAACAGCAAGCTCTTCAGCGCGCGACTGTGTTTCCTGGAACAGGCGTGCATTTTCAAGCGCCAGCGAAAGCTGATCGGTCACCTGCTTGACCAGCAACTGCTCATCGGGGCTCCAATGCCGGTCCTGGGTCTCGTCGACTACCTGCAGTGTGGCCCAGGCGTTTTGGCCCGATTGAAACGCAAGCGACATTTTGGAGGCATCGAGCACAGGCGTGGCATCCGCCGAGACGGGCTGCAATGCCCGCTGCACCCTGGTCGCGGGTACAGTTTCTACAGGAGTCGTCGCTGATCGGTCTGCAGGTGCGCGCTTTGCAGGCGCCTGCTCGGGCGCTTTCGAAGCCTTCTGCATCTCCGCAGGCGACTCAGGGGTTAGATCCTGGAATAGCTTATCAAGCCGCTTGGCGATTGGCTTCTTCTTTGGCATACTCGATTAACTCCTGAGCGAGAACACGGTACTGTTGCGAACCCCGGCTCGTCGGTCGGTATTGGGTAATGGGGATACCGGCAATGGGGCTTTCACGAAGTTTGGTATCGACCTCAATAACGGTGGTAAATACGCCCTGCCCGAACGTCGTTTGCAATTGTTCGAAGATGTTGCGATGGGTCCGGTTACGGCGATCCAATAAAGTGACAAGGATCCGATAAGCAAGCTTGGGGTTACTCTCCTGTCGCACGCGACGAATGGATCCCATCATGTTTCTTAATGCGTACGCTGAAAAATATTCCGCCTGGGTTGGGATGATCAGTAGATCAGCCGCTGAAAGCGCATTCAACGTGATCGCGCCCAGCGCGGGAGGACAGTCGAGCAGTACATAGTCATATTTGACGTCGGCTGCCGCCAGCGCATTATGAAGCGTCGACAGGTAATGGCTGCGCATGGGCAGGAACTGTTCTGCCGTCTCGATGCGCGCATGAGACGGCACAAGATCCAGGTTCTGCACCTCGGTGCGGCGGATGGCGGTCCGTAGAGCCGCGTTTTCGATCAATACATTGGCTGAGGTGATCTCTGCCTCCCCCGATTCCAGCCCTAATGCGAGGCTTAGATTCGACTGGGGATCAAGGTCGATCAGCAGGACCTTATGGTTGAGTTCCGCAAGAGAGGCGCCCAGCGATAAAGTGGATGTGGTCTTTGCGACACCACCTTTTTCATTTGACATTGCAATTACAAAACCCATAGTATTTCTCCTAAGGTCCTTCTTCAGCGTCCTTCACAGACTGTGGCACAACTTCGACACGGCTAGCCCCCAACGCCCTGCGCAGTTCCTCCATCGCCGTCTGGATCATGGATTGAGGATCATTCACACTTCGGATCTTACCCGTAATATCAGACACCAGTCGTTCGCGTTCGGCGCGGCGGGTGGTCTCATCGAATAAGCGCGCGTTTTCGGCAGAGATCGCAACACGCTCTGCCACCGCCCGGATGAGATCCATTTGATCGTCATTCATGACATGGCTGGCAGGCGACTGGATGACCAGTGTGCCGATGGTCTCGCCGCGCAGCTCGATCGGCACGACGACGCGGCTAGATTCCGTTTCTTTACGAGAGCGCTGCCCGTTGGCTGCTTCCGTTAAATCGACGGGACTGTCGAGTAGTGACGAGCCGGCCTGTGTGTACCGGTATCCCAGGAGGTTTTGTTCGACAGGCAGCTTGCTCCATGCCTGACGTGCATTTTGACGGCCAATGGCTTCTGCCTCAGAGAGGGCCCGGCGGGTTTCGTCAAACAGGCGGGCATTCTCTATCGCGAGACTGACCTGATGGGCCAGGAGACTCAGCATCTGCACGTCTTCCGGTGTAAAGGCTCCACGTTTCGTACTCTGCACATCGAGCGCACCAACCACGCGATTCCTGCTCATCAGGGGAAGGGCCATCTCGGAATGGGTATCTGGCAATTCGAGATTATTGAAGAACACCGCGTCCTTACCCACATCCATGGCGACACGCGGCGTTCCTGCTGCCGTCACATTCCCCACAATGCCTTGCTCGCCAACACGCAGGCGATGTTTTCTTTCGAGCATCTTTTTTCCACCTTCGCTATTGGTGGCGGTCAGGACGGCGTATTCATTGGCCTCATCCAGTAGGAAAACGCCTACATGGTAAAACCCAAACTTTTCGCTGATCACTGCCGCGATGCGAGGTAGGAGTTCACGCAAATCACGAATTGACGTAATGGATTGCGTAACCTGCGCTACTGCTTCGAATTGTGTGGCGCGCCGTTCCATCTGTCTGTTGATCGCTTCCAGTTCCGTTCCACGTTGCGTTAATTCAGAAGTCCTCTCCTGGACTCTGTGTTCCAGCGAGACCTGGAGCGCCTTTAATTCCTGAATGGCTTGCAGCTGGGCGTGTTCATTTGCCTCGGCTTGTGCGACCGCACGATGCAAACGTGAAACCAGCAGGTTGAGAATCGCAGATGTGGTAGCAAGAAAGATGGAACCGGCAACAATATCGTCAATTCCGGTTCTTCGAGCAACTGCTGCCTGGGTAACTCCCAGCATGTCCAGGGTACCTAAGAGAATAATGGCAGCGATGGTTAGTGGGGTGGTGACTATCGCGGCACGTTTTCCTTGCAGGAGTGTAGCGATTACTATAATCAAAGGAAAAGCAACAACCGATATATCGTGCAGTGAATTCGTGTTTAGTGCGATGATCGTAATTGCAACAATGAGAGTCGGTGGAATGAAGATCTTTGCCAGTAGCACGTTGTTGCGGAAGCTGAAAAAGAGAGCTATACCCTCCAGGATCATCGCCGTGGTCAGAGCCACAAGCGTGATCTGCAAGGCAACCGAACGGGCCGTAACGGCAACCGCGATGCCTGACAATACTGTCGCTGCCAATGTAAATATCAGGATGTTCCGAACAAGCGCAATGAACGTCGGATCCTGATCTTCAGGGGATGCGAAAAACCGCTTAAACATCGTTCGCCTGCTTTCCGTTGCTATTGAATTGAATGATGACCTCCGAACCCGGCAGGGCGCGTCCCAATTCTTCGACAGCGGTTTGTAGTACGTTACGCATATTGATCGACGCCCCGATCTTGGCAGTCACCTCGCCAATCTTTTGCTCCTTGGCAGTCTGGCGTTGTGACTCGATGAGGAGCCGTGCGTTATCCAGCGCCAGCGCGAGGCGATCCGAAATGGCTTGGGCGAGTTTGATCTCATCCGGGCTCCAGCGTCGATTCTGGGTGGGCGCCTTGATATCCAAGACGCCGATGGTTTGGCCGCGCAATCGTACGGGTACCACAATCGCCGGGACCGACTTTTCGCCCTGGCCTTCGACCACAACAACGCTGCCTTGCTGGAGCGCCAGACGAATCTCTTCCGAATCGGTCGGTCGATGAAGCGGCCTGCCGCCCATCGAAGATTGGATATACCCAACCTGTGTCTCCTGCCGATTGAAGGTTAGCCATTCCTGGCGCAAATATTGATTATAGAGTGATTGGACTTCAGCGAGCGCCTGCCGGTTCTGCCCAAAGAGGCGCGCATTATCGATGGCGATGGCAATCTGGTCAGCCAGAATGCTCAGGTTTTTAACATCACTTTCAGTAAACGCGCCTGGCTTCGTGCTCTGGACGTCGAGCACGCCTATGGTGATGCCTCGCACAATGAGTGGCAGCGCCATTTCGGAGCGAGTTCGGGGCAGGTCAGGGTTGTCAAAGTAAACTGCATCCGATCCAACGTCGAGGGCCGCTCGGGGTAGTCCCGTTTGTGCCACGTTTCCAACGATACCGGTATGTCCCACTTCCAGGCGGTGCCCGCGTGCCAGCATGTTTTGTCCGCCTTCGCTATTGGCAGCTTGAAGCACCGCATATTGCCGTGTATCGTCGATCAGGAAGATGCCCGTGTGATAGAAATCGAACTTATCACTGACAAGGCGGGTGACCATCGAGAGCAGTGTGTCGAGCTTCTGCTCGGATGAAATGATCCTTGAGATTTCACTGATGTGCTGAAGCTCTCCTGCCCGGCGGTCGCTCAACAGGCGAGCCATGTCGAGGTCGGCCGTACGTTCGGCCACGCGTTGCTCCAGATTACCTAGAGTGTCTTTCAGATGATCCGTCATCATGTTGAACGACACGGCCAGGCTATTGATTTCATCCTTGGCCTGGACGGATGCGCGTGCGGAAAAATCTCCGCCAGCGATTTGTTCTGCAGTGGTCGTAAGCGCCAAAATCGGCTTGGTGATCGTGTTTGCCACCAGAAAGCCCGCCAGGGCGATCAACAAACCCGTCACGAGGGCAATACTCACAAGGAGTTGATTTTGGCGGGTGATGATTTGCAGTGAAATTGCCTGGGGCTGCACATATGCAACTTTCCAGCTTGTGAGAGATGAATTCGCCACCGCGACGTCTACCAGGCTTCCCCAGGCCGCATCTGAACCCACGAAGAATGGCTGCTGTGCAGATAGTTGTTGCAGATGGCTTGAAAAAAGTGGCATGTCAAGAGATAGTTTTGTGGGCGGACTATCCAGCAGCCGGTTTTCTGCTCTTAATCGATCGTAAGCGCCCGGTTCGATCGGAATCAATGTGCGCGAAATCCAGGTGCTATCGTTCCCGTTCGCCAGAATGATGTTCTGTTCGTCCAGCAAGATCCCAAAGGATTCTTCTCCGGCGATGCCATTGTTCTCACCAAGTATCTGCTGCAGGACCGATGCTCGATAGCGAACGCGCAGCACGCCGAGAATACTTCCATCAACATCAAAGACGGGCGCGGCGATATCAAAGGCATGGTCCGACGATGTTGGCGAGTAGCGAACCGGGGATACGAATGTCACACCATTGGTCATCGGCTCGATGAAGTAATCACGGTCCGATTCGTTAAGACCGATATCATCGGTGTACGTGTCCACGAGGTCAACGCCGCCTCTGCTTAGGAGGGCATAAGAGCCAATATTCAGCGGATCGCTCTGTGCCAGGGCATTGAACAGGGCGAGCACTTCCTCCTGTTGTTCGTCCTGCACTTTCGGGGTCGCTTTTAGATAGGCGATGACTGCGGGTAACTGTGCATCCGATTGAATTTGATGTGTGCTAAACTCGATATACGAATCGATCTTTTCGATCGAGTGGCGCGCCGCCTCGGCCAGCGAGTTCCTGGTACCAGCACGGAGCGCTTCCTGGGTGAAGATCGTCGAAGCGGACGCGATCAGCACAATGGAAATCAAGCCGGTTCCCAGTGCCAGGATCAGAAGCTTGGAGCGGATGGAAAAATCGCGAAATTGAAGGGCTACTGTCAACAGCACGATGAAACCCAAGACCACCGCGGCGGCTCGGGCGAAGTTAACCTCCCCTTCCGAGACAGGGACACGAGGCAGGCTCCAAAACGTATCGACGAGGATAATCGCGAGCGTGCCAATCATTCCAGCGGCCATTGCCGCCGCGGCAGTCCGTCCTTTTGTCAACTGACGCGGCACTGATAGGGCAATGGCGAGCAGAACAAAACCAGCCGGGATACCATATCCTTCCGCCTGTGACACGGTCGCGAGAATTCCGAATAAATATCCAATAATCAGAAGCCATGATGCAGCTGCGTTCCTGCCAAAGAAAATCAGCAGCGCACAGACGAAAGCAATAACAGCCAGCGGCGCGGGTATGCCATACCCGATGCGGATCTGAAGATTGGGAGCATGCAGAAATGTATTAAAGCCACTCGCGGCAAATATGCCCAGTAGGATGGACGCGATCAACAGGATCCAGAAGATTCGTCTTTCCGTTTTAGCCAATCCAGAGTAACGTTCCTTGAGCATGGACATCACTATTACCTATACCATTGAACTTTCGCTGGTCTGCTCCGCGGATTCGGCAGACTGTAACTGGACGATCACCTCAGAACCACCCAGGGCGCGGCTTAATTCCTCAGCTGCCGTGCGCAGGATGGATTCGAACTGTGTAGTGGAACTGATCTTGCCTGAGATCTCGGATGTCATGCGCTCAATGTCGGCCCGTCGCTGGGTCGTTTTGAGGAGGAGCGCCGTCTCGATCGCAAGCGATAGGCGTTCTGCGACTGCTTCGGTGATATCGATATCATCCGGGTCGATTTCCTGTTCCTCCGAAAGTCGGATATTGATCACCCCGATCACATCATTTCTCAGGCGAATCGGCACGGCGAAGACAGGTTTCTGACCGGATTCTGCAATCGTTACCTTGCTTGCCAACGCCTGATTGATCTGCGGCGATACGATGGGCTGGGAGAGTCGTTTCAATGTATTCGCAATCACTTGATAACCTGTATGTGCTTCCTGCGATTGCAGAACCTTCCATGAATCCTGTAAATAGGCGCCAGATGTCTTCTGTGCCTCGCTGAGCAGCTGCTGTGTGGTTTCAAAGGAGCGCGCATTTTGAATCGCGATCGTGACCTGATCTGCCAGCGTGGATAACACCTCAATATCCTCCGGTTGGAATGCATTGGGTTCCTTGCTTTGTACATCGAGCACACCGATGATCTCACGGCCGGCACGCAGCGGCAGGGCGAGTTCAGAACGGGTTTCGGGAAGATCCGGGTTATCAAAGAAGATCGCGTCGTCGCCTACATCCAAAGCGATGCGTGGATTTCCCGTGGCTGCCACAAAGCCGACCAGTCCCGTCTGCCCAAAGGCAAGCCGGTGTCCGCGTTGGAGCATACGTTGTCCACCTGCGCTATTGGCAGCACTCAGGATGGCAAACTCCTTGTCCTCATCCAAAAGGAAGATGCCGGCGTGATAGAAACCAAATTGTTGACTCATGACCTGGACAAGCCTTGGAAGCAGATCCTGCATCTTCATGGCCGAGGTCGTGGCACGGGCCACTTGTGCAATGGCTTCAAATTGCCGCGCTCGTTTCTCGTTTCGTTGATTGGCGAGCTCAAGCTCGGCAGTACGGCTCGATACACGCTGCTCAAGGTTCTGATTGAGCTCCTGCAACTCCTTGTTGGAGTTGATCAAACCCTCTTCGCTTGTACTGGCACGCCGAACCGCATCTCTCAGGCTGGTGGTGCTGAAATAGATGAGCGCCGCAATCACAGCAAAAATGATTGACAGGTCACGCGCGTACTGGTCTGGCGGCTGAAAAGCGTCGCGTATAAAACCGTTTTTCTGCAGGATCCCAAGCGCAACTATTGTAATAATACTGAGAACAATCATCAATACACTCGTTCTCCAGCTGATAACAAGACTGGCCAGCAGGGCAACTGCAATGTATGCGACGACAATTACATCCTTTACACCTTCTGCCGTAAATGCCTGGAATGTAATGCCAATCCATGGCAATACGACAATGATGATTCCACTTAACCGCAAGTATTTTCGCTTGAGCAGATACAGGCTGAGTGACATGACTCCCATAAGGGCCGGAAGCACAACGATGGTCAAATCGGGAGTCGCATAGAGTATCTGGAAAACCATCGAAACCGCCAGCAAGAGCAGAAGGATCCACGCTGTCCAGTTGATAAACTTCGCTTGGAAGTTCTCCTCATCAGTCTCAAATATTGGTGGGGCGAACAGGCGCCTGATCATTGGTGCTCCTCATGATCATTCAATTGGATGGCAATCTCTGCGCCGGGGAGTGTTCGATTCAACTCCTGGGCCGCGGTCTTGAGCAGTTCGTCGATATCGCTCTGGGCGCTGATCCTGGCAGAGATTTCACCGATCGTGCGTTCCTTCGCGGCCCGTTTCTGGCTCTCTGCAAGCAGACGTGCATTTTCCATCGCGATGGCGGCTCGTTCGATGATGGCGGTCACGACATCCAGATCATCCTGATTCCAACTTTGGTTATCGGGGGAACGGACTTCCACAGCTCCGATCACTTCACCGCGTAATTTCACGGGGAGCGAAATGAAGCTGCCTCGCTGATTCCTCGTTCGTTCCTGTTCAAATTGCAGATGGTCGTCACCCTTGCCGTCGCCGTTGCCTGTATACAGTAAGGTTGCCTTGGCGCCCGTGTGATGAACACCGATCAGGTTTTGAGATCTGGTGAACTGCTTCCAGCCGCTTTGGACAAACTGCCGTGAGACGGCGTCTGCTTCTGCAAGAGCCTTTTGCGTGGCGTCAAATTGACGTGAGTTCTGAATGGCAATTGCCACCTGATCGGCAAGCGTCGTCAAAATATTGACATCTTCCTGGTTGAAGGCATTGGCGTCGGTGCTCTGCACATCGAGCGCTCCGATCACGAAATTCTCGACCAGCAAGGGCAGAGCGACCTCAGAATGCGTTTCAGGAAGATCCGGATTGTTGAAGAAGACGGCATCTTGGCCCGTGTTGAGCGCGATGCGCGGCTTACCGGTGTGGGTCACAAATCCGACGATGCCGGTTTCCCCAACCCGCAGCTTGTGGTGGCGGGCCAGCATTTTCTGACCACCCGCGCTGTTGGCGGCGCTCAGAACAGCGTATTCACGGCGGGGATCGAGCAGAAAGACCCCAACATGGTAGAAGCCAAACCGCGAACTGATCGCCGTGGTTACCTGTGTGAGCAGCGTATCCAGATCACGTGTCGAACTGACCGTGGCAGCGATGTGCGCAATGGCTTCGAACTGGCGCGCGCGGCGCTCATTGCGCTCGTTTGCAATCCTAAGCTCGCGCGAGCGCTCTTCCACGCGCTGTTCCAACCCTTGCAGTGTTTCTCGCAGGCGCGTCGTCATGGTGTTGAATGCCTGGGCGAGTGCTCCAACTTCATCCTGCGAAGAAACAGCAGCCTGGGCAGACAGGTTTCCGTCCACGATCTCATTCGCCACCTGGGTCAACCGCCCCACCGGCGCTGCGATCACCTGTCCGATCGCCAGACTGATAAAGATCGAGAATACAAGCAAGCCCAGCAGAATGATAATTGCTGTTCGAAGGCCAGATGTAAATTGGGCCTGCGTTGTTTTCTGGGCGGCGATGATCTGGCTCTGTAACTCCTCGACGGGCACCACCAGCGCAAGGCTGTATCCGTTTGCCTCAATCGGAGCGAACGAAATATAGTAATTCACGCCTTCAAAACGGAAAGTGAGAAGCCCGCGCCCTCCTGCCGCCATGCGTGATGTGGCAGCTCTCAACTCCTCCCCGCCAAGCCCAAGCACGGTAACCTTGAAGAACTCCTCGACGGTGATGTCCTGTGGATCAAGGCCGAACAACTTGTATCCGGGCGCCGGCATAGAGAGGACACGTCCGGCGTCGTCGATCATGAATGCATAACCACTCTCACCGATTTTGATCGTGCCAATCTGCTCAGTAAGCGTGGAAAGCTGCATATCGGCCGCGACGATGCCGCGAAACTCTCTGCTTGTATACACCGGCACAGCGACCGTGACCACGAGCCCACCACCCGTCGCATCCACGTACGGGATCGTCCAACGCGGCTGCCGCTTCGGGTTGAAGAGCGGCGACGAGATCAGATAGTAGGGGCGCTGCCGTGCGTCAAAGCCGGTTGGAAGCACCGCGGCCAGATTGATATTTGGATAATAGCGGACAACCCCCCTGGTATCGATGGCATACATGGCGAGCAGCGATGGAAATTTTTCCATCACGGTCGGCGCATAAAAATCCAGATATGCCGATGTGTTCATATCAACGACAAGCGCTTCATTCCACTCGGTTTCAGGAGGAACATACAGGGAGGAAACATCAGTTAACAAATTGCTGAAATTTCCGTTGTCGAGCTGAAAAACGCCCTTCGAGGCATCCCAGTACTGGCCCTGGCTCAAGACATCCTTGCGTGCCTGTAGTGCAATCCAATTTTGAGCAAAACTTTCGACCGCAGTGCGTACGTCGCTAAAGGATTTGTCTGCAAGCTCAGCCTGTGCGCCAACGGTACCCCGCAGTTGTTCTTCTGCCAGCGCGCGTACGCTCTCTTCGAGACGCCCTGATAGAGACGAGGTGATAATGCCCGCCTGGACGATCGCAAGTGCAGAAAAGATGCCGAGCGCCGCGCCTCCAGTTCCCAGAATTCCCAGAATGATCTTGGTGCGAATGTTGAAAGAGGAGAAATTCCTGGAAAGCAGCATCACAAACCCAAGCAAAAAAGCCAGGGTCAGGAGAAGCCGTGCAAATGGATAGGTTAGGGGAAGGCGTCCCACAGGTCCATACAGATCCAGGAAGGCGGAAGCTACAGCTGCGAGAGAACTCCACGCCAGAACGCGGCCAAAGGATGCGCGCGGGAGCGCCAGCAGAGTGATCGAACCGATCAGGGATATGCAGAGAAGCGCATTCGACAGACTCGCTCCGTTGATCCAGAGGGGCTCCAAGACCAGCGCACCTGCAACGATAACCATCAACAGGACAGTCCATAGCTCGCGCCGGGAGAGCTGGCGTGCAGAAGAGTGGGACGCAGGTTGAGGGGAGTTCACGATTGCTCCTTATCCTGGAAACGAATTAGCACTTCGGAACCTCCCAATACACGTTCCACTTCTTCTGCAGTTGTGTGCAGGATGTTCTCGATATTGAGCGCGCTGCTGATGCGTGAAGTTGCCTGTGAGATGGCCTGTTCCTTGGCTGCTCGACGGCGCGCATCCTGGAACAAACGTGCATTCTCCATCGCCAGCGCTGCACGCTCAGCAACTGCCTCTACCAATCGAATTTCGTCCTCTTTCCAGGCCCGTGACGAATCATTGGATTCAATGTGGATGACACCGATCACTTCTCCACGAATCTTGACCGGGACTGCCACCTGTGTTCGCTTCTCTGTAGACCCGCTGGCCAGGCTCGGTTCGATTTGCCCGCTGTGCGCTGCCGAGGCGACCTCCGGGAGATCGAGAGCGTTCTCGAGCATCTCGATCCTGCCTATGTGATAGCGGAAACCAGGCTGCTCGGCTTTGGATACGGTGCGGCTCCACTCCGCCCGCGTGAACTCGTCATATACTTCCTGAACCTGTGCAAGAGCGGCACGAGTCTCGGTCAGCAAGCGCGTATTTTCCAGAGCGATCGAGACCTGGTTGGCGAGCGTGGTCAGCACCTGCAGGTCGTCGTCCGTGAAAGCGGCCGATTCCGTACTTTGCACATCCAGCACGCCAATGGTGTTGGTGCGCGATTTGAGCGGTAGAGCTGCTTCGGAGCGTGTCTCTGGCAGGTCAGGGTTATTAAAATAGACGGCATCTGCTCCGACATCCAGAGCGATTCTGGGATGTCCGCTTTGAGCGCAAAAACCCACAATTCCTGTTCCCAGCTTGAGGCGGTGCGATCGCGCCAGCATACGTTGTCCGCCTTCACTGTTGGCGGCTTGCAACACCGCATACTGACGAGCCTCATCGACCAGGAAGATACCGACATGATAGAACCCAAATCGTTCACTGATCAGACCGGATGTGGCAGAGAATAATTCATTGAGATCCTGAAACTGGGCGATGCTTTCGGATAATTCTGTGATGGTTTGCAGCTGTGCGACCCGGCGCGAGGTCTGTTGGTTGGCGCTTTCGAGTTCGACCGTTCTCTCGTTCACGCGTTGTTCAAGATTTGCCGTGATGTTCTCCAGCTTCTGGTTGATTCGGCGGACATCTTCCAGTCTTAATAATTCCGTCCGATTTCTGAAATTGGCCAGCCCCATGAGCACGACCCCGATCACCGTGATGATGCCTGCCAACAGGATCGTAAGACCCACGGGCTGCGGCACTCCCAGAAGTGGCAGCAGAAACAGTGCGCCAACGTTCAAGCCGATCAGAAGCACAGTTGACCAAAGAGCCAGGAATGTGCTTGCCACAATCAGGCTTAACGGAACAAACACAAGGACATTGGTCGCTACATCAGCTGCACCTCTTCCCATTGCAATGTTGACATATGCCGATAAGGCGAAGATCACAGAACACACAAACGCGCCAGCACGATAGTTTCGAGATCTTGCGAACGCATATGCGAGCGGCAATCCAAGCAAGGCAGTTCCGAATCCGGCAAGCGCGTTCATCCATCCGTTGCCGCCTGCGCTGACGAGAAAGCCCAACAGATTGAATGCCCCGATGCTGAAAACGAGCGAGATCGCCAACTGCGCAAGACGCCGTTCGCCAATTTCCTGGATGGAGGGATGCGGGCGGGTCAGCACCTGCCACAGTTGTGCTATGGAAGTGGTGTGTTTTTCGGAGGGCTGAGAATTATCCATGTGTCCCATTTCTTACGCCGCTCCCGTCTTTCGTCCGTTCGAATTTTCTGCTTTGGGCGCGGACGACGGGTCAACGAGCTGGAAGGAGACCGTGGAACCATGCAGGGACTGGCCCAGTTCTTCCACTGTATCACGCAGGATCGAATCCAATTGGAACGACGTGCTAAGTTTTGACGCCATTTCCGAAAGGAAGGATTCGCGTGAGGCACGCTTCTGCGCATCTTCAAGCAGGCGTGCCGCTTCCAGAGCCAGCGCGACGCGTTCTGCAACCGCCTGGGCGATGGCAATCTCATCGTCTGTCCAGATCCGATTCGGATCGAGTGGGTTCAATCGCAGGTTGCCAATTACCTGCCCGCGAACTGTGACCGACACCGACAGGAGAGCAGTTTTGTGTGGCACGCTTGCCTCTGGCAAAGCGCGGCTGCTCACTCCGTCATAGGCGAACCCTTTGATATCCAGTTGTTGCACCAAACCGCTCCAGGTGCTGCCGGTAAGCCTGCGATACGCGTCCTCGGTATCCTTGAGCGCTTGCACATTTTGTTCATAGAGACGTGCATTTTGGATTGCAATACCGACCTGGCTCGCAAGAACCTGAAAAACTTCGATGTTATCAAATGAGAAGGCCCTGGAACGGACACTCCGTATATCCAGCGCGCCGATCAATTGTTCGCCCTGGCGGATGGGAAGAGCCATCTGAGAGCGGGCCTCGGGGAGGAACGCATCTGCGGTGTTGGCTTGACGGCTGTCGACAATCGATTCGATTTGTGGTCTGCCGCTAATGATCGCTGCACTCACGATTCCAGGATCGCCGATCTTGTATCGGGTCTTCCCGATTGAGTCATCCTTCCGATACTCCTGGCTGGTTGCCTGGAGAATGGCAAACCTGCGGCTGTCATCCAGAAGGAAAAATCCCACATGTTCGAAGCCGAGCTTTTCGCTTACCAGCCTGGCGATCAGAGGCAGGAGCAAGTCGGGTCTTTGCTCGCTCGAAATGAGTCGAGAAATTTCAGCGATGGCCTGCAAATCACGTGCCCGTTTCTCACTTTGGTTTCGGGCTGTGTCCAATTCTGACGTACGCGAAATCAGTATCGCTTTATCGCGCGCCAGTTCTTCAGCCATCTGGTTGAAGGCGATTCCAACCCGTCCAATTTCACCAGTGTCACTCACGGTGACCCGAGTGGACATGTCGCCGCCCGAAAGGCGTTCGGTGGCTCCGATCAGATCTACCAGCGGCCGGCTGATCGATCTCATCATGGAACGCCCAATCAGGAATGCACTCACAACGCCGAGCGATGCAATGATGGCCATCCAGATCAATCGCTGGCTTGACGTATCGATGCGGTATTGAATCCCCATCTCCAGAGCGGCCGAGGCTGCACCGTACAATGTCGAACTGGCTGTATGCAGATCATCATAGGCCGACTCCAGGGCTGTGAGCACATTGCTCGAGTTGGCAGGATCCAGCGCTGCCGCATCGTTCAAGGTCGCGCTGACAAGATCTGTGAATACGCCCAGAGTCGTTTGATAGTCCTGGAGAGGTGATGAAATGATCGGCTGTATCTTACCCGTTGGATCATTCTGAACGGCAACGCCTATGTTACGCTCTATGGCCGCCAGGTTTGCCTCCAGACGGCCGATTGTCGAGATCAGCAGCGTCCGTTCCTCGGCAGTCAATGAACCGCCTTCAACACCCCGCCGCGCAATCTGATACGACTCAAAAATCAACCGCTGATCTTCGGGGGCCTTGATCAGAACCGTGTCCATCAAGTAATAGGTGTCGAGAGTCGGGTCGAGGATCAGGTATGAAGTATCTCCAACCAGGGATGTCAGCGCCGCGACGCTTTCGAAAAGGGCCGACTGATTCAATTCGAATTCTGGCCAATCTGCGTTCTGACTGGAGATTTTGAGAGCCAGCCATTGAGTTTGAATTTGTTCCCAATGATTTGCATCATTTAGCAAACTGCCATACTCAGTATGGATGGCGCCCAGATCATCGAGGCTGGCATCCGTCCTCGACTGTGCCTGCTGCAATTCGGAAAGCTGGGCTTTCCCGGTGGAGTACTTCTGGGCGATGTTTGCGAATGTGCGGAGGTCCTCAGAGAAATTCCAAAGTGAACGTAGATAAATGGTGCCAGCTCGTTCGCTGAATCCATATCTGTCAATATTCGTGAGTTGATCAGAAACAAGCGGCAGGAATGCGAACACCGGGATCAGGAACACCAGGGTGATCAGCGCGAACTTACGCGAGTATGAGAGGCGGCTGAACCGTTCGAAGGGAGAGCGTAGAGAACGATTCATACTGACTCTAGCTCCAGGTCCATACACTGGGCAAGCGAGCAGTGTGACGGTCTCGCGTCACGCGTGACCAGGGCGCCACACAGGCTCGAAAATGAAATCGAGAGAGAAGGTGCTTGTTGCACTAACATCTACTGTTCTCCGCCATTCCGACTTGTGCCAGACTCAAGTTCGAAAATGACCTCAGACGCTCCAATCCGGCGGCCCATTTCCTCCACCGTCGTACGGAGTATGGAATTGAAATCGCTGGCGCTACCGATCTTTCCCGAGATCTCGCCGATGGTGCGTTCGCGTGCCGCACGCCGCTGGGCACTCTCCAGCAGGCGAGCATTTTCGAGCGCCAGAGCTGCACGCTCCGCCGCGGCTTCAAGCAGCACGATCTCGTCGCGTGACCACTCGCGTGGACCTTTCCTGGAACGTACATCCAGGATGCCGATGATCTGCCCGCGCAACTTGATCGGGATGGAGATGGAGGAAACTGCACCTTTTTCAAGGACCAGACTTCCGGTCTGCAGGGCCGCCCGCGGGTGATCCCGTTTTGTCGAGCTATCCATTGCTATGACATGTTTGCCGTCAAAGGTATAACCGGTGCGTCTCACCTGGTGGGCAAAGTTGCTCCAATCCTGTTTTACATAGCGCTCAAATGTTGACCGTGCTTCGGCGAGAGCACGCTGTGACTCGCCAAACAGACGCGCATTTTCGATCGCGATCGCTACCTGGTCTGCAAGTGTGGAAAGAACTTCAATATCGTCCGCGCTGAAGGCGTTGGTTTCCTTGCTTTGCACATCCAGGGCGCCAATGACTCTCCCACTCACACGCAGCGGTAGTGCTATTTCGGAGCGCGTGTCAGGGAGATCAGGATTGTTAAAATAAACGCTATCGGCTCCAGTGTCCAGCGCGACGCGCGGTTCGCCGTGCGAGGTGGCATATCCCACGATACTGCTGGAGTCCAGCGGCAGTTCGTGTTCACGTGCCAGCATCCGCCTGCCGCCTTCACTGTTGGCGGCCTGAAGCACGGCATGGGTTCGCGCTTCATTCGTAAGGAAGATACCGGTATGATAATAACCAAAATGCTCGCTGATGAGCCGTGCAATGCGGGGAAGGAGTTGGTCCAGATCCTGCATGGTCGCGATCGACCTTGCGAGACTCGAAACCGCCTGCAACTGACCGGCCCGTTTTTCCAATGAAGCTGTGCGTTCCTGAATGCGTGTCTCGAGGACATCACGGAATTCGCTCAGTTCTTTGTTAGCCGCCTCCAGTTGTTTGGTGTTGGCAGTCGTTACATCCAGCGCACGGCGAAGGCTGTTGATGATCACCGAAATAAATAATGCAGATAGGAGAAAGAGAACAGTCGTCTCCCCGGCTACTTCGAAGGGAGGGTCAGCAGGATCTAGTAACCGGCCCCCGGTTTCCCAGGTAGCCAGTGCGAACGCGCTCACAACGGAAAGCAAGGCAATACTCAGAGCGCCACGCTCGCCCACCAACAGCCCAGCTAGGAGGATGACCACAAAGTAGCTCACAAAACCACTGCCGCGCAGGCCGCTCCCTGTGAATGCCAGGAGTGTGCCGGCTAACCAGACCAGGATGATGTTTGCATATCCGGCAAGTTGGACGGCTCCCGCACGCATCATGATCCAAACGATTGCCTGGACGGCGACGATTCCCAAAAGGATCAGATTCGTCAGGTCGATAATGCTTATCTGGAAAATCAACACGCGGACGATAACGAGTGCAAACACGAAAGGCGCGCTGACCAAGGTCACAGCGTTAATGTAGTATGCCGACCTGGTCTTATTCTCATCGTTGGGAAACGTGGGCGCTGCAAGGAATTTGCGAAGTGTACTCAACATAATCATGCTCGCTTACGCGGATTGTTTGTTGTCGCTTGTGTCAGCCAGAATCTCGATGGAAACTTCGGTATCGGGCAGCGAAGCGCCGATTTCACGAACCGTGGTTTGCAGGATCTCCTCATAGCCGCTGGAGGAGCTAATGGCTGTAGCGATCTGCGAGATGGACTGTTCGCGGTCTGCACGCAGACGAGCCTCCTCATACAAGCGCGCGCTTTCCAGGGCAGCCGCCAGGCGTTCACTGGCCTGCTCGACTGTGGAAATTGTCTCGTCTGGATACCCGTCTTTGAGCTTCAACGTAATGACGCCAATCGGGTGACCGCGCAGCTTGATCGGAATCGCAACGCTGTTTTGTTTGTGTTCCTGGTCATCGTGCCCATTCGAGATAACGATCGTTCCCGTTTCAAGGGATTCTTTTCCAATTTCCGGCACTTCATTCGCGCTCTCAAGGCGGATATTATCGAAGCGATACCCAAGCCTTGTTTTCAGCGTATTCTCCGCCACATTCTTCCAGTTCTGGCGGGTATATTGCCCATAGGCGGTTTCCAGCTCGTGAAAACTGCGCTCAACTTCCTGCAACAGACGTGTACGTTCAATTGCGGCAGCCAGCTGGTCGGCCAGAATTTGCATGATCGATACATCATCGCTGAACGCATTCGGGGTTTCGTTTTGGATGTCCAGCACGCCAATGACCTTGTTTTCCGCGCGGAGCGGCAGCGCCATCTCTGAGCGTGTATTTGGCAGTAACGGGTTGTTCAAGTAGGTCGAATCTGCCTCGGTGTTAAGTGACAGGCGAGGCTCGCCTGTCGCAGCGACGCGACCGATCATGCCGATCTCACCCACACGGATCTGGAAGCGATTGGCAAGCATTTGCCTTCCGGCTTCAGTAGGGGAGGCAACCAGCACGGCATACTCCCGGCTGCTATCGAGGAGGAAAATGCCAACATGATCGAAACCAAAGCGGTCACGGATCAACGATGCGGATCTCTCGAGCAGTTCACTCAGGGCGCGAGCCGAAGCTACATCCCGCGAGATTTCCGCGGTCACGCGCAAGCGATCGGTTTGGCTCTCCAGGTCGCGGGTGCGGTCTGAAACGCGCTGTTCGAGTCCACCGATGATCTCCTGGAATTGTGCTGCCATGAAGTTATAGGCTCGGGCGAGCGAGCCAATTTCATCCCGGCGGTCTATGGATGCCCGTGCAGATAACTTTCCCGCTGCAAAGTTTGCCGTGATTTCGGCCAGATCGGTAATTGGATCTACGATCGATCGGGCCGAGATGGCTACGGCTGTAATCGCGATGGCGATCACGAAAAGTGCCAGGATCACACTCCCAACCAGCGACCTCACGGAGTTGGCAACTACATCGTCCAAAGGCACTTCGGCGATCAGCGCCACCTGCATTTCATCAAACCATTGGTAATGACCAAGCACCGGTTGGCCGTTGTAATTGTCGTAAATATCCTGTCCATCGCTCACATTGTTCAGAATCGCCTCGAGGGAGGCCTGCGTACTGACCTTATTGGAAGGCAGGCGAGTGTTTGTGACGGGCCGAAAATTCTTATCCACCAGATACGTTTCAGCATTTTCAAAACCGGGCGTGTTTTCCATCACCTCGCGTATGTCCCCGGCGTCAGATCGCAAAGCCAGGATGCCACGTATGACGCGTCCATCGATGCCATACATCGGTGTGGAGACAACCATGTTGGCGTTTCCAAACGCGGCAATATGACTAAACCCTGAAAAGACTCCCAGAGTTCCCTGTCTGAAAAACAACTCTTTTTCGTAGTTCAGGCCCTCATTTCCGGGAATGGTCGAAATAATCACATTTCCCTGTGTATCGAGAACCATGATTTCCACATACCGCACTTCGGCAGATCCAAGAATCGTTACGGCCCGCGACCGCACCACCCGTTTTGAATTTTCCAGAAGGCTCGGGTCAGTATCGGTATCCGTGAGAACACTCAACGCATTGACGGTAAAGCCCTGGTCGCCTTGAAGTTTCGTTGTGTCGCGTTCGAAATCATCGATGAGGGTACTGACTTCACTTGCCTTCAAGTTGCTAATGGCCTTCAGCGTGTTGAAAGTCTGGGTCTGGTTGGTTGTATAGGCTCCAATCGTGGACAATGTGGTAGCCATAATGGTCGGAATTGTTACGATCGCGATAAACGAAGTGAGCAACAGGGCCTGAAGACTTTTGAAATTTCGGTTCCCTGAAATGATCGTGATGGTCGCGAGCAACAACCCGGTGGCAAGGAGGAACGCAAAACTTGCGATAGCTGCTGGTGTGCTGTTTTGTAAGCGTGGAAACGTTGTGTAGTTGTCAACCGCCAGGATCCCGGCGACAAAGATGGCGGCGATCAACAATAATGCTGGAATATATCGACGTGGAAAGCCGGCCCATAGAGCGGTAACAGGCGTAATGAGGCTGACTAGAATCGCAACAGGAACGATGCCTTCCCACAAAAAAGTGAGTGCCACGGCGAAACCACCAACTATTGCTGTGGCCAGCATATTCGCCGCAATGCCACGGCCGCGGCGGGCGAGGGATAGCAAAAGCTGCTCCATACCTGCCAGTACGATCGTGAGCAAGCCAACATAGATCAACTGCGGCGCAGCCTGGCCAAAAATCCCGAGATAGGTAAGGAAATAGATGGCAATAAACCCGATCCCGGTGACAATCAGAAACGGGGTGTTATAGCGTCCGTTGGCGTAGAAAGTTCTCGCCAGGTGCTCGTTCTGCGTATTCAAGTCGCTGCGTGAGTCTCGTAGAAGATTCATCTTAATCCGGTTTCTGCCTTGAATTTTGCTTGGCAGGTGTCTCCGGCGCCTCGTTTCCAATGAACACAGATACTTCAGCCACGTCGGGAAGCTGTCCAAGTTCACGAGCGGCGGTTTGGAGGAGGGTATCAATATTAAGCGACTGGCTGAAGCGTGCTGCGAGCCTGCCTACCATCTGTTCCTGTTTGGCTCGTTGCGTGGCATCCTCCAGCAAACGGATATTGTCAATGGCTAGCCCGGCCTGGCTCGCGACTTCACTAATGATTTCCTCTTCCACCTGGCTGAGTGACTCGTTACTTCTGCGGGAGATCGAGATCTTGCCGATTCTTTGTCCTCGTAGGGTCAGTGGCACCTCTACGCCATTCCCTGCCAGCTGCGACGGTTTTTCGGCGCGCAGCCCAAGCGGGGTGTACGTGAATACGCGGTGCCGACCCGACAACTTCTGACTCCATGCCTCTCGCGTGCGAACAGTTGTGAGCGCCTCGAGCTGCAACAATGTTGCTTGTGATTCGTCCAGCAGGCGCGCATTTTCAATGGCAATGGACAGCTGATCGGCCAGCGTCTCAAGAATGTCGAGATCGTCCAGGCTGAACGCCTGTGGTTTGTCGGATTGAATATCCAGGACGCCGAGAACCTTATTCCGGATCATCAGGGGAATGGCTGCCTCAGAACGGGTCATTGGGAGGTAGGGATTGTTGAAGAAAACGGCATCCGTCCCAACGTCGAGGGCGATGCGTGATTTCCTGTGCCCGGCAACATATCCGACGATGCCCTGCGTGCCTATGGAGAGCGCGTGTCCGTTTTCGATCATTTGCCTTCCGCCCTCTGAAGAGGCTGCCTGAAGGATAGCCTGATCGCCCGTTTCGTTGATCAGAAAAATACCTGTGTGGTAGAAGCCAAATTGATCGGTGATGAGATTCGCCACGTTATTGAGGATTGCGGAGAGATCCTGAATCTCCGCGGTCTGCCGGGCTATATAGGACGCCGACCGCAATTGCTCGGTTTTCTTGGATAAGCGCTCGGTGCGCTCGTCGACGTGTGTTTCCAATTCCTGTTGCTGCGACAACAGATCGGTTTCCCGGGCACGCAACAGCCGAACCAGCTGATACACCTCGTCTTGCTTTCTGCCGGCCAGCGATGCGAAGAGTCCCAGAAAAATCGGAGCCGTGTCTATGAGCCAAAGAAGCGGATCGCTGGTATGAACCGCAGCAATACTTGAAAGGCTGAAAGCCAGGTCGGCAGCGAGTATTCGGAAAACGATGGCGGCGATAGGGAACAGCAATCCGATCCCGACGCCTGTCAGGGCATACTTCTGCATTTCGTTCAAGGAATTGGCGGATCGTTTCATTTGATTGTCCACATCTATTCTTCGTCTATGTCAAGTTCAATCGTGGCCTGCGCAACATCGAGTCGGCGGCCCAATTCCTTGATCACCGTCTGCAATACGCCGTCAATCGTTGCGGAAGACCAGACTCTGGAGTTGATCTCAGCAAGCATGCGCTCACGCGCAGCCACCTGGCGACTTTCGCTGACCAGACGTGCGTTCTCCAGCGCCACGGCAGCCTGTTTGGCAATTGCATCTACCAGAGATTGTTGTTCGAGAGACCAATCTTCCTTGCCTTCCAGCGTGATCTGCCCCAACACCTGATCGCGCAAGCTGATGGGAAAATCGACCGATCTGTCATTCTCGATCGATTCATCGCCGACTGCATATTCCATTTCCTGGTGTTCGGCCGTAAATGCTCTCCAGCCTTCCAGCAAATATTGCTGCTGGACCGCCTGCATTTCCTTGATGACCATTTGGGCCTCCTGGAAGAGACGAGCATTCTCCAGGGCAACCGTTACCTGGCTTGCCATATTTCGCATCGTCTCGATCACATCGGGGCCAAAATCTGCCTCGTGCGTCGATTGAACATCCAGCGCACCGATCACGCGATTTCCGACCACGAGCGGCAGGGCGATCTCGGAACGCGTATAAGGCAGAAGTGGATTTTCGAAACGTTGTTTCTCTTCGGCGGTCGACTGCGCAATGCGGACGCTTCGTTCCCGAATCACCCAGCCCACCATGCTCTTTCCAGCCACTTCCAGCCGGTGATGATTTTGCTTGAGTACTCGGCCAGCCTCGCCCGTGGCGTGCTTGAGTTCAGCCCATTTCTCGCTGCTGTCGAGCAAATAGACGGCGGCATAGTAATACCCAAATTGCTCCGGGAAGAGATCTACAACCCTGGTGAGCAATTCATCCGGGTCAAGGCTGGACGCGGCAACCCGCGCCACGTCATTGGATGCCTTGAGCTGCTTCGTTCGTTCCTGCACCTGCTGTTCCAGGGTTGTCTGCAGGGATTCGAGGCGGGTTAACATACGATTGAACTGTATGGTCACAATACCGAGCTCATCGGTAGCGTTGACCTGGGCACGTTGTGAGAGATCACCACTTTCAATTTTGTTGAAGGTGCCTATGAGTTCATTAATGGGATCGGTGATTGCCCGCGAAACCAACTGAGTGAAGCCTACGCCCAGGACGAACGCAAGGATGGCGAAGAGTATCGACTGCGCCTGCATGCTGGAGTAAATTTCCATCGGGCTTGTTTCCGCGTAAATGTGACGCATGATCTGCTGAAACCCCAGTGGAGCAATTAGCAACACCGAGATCGTGATCAGACCAAGGATCAGGATGCTGAGTTTGCTGACCAGCAATTGTCCGGCCCGTCCAGAAAGCTGGGTGTCAAAATCTTTTGGAAGCAGCGCTACTCGTGCCGGTTGAGTGAACTGCTCGATCAAAAAGACAAGCAGGACCACAGAGCCAACCATCGCGATGATGCTGCCGATCAATACAAAAATGGGATCCGTCGCGTTTGGCGATGTCGGCTGAAACTGGGAATTGATCCCACTGGTTTGTATATATGTGATCACGAAAATGGGAAGAATGAGGACGCCGAAGACTGTGAACATGGCGGCAATACTCTGTCGCCATGTCAGACTCGTGATTTCACGCCAGGCCTCCAACTCCGCTTTGGGATCTTGCTTGAGGCGACCATTTGACCAATCATCGAGCCGTTTGCGTGCGGTTCGCGTGAAATATCCGCCCAGCACGGCCAGAATGACGGTGGCCAGGATCGCCAGAAATCCGGTCAGACCCGCTAAGTTGTTCAGCTCCTCTTCCAGGAATACAGTGTTGATCTGAATCGATAACATTCCCGGAATGGCGCCCGCCACCGCGATCAACTGCGCCGCAACAAGCACGACAATGATGTATGAACCGCCCATGCGTTTGAGAAGCTCGTCAAGGGAGAAGCGTTTACTCATTGCGCGACCTTGTTCTCTGTTCCGCGTTGGATGATTTGATACCAACTTTGATCTTCGCCCGGTTGGCGCCAACGGCCCGGGTAATTTCACTGGCTGTGGTGGCCAGGATGGTTTCCATATCGGTTGTGCGACGGATCTTGTCACTGATCTCGAACAGGACCCGCTCACGCTCTGCCTGGGCTCGAATCTGCTCCAGGAGTCGGGCATTGGCAATGATGGCTGCCAGGCTCCCGCCCAGTGTGCCCAGCAGCTCTTCGTCATTCTCTGCGTAGGCAGAGGTCTGCTCACTTTCTACATTTAGAACACCCAGCAATTCACTTCGATAGAGGAGCGGGATCGCCATTTCAGAGCGGGTGTTCGAGCTTCCTTCGATGTAGCGGGTATCCTGCAGCACATTGTTCACCCGCAACGGTTTTCGATGCGCAGCTGCCCAACCCGTGATTCCGGTTCCGATCGGGATTCGCAAATCAAATACGTTGCTTGCATAGCCCACAGCGGCGCGAACTACAAGCACCTTTTTTTCACGGTCTGTCAACAGGATTGACACCCGGTCACCGCCCAGCGTAACTTGCAGCCCATTGACTGCGGACTGCAGCGCCTCGTCGAGCGTGGTACCCGATGCGGCCGTCGTTGTGATATGGTGCAGGAGGCGGTGCTGCGCCAGATGCTCCTGCGTCTCCGCGAATAACTCGCTGTTGACTACCGCGATCGCGAGCTGATCCGCGAGGATCTGCAGGGTGCGCAGGTTGTCGTCTGAAAAACCATAGGCTTGCTCACTCTGAACATCCAGCACGCCTACGATCCGGTCACTCACTTTTAGAGGAATGGCTGCCTCCGCTCGCGTCGCGGGTAAAAGAGGATTTGCATAATATGTGGCATCGCGGGTGATATCGTTGACGATCAATGGCTCGCCGTTGCCTGATACAAAGCCCACGACCGATTTCGATCCGATGGCGAGTTTGTGACCCGTCCGCTTGAGCTGCGCGCCGGCCTCGCCGGTTGCCTCACGAATGACGGCGAACTCACCCGGCAGGTCCTTGAGAAAGACAGCCGCGTGATAAAAATTGAATCGAGCGCGGATCAAGTCAACCGCCTTGTGCAGCAGTTCATCGAGATCCAATGAGCTGCTGATGTCGCGAGCGATCTCGGCAGCAGTTTCAAATTGGAGCGCTGCCAGCTTGCTCTCCTCGAGGAGCCGGAAGTTATAGATCGCGCCCGACACCTGATTGGCCACAGCGGTCATGAAGCGCAGGTCGTTCTCATCAAACGCCTGTTCGTTGTTCGGATCCTGCACGATCAGGGCGCCAATTGCCTCGCCTCGAGCAAGCAATGGAACCCCGAGCCACGACATGGCGGCCTTGCCTGAGATCTTTGCTCCCATGGCAATGGCGCGCTTTTCTGTCTCCTCGACCAGCATGAGCGGCTGCTGGGTCCGGATCAGAATGGATGTAAGGCCTTCTCCAATGGGGAAGGTGTCCACTGAGGAGAAAGAGCCTTCTTCATATAAGTAGGGGATATTGATGGAGTTGGTCTTCGGATCGTACAGAGCGATCACGAAGCCATATTCGCCGATCACCTTCTTCACTTGTTCGTGGATCAATGAGTAAAAGGAACGCAGATCGCTGACGTTTACTGCACCTGCGGCCAGCGTATTCAACGCATTGACTTCTGCCAGTCCCTGCTGGTTGATCGGTTCCGTCGGCGAGGTCGATTTCCCAAGTGAAGCGGCTGCAACGCGGATCGTGCGCACGAAGGCCTTTACCACATCGTCGGTCAGCTCCTGCCCGCTGCGGGCGCCAATTAACACAAGACCGCGCAATTGTCCCTCTTCCAGAATTGGTACATACGCGGCCGTTTCGCATTCGAGCTGTTGTGGCAGATGCAGCAGCTGAGGCGGGCTCACCGACCCGTTGCGCAGGTCGACCTGAACAGGTCCATTTCGAAGGCACTCTTCCATCTCCGGCAGGGAGAGCTCGCTGGCGCGCGGGATGGTACGCTGCGTTCCGCGTCCCTGCGGATCGGAATACTGCATCACCTGCAAACGGTTCTCAACAACTGTGAAGTAAACCGTAACGAAAAACTGGCTATTGCTCGATGGGGTAGAGTTCATGAATACGAACTTAACTGAACTCCCAAACAGCTTCACCGCTCAGAATGCGGCGGATCTGATCGGGAAAACGGTCGGGATCCAATGGCTTGCCAAGGAAACCGTCGAACCCTGATTGCTTCGCTTTATTCATTTGATCAGTACTTGCTTCTGCCGTTACCGCAATGATAGGGATCGCTTTCAATCGCTCGGAGGCGCGAATTTTCTTGAGCGCGCCGTATCCGTCTTCATAGGGCAGACGGATATCCATGAGGATCAGGTCGAGGCGCTGAAGGGTGTCGGCATATTCGACCACTTCATAACCCGATGTCTTCCATTCGCAATGAATACCCAAATACCCAAGCATACGGGCGATCAACACAAAGTTTGCAACATTGTCTTCCACTACCAGCACCGTCGCATCCTTGGGAATGGTTGGTTTTCTGATCGGTTGTGTGTCCAGCACATTGTCAGCCATTGTTTCTCCTTGAAAGGAATCTTGCTACTTCTCTAAGTAGTTGATCGATATCCAGTGGTTTTTGAATGTAACCGTCACATCCCGCCTCCAGAGTCTTTTCCTTGTCACCGCGCATGACATTGGCCGTCAGCGCAATGATGGGAACACGTTCAAAGCCCGGCATCGTTTTAATCCTGGATGTTAACGTATACCCGTCCATGTCGGGCATGTTGATGTCCATGAGGATCAAGTCTGGGCGCGTCTCTTGCAGCACCTCCAGAGCCTGCGCCGCATTCTTTGCTTCGAGCAATCCATAGTTTTCAGAAAGCAGAATGCGCCGGACAAGTGTGCGGTTGTCCGGGTTGTCCTCAACATACAGGATCGTTGCCTTTTCGTTAAATGATGTCATGATGAGAAGCCTCTGGACTGATTCTACTTTTGAGTTTTCGGGGACCGCATAACAGCTACCTTACAAATTACCCAACAAAAATGTCGAGGGAGTCTCTCCTCGACATTAGAGCGGGTGATGGGACTCGAACCCACGATATCGTGCTTGGGAAGCACGCGTTCTACCACTGAACTACACCCGCAATAGCTAGGAATTATAGCCACCCGAAAGAAGCCTGTCAATATAGCGATACGATGAGGATAGAGCGCCCGCAATGTCGAAAGGCTTTCCACACCTGTTACGCCTGCCAGCGAAAGACGCAAATTTTACGTTCGCGTTCGCGTTCGATGTGAATCCTGCGATTAGAATTCTCTCAAGGGACGTTGCCATCGGCATGACGATAAGGACCTCTCGGCTTGCGCAAGCCATTGTGAAGCATGTTACAAAACGTACAGACCGCCAAACGGCGGTCTGTACGTTGATTCCCAAATCGACTCTTCATTAGCTCAGGCGGATATCCCAGAATTTCTCGACGACCGGTTCCAACACCTGCTTGAGCAAGTTCTTCTTGATCCCTTCCACCTTGAAGGTGAGCACCTTCGTATTGACGTCTGGACCCGCGAACTGGCCAAAGGAAATGAAATTGCCGCCGTTGTGGGCGATGGCTTTCGTCAATTTTTCAAGTTGACCGGGCTTCTCGGCGATGGTGACAGTGACGCGCAGTGCCTTCTGACGTGCGCCCATCAATTCCAGGAAGATCTTGAACAGGTCTGTTTCGGTAATGATGCCAATCACCTTGCCCAGATGCACTACGGGAACGCCCCCGATCTTCTTATCTGCCATGATGCGGGCAGCTTCTTCGATCGGTGTGTCTGAATCAACTGTGATGACCTTTTTGCTCATCACATCCTTGATCTTTACTTTGCTGATCAGGTAGTTCATTTCCCAAATGCTCAGCGTTGTCACCGGCGAGGGTGAGGCGTTGAGCAGATCTGTTTCTGTAACCATCCCGACCAGCTTTCCATCCTTGATGACGGGTGCGCGGCGGATGTGCTCCTTCCTGAACATGGCGAGTACTTCGTTGATCGGGCTGTCTGGAGAGACCGAGATAACCGGGCGGGACATTCTTTCACCGACAAACATTTTTGCCTCCGTGGTAGTTTCAGCGGTTTGTGACGCTGCAAATAAAAAGGTTTATGACTTCATTATAAGCACTAGCGTTTCACTTGCTGTCACCAATTCGGAGTGAATAAGGTCATTTTCAGGCCCTGCCAGGAGCATCATCCCAACCACAGCCCGAGCACATGCGTGTCTCTGATGAATTTGATTACTGTGCAAATTCCTTGATCAGGCGCGCCATGTGCCGCGCATGTTTCAAGTACAGGTCGATGCGGATGTTCTCATTGGGCGCATGAGCTTTTGTATCGGGATGTCCCAACCCGGCGGTGGCGACCGGCAGATGGAGATCATGCACAAAGGGATGGCTCGGACCAGATCCTCCAACCAGTGGCACGAGCTGCATCGGCATCTCATATACGTCTTCCGCGACCCTCGTCACCAATTGTATGAATGGATCGTCAGGGTCTGTGCGCGCCGGTGGATCGCCTCCGAGATCGGTGATCTGCACATCGCTGAATCCACGTGCGTCCAAATGGGCGCGGAGCTTGCGGCGAATGTCGTCGGGGTGCTGATCGGGCACGAGGCGGAAATCGACTTTGGCCGAGGCGCGCGCCGGCAGCACGGTTTTCGAACCGGGACCCTGATAGCCGGATGTGAGTCCGCAGATCGTGCAGGTGGGCGTAAAGACCTCCTCGATGCGCAGATCGACTCCGCCCGAAAGTCCCTTGATGAATTGTTTCACGCCATAACGGGACTTGTACTCATCTGCAACTTCAGGCAGCGCTTCCATCAACTCACGGTCACGCGCGGATGGCTTGCGGATCCCGTCATAGAAGCCTTCGATGCGGATCCGTTCATCCTCCCCCTTCAGTGTGGATAGCGCCCAGACCAGCCGCCAGGCCGCGTTCGGAAAGATCGAACCGCCCAGCCCGGAGTGGACATCTGTCGATGCAGTTTCCACACTCAACTCCACATAACAAATGCCGCGCAGTCCAAGGTATTGCATCGGCACATCGCGATGATCGACGCCGCCGAATTCCCAGATGCAGGCATCTGCTTTGAGCAGGTCGCGATTCTGTTTTATGAACTCAAAGAGATTGATACTGGCTGTTTCCTCTTCCCCCTCAATAATGAACTTAATGGTGCACGGAAGCTCACCATCGGCGGCCAGGATCGAATCGATGGCATGCAGCCGCGCGACGATATGTCCCTTGTCATCGCTGACGCCGCGCCCATAGAGTTTTCCATCGCGCAAAGAGGGTTCGAACGGAGGCGTATCCCATAATTCCAATGGCTCAGGCGGCTGGACGTCATAGTGATTGTAGATCAGCAGAGTCTTGTCTGATCTGCCTTTGCGTTCGCCGTACACAACGGGCGCGCCCTTGGTCTCCATTAAGCGCACATCGAAACCGCGTGACTTCAACATGTCGGCGACCAATACTGCACATTCCTGAATTCCCAAATTCTGCGCACCCACGCTGGGCTGGGCGACCAATCTGGAAAGTTCGCTCAAGCTTTGATCCAGGTTCGATTCGAGAAATGAGTCGATCTGGCTGTAATCGGTCATGTGCATTCTCCTTATTTGAAGTGGTCTGTGTATAACTCAACCGAATAATTCCCCGCCAACGCAAAGATCAACATTTTGATGAGCTGTCCGACCCACGTAAAGATCAGGAAGGTATGCAGAGGCATCCTGGCGATTCCAGCCGCGATGCCGGCCGCGTCAAAAAAAGGATTGGGGATGGCGGATAAAACCAGGATCGCCCAGCCCCCATATTTATCGACCCAGGGCTTGATGCGCTCGTACACATCCATGCGCTCTACCATGCCCTGCCCACTGAAGCCGGCCAGATAGCCCGAAAGTTCGCCGAGCGCGCCGCCCGTTCCGGCTGCCAGTGCTACACCAAAGGGATTGAAGATCGCGCCCATGGCATAGATCACGGCTACACCCGGAGCTGGCAGCAGGACTGTTGCATTCGCAAGCAGAGCGATCAGGAAGATGCCCGGATACCCAAACTCCGCGAATTGCTCCACGCGGTCACGAATACTGAAAATATAGATCGTGATGCCGATCACGGCCAGCAGCGCCAGGATGCGCAGAATTGTCATCGCCGCAGCTGGACGTTTGCGTGTCGAAGCGGTAACAGACGATGCCAGATCAGCAGGCTGCGGTACCGGTGGAGATGTGTTGACGTGTGCAGAGCGCACAGATGACGTTTTTGTCTTTGTTTGTGCGCTCTTCTTGTTTATGTGCGTTGGCCGTTCAGTCGCTTTCTTCGATGGTGACACGTTTGATCTTCACAGCCGGAGCGTTGCGATTGTTCGGGTCGCGGGCCGGGATCGACATGAGCACATCCAGTCCCTCCACCACTTGGCCGAAGACGCTGTGCTTGTTATCCAGGTGGGGGGTGGGGATGTGCGTGATGAAGAATTGCGATCCATTGGTGCCTGGGCCTGCGTTTGCCATCGACAACACACCCTGCTTGTCGTGTTTTAGGCTGGGGTGAAATTCATCCCCGAACTTGTAGCCGGGTCCGCCGGTGCCGGTGCCGGTCGGGTCGCCGCCCTGTGCCATGAAATTGGAGATCACACGATGAAAGATGACATCGTCGTAATATCCTTCGCGTGAAAGGAATACAAAATTATTCACCGTCCTGGGGGTCTTATCGGCAAAAAGCTCGATCACCATGGTGCCCTTGTCGGTTTCCATGTGAGCCTTGTATTTTTTCTTCGGGTCGATCTGCATTGCCGGCGGGGTATTCCATTGTTTTGCCATATATGTCTCCTTATAAATTGTATATAAACCTGACAGGTTTTCGTGGTCATCTGCCTTCAGGAATGCTTGCAGACCAACAGCTCATTGATGCTTAGTCCAATGGTCGAAAGCTGTCAGGTTCTTCATGATAACAACGCTTCCACTCTTGCCACCACCATATCCAGCGCGGCGGTGTTGCGACCGCCTTCGGGGATGATGACATCGGCATAACGCTTCGATGGCTCCACGAATTCCATGTGCATCGGGCGGACCGTGAGTTGATATTGCTTGATGACCGATTCGGTTGTGCGGCCGCGTTCGGCGAGATCGCGTTCCAGGCGGCGGATAAATCGAATATCTGAATCGGTATCCACGAAGATCTTGACGTCGAACATGTTCCGCAGGGTGGCTTCTGTGAAGATCAAAATGCCCTCCACGAGAATGACGCTGCGCGGTTGAACGGTAAATGTTTTGTCGGTACGGCTGTGTGTCGAGAAGTCGTAAATGGGTACTTCCACTGGCTTGCCCTCGCGCAGGCAGGCGATATGATGGATCAGAAGTTCTGTTTCGAGTGAGTTGGGATGATCGAAGTTGACCTGGGCTCGTTGGATCGGTGGCAGTCCGCTGAGATCTTTATAGTAAGAGTCGTGTTGCAGAAATGCGATTCGCGAAGGGCCCACACGCTGCAGGATTTCCTGGGCTACAGTGGTTTTACCAGAACCTGAACCACCTGCAATTCCGATGACGAGCGGGTCCGGATCTTTCATGCCTGAATTATACCTGTTCGTGCGAGTCCCATAGCTGGCTGCGGATTTCCGGGCGCGACAGGATCGCCTCCAGTACACCACCGCCGATGGCAAGCGCCTTATCTGATGCAAGATAACAGGCGCGTACATCGTTGCGCGGGTCCACATCGCCAACCTTCAACCCCTTGGGAACATGCAGCCCATCACGGATCATGCCGCGCAGCACTCCACTGATGGAACTGACCACTGGATACTCTTCACCGATCACGGCTATGACTTCCCCCGCCTCACAATGATCGCCGATCTTTTTGCGCGCGGTCAAGACGCCATCGACCGGTGCGCGCAACACACGGCGCGGGTCGCCTTCCGGTTCTCCCGAGTCGGGTTGCGCAGTCCCTTCCCAAGAGACTCGCCCAAGGGTGTGACTGCGGCGGGTTTCGATCACCGCGTGGCAATCGCGCCCGGCGTGGAACCCCGGCCCAAGCCCGATATGCAGCGGGACGGCCGCGGGAAGAGGGGTAGGCCGCTGCTTGGTCAATCTTGCATCAACTGCAATTAGAAAGTGGAAAGCGCTGCCCTGAGTGTGTCGAAGGGTGGAAAGGATGTCGGCGTTCGGGTCAATGACAACGGGGATTTCTCCCGCTTCCAACGCAGCCGTGAGTTGATCCCGTTTCACGAGCCGCGCTGTGACCCCTTCGACGGTATGCCGTCCTTCATACACAGCCTCGGCAAATGCGACGGCCCGCCGCACCGCCAGGGGCTGCGCTAGTTCACTGATCACAAGCGGCAATCCGGCGCGGTACAAACGTAACGCGACGCCCGATGCCAGATCGCCGCCACCGCGTAGGAGGATCAACGGCTTACTGGGTGACATTCTGCGAATTGGAAAGGTGAGAGGATTGCTCGCGCAGCATGTGACTGAACGAATAGAGCAGCAGGAACACAAAGAGGAAGAACGTCGAATAGGCGAGAGTAAACGCGGCGAGTCTTCTGCTGGGGTCGATCACGATCCCCAAAATTTCCTGGGCGGTCTCCGCCGGGTTTTGCAGGATGTCCCATGAATTAAGGCGCACGAAGCGCCCGATGTAAATACCGAAACTGGATAGCCCTGAGATGAGGAACACAAATAACCAGCCGGTCGTGCGTCCAAAGGTGCGCGCGATGATATCCTGCATCAAATAGAGCGAGATCACGCCCAGCATCATCCCGGTCCACGAGCACCAGACGACGATGATCACGTCATACCAGAGCGGTGCGTCAGTGGCCTGGCGGGCCAGGTCCTGCAGGTCGGTGAGCATATACGGCGCATTCGGAAAGAAGATCAGCCACAGAAATGCAATGGCTGGAATGACGAGATATAAAGTGGTGCGGCGCCAGGAGACCAGATGGGCAAAGTACGCCAGCATGAAGGGAATCCATGCCAGAAAAAGATTCCAGATCAAGCCGATGTGGCGCTCTGAATCACTATAGGCAACGCGGGCAACGACCAGCATGATGCAGATCGCACATGCCAGGTTTAACAGAGTAAAGACAGCAATACTATAGCGGTTACGCACAAAAAAGTTTTTCATAATTCTCCAAGTGACAGTCACCTCATCTTCTGATCTAGCCTCGATGGTCCTTCGTCCGGTGATTGTCACTTTTTCCTTTTGATTAACTCACCTTACGCAATTTTGCCACAGAGTATTCATGAACGAAGTTCACCCCGAAGGCTTGCATTGAGCGAACTCGAAATGATGAAAACTGGATCGTGTTGATTTCCAAAGACTTGAACCACGGAGACACTGCCCCCTGAAGGGGATAACCCTGGCACCACCCGCCAGGGCAGGTGTAAAGTCACGGAGTTTTTTAAGTTGCTTTTCCACCTGCACCGACCGCAGGTGCGGTGTCAGTGTCTCCGTGTCTCAGTGGTTAGGCTGCGTAACATCAGTTATTAATCGAAAAAATAGATCATATCCACATCGCCAGGCGAGCAGCCGAAATCGGTGAGCATGGCAGCGGCTTCGGCGCGGTGCTGTGTTCCGTGATTGACCATGTGTGCCATCATCTTCCACAATGTTTGCTGCAGTGGCACGCCCTTTGTGTTCTTATACTGGATCACTTCATCTAATCTCGCGTCTGTCAACGAATCGACGAACGCCATCAATAACTGCTCCTCCTCCAGCCAGCGCTTGTGCAGCGCTTCGAAGCTCGGGAATTCATCAGGCTTAAGACGATTCGTTGGTGAGTTTCCCTCCCAGCGGTTGCGCCAGATCCACTGAGCGAAGAGTGTGTGCGTCAGGGTACCGCGCAGTCCGCCATGCGGGTAAGACGCCTCGGCAAGGAATTGTTCCTGCGATACGTTGGCGGCGGCATTTAGGATTTTTGCATTTGCCCACTGATTATATTTGTAGAGAGTGAGGATGTCGTGTTTGTTCATGTTCTCCAATCCTTCGCGTTGACGTCGTGCCCGAATGGGTAGCGGAGGGACGATGGTTTTTGTCCCGGAGACGAAACGCAGCTGCTCCCATTTTTTTTGAAACTGAAGTTGGTGCAAGCTAGCGCGTCGTCTACGCCTCCGGTTCCGCTCACACACCGTACTCCCCGGCACCGAACCGCCGGGGCGGTGTGCGCACGGTGCAAGTGCCGTCCCGAAGCGATTTCTCTTCGGGAGCGCAAGTGTGTATTAATTGTGTTGCCGTTCCAACAGCAGATGCCCAAATGTATACAAGGTAATATACAAAAAGAGAAAGAATGCACCGAACAGCCCGATGAACCCGATGGATTGCAGGCTCGGGTCCTGTGCATTCTGAAGGGTATAGCGTGCCATGCCGGCCGGGTTATTGAAAATGTCCCACGAGTTCCAGCGCAGGAAGCGGCCCACGTAAATGCCCACGCTGCTCAACCCGACAACGATCGCTACAAATGCCCAGCCGGTCCAGCGCCCAAATTCGCGGCGGATGATCTCCTGCATGAGAAACAGCGAAACTACGCCCAGGAGTAAGCCTGTAAATGCAAACCAGATCAGCATGAGTACATCATACCAAACTGGCAGTTCTGGCGATGGCTGTGCGAGATGCTGGAAATCCGTCAGAATATACGGCGCGTTGGGGAAAAAGATCAACCAGAGAAACGCGGCGATGGGGATCACCACATAGAGCAGTTTTTGTCTTCGCGTGATGGTGTATGTGAAATACGAGATCAGGAATGGGATCCATGCCAGGAACAGATTCCAGACCAGGAAACCGTAGCGACCGGAGCCGCTGTATTCGGCGCGGACGCGCCAGATCAGAACCGAAAAGATCGTCGCGCCTCCCAATAACAGGAACATGGTAAGCCGGTACTTGTTATGTGAAAAGTAGGATAAAAGTCGTTGATACATTAGTTCCTCAGGAATGCAAGCAGCAATGGATTGACAGCCTCAGGTCGTTCATAGTGCGGAATATGCCCGCAGTTTTCGATCAGATGAAATTCCAGGTGGGGGATGGCGGCGCAAATATCATTGCTGTGTTCCGGCGGCACCGTTGGATCGTCGCGCCCCCACAATAGTAAGACCGGGATGTCCAGCCTGCCAACCCGTTCATATTCCGGCAGGAAGGAATCGAGCATCCCGTTGCGCACGGAGGATAAGATGGCGCGCATGAATCCCTTGTATTTCATCTGCACCCGGTAGACCGACTTGAATTGTTCCACCAGTTTGGGGTCGAAGAAATCCTTTACGCTGTGGTTGATGAACGCTTCGCCTCCGGCCAGCCCAACGATGACCTCGGCGAGGAACGGCAGCTTGATCAGCTTAATCACCGGTGTTTCCGCCAGGGACCTGGCGCCGGCGGGGTCGATCAGTGTGAGCGATCTGACGCGGCCGGGAAAGCGTGCCGTAAACGCGGCAGTCACGGCTCCGCCCATCGAAAGCCCAACCAGGTCCACGGGTCGCGTGAGCCGCAAAGCGTCCAACAGGTCAGAGAGCTGCCTGACGAAGAGATCGATGTTATAGCGCATCGGCGGCCTGTCGGAAAATCCGCGCCCGAACAGGTCGTAGCGCAGCACGCGAAAGCCGTTTTGGGTCAGACAATGAAACGTGGGATCGTAGATGAAGTAGGGCGTGGAAAACCCATGCACGAGGACCACCGTTTGATCGCGCGTGATGTTGCTCAGTTCATAATGTGTCACACCATCCGGCAGTTGTACGAACGAACCTCCCGTCATGCGGCGGGAGTCGTCATTCAGTTCTTTGGATTCAGTACGAAAGGAAAACATATACAGATTGACACATGTAGGGTACGGCACCCTCATCAGGGCGCTTCGCAGGCTTCCGTACCCTACATGTGTATTGATGCTAAATCTTCCCCAACGCCCTCAACACACGTTCCGGTGTGAACGGGAATTCATCGATCCAGACGCCCACCGCATCATGGATGGCCGCGCCGATGGCCGGTGCAACGGTGAGAAATGGTAATTCGCCTACGCCGCGTGCACCCCAGGGTCCATTCGGATCGGGCACTTCGACAAAGACGGTTTCCACTTTTTCGGGAATATCCCAAATGGTGGGGATGAGATAGGTGCTGAGTTGATCGGTGAGCACGCGCCCATCCTTCGTTTTGTAATCTTCAAGGATTGCATAACCCTGCGCCTGCACGACCGCGCCCTCCACTTGTCCCTCCACCAGTGCGGGGTTGATCGGCTTGCCCACGTCATCAGCAGAGACAATCCGCAGTACACGCACGTGACCGGTTTCAGTGTCCACCTCCACGTCTGCGGCCTGGGCCACAAATGCGTAGGCAAAATTAGGCGTGGAATACCCCGTCTCTTCATTGAATTGATTGGTGCGCGGCGCAAGATATTTGAACTCGCCGATCGCAGGGCGTTCCTCGGCTTTCCATTTCCTGAGAGCCACGTCTGCCGCGCCGCGGATCGCATTGCCAGACATGAACGTCATGCGCGAAGCCGAGACTGAGCCGGAGTTCTCATGGATGGCAGAATCCGATGTGACAATGCGAACCTTTTCAAAAGGAACACCGACCGCCTCGGCCGCCATTTGGACCATCACCGTATGGGTACCCTGGCCCACCTCGGCTGCATCATGATGAAGCACCACGCGGTCGATCTCACTGTTGCCATGAATTTCGATCTTGGCCCAGCAATTCTCCTGGTAGCCGAACGAGAAGCCAATGTTCTTGAATCCAGCAGCGAAGCCTCTGCCGCGTTTCAAATGCTCGGAACTTTTCCCGTCTCCCGTCTCCCTTCTTCCGTCTCTCCACCCAAACCTCTCCGCCGCCGCCTCAATACACTGCACAACACTCACCGGGCTTGGCGAAGGTGTTCCCACGCCCATCGTATCGCCGTCGCGCAGTGCATTCTTCAAACGGAATTCGACCGGGTCGATGCCGAGTTTTTCGGCGAGCTTATCCATTTGCATTTCAGCCATGAACAAGGCTTGCGGCGCGCCGAACCCGCGAAATGCCGCGCCGGGCACATTGTTGGTATATACACCATACACATCTGTTTTGATATTGGGAACGAAATATGGCCCGCTGGATGTAATCGCCGAATTGCCCAATACCTTGTTGGATGTATACATGTACGCGCCGCCATCGCCGATGAATTCGTTCTCGATGGCAACCAGTTTCCCATCTCTGGTTGCGCCCCATTTCGAGCGGATCACCGACGCATGACGTTTGCCGTGCCCAATCATCGACTCCTGACGAGACCAGATGATCTTCACCGGCTGCTGTAATTTCCAGGCTGCCAGGGCCAGCAGGATCTGCACCGACATATCTTCGCGCCCACCGAAGGCGCCGCCAATGGCAGGATAGATAATACGAATGCTTTCGTTTGGCATCTTCAGCGCATGAGCCACCTGATGGCGGTCTTCGTGTGTCCATTGACCGCCGCATTCGAGGGTGATACGTCCTTCGTCGTCGATATAGGCAAGTCCGGCTTCCGGCTGCAGATAGGCATGTTCCTGCACCGGTGTGCGATATTCGCCCTCGACAATTACATCTGCCTGCGCGAATCCTTCTTCGATGTTTCCCTTGCGGATCTTGTAATGGACACAAATATTGGAATCCCCGATCTGTTCGTGGACGCGTGGTGAATCGGGTTTCATTGCTTCGACGGCGTCGCTGACCACGGGCAGATCCTCGTATTCGACTTCAATCAACTTCACAGCCGCAGCGGCCTGTGCTTCGCTGCGCGCTACCACCGCCGCCACCTGGTCGCCCACAAAGCGGACCACGTCTGTGCCGGGCTTGCCGCCCTCTGGAATTGGACCACACAGCACGGGTTGGTCCTGCCATTGCAATCCGTATTCGTTAAGGGGAATATCCTTCGATGTGTATACCGCGACAACGCCGGGGGAAGCTTCTGCTTTCCCGGTGTCTATCCGTTTCACGCGTGCATGCGGGCGGTTTGCAAAGAGCATCTTCATGTGCAGCATGCCCTTCATCGAGAGGTCGCCAGAATAGGGCGTCTCGCCTGTTACTTTGCCGTGTGCATCGATCCGGGGGATCGACTTTCCAACTATCGTTGTCATTTTCACTTCGCTGTTTGAGTAGGGTTCGAAGACGATCGCAAGCCGCAATCTTAGCGCTTGTATCGTTTAACTTTCCGGCGAATGGGAGGTGCATCCGTGGGACCGTATTGTGACGGGCCGGCCAGGTTGTACAGGAATCCATAGAACATCGCCAGCAGGCCGAAGACGACGACCGCGATGGCGATCGCAAAAATGATGTTGGCAGTGAGATTGCTTTGGGCGTACAGGAAGTTATAGATCGGTGTAAGACCACGCAGTGTCAAAAGCCACGGATGGATGGTGGGTCTGCCAAGCCAGTCTGGCGGAATCGGCCAGCCCCGGGTGATCCCGTAATTCACTACCAGCACAGCGGTCCCATACGAGAGAGGGGGAACAATGGCGAACATGATGCATCCAATGCCGCGCATGACCGGGTGGATCTCGCCGCGCTTGACGGCCGGTTCCCTGACTTTATATGAAGTATATTTTCCCATGGTTCACCTTTGCTCGTATTGAGCGCTTGCGTCTTCGATGGCTTGCACGATCTTGTAGTATCCGGTGCAGCGGCATAAATTTCCGGTGATCGCCTGTTCGATCTCATTGCGAGTCGGGTGCGATTTTTCCTCGAGCAGCATCGCGGCCGACATCAGGAATCCCGGCGTGCAGTAGCCGCACTGCACGGCCCCATGTTGGATGAATGCTTCCTGCACGGGGTGTAGTTGTGAGTTGTCCCTCACCCCTAACCCCTCCTCCACTCTGCTCTGCTCCGGGAGCCGTGCTCCCGCTGGGAGAAGGGAAGCGAGACCTTCCACAGTTACAATCTCAGCTCCATGGGCGCGCGGCGCGGGGACCAGGCAGGCCATCACGGCTTTGCCATCCAGGAAAACCGTACAGGCGCCGCACTCGCCTTCGGCACAGCCTTCTTTCGTGCCGATCAAATTTCCTTCTTCACGCAGCAGGCGCAGCAAGGTTTTGTCGTGCCCCCTTGTAAAGGTATATTGCTTTCCATTGATCGTTGTTTCGATAGCCGATGCAGGGAATTGATCGGACGTTGGGACGTGTCCGTTTAATGGATCTTTGCCCCACAACAGGATCGGCTCGAACGGCAACCCGGTCTGCTCGTGACCATCACGAATGGATCGTAACCCGCGCAGCGTGCAAACGCGTACCATCTCGCGTCGATACGCGGCGGAACCGCGAATGTCATCGATCGGTTTGGCCGCGTTCATTGTACGCCGGGCGGCTTCTTCGAAAACATCATCTGTCAACGGTTTGCCGGCCAGATACGACTCGGCGTCTTCGGCGCGTATGATCGTCGGGGCAACGGCTCCCAGGGCGATCGAGGCGGATTTAACGGTATCAGAGTCGATCTCCAGAATGACCGCCGCATCGACAATGGAAATGGCCTGAACGCGGCGCAAAGCCAATTTAAGGAAGGCGCCGCGGGCCGTGGAATTCATCGCAGGGAATGAAATATCCACCATCATCTCATTGGGCTGCATCACGGTCTTGCGCACTCCTTTATAGAAGTCCCTCAATGGGACTGTACGCGCGCCGTTTGTTGATTGCAGCGTGACGGATGCGTTCAACGCCATGAGCGGCGTGATCGTGTCGTTGGCAGGGGAGGCAGTGATGAGATTGCCTGCGATCGTGCCGCGGTTGCGGATCTGAGGTGCGCCCACTTCCCAGGCGGCGCGCGCCAACGGATAGGCGCGTGCACGGATCAACCTTGACTCGACACAATGATTATGCGTCACCAGCGGGCCCAGATGAATGACGTCATCTTCGTCGATGGTGATCTGGTCGAGACCGGGAATACGGGTGACATCGATGAGGATCTCGATGCCGGTGCGAACGCCGCGCTCGAGCTCCAGGATTAAATCAGTTGCGCCCGCAACGATGCGGGCCCGTTCACCCTTCTCTGCGAGCGCATGAATGGCTTCTTCAACTGTAGTGACGTTCAGATATTCGTGCCACATATATTTTTCATGAACCATGTAGGGGTGGGCCGCGGCCCACCCCTACATGGTTATTTTCCAGATCCTGTTACTGCTTCTGATCTACGGTTATAGGTTTCCACGGCCATGCGCGCCAGCGATGTGACGTTGCGGATCGCGGCTGGCAATGCAGCTTCATCGCCGAGGCTGGCTTCCACGTTATCGAGGGCGCGTCCCACTTGTTCGCCGAGATCGAAGAACGCGAAGTCAAATTGATAGATCGACTCGAGTTCCTTTTCGTTGATCTTGACCGCGTCGAACAGGCCAGAGTAGCCGCGCGGGGCCGTGGTGATCTTATCGATGAACGTGCGGAGTTGGATGGCGGCTTTCTCCATGTCGTCTACATAGGCGATCATGCCATTACTGACCATGTCGGTTTGAATATGGGATGCACGCTTCCACTGTTCCTCGAAGCGGCGGGCCACGGTGTCACGCAGGAGTTTGTCTGCGTCGCGGCGATTCTGACGGTCGATGTATCCGCTGAAGCCAGGGATAAACGATGCCAGCTTCTTGAACGGGTCCTGCTGGCCTTTCACTTTCTCAAAGAATTGGTCCATGTGAGTCTCCTGTCAAAGCGTAGCGAAGATCGCGCAATTGCGCTACGAGAATATACGTTAGCCTGTTCATAAAGTCGCAGTGACCATTATAGCCGCAGTTGAGGAATATCATCAAGAAAGCATGTTTACTGAAAATAGCCTTGCGAAGGTTCGATCGGTTATCTTGCAGCGGGTTTTGAAAATGTCGCCACGGCGCCCCCGCCCAGCGCGGGATCTCACTTGCACTGCACCAAACGCAGTGCGGCGCAAGTGTCGACACGGCGACGCCTCCGCAGGGTTTTGCCAGTTGCGAGTGTTCCAGTGCGCCAGGTCACACACCTGCCGCGGGACGGTTTTAGCCGCGCCGTGCCAGCGAATTGCGCAATTTGTGACCGTGACGGGTATAATCAAGCCCGACCATTTTCTCATTCGGCGAAAATCATTCTTGACATCCATGAACTTTTCCCGCACGTTGAAAAGGAATTTTATTTCGTCTGGTGGATGCGAACGCCACCGGGCAGGAGGAACAAAAAATGACACTTCAAATGACAAGTAATATCGAATCGCTTCTGGGAGATAAGGCGGAGGCGCTGCTGGGCTTCAACTCACCGAAGATCTCCAAAGACCGCCTGCATTTGCCGGGCCCCGATTTTGTGGACCGGGTCTTTATGCAGTCTGACCGCAATAACCGCGTGCTGGGGAACCTGGCCTGGATGTACAACACCGGCCGCCTGGCTGGCACGGGGTATCTCTCGATCCTTCCCGTGGACCAGGGTATCGAGCATTCGGGTGGCGCGAGCTTCGCGAAAAACCCCGATTACTTCGACCCCGAGAACATCATCAAGCTGGCTATCGAAGGCGGATGCAATGCTGTCGCATCCACGTTCGGTGTGTTGGGCATGATGTCGCGCAAGTATGCCCACAAGATCCCCTTCCTGGTGAAGATCAACCACAACGAACTTCTCACGTATCCCAACAGCTTCGAGCAGATCCTGTTTGGGACGATCGACCAGGCCTATGATATGGGCGCAGCAGCCATCGGCGCAACGATCTACTTCGGTTCCGATGATTCGCATCGCGAGATCGTCGAGATCGCCGAAGCCTTTGCTCATGCTCATGAACTCGGCATGGCCACGGTACTGTGGTGCTACACACGCAACCCGGCCTTCAAAAAGGACAAGGATTATCATGTCTCTGCCGATCTGACCGGTCAGGCCAATCACATCGGGGTGACCATCGAAGCCGATATTATCAAACAGAAATTGCCCGAGAACAACGGCGGTTTCCTGGCCCTGAATACCGGCGACAGCTCCTACGGCAAACTCGACAAGCGCATGTACAGCGACTTGGCCAGCGATCACCCGATCGACCTCTGCCGCTATCAGGTCGCCAACTGCTACATGGGACGCGCTGGACTCATCAACAGCGGAGGCGCTTCTGGTGAAAATGACTTTGCCGAAGCGGCAGTCACGGCCGTGATCAACAAGCGCGCCGGTGGACAGGGTCTCATCTCTGGCCGCAAGGCCTTCCAGCGCCCGATGGCAGACGGTGTCAGGATCCTGAATACCATTCAGGATGTGTACCTGGACGAAAGCATCACCGTAGCGTAAGCGTAGGAAACTTAATGGGCGGCCCGCGAAGCCGCCCGATTTGTTTGTACCTGCATTCCTGTCGAATCAGCAGCGGTTCAGATACAGTCTGTGCAGCGAATATCCACTATTCACCATGGAGGAGGATCTATGAAAATCAGTGCTCGCAATGTCTTCAAAGGGACGGTCAAGAAGCTTACCGATGGTGTGGTCAACACAGAGGTGGTTGTCGAATTACCGGGAGGCATTGAAATTGTGTCGATCATTACCAAACACTCTGCAGAAGCATTAGCTCTATCTGTGGGCAAGGAAGTCTATGCGGTGATCAAGTCGTCTGACGTGATGATCGGTGATCCGCACCCGATTCGCGAATAAAGATTGTCGTTGGTCAGCTGTTGAATGAGAAGAAGGATTGCCTGAATTTGACAATCCTGCTTTTTGTTTATCAACGCACGTCGAGCTGTATGGTCACATCGTCGCCTTCTTCCAGATTCTCCGCTTTTCGGATGCTGGCTTTGAGGGGAACAAGGTAGCGGTCATCTTTCGGGAACAGGGATGTTTGGAACTCGGTCCTGCCGATTCGCCCGTGAACCGGGATCACTCCCCAGCCATACGTCACAATGTTCGAGATCTCTTTGATAGCACGTGACTCTTTCTCCGGTACCGCCACGAAGAACCACGGGGCAGGTCCACGCCAGATGAAAATCTTACCGGTAAATTCGATGTGCATTGGGATAGTATATCAAATGCTTTCCAACGTAATCGATCGTCAAGATTAACATGGGTGCACCAGGAGTATATGGGCAGGTTTGCTCCCTGCGCCGCCCCGGCACGCGATTTACACGGATCACGCCGACTTGTACCGCTGTGCGGCATCTGCGAGCCCACGGCGCGATCGTGTTTCCAACGAACTTTGAGCGCTCCCGATGAACATGGCGCTCCTGCATACACAAATAAATTCATGGTCGCGGGCCTTATCTTATAATGGATGAAATATCAATCGCAGGATCAACTCATGCCAGTATCAGACCAGGGCGTTACCAAAGATCGCTACACCATCATTCCGCGCACGGCGATATTTCTTCGGCGCGGCGAGTCATATCTTCTCCTCAAAGGAGCGCCCACGAAACGCCTGTGGGCCAATAAATACAATGGTCTGGGTGGTCACGTGGAGAAGGGCGAGGACGTGCGGTCTGCGGCGGAACGCGAATTGCTGGAGGAGACCGGTCTCTCCGCTGAATTGTGGTTGTGCGGCATATTGATCGTGGATGCAGGCGCTATGGGGATCGGTTTGTACATCTTCAGTGGAGATTGCCTAACGGGGCAGGGAGAACCGCAGCCATCCAAAGAAGGATTGGCAGAGTGGGTCCCATTTGAGAAACTCGCTGAGCTGCAGGTTGTGGAAGATTTACCTGTGTTGTTATCGAGAATCCATGTGATGAAGCGCGGTGATGTTCCCTTTAGCGCGCGGTCGTATTATGACGAGCGGGGGAAATTGATCGTCGAGTTCGCTGAATGATAAATCCTCGTCACACCTGCACTGCAACGAAAGCAGTGAGGCGCAATGCAGGTGTGACGGAGGGGATTACGGAATATTGTACGATTGCAGTTCGATATTTTCCGTAAAGCTTAGTTCCGCCAGATTCACATTCCCGGTTGCCTTCACCCAACCAATATCAGGAGCGAACCAGTAGGTATATGTGGCAGTATAGGTAACCGGAACGGTCAGCCCTTCGTAGGTGACATTCAGGTCCACGAGCGAGTCTGCCTGGATTTTCATAGCATCGAATTCCCCTGCGACGACTGAGACGCGCTCGATGCCGATCGCGCTAAAATTTACCTGGGCAGTGCCAGATGCAGTGCCAGCTTCGCCAGCGATGGTCATGTCGCCTGCAAATTCGAGCGTCTGTTGCCACGTATCTCCCGCTGCGATGTCATGAGGAAATGTGATTCCACCCGCATTGGTCAACTCCAGATCAAGCTGTATCGACTGTGACTGAAGTGCGGCCACAATCGGTCCGCCAAGCTCCAACGCAAAGAGTCCTTCAGGCGAGCAGTCCCATCCCTGAGTCCGCGTGAATTTTTCATACTCGCTTGTCAGGGTAAAGCCGTCGTTGTCTGGAGATGTGATCGTATCGGTAAAGCGAAAATCGTCAGCCGGGCTGCCTGTGCTTTGATAGGTCCATGTAGCGCCGGCGCGCACTGGATAATAGGTGTGCGCGCACAGCGTGGTGCTGGTGGCGGTGGATGAAGTTGTGGGTGTAAGGGGAATGACGGGGGGGTCGGTCGTTGCTGCGGTTTCAGCCGCACTTACATTCGTACTTATGGCTGTTGCAGTATTGGAGCAGGCTGTAAGGATCAGGATGATGATAAGACTGAGATATGCAAACTGTTTCTTCCAATCCATTAAGAACCTTTCGCTATGGCCACTTTTTCAAAGTGACCGTAAATGTGCTTCCTTTTCCGGGCTCGCTGGTGACGTCGAGCGATCCCTGATGTTGGGCGATCACCTGGCGGGTGATCGCCAGCCCCAGCCCGATACCGCCGAAAAGATTTTCTTCACTTCTTTCGATGTGATAGAAACGATCGAAGACGCGCGGCAGGTTTTCTTTTGCGATCCCGATCCCATGATCCTCGACTGCTGCGAAAACCTTGTCGCCATTCGCGCTCAAGCGGATCTCCACGTCACCGCCTTTCGGACTGAATTTGATCGCATTATCGACCAGCGACATGAGGGCGCGTTCCATCGACTTGGAGTCGCCTGAAATCGCCGGCAGGCCCGGGCTTGGTTTGAAGCGCAGTTTCACATTTCGCTCGAGGGCTTTATCCGTGTAGCGATCCACGACCAGGCGGGCCACATCATTCAAATCCACAGCCTGGAAGTCGGGCAGGACCAGGTCCATCTCCTGCAGGAACAGGATGTCGTTCACAAGCGTGGTGATCTGCTGGACGTTACGCGCGATCGTCTCGATCCCAGCCGTAAGCTGATCGCCGCTCATGATGCCTTTCTGCAGCATTTGCAGGTATCCGCTTGCGACCGTTAACGGCGTCCGCAGCTCGTGGGCGACGTTGGTGAGGAACTCTCGCCGGGCTAATTCCTGTTCGGCGAGTTTTTGATACGCTTCTGCCAGCTCGCTGGCCCGCATGCGCAGGTCATCGACCGCCAGTTGATCGTTCTGCCGCAGCCGGTTGCTGATCTCGCTGACCATGGCCATCGCGATGCTGCTGCTGTTTTGCAGGACGCGGTTGAAGGCGGTCTTATCCAGTTCGAGCGTAGTGAGGGTTGTTTTAGCTATAACGGTTGCCGCACGCGGGGCGTTATGGATGAGCGCCATCTCGCCGAAGAAATCACCGGATACCAATGTCTTGAGCAGTCGAACTTCCACGTTATTGATGTGCTTCGTTACTTCTGCTTCGCCTTCCAGGATCATGTAGAAGCGATCTTCCACCGCGTTCTCATGGCAGAGCACTGTGCCCGGTTCATACGAACCGACAACGCTATGGCTGATCAATTCTTCGATTTCAGCAGGTTTGATGCCGGGGAAGGCACGCGGAATAATTCGAGAGGGAGCGCGGCGAGTTGTCATTTTGGGCTACTCCGTGGGTCGCAGATTGAACAATTCTAGCATGACAAAATGAGAGCATGGTTCACCCATGCGAACTAGAATGCCTTCGGTCACAGGCCTGCCCTGGCACTGCCCCTGGGCAGGCCTGTGACCGTGAAGGGTATACTTTGATACTGAAGGATCATTTGGTTTTATAACCGATCATGCGCAGGAAGTCCTTGCGCCAGGCAATGCCTTCTTCGTCTTCAATGCCTTTCGGCGAAAATCCATCTACCACGCCGAGGATGCCGCGTCCCTGTTCGGTTTGCGCCACCAACACTTGCACCGGATTCGCCGTGGCGCAGAAGATGCGCGCCACCTCCGGGACGTTCTTGACTGCGTTCAATACATTGATGGGATAAAACCCATCACCCAAAAACAGGAGGAACGAATGCCCCGCGCCGATGGCTTGTGCGTTCTTCTTTGCCAGTTCGATCATCGCTTCCTCGGTGCCACTCCAGCGGATGAGACATTTACCAGACGCCTCACAAAACGCCAGCCCGAATTTGATCCCCGGCACGGCTGTCACCAGGGTCTCGTGGATGTCCTCCACGGTCTTGATGAAATGGGATTGCCCCAGAATGAAGTTGATGGTTTCTGGTTTTTCGATTGCAACAGCCTGTATGTCCATGGTGTCCTCGATTAATGGTGACGTGCCTGGGGCTATGATACAACAAAATCCGCATCGGTACAAATAGGTAGTAACGGCTTTGCCATGGCGTTCTCAAAGTCTAGATTTCTTTTCAACGCGAACGGCGCAAATCGGCGTCCTTCGTCTCCCCTCAGGATGCGGCGCTAAGAAATCTTGAAAATTCGCAAAATTCGTTCTTTCGCGCCATTCGCGTTCCAGAGTCTTGGTTTTGTCAAGCGACTTTGAACAGACCATACCGGCTTTGCGGATCACCCGGTAAAAGGTCCGCCGTTGATTCTGCTTTTAACCACAGAGACACGTAGAAGGAATAAAAAGACTCCGTGTCTTAGTGTCTCCGTGGTTCGTAGGCTTTGTAAGCAGTGAAGTCGATTCTCTTTGCGAGAGCAATCGTAATTGTTGATCCTCACAGGATCGCCCTCGATACCCGCAGATTGACCACCACTATTTCCTCGGAAACCACGGAACGAACGCATTCGTCCGCTGCACATACTCTTCATAACCAGGCTTCAGTTTCATCGTCCGTTCGAGCATGGCGACGCCAGAGACTTTCATCAGTAGATAGGTCATCAGAATGGGGGAGAAGATCGTCCATGCCGCCCCGGCAGCCACAGCGATGACGTAATATCCCCACCAAAGTACAGCTTCACCAAAATAGTTTGGGTGGCGGGTATATTTCCATAAACCCGTCGTCAGCAGTTTACCGCGAGCAGCTGTGTTCGCTTTGAACAGCACCAGTTGCAGATCGCCAATCGTCTCAAATACAAAACCGACGGCCCAAATTAAAACGCCGACGATATCGACTGGCGTCAAGATTGCCGGAAAACCCGATGTCTGTGCGGCGATGAGCGGCGCGGAGAGGATCCACATCAAGACGCCCTGTAACAAAAATACCTGAAAGAACGAAAGCCACCACCAACGCGGTCCATTCTCCTCGCGCCATTTTGCATAGCGGAAGTCTTCAGGTCTGCCCCAATTGCGAAGCCCAATGTGCAGCGCGAGTCTTAATCCCCAGATCGTGACGAGTACAGCGATCAATTGTTTGCGGGGCAGATAGCCTTGTGGCGCGAGAGCAAAGGTGGCCCACGTGACGATGATGAAACCAAGACCCCAGAAGATATCCGCGATGCTGGCGTTCCTGATCACAAGGCTCACCAGCCAAAGGAGCGTCATGAGTACGGCAATACTGACGCCCATCCAGAGAAACGCGTTAACGAAGTTCATTTTCTTTCATAAAACACGAGCAGCGTGGTCCCATACTTGCGCCTTTCTATTTCTTCCAGATTGGCCAGCGGAAATTCGCGGTACTCGCGGGGGTCGATCTGCACGATTACCCAGCTGTCCTGACTCAACCAATTCATATTATCGTCGACGAGTTCGAGAGCTTTCTCCCACATATCCTTGTATTGCGGTGGCGCGATATAGATATAGTCGAACTGCGCGTCTGCATCTCGCGATAAGAGTGTGAAGGCATCGCCCCTGCGGATCTCTGCCTGGCTGGTAAAGCCGCAATGCTCCACATTGAATCGGATCGTGTCGATCGGCTCGCGATGCAAGTCTGTGAAGCGCACAAACGAAGCGCCGCGGCTCAGGGCCTCGATGCCGATCGCCCCGGTCCCCGCGAACACGTCCCACCAGCGCGAGTCGATCACGTCGCTGGCAAGGATGTTGAACAACGCCTCCTTGACGCGGTCAGTGACCGGACGGGTCCTATCACCAGGAACTGACTTGAGCTTGCGCCCTCTGGCTTTGCCGGAAATGACTCGTAAGGTCATAACCTCACCCCCGACCCGTCTCCTGAAAGGAGAGGGGAGTCTATACTCTTCTTCGCTGCCATGATATTTCCGTGCGAGGCGATGACAGGGACCACACATCCGGTGCCGAGCAAGAATCGCTTGCCGCCAGTCTGCTGTAGAGCATCCGCCGCTTCCTGCTGGACCTCGGCCTGGTCGCGATAGACGAGCGTATCCTGCCTCATGCCGCCGCACAGTACGCCGTTAAATAGACTCTGTGCCTCGGTCAGCGATGGATACGATTCGCGGTCATGCCAGTTCACGATCTGAAATGGAAGCTCATTCGCCAACTCAAAATGGACATCCTCTCCGTGTAAGTGCAGCATGTTGCACCACAGGTCCTGCGCCGGTTCGATGACCTCCTGGTCGAAGAGCAATCCGAATAACTTGTATTCTTCATAGCTGATGAGTTGCCTTTGGGCGTGTTGGACAGCGTAGAAGATCCCATCGATTCCGGTTTCGCGGGCGGCTTCGATAAAGCGGCGTGTTGTCTCTGCGATGGCTTTTAGGGCTTTCATCACCGCGCTGGGATGATGCAGCAAATGCTCCAACAACAGATCGTTGCCTGCCAGGTTCTTCGCCTGCGCCAGCGGACTGAATATGGTCTGGAGCAGGGGAGTGTCTGGGCTGAGTTGAGCACGAATCAGACGGAGACATTCCAATTGTGCGGCCAGATGCGGAGACGTCGGTGGAAGCACAGGCACTGATTCCCAATCGGTGGGATTTGAGATCAGTCGTTTAGTGTAGCGACGAGTTCCTTCCGTGTCGCCGATCCATTCATCTTCCACGCCCCAATCCTTCAGGCAGAAGGACGAAGCCGGCGTGACCTTGACCAGGTCAAAGTCATAATTTTGTTGATAGTGTAGATGTGCGGCTGCCAGGGTTTCGGGTGACTGATCGTCCACGGGGAAGTGCCGCCACAATGCAACCGGCGGACGGTCGATGATCTCGCCCTGGATGGCAGCCTGGATTCGTTCTCGGTGTGTGGTCATGGGACCCTCTTGATGATACAGAATAGCGCGTCCCCGCGCTGGATTTGAATGGTCGGTTCAACATCTCTCAGGATACGACGATCTTCATTCGTACGCGTGTTGACCAGGATGTAATCTCCGCTTTGCACTTCAACCAACGCGTCACGTCGCTCGCGTACATTCAGGTTTGCATCCGCATAGTATTCTGCGATATAGGCTTCGCGATGTACATAAAGAGTGGCGGGCTGTTTGATATCGTTCAATTCTTCGACCGCGTCTTTATAGCAGGTGAGCCAGAAGTCGGTTTCGTAGTTTCGGAATGCGCCCGACGTTCCGCCGATGAAGGAGTTGTAATAAGTATATTCATAGGGATGCAGTTGAGCAATTCCAATCAGTCCCGGAGCAAGTATAAGAAAAATAAGCCCTGCGTGTAGCCATGAAATGCGGGTTATGAAAGTCGGTGAGAATTGGCGAACTTTTTCAATTAGGAACTCGAATGCAAAACCCGTAAAAATAAATATCGGTGGGATGATAAATTGAAAATGACGAAAGCCATCATACATTGCCGGCCTTCGTATAAGCGCATACGCGACCAGGATCACGAACCAGAACAAGGTAAGCGTTGCTGTTACTAGTTTACTTGTGGGCTGTGAAGAGGGATCTGTAGACAGTTGCCAGTGTTCAGTGACCAGTTTCCGGTATCCAGTGAATAGTCCGATTATGAATAAAAACGATACGGGTTCCGTAAGCGTGGTGGCAAGCATGAAGGGCAGGTATCGTCGCGGCAGTTCACCGGCGCGGTAAATCTCACCGTTGAACAGGACCGATAACGTCGTGGGGTTATCGGACATTAAACGAAATACATCGATAAAGCGCGTAAAGGGATTTTCCCAGAGATAGGGCCAGGTGAGGAACATGGCCAGGATAGCTACAAACCCGTATGCAAGAAAATTTAACCACAGAGACACAGTCCCCTGCGGGGATGATAAGCCACGGAGATTTTTGTTTCGGAGAATGACAAAGGCGAAGTAAATAAATACAAGAAGACCCGCAAGAGGGCCGAGAACGCGGATGGATGTGGTGATGCCGAGAGCAATGGCGGGAAGAATGACAACAGAAAATTTTGGTTTCCGGCTCGCAGCAAGCTGATCGACCATCTCGAATCCGAGGCAGACTGATGCGATAAAGAACGTGAGAAAGGGAGGATCCTTGGGATTGATGAAGGCATGTCCCCATAAGAGCGGCTGCCATGCGAAGAGAGCGGATGCAGCTAGCGCGGCGTCGGAACTCATCCACCGTCTGGACAAGCGATACAGGAAGTAGACGCCGAGTTGGAAGAAAAGAAAATTGATCAGGTGCCAGGCCGAGGCCTGGTCGAGACCGAGCGACTCGAGCAGATGGACTGGTCCGCGCGATAAGAATAAATAGGCAGGCCCGCGTGTCTTATGGTCGTCGCCGCTGATCCCATACGAGTTATCCACGTCAAACGTCCCGCTGAACCATTCGCGCGGCGAATAGGCATATCCGAGGGCATTGCCGTAATCGTAGAAGAGCGGCTCATCCCATGAATAGCCGTACTCGCGAAAAATAAATAAGCCGGCAATGCTATTGACGGCGAGCAGGAGCAGAATTGGTTTTTCGAAGAGCTTCCTGAGCAAAGGGTTCATAACACCAGATTGCCGCGCACATCGAATGCTTTGATGTTTGCCTTGCAGGACGGGCTGGTTGGATAGTCTGTCTCAAGCAGCCCCCAGATCATGGAATCACTCCAGCGGTCGAGGAAAGGGGTTTTGGCGCGCAGAGTGCCCTCATGCATGAACCCCAGCTTGCGTGGGACGGCTGCCGATGCCAGATTACCCGGATCGCAATGAATCTCAATGCGGTGAACATGGACGAGCTCGAACGCAACCTTCACGAGTGCGGCCGTGGATTCGGTCACAAGGCCCTGGTTGACGAAATCCTTGTGAAGCCAGTATCCGATCTCAAGCTGCCGCTCACCGATGCGCGAGTGCAGTCCTGTGCTGCCCAGTACGCGCGTCTCCTCTTTGTTGAAGATTCCGTATACAAAGCCCTGACCGAGATCAAACTCGGCCCGAAATCGCTTTAGGCGTTCCACCTTAAGTTCGACCGGCTCAGGTTCGTTATGTGCCCAGGGCATCCAGGGTTTGAGATGCTCCAGGCTTTCAGCGACAGACTCGGCGATCATCTGCGCATCGGGTGGGTTGTAGCAGCGCAGCACCAGTCGTTCAGTTTCAATGCGATAGACGGGGTTTTCGAAATGTTCGCTCATTTCTTTTTTGCCGGCCGTTTGGTCCCGGTCGTCTTTCTATTGAAGCTGCCCAGGAGCGACGCAAGTTCCTTTTCTTCGTTGATCTGGCCCTTGAAATATTCGTTCATGAAATGCGAGCGTCGCAGGCGAAGAGCCATGGGCGCAACGGCTTTGAGATCGGCCGTTGTGACTTCCTCTCGTCCATCGGCGGCCGCATAGGCGCGCGCCGATTCAAACCAGGTGATCTCGGCCCGCAGGGAATCGATCCCCATTTGCTGCACGAGATGGATGGCAGGATTAGCGATCTTATCGGGGATGACAACCTTGCGGACTCGTTCACGGGCGGCGCGTATCTCGGCGGCGGCGGCTTCCATCTCCGCCGCGAATTGACCCACCATCTGACGCGGATTCGCCAGATAGGCCTGGACTCTGCGGTATGCCTCCAACCGTTCATCGGCGTTCTCGAGTCCGCGTACGATCACGCGCAGCCCGAAGCGATCCAGGATCTGCGGACGCAAACGTCCCTCTTCGGGGTTCATCGAGCCGATCAACACAAAGCGCGCCCGATACGTTGCCACCACTGGTCCGCGCCGTACCGTGTAGGATCCTTGTGCCGCGGCATCCAGGATCGAATCGACAATGTCATCGCCCAGCAGATTGATCTCGTCGATATACAGCAGATTGCGATCTGCCTGCGCCAAAATGCCGCGGCGGATACGCATTCGTTCATGGACGGCGGCGCGCTCATCGACACTTCCCACCACGTCGTCGAGCCGGGCATTGAGCGGCAGTTCGATCAAGCGGACCTTATCGGGCGCAGTCAGTGGTTTTCCCTCGCCAAATTTTTTCGCGCAATCGGGGCACACCGCGTCGATGCCGCCGATCTCAATGTCTTCTGGCAGACATCCGTAGAAACACGTGCTGCGTTCCACCTGCGGCAATAGATCGAGCAAACTACGAACGGCAGTGGTCTTGGCGGTGCCGCGCGGACCGATCAGCAGGATGCCGCCGATGTTGGGATTGACAAGCCCTAATAATAGCGCCAGCTTCATCTCATGCTGCCCGACGATCCCCAGAAATGGAAATGGCAATGCCTCGGTCAGGCGTCCTTCTTCGGCGCTAAGAGGCGGAAGCGATTTTCCCGCGACGTAATCGACCAGTTCCCGCAAGTTGCGGAATGGGTTGGCGGGTTCTGTGGTTTCAGTTTGGGTGAGAGTGGGTTCGGTCATCATAACCTCCGCGCTGAGCGGAGCGTAGCGCAGTCGAAGCGCAAGTTGCGTTCAAACATGTCCTTCGACTACTGCCTCGCGGGGCTCGGCATCCGCTCAGGACGGAATTACTTATTCTTCAACCGTCGTTCCTGGCGTTCCTGCGCCTTTTCCATGCGGCGTTTTTCGTCTTCTGTTTCGGCGATCAAACCGGGCACGGACGTCGGACGGCCGTCATCGTCGAGGGCTACGTAGACGAGATAGGCAGTATTCGTGTGCGTGCGTTCGCCAGTGATGGGATTTTCTGCCAGTACCTGCACTTCTGTTTCCAGTGAGGTACGCCCTGCATAACTGACCTCAGCATTGATGATGATCAGGTCGCCGATGCGGATGGGTTGGCGGAAGACCATCGAATCGATGGCCACCGTCACGACCTTGCGTTGTGCATGGCGCATACCCGCCAGTGCACCGGCCTCATCGACAAGCTTCATGATCCAACCGCCGTGGATGTTGCCGAGCAGGTTGGCGTGCTCGGGATGCATCAACTGTGAAATTGTCACGCGCGAGGAACGAATTGGTTTGGGATTCTCGGTCATGGGAGTTGGTCTCTGTGCCATGAGTTTACCATGTCAATCACCTTACACATGTTTGCTCTGAGGCGGCCTACCCTGAAGGGTACGATGTGGGACGGCCGTGTTTTCCCGATAAATCGTGGCGCCAGGGCGCCACGTGAGCACGGAGGTGCGTGAGGTGAGTTAATCAATATCGTCACGGAGTTCGCCGCTATCCAGCGTGTGCAGGCGTTCCGGCTCTTCGACGAGAACATCGATCAATGCGTGGGTGAGTTCGCTGAGCATCGGGGCAAGCGGAGTGGTTGCCGGGATGGCGATCCGCCCGGGTGACGGGGGCATTTTCAGGCGCGGCTTGAGCGCATCGTCTGCCCGTTTACGCACGATGCGCGGATCGTTTGTTAAAAATCCGACATAGCTGCCCAGCACCGAGTAGACCTCGCGCTGTGGTGTGACCAACCCGATCCATTCGCCGCTGCGATTGAAGAGATACGGAAAGGCAAGGAACGCCTCTGTTTCGCCGCGCGAAGTAAAAATAGGAATCAGGCGTTGTTGGTTCTGAGTCATGGTTATACCCGTGGTGATCGTTTGGCTTCAATCCTTGCGAAGGTTTGTGTGGGGCTCGAAACTGACTGAAAAGAACCTTCGCAAGGATCTAGATGATCAATTACTCTATATCATTATACGTCCAATAACGGTTGATGAAATAGTTCCAGATCATGACAACCGCGATGGCAAACGCCAATGTTGCATTCTTTGCCAGAAGTTCTGCAGCATTATGCGAGAGATGCACCATCTTCTCGAACGCCGACGCCATGATCGGCTCGACGTAATGCAGGGTGGGAATGCGGAAGCCAATACCGGCCGCGTTCACCAGAAAGAACATGCCCAACTGATGGAGAAAGTGGCGTGAGCGCGAATCGGGATAGGTCCAGTAGCGGTTGAGGGTGAAGTTGCTCAGCACCGCACAGATAAATGAAATCGACCCGGCCAAGACCAGTTTGAATCCGAGATGCGTGAACAGGTTCATGACCGCGAAATCGATCAGGGCCCCCAGGGCGCCAACCGTTGCAAACTTGACGAATCGAGTTCTTTCCTTCCCTGCAGCCAAGATCATTCAAGCCCCAGTTTTTTCCTAAAGTATGGGACTGTCTTGTGAATTCCTTCCTCCAGTGAGACCTTCGGTTCCCACTTCAGGATTTTGCGCGCCCGGCTGATATCGGGCCGGCGCTGCTGCGGATCGCGGACACTGCGTGCATCTTTGACAAAGGTGATGCCGCCCTTGTTGTTGGTAATGCGATTGATGGTCTCTGCAAATTCGAGGATGGTCATCTCGTGCTGGTTGCCAATGTTAACAGGAAGATGTTCCTCAGAATAGAGCAGCGTGACGATCCCTTCGACCAGGTCGTCGACATAGCAGAAGGAACGTGTTTGATTGCCTTCGCCGTAGACGGTGAGCGGCTGCCCCAGCAGGGCCTGCTTCAACAGGTTGGGCAGGGCGCGTCCATCTTCCAGATCCATGCGCGGACCGTAGGTATTGAAGATGCGTACGATGCGCGTGTCCACTTTATGGAAGCGGTGATAGGCCATCGTCAGCGATTCGGCAAAGCGCTTGGCTTCATCGTAGACCGCGCGCGGGCCGGCCGGGTCCACGTTGCCGGCGTAGTCTTCGGTCTGTGGGTGTACCAGTGGATCGCCATAGATCTCACTTGTAGAGGCGAGCAGGAAGCGGGCGTTGTTGGCGCGGGCCACACCCAGACAGTTGTGCGTGCCCAGCGCACCGGCTTTCATCGTCTGGATCGGAAGATTGAAATAGCCCGATGGCGATTGCGGGTTGGGGCTGGCGGGCGAGGCGAAGTGCAGGATCGCATCCACTTTGCCGGTGACGAATATATAGTTCGAGACATCATGTTTATGAAAGGAAAATTTTTCATTCCCGATCAGGTGGGCGATATTTTCCCGATTGCCGGTTACGAAATTGTCCAGCCCAATGACTTCATGTCCATCGGCCAGAAGCCGGTCCGATAAGTGTGAGCCGAGAAACCCAGCTGCTCCAGTGATTAAGATACGCATTTGATAATTCCTCTCTGTGCTGTAATGTTATTTCCAATCGATTCGGGTGACAAGTCCATCGCCGGTCACCTGGTATGCCTGACCATTGCCGCTATCCACAAACCACAGGTTGCCCTGATACACCACCGCAATAAAATCGCCTGACTGTCCTTCGATGGGACCCGGCGCCCAAACGGGAGTCTGCGGTTCGAGGCCAGGCGCGTCATTTGCCGGGAAAATGGGCCGCTGGTTCGAGCCATCACGATCCATCACGACCACCCGATAACGGCTGGTTTCACTCTGCTCTGGAAAAATGGCCTGCAAAAATGCCACCTGGTATTGCTTCTCGCGCGAACTCGATTGCAAGCCGGAGACCGAAGGATACGCAAACATACCCGTCTGTTCCACAAGGTTCACGGTGGCTTTACTGTCCAGCGACGTGGCGCTGATGTCGAAGAACGGCGAGTCCTCCGCGCTGACGAGAGTGGGCGGCGGCGCGTGCGAGACGTAGTACAGCGTTGAATTGTCTGCGCCCCACACAATCGACGGCAGCCAGGCCCAATCGCTGTGGGTATTCAGCGGCGTAATATCCAATAATGGTTTGAGATATTTGCCGTCGATGTCCACTGTCCCGATGCCATCTGGACGTGCGTAGGCGAGACGCCCGTCTGTGGAGAACGCGAACGTCATGCCCCACCAGCCGTACACGCCGCCGCTGCTTGCATCCAGGATCTTGCGCTTCTCACCCGTAGTGACGCTGTAACGGGCCAAGTCGTTGTTCGCCTGCCAGCCTGGTGAAGTGCTGCGCGGCTCCACTGTGGAATATGCGATCGAATTCGTTCCCGGTATAAAATCGGCAAAGTGAATGATGTTAACGAGTCCTGTATTAATTGGTTTTCCACCTTCTACGCGAACTGACCACAAGGTGTTGATCTCTTTATCGGCAGGTTTCGTTGATTTGCGTGTGAAGATCAAAAAGGTGCCGTTCGGCGACAGTTTGAAGATGCGACCATCGAGATCGCCCGTTGTGACGAGCGCGGTGCGATTGGCCGTGGACGAGTCGATGATCCAGGCGTTGCCTCCCGCCAGATAAGCCAACTTGCCGGGGACAGGAAGCGGCGCAAACGACGACTGCGCGCCGACCATCACGATCTCGGGCAATGCGTCCTGCAGGATGACGGTCTCGACCACAGACCGGCTGATCTCTACATTGTCTTCCAGGATGCGGCGATAGGTCAATTCCTGTTTGCCGTTAACACCGGCTTGCACGAGCCTCGTTTCGCCTTCTGGCAGTGACTCGTTGCGTACCACCTGACGCTCAAATGGAATGACCTGCTCTTCGGTTTCGAAGACCTCTTCCACGCGCGTGATGGTGATCGCATCACCGTTGGCCAGCACCGTATACAGTGGTGGGTCCACTTTGTCGAGGTCAGCGGCTGTAATTCCTGCCGACTGCAGCGCCTGTGTAACGGTCGTCCCGGAGGGAACTGTGATGTTGCTCGAAGTACCGTCCGCGCGGATGCTGATCGTAATGTCCTTGCCCGTTACTTGCGGGGACGCGCAGCCAGTCAGCAGGGCGAATGCCATGAGAACAGCGAGCAGGCTCGTCCTCCCGAAGGGACACCGCCTTCGGGACGGTGTGAGTAAGAGCGAAGGAGTGCGGCGTTGGATGATGCGTGGCATGATTTATCGTGAAGGCGCTTCGACTGCGTGGCGCATTCGCCGTTTGAGGCTCGGCGCCACTCCGCTACCCATTCGGGTACAAGTGTCAGCGCGGAATATTGTATAATCCGTCCGCTATCGGATACGACCGCTGACGGTCATGATCCCATCGGCAATGGTGATGGTCTCGATCCGCAATCCCGTTGCGACCGGCCCCAGGGAACCGGTATAGGCTTCGCGCACGATGGCGCTGATCGCATCCTTGAGCCCTTCGGGTGCGGGCATGGGGCCAAAATCGGCAGAGACGATCTCGATCTCGGGTTGACCGTTGGCGTCCACGCCCACGCTGACGATGATGCCAATATTGGCAGCAAACATGCCTTGCTGGCTCTTTCCGTAGATCTGCATTTGGCCGTCACGCAGGTACACCTGCGGCTCGGTGATCAGCGGTTTGCTGTCCTGCTGCATGTTCGGGTCGCTTTGCAGGCGCGCGGCAATGTATGAGGTAAGCTGCGCTTCGGTAAAATTCATCGTCACCGTCCCCGTGGTGATGCCTTCTTCAAATGCACGTGCAATTTCATCTTGAATGCTCTGCGTGATTTCTGTGGAGACAGGGATGGTGGGGAGGCTCGAGTAATCGGGTCCGCCCACGAAAATTGTGCAAGCCAGTGATGTAAGGAGCAGTGTCATCAAAAAGATTGTTAATATGTGTTTGGTTCTTCTCATTTTCTTCTCAAAATTCTCTATCCTTCAGTTGTAAGCGGAGCAATTATAGCATGAGCAACTCTCAACCTTCTTCGGAGCCCAATACAGATATTGATTTGCCACTTTCGGTCAAACTGGAGGCGATGTTGTTCGTCGCCGCGGAACCTGTGGCCACATCGCAGCTTGCCGAGGCGCTGGACGTTTCTGCCTCGGTCGTCGAGCGCGGACTGAACGAACTGGACGCTTCCTTATCAAGCCGCGGCCTGCGTCTGCAGCGACACGCCGGGCGCGTCCAATTGACCACCGCGCCGCAGCTGGCCGAATTGATCGAGCGTTTCCTCGGCCTGGAGATGACGTCGCACCTCAGCCGCGCTGCACTGGAGACCCTGGCGATCATTGCCTATCAGCAGCCGGTGACGCGCCCACAGATCGACGCGATCCGCGGCGTGAACAGTGACAGTATGATGAAGAGTTTGCTGCAAAAGGGACTCATCCTCGAATCCGGGCGCACCGATGGACCCGGGCGCCCGATCCTGTATTCCACCACACCGGAATTCCTGCAGCATTTTGGGCTGAACTCTATTCTTGAAATGCCCCCGCTGGCGAAACCGGAAGAGGAAGAAGAGACTCACGACGAGATGTTGAAGGGATGATAAAACATAGGGCGGGGACTAATCCCCGCCCTATGTTTTATTCCACACATCCTGCAATGGTTGATAGCTTAGAAGGATAATACCTTCTTCATTTATGATCTCGTGTGCCACCTGTGACATCAGGAAATCATAGTCGCTCTGGCGGATGTGATTTTCTTCGCGCTCAATTGCCAATAATTCCGGGGTGTCGAGCGCAGGATGGACTGCCCACTCACTGAGACCCGCGGGAAGCTCCCGCAGCATCTGCGCGTACATGCCTGCTTTTTTCTCAGGGTCGATGAAATAACTGTCCATAAAGTGATAGTCGTTGGTAGGTAAACCCTGGCGTTGTGCTTTTTCGATCCATGCTGCTTCCGAAACCCGCAGCGCGAGACCATATTCTGTTGCCAGCTTGAACATCAATTCGATTATGTTATCTCTGCCCGAGATGCGCAGAGAATGCCAATCTAAATGCGTGGGATGGAGTCCCGCTGCCAAAACAGTTTCGATCTGGGCGCGGAATTCGATCTCCAGCTCATGCAGATTCACATTTGCAAGGAATTCGGGCATCTGTTCAAAGTTGTGGAAGTAGCCAGAGGACTGGATCAGGGAAGGTACGTGTTGGCGGGGAGTTAGCGGACCCCAGCGGTAATCGACCCAATCTGAAATCACAGTCAGGTGGACGCCAAAGGAAATCTCAGCATGTGCGGCCAGAAAGTGCATGGCATGTAACGCCCACGGACATGGCACCATAAGCGTGGCGGATTGAAGTAGTCCGAACTGGAAAGCACGAATGACCGCCTCATTCACCGAATGACACATCCCGAAGTCGTCGGCATTGATGATCAGCAGGCGGGCATCGGGTGGATATCCCAGCAGGCGATTGGTTTGTCTGTGGTTATGTGTGTTCAAGCGGGGGCGCTACCCTGGCCGGACGGCTTAAGCCGTCACTACGAGAGCGTTATCTCAGCACAAAAATCCGAAACAGCTCTTCCTCGCCGACCGGTTCAAAGCCTTGTTTTTCCAGCACGCGCAGAGAACCGATGTTATGTTTTGCTGCATATCCATACAAGGGACGCGTACGCTCGATGCTCAGGAATTGTTCGAGCGCTATGGACGCGATCCCTTTGCCCCAGAAATCGCGTCCCAGCCAGTAGCCCACTTCGCGATGTCCTTCCATGTCAAAACTGATGATGTTTCCGGCCACTTCATTGTTATACAGGATGGTCATGTGGATATTGGCATCATTCGCCAGGTTCTTCGTCCAATGTGCTATAAAGGCATCGCGTTCACGGGCCGGGAAGGCGGCCATCTCGTTCGCAACCGGGTCGTTCTGCTGCTCGAAGAAAATGGGAAGGTCACTATCGATGACCGGGCGGAGAGTGATTGTGTTTTCCATAATAATAAACCTGTCGTTGCGAGGAGTGGTTGAGATGCAGTAGCATCTCAATCCGACGAAGCAATCTTCCGTTTAAGGGTGCACTCTAATTGATTGATTCAATCCGATTACGAGGAGATTGTGGCGCCACGGCGACGCTTCGCCTTCGGCTCGCAACGACATGGGTGGTTATCTTAAGTTGCCAGTTCTTTCGGCTTCGCCCAACACAGCGAGGATGGACCTGACCAATTCGCGCGCCGCACTTTCCGTCAGTTCCACGGCGACGCGGGCAGAGGGCCCCATGGCTTCGTTGACGAAGTCGATGTTCAAGGCGTGTTCCAGCGGCGCATGAAATGGGTGATCGTACGAGATATTAGCCTGTTCGATCTTGAACCAGCCGCCCGCGCCTTTGGCGCTGCCGTCTATGCTTATTTTTTCGACGATCATGGTACACATGTTAACTCTCCACGTAAAATCCCGTAGGCGCAGGCAGCTGCCTGCGCCTACGGGGTCAACAATCTACAAAAGATGTTTTTCCAAAAAAGCGAAGACTTTCTGCCAGCCATCTACGGCCTGGGCCTGACGGTAGGCGGGGACATGATAATAGAAGAACCCGTGACCGGCGCCATCGTAGCGATGAAATTCGTAGCGCTTATTGTATTTCTTTAACTCGGCTTCGTGCCGATCGACCTGTTCCGGTGTGGGATTCGCGTCCTCCTTCCCGAACAACCCCAATACGGGACACGATAGATCTTTGGTGTACTCCACCGGCGAGACCGGGAACTTTTCACTCAACTGATCGGCACTCATCACCACGCGTCCGCCCCAGCAATCGATGACTGCATCAAAGCCCGGCACGCGGCAGGCCGTGAGCCAGGCGTGCCGCCCACCGGAGCAGGTGCCGAAGATTCCAACTTTGCCATTCACATAGGGGAGCGACTTGAGATAGGTCATCGCGCCGCCGAGATCGCCGACGGCCTGGGCATCCGGGATACCGCCCTCGCCGCGCACCTTTGCCGCGACATCCTCCGGCGTGCCATGCCCCGAGCGGAAGTAAAGGTTTGGCATCAGGGCCACGTATCCATGATTGGCGAATTTGAATGCTGCCTCGCGATACCACTCGTCCCAGCCGGGCATGTGATGAGCGAGCACCACCGCCGGGAAGGGCCCTGCTCCCAGCGGACGGGCAAGATAGGCGTTGATCGAGTGGCCGTTTGCGCCTGCCATCATAACGGTTTCGGCAAGCAAACCTTCGTACATGTCGGTTCGATACATAAGCTGGCTCCTTTTTGTTGCCCCGTCATGGCGAGGAGCGCGAAGCAGCGACGAAGCAATCTTTCACTGGATATTCAGATATGATTGCTTAAAGATTGCTTCCTCGGGATTTCGGCGCTTTTGCGCCTCAACACCCTCCTCGCAATGACGGAAACTATCGAAACGGGAACAACTATTCACGTAGAAAGATGCGGGGCGGATCGCCAGAGTTTCCTCCTGCTTGCGATGTGTGTCACTTAATCGCGCAGGGCCCTGCTTATGTACGTTCCGCCCTCCAGCACACTTTTAACACCTTCCACGATGCCCACCACATCATCCTTGAGAACGTAGCCGCGTGCACCGGCTTCCAGGGACCGTTGCAGGTAGAAGGGAATCATATGACCGGTGATCACCAGGCACGGAAGCTGGGGATATTTTTCATGCAGATAAGCCACAAGCTGGATGCCATTCATTTTTGGCAGTGAGACATCCACAAGAGCCATATCCGCGCGTAGATCGGGCAGCCTTTCGATGGCCTCCTCGGCAGAACCAGCGATGGCGATTACGGTGTGAGCCATTTTTTCAGTTAACAATCGGACAAGTGCTTTTCCAAGTATGGCGTGGTCTTCGACGATCAGGATCGAAGACATCAGGGGGTCACCTGCGTAACCGGGACGCGGACGATTACGCGCGTTCCCTCACCGGGCTGCGATCGGACTTCCAGAGCGCAGCCCATCAGTTGTAGACGATGACGAACGTTCATAAGTCCTCCTGAGCCTTTTAACTCATCAAAAATACTGGTCGCATCAAATCCGCGCCCATCATCGCCGATGGTGATTTGTATGTCGGACACGGTTTCTGAGATAGAAATTCTTGCCTTAGAGATCTCGCCATGCTTTACGACATTGAAAAGCGCCTCGCGCACGGCCTGGAAGAGCAGAATGCGAAGCGTATCTTCGAAGCGGGTAGAAATACCGTTTGCCTGGATCGAAACCTCCAACCCGTACTGGTCGTGCATTTGCGCTGCCAGCCAGATCAGCGCATCGGCAAGCCCCTCACCCTGCAATACTGCCGGGCTGAGATCGATGCTCAGATTACGCGTGATATTGATCGATTTGTCGAGCTGTTCCTCCAACAGATCGAAATCCACATCGGCAGATCGCAGATCATTCTTCTGGTAGGCATCGCGCAGGATCGACGTTTGCATCTTGACGGCAAAGATGCGCTGCTGCAGGTCGTCATGCAACACTTGCGAAATCCGCCGCCGTTCCTCCTGCTCTGCCACTGTGAGGTCCGAAGCCAGAGCACGGATCTCACGTTCGGCCCTCGCTCGTTCCGTGATATCGATGAATGTGATGATGACGGCAGGCGTACCGTCGAGGGAAATAGATTGCATCGATATCAACACATTCCTTGAGCTGCCATCGGAAAGCTTGATCTCTGCCTCGAAATCCTGGATCTTGCCATTCCGGATGAGTTCATCGGCCAGCTCTGCACGTGTCCATCTTCCGAGTCCCAGCTCGAAGTTGAATTCGTCTGCACGATGCCCTAATACATCGTCCGGATGCAAGTTGAAAAAGACCAGGAATTCAACATTGACGTTCAGGAAGACCTCGTCCTCCAGGCGGATCAGTGCAGTGGGGATGGGGTTGGCCTGGAAAAGCACGGAGAAGTGCAGGTTGGCCGAAGCGGTCTGTTCATTCGCCTGTGCGAGTTCGCGGGTGCGTACCTGGACGCGATCTTCCAGGGCCGCTTTTGCGCGCATCAACTCGTCCTCCACCGTCTTCAATCTGGTGATGTTGATGAACGTGATCACGACGCCCTCGATGCGGTCCTCGTTGGTGCGGTAGGGGCGCAGCCGCATGAGGAACCAATCGCCGTTTCTCCTCTGTAACTCGCGTTCCACCGGCACCAAATTGCGCAGCACATGTTCGGCGTCTTCCACGAAGTTGGCATATTCCAGTTTGTTGGTCAAGTCGCTAATTCGCCGGCCGCGGTCGACGCTGAGGATGCTGAAGAGCTCCTGCATGCCGGCCGTAAACCGCTGGATGCGCAGGTCGCGATCCAGGTAGAGCGTGGCGATCTCAGTAGAGCCCATCAGGTTTTCGAGTTCCTGATGCGCGCGCGAGGTTTCGTCCAGCTTGTTCCGCATCTCGCTGTTGACGGTCTGCAACTCCTCGTTGACCGACTGCAGCTCTTCTTTGCTGGTCTCCAATTCTTCGGTGGCAGAGCGATATTCCTCGTTGATAGACTGCAACTCCTCGTTGGCCGCTTTCATCTCTTCGTTGGAGCTTTCGTATTCCTCCATCGTGATCTGCAACTGCTCGCGCAGGCGCTGGACCTCAGTCTGCAATTGCCTAATGGCAGTATCGCGCTCGGACTCGGTATGGGGTGTCTCCATGTTCTCCAGGGCTTCACCGAGATCGTGCAATTCGTCCTCGATGAATACCACAAGGGCCTGTCGATCACCCATCCGATCCATGCCGGCGTCTTCAGGACGCGGGCGCACGGTGACAAACACGCGGCGCCGGTGCCCGTTGAACTGAACCGACACCGGTCGGCTCACGGTTGCCTTGTCATTTTCGAACGCATGGAAGATAGCCGTGCGCAATTCCAACTGCAACTCGGGACGCACCATGTTGAGGAGCTCGCCCGTGATGGGTCCCTTCGGCTGGTAAAGGTAGCGCCCGGCCGTCTCGGATACATGCAGGATGACATACCGTTCGTTGACAATAATGCTCGGAGGTCCGTAAAACTCCAACGCCCGTTGGTGATGCTCATCCAACAGCGTTGGGTCATCGAAACGCAGGGTAGATTTTGAGCGAACGATCGTCTTGATGTCCTGCGCACGCGACATGCGCCGCAGCGTAAAAGGCATTTTGGGTACGTGCGGTCGTTCGCCGTTCCACGGCTTGGCCTGATAAAGGCGATGACTCTTGTCCACCACGTGGAAGAGTTCAGGAAGGTGCTCGGCCGATTCAGATGTACCCAGGAAGAGAAACCCACCTGCGGTGAGTGAATAATGGAAAATATCGAACACCCGGTCCTGTATGGGGCGCTGCAGGTAGATGAGCACATTGCGGCAGGCGATCAGGTTCTGGCGCGAGAAGGGCGGGTCGCGCATCACATTATGATTCGTAAAAAGCACCGCATCACGGACTTCGCGCCTGATACGATAATACTCGCTCTCACGTACGAAGAATCGCTCCAGGCGCTCGGCGCTGACATCGGCTTCGATGGCTGCGGGGTAAAGACCCTCGCGGGCGCGGGCGATCGAACGGTCATCCAGATCGGAGGCAAAGACCTGCACATTGGCGCGCACAACACGCCGTTCGGCTTCCTCGAAGAGCAGCATGGCAAGTGTATACGCCTCCTCGCCGGTGGCACAACCGATCGACCAGACCCGGATCGTCTCTTCTTCGCCGTTCGCATTCTGATCGAAGAGTTTTGGGATGACCTGCGACTCGAGCGCCTCCCACGACTCGCGGTCACGGAAGAAGTTGGTTACGCCGATCAGGATGTCGTTGAACATGGCGTGGGCTTCGTTGTTATTGCCGCGCAGAAAGTCAAGATAGGCTTCCAGAGTCGTAAAACCGTTCAACTGCATACGTCTTTCAATGCGTCGAAGGATGGTGGATTCCTTGTACTGGCTGAAGTCATGTCCGGTGCGTGCGTGCACCTGGGCCAGAATACGCTGCAGCGTTTCCACATCTGACTCTGAGAGATTGCCGGGGTCTTGGGGCAGTCTGGGACGGTGTTGGACGTAATCCGCCAGCCGTTCGGCCAATGCGCCCGCTGGCAGGATCACATCCACCAATCCTGTGCTCAGCGCGGCGCGCGGCATACTGTCATATTCTGCATCTTCGGGCTCCTGCACCATGATCATGCCGCCCACCTCTTTGACGTCCTTGATGCCTACCGAGCCATCGGTTCCGCCGCCCGATAAAATAACGGCGATCGGATCGCTGTGTCCGCTCGATGCCATGCTGCGGAAGAAATGGTCGATCGGCGTGCGTTGACCGTGTGGTTCGTCGAACTCGCGCGTATCCAAATGTGTGTTCGTCATCAGCATGCTGCGGTTCGGTGGGATTACGTACACGTGGTTTGATTCTACCGAGATCCTTTGATTCACCTGTATGACAGGCATGCTAGTACTTTTTTGCAGCAGCTCCGCCAGATGGCTTTCATGTTCAGGGTGCAAGTGTGTGATGACTACAAAAGCCATTCCGGTTTCGGGCGGCAGCGCCTCGAAAAACGCGCGCAACGCGGCCAGCCCGCCTGCCGAGGCGCCAATGCCAACGACAGACAGTCCCTTCTCTCGATTCGAGGGCTCTACCGGTTCTTTTGCTTCGATAGGTTTTATATTCTTTGATGGCTTTGGGGGAGACTTTTTTGGCGTATTTTTCTGAGCCATTGTGTTGCGTTTGGTTACTTCCTTTGATAAATTAAACGTGTAACCTTACCATTTCATTATACACCCCGCACGTTACCTTAACAACTCTTCTCGAGACGTGCGGGGTACACCCCGCACGTTACATTAATAACTGATGTTACGCAAAATGGATTAATCAGGTTTCTGTAACGCGGCATTCATGTCGCCTTTACGCAAGGAACATCTGAAAAGCGAGATAAATCTCGCCTTACGGGTACAACTGCGTAACATCAGCTAATAACTCTTCTCGAGACGTGCGGGGTACACCCCGCACATTGCATTACAACCCTGTTCAAGATGTGCGGGGTACACCCTGCCTATTGCGCTATACAACCTGCCCGATTCATCTTCAAATAATTTCAAGTACCCGAATCTGTGACGCCTCCGCAAAGAAATAAACGCACCGCGAAGAACGTAAAGATCTTGTTATTGTGCCGGCGTTCTACGAGTGTTTACAGCAAACATCCGCGGTCGCTGGATGAATCCATGCCAACTTACTTGAATCTCATAAAGCACGTTGCGGTCGGTTATACTCAGCTCTCGGTACCAATCACAATCGCCAGCGAAACTTTCAGGGCCGCATGGGGTTTCGATGGACAGGTAACAAGGAGTAACTGAAATGACTGTTGAAAACACCACGGTATCTTTTTTTGATCGTCCCAATGTTGAAAAAGGGATTATCAACGTAAAGCTGGGCATTCCATTTGGGATCGAGCGCGTCAATAATCCGTCGATTGGAATTGGCGGCGTGTATGGCAGCTGGGGAGAAAGCTACGACAACGAGTCTCTGCCCGCGTTCCTCGAACAGCGACTCGGACATCCGCTTCAAGCCAACGAAAGGCTGAATCTGTCTGAGCTGGGTTTTCTTAACCGGCACCATACCCCTTTAAACCTCACACCCGAGGAACATACGCAGTTGGAAGTTGAAGTGGGCACGCGTTTCCTCACCGAAGCCATGAAGGCCTGCAACTGGAAACCGTCTGAGGTGGATGCGGTACTGATCGGCATGAGCGCCCCCGTTTCGGAGGATTATCTCAACCGAATCACCAAAGCTGCCGGCATTCCAGACAGCGCGTTGAAGGTCGCTACGCACAAGGCGTGCGATGGTTCCACCAGCAGCCTGCATTTGGCATTGAACCCCGACCTGCCAGAGAACATGCAATTGAAGGACCAGAATATCGCCCAAGCCTTGTATGGAAAAAAAGTTTTGGTGGGTGGTATTGAAGGCTTGAGCCGCTTTGTAGGATCTTCGCATGACTCGAATGCACTGCAGTTGTTCGGGAATGCGGCCGGCATCGTTGGGGTCATCCCTGGTGAGACCATGAAATTCCTGGCCGGCAGATCGCGCGAGGTGTTCGATGATGAAGGTGTGTTGCAGGTGGCCATGTATTATCCACATTCGCGGCAGAAGGCGGCGGGCGAATACAACGTAGATGTAACCCAACCTCTCGACCATAACATTCGTGTGGCCGGATTGATGCATGAGCCCGAGGATGGCTCATCCATTTCGATGGCAGGCCCCATGGGCATGGTTAAGCTCTTCGTACGCACCGGCGTGCAGGTGGTACGTGACGTCTACGCCGCCTACCAGGCCAAACTCGATGAATTGGGAATGGCGGGTAAGTCACTGGCGGTGGCAATTGTCCATCATGCGAATTACAAGATCAATAAACTCAAGGAAAAACATTTGCAGAATGAGGGCATCGTCCTGCCGATGCCGTGGCTGCTGAGTGAATTCGGGAACGTCAGCGCGGCGTCGAACATGATCGCGTTCCTGCGCGAACTTCCCAACCTGAAACCGCTCGATCACATTCTGATCGATGGGTTTGGCGCCGGCACATACTACGACGCGCTGGCCGTTGAGCTTGGGGGCCGCTAATACACAATGCTGCGGGGTAAACGCAAATGTAGACAGAAAATTGAATCGCCCAAACACCGTTTTGATGTTTGGGCGAAACTTTTTGTAACTTCCAAATCGCCTCGGCGTCTAGTACATGGTACGGGAAAGCATTTCTTTCAATGGGCAGCCAATGTACAATTCGCAACAAAATCAGGAAATTATCAGACTTATTTTACGACTGCGCGGCCTCGAGCAGGACTATCCCAACCGAATGATGACTGCGCGCCGCATGACCTACCAGGAGCTGATTTCCAAGCGCCTGGATGCTCTCTTACGCCTGCGGCGGCAGATGATCGCTGACTACAACAAAACAAAAGTCCCCTCATGAAGGGGACTTTTCTTATTAAAGTTGTTTTGAAACTTTGCGCAGACTCTGTTGAACTGCCTTCCGAGCAATCTTGACCCATGAGTTCCGAGAATGGGCAAGGATTTTCCCCTTCACGCCTCAAACCGTAGTGCTCGTTGTGCCCTTTGTGGTTAACGCTCTTAAGCCTGTGCCTGGTTGGGTCGTTTAAACCAGGTTTGCCATTCGCGTTTTTCCCACAACACCAGGATCGGCGCTGCGATAAAGATCGAGGAATAGGTTCCGCTCAGCAGGCCGATCAGCAGGATCGAAGCAAACTGTTGAAGGGTCACGCCTCCAAACATGGCCAACGCCAGCAGCAGGAATTCCACGGTCATCAACTGCGTGTTGATGGAGCGTTGGAGGGTCTGCACGATCGAGTGATTGACGAGGGTCTCGAAATCGAGCCGGCGGTAAATGTTCGCATTTTCGCGGATGCGGTCGAATACCACGATCGTATCCTGCATCGAGAAACCGATCACGGTCAGCAGCGCCGTGAGGAAAAGCGAGTCGATCTCCCACCCGAACAGTAATCCGCCGAAACCGGCAACAGCGAAAATAATTGCCACGTCGTGGATCATGGCCAGGATCGCACAGATCCCATAACGGAATGCGTTTTGCACGCCGCGGAACGACCAGGCGATGAATAGAACAACCAGCAGAGAAGCAACTGTGACCGCAATGGCGCCGCGTGTGGTCACCTGCTCACCGATGCTGGGGCCCACACTATCGAAACGCTCGACTTCCACTGCGCCGATCGTCGAAGTCAGCGCAGAGAGAACCGCATCGCGCTGTTCATTGGTGAGAAATTGTGAACGGATAATATACGTGCCGGTATCGCTGGTCCGCACCTGCACATCCCTGAGTCCGGCTGCCTCGTAGATCGCAATGATCTCGCTGGGTTGTGGAGATTGGTCACTGAACGAGATTTCCAGCAGGCTGCCGCCCTGGAAGTCGATGGACAACGGCGCTTTTCCCAGTGCTAACAGAATTAACCCTGAAACGATGATCAGGAGAGATACTCCGAAGAAGATGTAGCGTTTTCCAAGAATATTCATGAGAGCCTTTCCTAGATTCCGAACCAGCGTTCGAGATTCTTGGGTTTGAATTGATCGAGGGCCAGCGCCAGCAACGTTCGTGTGATGAAAAGGGAGGAGAACAAGCTGATCACAACGCCGATGGCCAGCGTGAGCGAGAAGCCTTTCACGATGGTCGCGCCGAATGAGTTGCCGAACCAGAACAAGATTACCGATGTAATAAGCGCCGCCACGTTGGAGTCCCGGATGGACGGCCAGGCACGGCTCCAGGCCAGATCGAATGCCTGCTTGAGCATACGCCCACCGCGTAATTCTTCCTTCAATCGTTCGAACACCAGGATATTCGCATCCAACGCGGACCCTGTGCTTAACATAATGCCGGCGATGCCAGGCAGGGTCAGGGTGACACCCAGTATCTTGAAGACAGCGAAGAGAAGGGCCGCATACAGCAAAATGGAAATATTTGCCGTAATCCCCGGCAGGCGGTAGTAAATGCCCATGAACAGGATCACAATGACCATACCGATGGCGCCCGCATTCAGACTCTTGCGCAGTGAATCCTCACCAAGCGTTGGACCGATGACGCGCGTCTCCACCACCTTGAGCGGGATGGGAAGCGAACCATAGCGCAGCTGCACTGCCAGTGCATTTGCACTTTCGACTGTGAACTGCCCGCTGATCTGGCCCTGCCCATCGGGGATGGCGCCCTCGATGCGCGGCGAGGAAATTACGCGCTTGTCGAGCGTGATCGTCAGGTACCGACCCACATTTGCGGTGGTGTGTTGGCCGAAAATCGCAGCGCCCTCCGGCGATAGCGTGAAATCTATCGACGCGCCGCCGGTGACGGCCGGCGTGACATTGACGCTCTTCAATTCACGACCGGTCATGATCGTGTGATACACGGCCGGTTGTGTACCGTCTGGGTTCGGGGTGATTTCGCTGGGGGAGCCTATGGCAAAGTCGGTCTGGATGACGGTACCCTCTTCCGGTGAAAGATCACCGGTATCCACAAATTCGAGCAAGCCTGTCTGTTGAATGATGTCGAGAATTGCATCTGAATCTTCTGCCCCTGGAAACTCGCCCACGATGCGACGATCGCCGGCGATTTGAATTACGTTCTCACTTACGCCCAGGGCATTGGTACGGTTTTCGACGATGGTACGGGCCGTTTCCAATTCCGCAGCGTCGATTGTTGTACCTTCGGGAACATCGGCCTCCAGCAGCACTTGCAGCCCACCCTGAAGGTCGAGACCAAGACGGGGTTCGACGCTATACTGGAATAGCAGCGCGTCGTTGAACGGGTTTCGGATCTGGATTTCACGGACGGTATCGACCCAAATGGCAAGGGCAGCGACGAGCACAATGAAAGCCAGGCGAGTATAAAGGTTTCGGATCATGCGTTACTTAACTCCATCACACAAAAATGTGGCGCTAGAGCGCCACGCGGCGGAGATTATACCCCCGTTAAATGCGCGTGGCTAGACTGATTGTAGATAAAACCAGTAGGGGTGGGCAGCTGCCCACCCCTACTGGTTTCTACTATGGATACACCCATTCCTCAAATAGACGATCCAACTCACAGCCGCAATGCTCCTCTGCCAGCGAGTGCAGGAACTCAGGGGTTGCGATGCCCCAGGAAAGAGTTTCTGTATAGTCCCGTAGAAATGCATCATACTTTTCTATCCCCATTTCTTCCCGCAGTTCCACGAAGAATAAGGGACCCCGTCCATACACGATGGCGCCATACTCTGCACCGTCGTAACTGGCAACAGGCAGCCCGATCGGAATATCCGCGTTTCCCACGCGTTCCCAGCGGCCTTCCAGCGATTCGCGGAATGACTCGGCGGCCTGCGGGCCATACTCATCTTCATAATATTGAAGCGTGATGAACTGCGTCAGCGATTCATCCAGCCAGGGGTCGTCCAATTGATCGTCGCCGACCAGGGCATAGAACCATTGATGTCCCACCTCGTGCGCGACCGTAGACTCCATGTAAACACTTGTCGGTGAACCGCGGTAATCGCCACTTACATCATAGATGCGGGAGGTGATCGCCACCATGCCGGGATACTCGATGCCCAGCGCGAGGGTGGGAGTGGAAACGATATCGAACTCGGTATACGGATAGGGCGTATACCGCCGGCTGAAAATTTCAATTGCCTTGGCCGCCACGTCGAGAGCCATCTCTGCGCCACTGGCGAGCCCAGCGGGCGCGTAACTGCGGATGATGACCTCTCCGAACGTTTTAGAAATCTCCTCATACTCAGGGCTCGCCACGAGATAAAAATCGCGCGCCGGACCGTTCGCAACATACACCGTCTGAGTCTGCCCGGCTTCGTCGCGGCGGATCTCACTCCCACTGGCGACCAGCGTCAAGTCCCTCGGAGCGCTGATCTTAACAATGTAGAAGGATGTCTCCCCATACGTGACGTCGCCATCCTGTGGCGGAATCTCAGAGTTCCAGCCTTCGTCATCGTACACGCAGATCATCGGGTAGGCATGGGCCAGCGCCAGCACGTTATCCGCGTACGCCAGCACGCCATAATTTAGCTCCACCGATTGCGGAACAGTGATATCAAAATCCATGCTGATCTCAACGCTCTGACCCGGTTCCAGCGCGGCGCGCAGGCGGACGATCAGTAAACTATTCTGCAGCCCAAACTCGGGTGTGATCTCCTGTCCGTCCACGGTCACGTGTGAAAGGTCGATTTGTCCGCCGAGGATATTGGGGAACAGCCGGAACTGTACTTCATTGAGGTCCACGTCTTCCTTGTTGGTATAGCGCACATCCTGATGACCGCTGATTTGATAAATGCTGTCGTCGATGTTGAACTCAATGTGATAGACGCTCGCACCCGCTAGTTCGTCGAGCACGGCCTGCTGCGATTCGACAAATCCGCTTTGGAAGAGGGAACGGTCATCCCAGGGCGTATCGAGCGGATCGGGTCCTGACGCGGTGACAACGGGCGTTACCTCAGGCGTGGGAGAAACTGGTAGTGGTGATGCCGTTGGCGGGGCAGCGGTCGCTGTGGGGGTGGAAACGGTGCATGAAACGAGAAGCAGTGTCGAAGCAAGTAAGGACGCGAATATCTTTTTCATCGAGTAAATTCCTGTAAGAAGTCCAACGCCGTCTGCAGCACTTGCGCGGGAGTCAGATCATCCGTATTAACGATCAGGTGGGCGTGCTCGCGCGCGTGCGCCAAACGTCGTAGTTGTTCCGCGTAATCTTTCTCATACCAGTTGAGCTTACGCCGGGCGGTGCTCACGGCGAAGGACGCGCCCAGGTAGATCAGAATATCTGGTTTCGCAATGACCTGCCACATCGACTGCACATACGAATGTTCCTGTGCGATGTGGCGGCAGGCGTAGCCGTGCGTTTCCAGCCCTTTGATCAGTGTGGATTTTCCAGAACCGCAGGGTCCCACGACTCCAACAAGCGGACGTTTACTGGGAGGCTCGTCCATGCTTACTCGTTGTCGTGCAGCAGCCGGCTGAGCTGCGGCGGGCCGCCCAGCACGGCCAGTGTATCGCCCACATGGATCGGGCTCGCATCGGTGGGGTGCATTTCCGATTGATGATCGCGGCGCAGCAGAACAACGTTGAGATGATAGTTGTCTTCCACGAACCCAATCGTTGTGTTGGCGATCTTCGAGGATTGGCTGATGGTCAGCCGCGCCAGGCCCAGCAATTGTCCTTCGACGGAGATCGGGTTGGTGACGTCTGCACCGGCTGCCGCGGCTGCAAAGACCGGCGCGGCCATTTCCGTAGCGCTCAAGGCAATGAAGCCGAATTGATCCTGCAGCGAATGGGCAAACTCTTCATCGAAGATGCGGATGACCACCTGGATCTTCGGGTTCAGGCTGCGGGCCTTGAGCGCGATCTGCAGGTTCATGGCATCATTCTGACTCGCCAGGATGATCGTACGCGCATCCTTGATGTTGGCGGCTTCGAGCGCGCCCGGATGACGCGCATCGGCCTGTATCACGGGGATACCCATTTCGCGGGCGGCAACCGTGGTATGGGTTCCCAGATTGATTTCTACGACGACAATGCTTTCGCCCATCTCATAGAGCTTTTGCGCTACGCGATAGCCCAGATGCCCCAGCCCTACCAATACGATGTGATTGTTCATGGTCGATGCGACGGCCATCTCCCACTCCTTTGTGCGTGCCTTTCGATTGAAAAGCAAGCCGATAAAATCTGTCAATCCCTGCGCCAGGATAATGATGCCGATCAGCGGCATGATGAAATGGAACAACTGCAGAACAAAATGCTGGGGGAATTCGCCGAGCGGCTGCAGAAACGAGGCTGCCAGGACCGTGTAGATGGCCTCGGCGGTACTCGTGACAGGTTCACCGACTGCCTCTGCGATCGCAAAATAGGCAAATCCGCCGCCGATCACCGCGACCGTAAAGAGGATCAGCGGCGACTGAAATTCATGAAAGAGAATCAGGGTATCACGCCAGCCCGCGCGGAGTTGTCGGACGCGGTGGTTCATGCTCGTATGCCGTCCAGAGGCAGTCGTACGATCATGCGCCGGACATTATCTCCCTCTCGTGGAATCACTTTTAGCACCAGCACGCTGATGTCATCTGCCGGGCGGTTTTCATCGAGCCGCACCGCATGAGCAAGAAGGGTATCCGCCAGAAGCTGCGGACTGGGATCCTGATCCTCCAGCATCGAACGTACCAGCTCACCAACGTTCATCGGATTGCCGCGGCGTTCCCCGGCATGGGTCAAGCCGTCTGTGTAGATCACGATAAACAGTCCGGGTTGGATGGCTAACTCCGTGATCAGCGGACGTACATTGCGCGAGGTCCCCAGGGGAATGCTTTCTTCGCCGATCGCATCGATGCGTTCATGCAGGCAAATAAACACCGGCGACGGGTTGTTGCGCGTCAGCACAATTGTCTGGCTGTGCAGATCCACCGAGGCAATATTGAGGGTACAGATCACCTTGCCCTGTCGTTCTGTATACAGCGCGTCAGAGGCAGCCCGGGCGGCGGCGCCATCGCGGACCCCTTCGGCCAGCAGCCCGATCACTTTGCGGACCACCATCTGCGAGACGGCTTTCGCGCCGCGCCCCGAAGTCTGTCCATCTGCCAGCACAACCGACAGGCCGCCGTTGGGGCGTTCGACAATTTCCAGCGTGTCACCGCTTTCAGACGATGCGTATTTGTTGACCTTGGCAACCGCGAGCTGAACTTCCATGCTCCCGATTTTACTATGCGTTGAATTTTTGCATTGTCATGAATCGTTCAGGGGAGTGAATAAGTGCCTAAACCTGGCCACAAAGAGCGCTGAGATCTCAGGCAGAGAAACTCAATGGGCTCAGTGCGCTCTGTGGCGAGGAAAATCTTCACCCACTCATTTCGCTATTCCCTCCTTCGCCAACTGCTTGACGCATACCCCTCCACCCGCTATAATCTGCCCGCTTGATTGGCAAAACGCGTAGGGATGGGCATGTTGTCCATCCGTACAAAAGTTATTAAGGAGAACGAATGCCCCCACATCCAAAGCGCAAACATTCCAAGAGCCGCCGCGACATGCGCCGCGCACATGATGCTCTGGTGCCGCGCAACCTGACTGCATGTTCCAACTGCGGTTCCATGCGCCTTCCACACACCGTCTGTTCCAACTGCGGCTTTTACGAAGGCCGTGAAGTTGTCGAAGTGAAGAAGGAAAAGAAAAAGGCCGAGTAGTGACGTGGTTTACCACGTCCACACCGGACGCAAAACGGGCCGTGACGTTCACGGCCCGTTTGTGTTTAATGGATTGAGCCATTGTAGGGGTGGGCAGCCGCCCACCCCTACAATGGCAATTTATGGAGGCATATGAAACTCAATTTACAGACCACCGCGTTCGTATTCCCTGGTCAGGGCTCTCAGTCCGTGGGGATGAGCAAAGAGCTTGTTGAACAATATCCGAATGCAAAGGAGACGTTCGACGAAGCAGACTCCATCCTTGGTTTTGTCCTCTCCGACCTGATGTGGAATGGGCCCGCGGAAACGCTGAATGAGACCGTGAACACGCAGCCCGCGCTCTACGTGCATTCTGTTGCAGCCTGGAGGACGTTCTCGACTCTCGCGACGCCGAAGCCTGCTACCATGGCCGGACATTCGCTCGGCGAACTCTCGGCTCTCACCGCCTCTGGCGCGTTGCCTTTTTCCGACGGGCTGAAGCTCGTCCGCAAGCGCGGCGAATTGATGAGGCGGGCCGGGGAACTGAACCCTGGCGGCATGGCGGCCATTCTGGGTGTGGACATTCCTACACTGGATAAAATCTGTGCCGATTCCAGCACTGCCGACGAGATCGTTCAGGTCGCAAATGATAACTGTCCCGGTCAGGTAGTGATCTCGGGGCACAAGCCCGCGCTCGAACGCGCCATGGCTGCGGCCAAAGCAGCGGGTGCAAAGCGTGCCATGCCGCTGGCCGTCAGTATCGCCGCGCACTCACCGTTGATGGATTCGATCCAGGCCGAATGGAATGCAGCCGTGGATGCCTGCGCCATGCATACGCCGGAGATCCCGGTCGTTGGAAACGTCCACGCGATGCCATTGCTTACAGCAGACGAATTGCGCGCCGATATCAAGGCCCAAATGCAATCGCGCGTGCGCTGGACCGAGTCAGTGCAGCTAATGCTCGCAAACGGGATCAACACCTTCGTGGAGGCAGGAACCGGGGATGTCCTGTCCGGTTTGATCAAGCGCATCGACGCGTCGACCAATCGTTATCCACTGGGGAATCCAAAGGACTTCGCAGCCCTGGAAGAGTAACAAGGTGGCTGTCGCCTTGTATTGCGATATACTCAATCCATGCCAAACATAGCGGAACGTATACAACGTGCGATCGAAGAGATGACCGGCAATGAGGCGCTGCTGGGAATGCTCGAAACAGACGCCGCCGTCGAAATGCTGGAATGGGGAAAAGACCTGGCGACCTCTCTTGTCAGGCGCACCGAGGATATGGATGATTTTGCTGCTGATCTGGCGTTACTGCCGCGCTTGAAAGCCGTTCGGCAATCCATGCGCTCGGTAGGCAATTGGGCAGTGGGAAAATACAGCGATCCCGCCGACCGCCTCCAGCTGCGCGATAAACTCCTGGGGCACTTTCAAACGATCTTTGGTGATGATGCGCAGCTTCCCACCGCAGCGCAGATGGACGCCGTATTGAATGAAGTGGATAACAGCGATAACACTCCCCTCCGGTTAGTTTTAAAAATTAAATCATTAATCCAAGAGTCGATGTAGGAGACATCATGCCAAAGAGACGCTCGAAGTCAAATTCCACCGCGACCGTTGCCGCGTTAGGGATCTTAATTTTGTTGGGAGCTATATTTGCACTGACCGGCAGAGACCCGATCGGAATTTTTAGTTCAACAGCCACGCCGGGAGGCGGTACCACTTCTGTACCCGGGCAGACACATGCAGCCGCTCCGACGGCCGTAAATGCCAGCGGCCTATGGTGGGAAGTCTATTTCACCGACCCCCTGAATATCAAAAACCCGGAGGACTGGCAGGGATCCATCGAAGGGCGACTGATCGAAAAGATCAACGCCGCCACAACAAGCATACACATTGTCTCGTTCGAGTTTGATCTTACGCCGGTCGCCGAAGCGTTGATCGCCGCCCAACAACGCGGCGTCGATGTGCGCTGGGTAACCGATGACGAGCACGGGCTCGAAGCCGATGAAGAACCCGGGCACGGCCAATTTGAGATGCTGACCGAAGCGGGTATCGAAGTGCGTGCTGATACACGCTCGGCATTGATGCATAATAAATTCTGGATCTTCGACGGTCAGATCGTATGGACCGGCTCCACGAACATTACGGAAAATGGTATTTTCAAACAGGATAACAACACCATTGTGATTCAATCTCCTGAACTGGCCGCGATCTATGAGGCAGAGTTCCAGGAGATGTGGAATGGCGAGTTTGGTCCGCGCTCGACGTCCCAGATCGAGCAGCAGACGTTGATTGTGAATGGATCCCCGATCAAGGTGGTCTTCACATCCGAAGATCCCGCCATCGAGCAGGCCATCATCCCGGTGGTGAATGCTGCCACGAAGAATATTCGCTTTCTGGCCTTCAGTTTCACCGATTTTCCACTGGCTGATGCGATGATCCAGCGTGCGAACAATGGTGTGGATGTAGCAGGTGTTTTCGAGAAGGTGGGCAGTGATACCGATGCCGCCGAACTCAAAACTCTGTACTGTGCCAATGTTCCGGTGCGGCGCGATGGCAATGGCAGTTTTATGCACAGCAAGGTGATCGTCGTCGATGAGCGCTACGTGATCACCGGCTCGCTGAACTTCTCCACCAATGCCGAGGAGAGTAATGATGAGAACGTCATCATTATCGATAACGCTGATATCGCAAAACTTTATATGCAGGACTTTGAGCGAGTCTGGGCGATCGCGACCGACCCCGAGCCAGATAAGTTCCCCTGCCCGTAGATGTAAGGGTCGGGACGATTTCGTCCCGACCCTTTTTGTAGATGAACTCAGCTCACGTCACTTTCGACTTCTGCGCATCAATATCTTTCTTCGAAAATGACGGCGCCTCGATCATTTGGCTGTCGAGGATACGATGGAAGAACGATTCCGTTTCAGCCAATAGCAGACCATTCAGCACCTGCAGTTCTGCTGCATGGTCACGCTGCTCTGGTTCGGTGGCCAGGAAGCGGTCGCGTTCGCTTGTGATCTTTTGTGCATGCACGCTCATGTCGCGCCAGGAGGAACCCCACTGAAAACTTTGCGATAACCCGGTAATGACGGATAAGGTAGCAGCGATGATCGGGGTCGCCACGGCAAAGATCGGGCGCCATACTTCATTGTTGTACACAAATTGGGTAGCCGCCAGGGAAGAGATCAATGTCAGCAGCGCGCCCAGAAATATGCTCAGGAAACGATATGTTTTATAGCTGCGTTTGGTGCTGCGCCGCGCCAGGCGATAATAGCGGATGGCGTTCTCGTAGGCTTCATGAACATAGGCGTCTTTGTTGGCGATCCTGCCGTCGAATTGTAGAGCTTGCATCTCTGCCATTTTTCCTCCTCGATCCATCTGGTCATATCCTGTACCATTGCTGCGGTCTTTTTGTACGCGGACCTCACGGAAAACACGGAAAAGAGTGGTTTTTTCCGTGAAACTCGACGCAAGTGTCCGCGTCGTCCGTTTTCTACTATGCCTCGAAGAAACAGTCTCTAACAACTAGTAAAGTAAATTGTCCGAGGACGCCACTATGTAATTATAGGCATAATTTACCCAATTTCAAGTTCCGGACCGCGCCGGCGAAATGAGAGACTCCATGACATCTCTCGTGACAATCGCCTCAGACTCCGGTAGTATAATCACGGCATGAAAGAATTGTCTGACAATAAAATTGTCAGCGCCGTTACGTACGGTTAGGTAAGTCTATCTGGTCAGAGAAGGTCTCTGACCAGATTTTTGTTTTTTTTTGCGCTGGAAGACTTCCGAAGTGTCATCACATAAGGAGAATCAATGAAGCTCAGCAAACTGGCTAGTGAAATAGCCGAATCTCCGACCTTTGCGCTGAACGAAGAGGCTCGTCTGTTGCGCGAGCGCGGTGAAGCCGTGATCAACCTGGGGATCGGTGAGCCTAAAAACCGGACGCCGATCGCTGCGGTCCTTGCCTCCGCGGCAAAGCTGACCAGTGGGGAGATCAAATATACGCCGCCCGATGGTCTGCCTTCGATGAAGAAGGCTGTCATCCGTTATACGGAGGAAAACTACGACCGCCTCGTGGCTCCTGAAAACGTGATCATCACCAACGGCGCAAAGCAATCCCTATTCAATATTTTCTATTCCATCCTGAACCCGCAGGATGAAGTGATCATGATCGCGCCCTATTGGGTATCGTATGCCGAGATGATCAAAATGTGCCTGGGAATTCCGGTGGTTGTCACGCCGGAAGACGGGACCTTCACGCCGCGCTTCGAAGATATCGAACGCGCAGTGACCTCCTCCACGCGGGCCATCATTGTCAACAGTCCAAACAATCCATCTGGCGTCATTTATCCGCCGGAGCTGATCGAGAAGATCGTGACCCTGTGCGAGAAAAAAGGCATCTTCATGATCTGCGACGATATCTATCACAAGCTCACATTCGATCACAATAAAGCAGTACCTGCCTATCAGTTCACAAAGAAGGATATTGAAAACTCGCATGTGATCGTGGTGAATGGCGTGGCAAAACTCTACGGCATGACCGGCTTCCGCATCGGATGGGTGGTGGGTCCGCGTGATTTGGTCCGTGTCATGTCGAATGTCCTCGCCCAGACAACCTCGTGCGTCTCACCGCTTGCCCAGGCTGCGGCAGAAGGCGCGTTGAATGGTTTGCAATATGTGGTAGAGGCTTTGCGCCTGCAAATCCAAAACAACCGCGACGTGGTTCTCCAGGAGATGAAGACCTTCAATGGTGCACGTCTCATTCCGCCGGGTGGCACGTTCTACGCGTTGCCCGATATCCGTGCGTTCAGCAATAATTCGGTGGAAGTCTCCAAATTCCTGCTTAAGAAGGCAATGGTGGTCACGGTGCCGGGCAAAGAGTTCGGCATGGAAGGTCACATCCGCATTTCGTTTGCCGGAAGCGTCAAAGATGTGACCGAAGGCATCGGCCGTATCAAATGGGCACTCGACCCCACCTCGCCGAACGAAATCTATATTGGCGATAAGAAGATGATCAGGGATTGGATGTAATGTGAAACGTCCGTCCTGAGCGGAGGGCTGAGTGCTCTCCGAAGCGCGTAGACGAAGGGCGAGTAACTGGCAAACATGCGCTTCGTCTACGCTGCTCTCCGCTCAGCGCGATAGGAAAAAACTATGAATAATATACTTAATATCAAGACGCCTGGAGAATCTGTTGCACAAAGCCGTAAAGCGGATTACAACTTGTCCAATCATGGCATCAGCAACTTGCGGCTCGCGTATTGGAACCTTGTTTCAGAAATTCTGTGTGAAGAAGCAGTATTTCGCGCCGAAGGTGCAATGGCTGTTGGAGGACCCTTCATCGCTCATACCGGCAGGCACACGGCGCGTTCCGCCAATGACAAGTTTGTGGTGCGGCACGTCGATTCAGAAAAGAACATCTGGTGGGGAACCTATAATCGTCCATTTGTTCCGGAAAATTTCGATGCATTGTACAATCGCCTGCTCGGTTACTTGCAGGGCCGTGACGTCTTTGTACAGGATGCGTATGCTGGCGCCGATGAGCAATATCGTCTTCCAGTCCGTTTTGTAACGGAGCTGGCCTGGCATAGTATGTTCATTCGCAATATGTTCATCCTGCCGGAATCGCTGGAGGAATATAAACGGTTTGTACCCGAATTTACGATCATTGGCGTTCCCGGGTTCAAGGCCACACCCTCTGTTGACAACACCAATAGCGAAACATTTATCATTTTGAATTTCGAGAAAAAGCTGGCGATTATCGGGAATACCGAATACGCAGGCGAACTCAAGAAGTCAGTGTTTACCTTGTTGAACTATCTGCTGCCTTTGGAAGGCGTGCTTTCGATGCACTGCTCGGCGAACGTCAACCCGAATGACTCGAATGACGTGGCGCTGTTCTTCGGCTTGAGCGGAACCGGCAAGACGACCCTTTCTGCCGACCCAACACGCCGCCTGATCGGGGATGATGAACATGGCTGGAGCGATAACGGCGTCTTCAACTTCGAAGGCGGATGCTACGCCAAAGTGATCGGACTCTCGGAATCAGCCGAGCCCGAGATTTATGCGACCACCAAAAAGTTCGGGACGATCCTGGAGAACGTTCCCTTCGACCCGATCACACGACTCATCGACCTGAACGATGAGTCGATCACGGAAAACACGCGCGCTTCATACCCTCTGGAGTTCATCGCCAATGCTGTCCCCGAGAAGAGGGCCGGGCATCCGAAGAATATTATCCTGCTGACGTGCGATGCTAGCGGAGTCCTGCCTCCCATCGCGCGCCTCTCGCCGAACCAGGCCCTGTACCAATTCATCAGCGGGTACACCTCCAAAATCGCCGGGACAGAAGTGGGCCTGGGCAAGGAACCGCAGATCACCTTCTCGGCATGTTTCGGCGGCCCGTTCATGGTCCACCATCCATATAAATATGCAGAACTGCTCAAGCACAAGCTCGAACGATATAGCGCGCAGTGCTGGCTGGTCAACACCGGTTGGGTAGGCGGACCGTACGGCGTGGGCAAACGTATTTCCATCCGTCATACGCGGGCGTTGTTGAATGCAGCACTCAACGGCAGGCTCGAGGACGTGCCTTATAAGCGCGACCCGATCTTTGGCTTTGAAGTGCCTGAACACTGCCCGGACGTGCCAGATGAAGTGCTGGTGCCTTCTTCGTCGTGGGCCGACAAAAAGGAATATGACCGCCGCTACAAAGACCTGGCGATGCGTTTCAAACAGAACTTCGGCAGGTTTGAAGAGGGCACGCCGCTGGAGATCATTGAAGCGGGCCCGAAAGTTTAGGATACAGGAAGCAAAACGGCCCGGAACAAAGTTCCGGGCCGTCTTGCATTAATCATCAGATTTCTTTTGCATTCGTTTTCGTGCGAGTTTATTCAAAAGCTCTACGAGTTCGTGCAATTTTTCGGGAGCAGATGCATCACCGGTGACAACAGTGTGTTTCCACTTCGTTGTTTCCACTGTGATCGCATACGTGAACTGATCGGCGCCGGTGTTGTTCATGAGGTGTTCGGGTAATTCGTTGAAGTCCATATCGTCCAGTAACTCCAATAATGTACGCGCCTGTTCCTCAGGCAGGTCCTGAGGCTCGATATCGGCGGCGATGCGCATTCCTCCGAACCCACCTGTGCGCTCAAACTTGATCCTTTGGACTTCCATATTTTCCTCTTCCTATTTTGAAGGCGCTGCCCCCAGCAGGCGCAGGAGCGATCCGAGACAGCCGCTGCCTGGCTCAGGATTGGGCACACCGCCATCGGGGTTGATACCAACATCCACCCAGCCTTTCTGGACCGCCTGCTGTTCGATGCTTCCGGCGCCAAATAATTCCCCGGCTGCTTGAAAGGTAAGGTTGGCGCACGCCTGGAAGTTGGATGTTGCCGTGAGTTTATCCTTCAACGTCACATACCAGATCTGCCCGGCTTTCACCCAGGCGTTTCCACCCAGCTCCATGGCGGTGATGTAGAAAGCATGGTTCGGAATTCCGGAATTGATATGTACGCCGCCGTTATCGTTGACCGTGGTGACATAATCTCGCATGTGCCCAGGCTGCGGGTCTCTGCCCAATACGGGATCATCGTACGCTGTCCCCGGGGCCTTCATCGAGCGGATACCAACGCCGTTCACATTGGAGGTCAACAATCCTTCGCCAATGATCCAATCTGCCTCCGTAGCGGTCTGGTTGCGATGGTATTGCTTGACCAGCGACCCAAACACATCGGACATCGATTCGTTGAGGGCGCCCGATTGCGTGATGTAATTCAGCCTGGCCTCGAACTGGGTCACACCGTGCGTGAGTTCATGACCGATCACATCCAGCGCGATGGTGAAGCGGTTGAACAGGCGTTCATCGGGTGGCTGGTCTTCATCGCCATCACCGTACACCATTTGTTCGCCGTTCCAGAAGGCGTTGTCGTAGCCTCGCTGGTAATGGACGGTGGAGTCGAGCCTCATTCCATTGCCGTCGATCGAATTTCGCTGGTAAATATCGCTGAATAAATCGTAGGTAATGCCGCTGCCATCATAGGCTTCATTGACAGCCACATCAGCGCCAGCAGGATCACCCTCTCTGCGGGCGATCGTTCCGGGCAGGCTGGAGCCGTTGCGGGCATCGTACACGATCCGTTCCTTACCGCCGACAGCGACACGAAATGCCGCCGCGGAAAAGTCTGCCAGGGCCAGTCGCTGCCCACGCATCTGCTCAGATGTCTTCAGCGTGGAGATGGCAAGAGTCTTCTGTCGCTCGGTACCCTTCGTGGCTATATTTTGTAGAACATGTGGGGGGACAAAACAATTGACCGACCGATGCTTGTGCATGAAAAAGATTCCTTTCTTTTGTACCCTTTACTCGGTAGGAAGCGCAATTCCCTGGCACCGCCCGCCAAGGCAGGTGAGCCGTACCAGGGCAGGTGTGTGACCGGGGGCATTAGATCTGCGGATGGGAACAAGCATTCAACAGTATACGTTTTTTCCAGGCGATTTTCAATAGTGATTTTCCGACCGATGGACAGAAGTTCGGACATTTCTTTTCTTGCCACGGATTTAGGCGGATTTTTTCGAGTCTTTTCGGTGCAAATTCGTGACTCTACTGCAAAAAGGTTTTTCTTATCGCGAAGGCGCGAAGGGCACTAAGGTTTTCAAGGTTTAAGAATAAGATCTGAATTATTTTCCAAAAAAGCAAACCACGGAGTCACGGAGACACTGACACTGCCCCTGCGGTCGGTGCAGGTGGAAAAGCTATAAAAAACTCCGTGGCTCCGTGTCTCAGTGGTTCAAACAGGAATGCTCGATTTAACTGTTAATCCGCAATATGTTGTCCTACATCATTGGTCAGCCGCGAGAACATGAAGGTCATCAATAGTCACCCTGATTCTCTCAAAATTAGTGAACGTAATATCACGGAAAGATAATTGCAGTGAATTCGCTGCAACGGTAAACAACGCGGTGTAGCTTGTGCGTACGGCTGTGTCCCAATTCAGATCCAACGTTGCTGCGACTGCCTGAATCTGCTCAACACTTTCCCCTTCGATCTCCAGAAAGTTTCCGTACGGCAATTCGTCCAGCATGATCAGGGCAGCATCCAGCTCAAACGTTGTGCGATACTTTTCGTAGACGATGACTTCCTGGTAGCCGAGCGCCTCCAAAAATTGACGTGCCTTCTCGTAATCTTCGACGACGAATTCGATCTCCTGGCGTGACAGCACCCCACGTTGTTCCTGACTTGAACTCTTGAATGTGAGCCGCGTTTCGGTATCGCGCCTCAGGCGCAGCACTTGTCCTTTGGCGCGCAATCCTCCGTCAGGCAGGTCGTAGCGCAGATTGGTCTCGAGCACGCGTGGTTGAATCAGACGCGCCTGCAATCTCTGCAGACGCGCACTCATGTGATCCAACTGCGAAATGTAAAACTTGGCTTCGATCTCCAGCCCGTTCTCCGACATTTACATCACACTCAATAAGGTTTGCTTTTGCTCGACCGTGTCGCCCGGTTTGACGCGGATGCGCCCGATCGTGCCATCACGCGGCGCCTTGAGCTCATTCTGCATCTTCATCGATTCCAGGATCAGGATCACCTGGCCGCGCTTGACCTCCTGTCCCTCAGCGACGGTGATGGCGACGACAAGACCGGGCATTGGTGCGCGCAGGTGATATTCACCGGTCTCTGCCACTCCTCCGCCGGCCGCGGCCCGCAGTCGCTTTTCGCGTTCATCCTCAACGGTCACCGAGTATAAGCGGCCATGCATCAGCACCTGCCAGAGTTCGTCGTCCTGATAGATATATGATTCGTGAGACTTTCCATCGACGATCAGCGAGTAAACAGGCTGCCCGCTGACGGTCTCAAAATCAATTTCGTACAGCTTGTCATCGACACGCACGTGCTTCTCGTCCACGATCTCAACGAGGAATTGTTTGCCTTCCACGACGGTTATATATTTCATCGGTGATTACCTGTGCATCCGTTCCCAGCGCCCCACCCACTTCCAGTTGCTGGTATCACGTTCATTACGGTTGACGATCGTCGCTGAGCGTTCCGTTTCACGATGCGCCACCAGTGCCGCCAGGATGGCGGCGATCTCATCGTAGTTCTCACCCATCTCCACCGCCTCCTGCATCGAGAAGCGCTCCTCCACGAAGCGTGTATCGTATTGACCACCCATGAAGCGATGCGAGTCCATCAACGTCTGATGGAACGGAATGTTCGTCCGTACGCCGACGATGCGATACTCTTCGAGGGCACGCCGCATACGCAGGATTGCCTGGGCGCGCGTCTCGCCCCACACGATCAACTTGGCGATCATTGGGTCGTAGAACGGCGTGATCTCAAAGCCGGGGTATACACCCGTATCGACGCGCACGCCCGGGCCGGTGGGGAGCAGGCTATGGGTAATGCGTCCCGTGGAGGGAAGGAAATTATTGTACGGGTCCTCGGCGTTGATGCGGCATTCGATTGCATGACCGTTGAAGCGAATATCGTCCTGCTTGTAGCTCAAGGTACGCCCTCGCGCCACGCGGATCTGCTCCTTCACGATGTCGATGCCGGTGACCATCTCTGTGACGGGATGTTCCACTTGCAGCCGGGTGTTCATTTCGAGAAAATAGAAATTGTTGTCTTTATCGAGCAGGAATTCGATCGTTCCCGCATTCACATAATCCACTGCCTGGGCGGCTTTGACCGCCACGCTGCCTATCTTGTCGCGCAGGCTGTCATCGAGCGCGGATGATGGCGCCTCCTCCAATAATTTTTGGTGGCGCCTTTGCAGCGAGCATTCCCGTTCTCCCAAATGGATCACGTTGCCATGTGAGTCAGCCATGATCTGGAATTCGATGTGGCGTGCATGCTCGACCAGTTTCTCCAGATAGACATTTCCATCGCCGAACGCCGAGTCTGCCTCGCGTCGGGCCGACTGAAGGAGTCCCGGCATTTCCTCCAGGCTTTTGACCTCCCGCATGCCTTTCCCTCCGCCGCCGGCTGTGGCTTTGATCAACAAGGGGAAACCGATCTGCGGCGCCCTGGCGAGCAGCTCTTCGTTCGTCATGTTGCCCACATCTTCTGTGCCAGGCACAACCGGTACGCCGGCTTTGATGACGGTGGCACGCGCTTCTGCTTTATCTCCCATCGCGGCAATGGATGACGGCTTCGGCCCGATGAAAGCGATCCCTGCATCGGCGCAGGCGGCCGCGAAATCATCGCGTTCCGCCAAAAAGCCATAGCCCGGATGGACCGCGTCCGCGCCGCACTTGCGCGCGATATCGACGATCTTATCTGCCCGCAGATAGGATTCGCGTGACGGGGCAGGCCCGAGCAAATAGGCCTCATCTGCATAACGGACATGCAGCGCCTGTCGATCTGCCTCCGAGTACACAGCGACAGTGTCGATCCCAAGCTCACGGCAGGCACGGATAATGCGCACCGCGATCTCCCCACGATTGGCAACTAATACTTTTTTGAACATGACACCTTCTCTTCATGTCGTTGCGACCTTCGGGAAGCAGTCTCATCGTTAACATGAGATTGCTTCGCTCCGCTCGCAATGACGAATTAAAGTGGGATATTTCCGTGCTTCTTGGCAGGGTTCGAATCGCGCTTGTTGCTCAACATTTCCAGTGCATTGATCAAACGCGGACGTGTCTCTTTGGGTTCGATCACATCGTCCACGTAACCGCGCTCGGCGGCCACATACGGACTGGCAAATTTCTCGCGATACTCGGCAACAAGCTCCGCCTTGCGCTTCACCGGGTCTACCGCTTCTGCGAGTTCCTTGCGGAAGATGATGTTGACGGCGCCATCGGGTCCCATGACGGCGATCTCTGCCGACGGCCATGCCAGGTTCAAGTCACTGCGGATATGCTTGGACGACATCACGCAATACGCGCCGCCGTATGCCTTGCGCGTGATCACGGTCAGCTTGGGGACGGTGGCTTCACAATAGGCATACAGCAGCTTGGCTCCTGAGCGAATAATTCCATGATGTTCCTGGAACGTGCCGGGTAAGAAGCCAGGTACATCTTCAAACGTGATGATGGGAATATTGAACGAATCACAGAAGCGGATGAATCGTGCACCCTTTTCACTGGCATCGATATCCAGCACCCCAGCTAAGACCGCCGGTTGATTGGCAATGATGCCCACCGAATGCCCGCCTAATCGCGCGAAGCCAACGATGATATTCTGAGCATAGCCTTCATGGATCTCGAAGAATTGCCCGCCATCCACGATCATGCGGATGACGTCTTTCATGTCATAAGGTTTGCCGGGTTCATCGGGCACGATCGAATCGAGCCCTTCATCCATGCGCAGCGGGTCGTCGCCGATCGGCATGAAGGGAGCGTCTTCCATATTGTTCTGCGGAAGATAACTCAACAACTTGCGGATCAGATAAAGTGTATCGCCTTCACTGTCGGCAGCCACATGGCAAACACCAGATTTCTCTGAATGGACACTGGCTCCGCCGAGATCTTCAAAGGAAACTTCCTCATGAGTCACGGCTTTCACCACATCGGGTCCGGTGACGAACATGTAGGAGGTGTTACGCGTCATAAAAATAAAATCGGTCAACGCCGGAGAGTAGACCGCGCCGCCTGCGCAGGGTCCCATGATGGCTGAGATTTGCGGGATCACTCCCGATGCCAGCGTGTTGCGCAGGAAGATATCGGCGTAACCGCCCAGGGCCACCACACCTTCCTGAATGCGGGCGCCACCCGAGTCGTTAAGCCCGATGACCGGTGCGCCGTTCTTCATGGCCATATCCATGATCTTGCAGATCTTCTCAGCATGGACCTCCCCCAGGCTCCCCCCGAACACGGTGAAATCCTGCGAGAAGACGTACGCGAGCCGCCCCTCGATGGTACCCCAGCCGGTCACCACCGAATCGCTCATGAACTTTTGCGAATCGAGATTGAAGTCATGGGTACGGTGCTGGACGAATGCATCCACCTCGCGGAAGGAACCCTTGTCGAGCAGAATGTCGATCCGTTCGCGGGCGGTCAGGCGTCCTTTCTTATGCTGGGCATCGATTCGATCCTGTCCGCCGCCAAGACGTGACCTGGCTTTTTGCTCACGAAGATGCTGAACGTTCTTCTGGTTGGTCATGTTCCTCACTCTTTGTCAGAAATTTTTTGGTACTGCGGTGGAATGCAATGATCCACGTAAACGTGATGGCCAGCAGCGATGTAATGATGGCAAAGGCAAGATTGGATCGCGGTCCCTCAAAAAATATGCGTTCGATCCAATACTCCAAAAGCCACACGAGCAGGGCGATGGGTGTTGCCTTGTACACCCATCTCTTGATCGTGAATATGCTCCAGAGGAGCACAATTCCTGCTGCCGCCCAGCCTGCTCCCGTCATGGACAGGTACAACGGGCTGAGCCGCGCCTCGTTTTCGTAGAGAACATTCCACCAGCGCAGGGCCGCTGCAAAGCGCAGCAGTCCCCACGCTGATAGGCTTAACACCAGCCATAGGAGCAGGGTTACACGGAAAGGGCGTCTGTGGGGCATCGAATTGGCTCTATTCACGGAACCAGGCTTCGGCTGCGCGTGAGGCGCTTCTTCGTCCGGATGACGGCGCACCATAACGCATCAATTGCTTGCCGCCATAGTAGATATCCATGGGGAGCATATAGGCATTGAACTGTCCTTTATATGGCTGTTGACCTAAGATGGTCGGGTTGGCAAGTACGTAATCAAGACCCTGCTCATACAACATTGCTCCCGCCTCGTGCTGCTGGAGGGCCTCAAAGTAGGAATAGCTGTTGATCAAGCCGTCCATGTTGACAACGGTGCGATCGTGGATGAAGTAGCCGGGGTTGCCGCCACCAGTGAGCCCGATGATGCTTCCCGGTTCTGTGTTCGCTTCGAGGATCGGGACGATCTCCATATACGGGTCATCGGCTGACCAATAGTTGTACGGCATACTGGACCGTATCTCTTTCCAGTACGATGTGCCAAGACTGATGCCGATCACGCCTGCGATCACCCAGGCGACTGCCGGTACCTGTGGGATTTTGCGAAGCGGGATTAGCAGCATTCCAAGGATAAAGCTTAAGGTCAACACGACCACGACAAGCTGTGTGATCCAATACCAATCCTTGTATGCAGAATAACCCATGGCGTGATAGTAGAGCACCTGCAGCCATGCGCTCGCGAACAGCGGGAGGACGCCAAGCTGTGTCAAAGCGGTGCGGGCGTTGTTGCGATGGATGAAGAAGATCAGGTAGAACAGAATCGCGAAGACGAGCAGGATCAGGAAGTAACGCCACATATCGATCAGCCCCCAAAGTTGGAAACTTTCAGCCCAACTGCCGATGATCGGCGAAACCGGATTCCAGGCGTTCGAGTCGCCGCGATAGGAAATGCCAAAAAAGGAGAGGATATTATCCACGGTTCCGCCGTAGACGCGTCCCGGCAGCGATGCCCACCAGCGTTTGATCTGTCCGCTGACCGGAGAAGTAGTTCCAAACGCCAGCTTGTTCCAAAGCATATAAGTGCCCAACGATCCCAGCACGATGCCGTAGTAGCGCAGTCCTTCGGCAAGCCAGCGTCTCCAGTTCTGTTGAAGGAAAACAAGCGGCGTACCTGGCGACGGTGCAGCATCCATTTGAGCGCGCAGTGCCGTAAACATGAAGCGGTTGATACCAAATACCAGCAGCGTCAAACCAAGATCGATGATCAGGATCAGGCGTGAGAATGAACCCTGCAGGATTCCCAGGCGCAGGCTCCCCAGCATCAGCGCGCCCACAAGGATGGAGGAGGTCAGTGCGAACAGCAGCAGTCGTTTTGCAAGCTCACGAGGCTGGGAGAGAATTGATCTCTCATACAGTCCAAACAGGAAGGCAGCCGGTATTTTTACGAGCAGAGCCATGCCCACTAACGCGACGGCCAGATCTGCATGATCGTAGTAATCGAGCAGCGGATTTCGCGCCAGGAAGGCTACCAGGGTAAAGACGGTGACCGCGGCAATGTCGAGCGGCAGGTAATATCTTAATAAGCTGCCACGCAAGATCACCCAGATCCCAACAATGCCAGCCAGAAAAACCAGGTCGAGACGACTCAGCATTGCCAGCACAGCGAGGATGGCAAGCTCGATGATCTGTCGATCCGTAGACGCTTTCTTTCGCCATGACACTTCAAATTCATACAATTTATATACAAGCAGCACCACAAAAAATGCCGCGATGCCGGTTTCCAACCCCTGTTTGTAGACCGCGGAATTGATGTGTGGATCGAAGACCCAATACACGGCAGCGATCGCGCCGATAGCAGGCATGAATACTTTGCCGATCAGACGATACAGCAGAATGGCTGTCCCCACCGAAAGCCCACTCATTAATATCAGCAGAATGCGCAGCGGCAGGATCAAATCGAAGCGCGCCAGGGCAAAGAGCGGGATGCAGATCAACATCCATAACGGATGATATCCGTTGGTTTTGTTGATGCCGTCGAAGGTACTGCCATGTCCCTCGCTGATATTCTGCGCGACCTTGAAATAATAATAGGCGTCATCGCGCACGAACCAGCGCACCGAAAGATTTTGTCCGTCTGATAAGGCAGCATACAGGCTGATCGACATGACGACAATAATGAGAATGATTTCGAATAACGGGAGACGTTTCATTTATGCGATGTCCAATGTGATCTTTCCAAAATTTTCGTTCCTCCAGAGCCGCTCCTGTGCGGCCGCTGCATCTTGCAGTGGGAAACGTGTATCCAAGACCGGTTGTAGCTTTCCAGCAGCGATCAGATCCATAACTTCCTTGAAATCCTGAAGCGTACCCATGGTAGAGCCGATAATGCTGAGGTGTTTCGCGAACATAAAGCGATTGTCGATCTCGAATCGCGGACCGCCGCTGTTGCCGACCGTCAGCAGACGACCACCCTTTCGCAGCGTCCGCAGACTCTGCATGAACGTCGTACCTACGTTATCTACAACGACATCCACGCCGCGTTTGTTCGTGGCAACAAAAACGGACTTTGACCAGTCCGCTTCCTGTGAGCGATCGATCAGGATGTCTGCACCGATGGCCTTTGCCCGTTCCAGCTTCTGCGCATCGGACCCTACGATCACGACCTGGGCGCCGATATAGTTGGCGATCTGCACACTGGCAGTGTTCACCCCGCCTCCCGCGCCGACGATCAGTACGGTTTCATGCTTTTGCAAGTTTCCGCGCTTGACCAGCGAATGCCAGGCTGTCAAATATACCAAAGCAGACGCCGCCGCGGCGTGAAAGTCGAAATCATGGGGAAGTTTGTACACTTGACGCGCAGGGATGGCCACGTATTCTGCATAGGTGCCGCGTACCGTCTCGCCGAGCAAATGCCATTTGCGGCACATATTGTCTTGACCTGCGAGGCATTGTTCGCATTCTCCGCAGCCGAGATTAGAGTTGATGACTACATGATCGCCAATCTCTAGTTCTCCAATCTCTTGTGTCTTCTCCCTCACCCCCGGCCCCTCTCCCTCAGGGAGATGGGAGTCGAGAGGGGAGCCAAGGGCAACGACTTCGCCTGCACCGTCGGCGCCATTGATGTGTGGAAGTTCCAGGCGTAACCCGGGCCAGCCATTGCGCACCATCACGTCCATGCGATTGAGCGCTGCGGCTCGCAAGCGAACCAACACCTCGCCTGGTTTTGGCTCTGGCGTGGGGAGTTCCGTATGCTCCAGTACTTCAGGTCCGCCATGCTGGCGGAATAAAACTGCTTTCATATTTCCTTTTTTACTTGAACTACCAAACATGAGCCCGATCAGACCTGGATGCTTTCATCCTGCTTCCTGGTCAATTTTGTTGGAAACCGTTTGTTTTTGATCATAGTGATGAGAATGCCTGTTGTACAAACCACTAGGATGCCACGTACAGGTGAGTTCCAAAGATCAGTGATGCCAGTAGAAAGACTGAGGTCCATCTTTGTATTCAACAATGCCAAGTCGGTTACTACATAACCTCGGCGCTGCTGACCTGTTGCGTAGGCTTCCTGTAAACTGGAATTCGGAATTTGACCGCTTAACCATTCTGCATAGCCTCGTCCCACTGACGGAGCAAGAAATACTACAAAATTTTTCCATGTTTTAAGCTGGTCAGGGTCTGCCTCCAGGTCTGCACTACTCACGCTTATGATGTCATGTTCAGTAAGTTTTAGTATTTGTTCGTCCAATGGATTGCGTGTGGTTGCCTGATGATCTATAAGAATTAGGTTAGCTGGTTCAGGTATCTGACGACTTAACCATGAAATGTAATCATCCTCATTTGCCGGAGAGTATGCATAGGGGATCATGAAGAAATAATGAAAGACGCTTCCGATTCCAATCACCAATAAAACGCTGAGCGTTGATACGGTCCGAAGTCGACCAGTATCCTGTTTTACAAGGCTGTTTATCAACGCGATAAGGCCAATGGCAGATATAAAAGACATTGCCGGAATCACGGCAACCAGATGGGTAGGACGTGGCGGAATGGATGCCAGCGCTCCTAAAACGAAGAAACCTGCCCAAAACCATATTGATGGAATGAGATATCTTATATCTTTAATCCCGGCAAGGACTACACCCATTCCAAAAATAAAAAATAAAGACGCCACCGGCCCGAGGATCCCAAAAAAGATTTGATGATCAACGTATCCTATTGGGTCAAATAGTACAGCGGCAGTACGAACAATGCCGCGCAGAAGCAAAATTCCATAAAGCTGCGGATCGTAGAATAGTTCAAGATCATCCAGTATAAAAACATACGATTGCGCGACTCGTTCGTGTCCAAACACGAGGGTTCCGTAGAGTGTATTGAAGAATCCAGTTTCCCAAAATTTGTGATGCAACGCGCTGGTTGAGTCACTACTTATTCCAAATAAGACCCGTGGCAAAATAACGAGTAACGCGGCGACAACAGGAATCCCTAAAGGGATGAAACTCGTGCGAAGCTTAAGTCTGTTTATGATTGGAAGGCATAGCACCATGATAAAAAGGACAACCAGGCCGAGCCATGCGGCAAAATACGTGTAAAAACCCAACCCGGCAGTCAACCCGGCGAGCCAAAGATAAAACCTGCTCTTCCTGCGAAGGGCAACAGCTAAAAAATAAATACATAACGTAACGGGAAATAACGATTGAGAATTATTATATCCGAGTCGTGCAAACGTAAGAAAATAAGGGTTAACAATCATCATCACGCTTGCAGCAACCGCTGTTTTGCGATTGAATAATTCACATGCAAGCATATAGAGTGGGATCACGGTTAATGCGGCTGGGAATACCGAAGCAAAACGCCATCCCCACAAGTCAATTCCCGCCCAACGCATGATCCAGCCTTGTAAAAGTGAACTACTGATTGGAAATGTGAAAACTCCGATGGCGAAAAAAGGTGGATTTTTTTCGCCAAGAGCAATACTTCTCGCCATTTTCCAAAAAGGGCCTTCATCGGCAATCCAGCCTGCAGGAAAATCGCCAAGACGATATGCGCCGACGCTAATTGCAAATGCAAAAAGAATAAGAATATATACACTATCCTGATGATTGAACATATGGATTGCATCATTTTTCCCCCGGTCTTCATTCTTCCAAAGGATGAATGTGAAAATAGATATGGAAATGATCCAGATCCAGAATATCAAGCTTGAATAGTGTTTGGTGACAATCTTATACATTGCGAATGTATATAAACTCAGGCCAAGAATCATCCACAAGGAATGAGTTTTTATTGGCAGCCAACTTCTGTACTCTATATGCCCCTCTACTTTGTTCTCTTCTGTCCGCTGGAACGCAAAAACAAGCAGGTAAATGATTGTTGCAAGGAAAACCAGGAACAACCCAAACAAAATAGTTGCCGGGTTTTTCAGCGACAGGTATAAATTTGAGTTTATGCCTTCTGTAACTTTTGAAATTGGAGCAAGGAATGCAAAAGATCGGTCTTCTCTAATCATGAGTTGTCCGATGAAGGCGGTGATAAAACCAATCATTAACCAACGCCTGGTATTTGCAGAAAAGATTGATTTCATGCTCTTAAACTTATCATGCGGCGAGGTTGTGGGATTGATTTACGTTGGTGTTTGCTTGAATCCACGTTCGGCTCTTTAGCTCTGCTTCAAGCTGGCGGTATCTCTGCCAGCGTTTGACAATCAGGACGTCCAGCAAGATAGCCAGAATAAGTAGCGGAATCAAATAAACGTCCACAATATCCAGTTCCTACGCAAACATGCTACCCGATCTACTCATCGAACCGCTTTTCCGCTGGAGAACGACACCTGGTTCTCGGGAATGCGGGAAATTCTATTCTACCGCTTGTCTCACGCATGTACCACCTGCGCAATTAAACTTTTCAACTGCTTTCGTTGATTGAAATTTAAATCTCGAGTTTAGACACGCCGATGGCGTGCGGCACTCTGTAACGTACCTCCCTGGTCCCTGCTCTCGAACTTTGTTTTGGTGACTGGCAAAATGCGATTGCAACCGCGTCAACGCAGCGTCAACTCCCAAATATGGGTCATCGCTTCCTCAGGCGCAGCCACATTTCTCACATCCAGGCGCAGCACTGTGACATCCATTGGTTGAGGGAGTGTAAAGGAAAGCTCTGGCTCCGTGATCGACCCCTGACCCTCGAAGGTATAGATGACTGGTTCCGCGTCTGGCGTGGTCTGGCCGCGCACGGTGATCTCAGCTTTTATCGAGCCGATCACGATCGAAAACCCATCGAGTGTTCGTGGCATGGGAAACGTCATTTCGATCACAAACGGATTGGTTTCGAACGTCTTTGCCAGCGTGTAGGGATTGCCGTCGAACACCAGCGCCATTGCATCTTCCTGGAGATCCGCATCCAGGTAAGAATACTTGACCAGTACTGGCTCGCCATCGATCGTAAACGTCGCTTCCTGCATGACCTGGCGCGCAGCCTTTTCGGCGGCAAAAATGTCGTCGATATTATCGACATAGCGTAATCTGACAAAATAGAAGCCTGGCTTGCCATCCGGATATGGAACAATTTCCACCACGTTGATATCTTTAAATTTTCCCGCCGCCGCCAGCAGATCGAATTCCTCCGGTGTTATCACAAACAAGGTGTTGTCATCCAGGGGCAATTCTTTTGTTATGTGGCCCCGTACACTGCCCACCTCGATCGGCGATGTATCCTCGAGAAAAAAGCGCGCCAGTTCGTCCGTGCCGTTTGCCCAATCGGGAGAAAATATGACCCGGGTCTCGGGATGTTCCTTGATGTGTTGCTCAAGAAGATCGAACATCTGAAAAGCGCCGTATTGCATACCCCGAAGGCCATAGTCCTGAAACCAGAGCTGCCCCTTTGTCAGGGAGTCGTTGAGCATGTAGCCATTCACAGCGGTCAAAACAACGAACACGGACAGCGCCATCAAGGTCTGCATACGATTGCTGGAAACGGCTGGCGCCCCAGTTGAAACCGTATCGCTTTTGGGCAGTGGTGCCAGTTGTTTTAAGACACCCGAAATTTGTAAGCCGAGCAGGCCGGTCAGCGACAGGATGGTGATGCGATCGATCGGTTGGTTGCTGATCCATGCGATGGCGATGCCAAGCGATACCACCAGTAAAGCCGCCATGCGACGCGCCGTTGTGGGACCAGGCCCCTGACCGAGTTCGCGGAGGCGCTCCCGGTGAGATTCGGTCCAATCTAGCACTTGCTCCAGTCCCAGCGATGTGAGGATTGCTGCCAGAATAACAAATACCAGCGCGCGTGTAATGCTGGTTTGAACGATAGCCGCGGCCATGGGAGAAACCAGGATCGCGATCAGAACGGCGCGGTATGCCGACGAGCGCAGGTTCCGCAATACCTGTACGATGCCGATGACTGCCAGGGGCAGCGTCGCGATCAGGATATGACCATATCCCTTCATCAGATGCCGGGGCAGGTCACGCGAATTGGGGATATACCAATACCAGGGACTCAATCCGATCGAATATTCTCTGGCGTAACGGGAGATCTTTTCGGCGAGCGGAATCTCCG
>CAZBAX010000007.1:0-149146 GCA_964489725.1 uncultured Anaerolinea sp. | reverse complement strand
CACGCCCTGGGTCACCTTCCTCACCGTGACCTTGCCCTTGATCGCGCCGGCGGTCAGCTCGGGCTGGTGCGTAGTGGGCGTATAGAAGTCAGATTCGTGAGTACGCGGTGCACCAAAAAGGTCTACAAATTTTTGGCTGAATGTTTGGGTTGTGGAATGGTGGAACGAAAAATACTCCATGTTCAGGCGGAAACTGGCGTCGTTGCCGACCTCGATCAGCTTATAGACATCCTCCACCCGGGTTGGTTTCCCATAAGGCGACATTCCCATGACCTTATATTCGCCTTCATTCACCTGGAACCCCAGGAAAGCTGTGAACGCCGAATATAGTAAGCCGAGGGAATGTGGAAACTTTACTTCGTTGAAGAGCTCGATGTGATTCTTGCCTTTTCCATCCCAGTCTGCGGTGGCTTTACCTACAGTGGTGGTAGTCCATTCGCCGACACCATCCACAGTAATGATCGCCGCATCTTCATACGGGGCACAGAAAAATGCACTCGCGGCATGGCTGAGATGGTGCTCCACAAACAGCAATTTCTCATCGGGAATGTTGAGCTTGGTCAGGATCTGGCCCTTGATCCAAAGCTTCTCATTGAACCACGTGATCATGGACTCGCGAAAAACGCCCCACGACTTCGGAAAGGTCTGGAGGCTTGTCATCAGAATGCGCTCGTACTTGAGGAGCGGCTTCTCGTAAAAGACCACATAATCCAGATCATTACCAGTGATCCCCGCTTGCTGCAGACAAAACGCGATCGCCTCATGAGGGAAGTTGTAATCGTGCTTGATGCGTGTAAAGCGTTCTTCCTCCGCCGCAGCCACTAACACGCCGTCGTGTAATAAAGCCGCGGCTGCATCATGATAGTAGCAGGAAATTCCTAAGATATACATCAGAAAAGCCTCCGTGAATCGTCGAGAGTCAGGTCCTGCGTTTTACGTTCCAACCATTTCGATTGGCCGGTCGTGCGCAGCGCCAGCGGGTCCATCAAGAACCGTACGATCAGCGCGAACGGCACGAACAGTGTAAAGTAGAAAATTGTCAGGACCAACCGGCCAAGGAAATCGCCGATGATTTGACCGAACCGTTTCCAGCCATGCCATATTTTTCGTAATGCTTCCATATTCCTACCTCTCAGCTTGAGTTGATTTTTCCTCTGGCGCGTCCCGGCGAAGGGAGTGTCCAGTGATTTCCTCGTCCGCGGACGCTCAGAATTCAGACTCCTAGCGCGCTCCGCCATCACGACATGAGAATGCCGTTCAAACCTGCATATTTATAGCTCGAACGAATTTTTTGCTTTAGCGCATCCGCAACGGAGGTTGGCCCGTACTGTCCGCACCTGTAGGCAACCCGCTTTCCTGATGTTAGCGCGCTCCGCCATTTCGACATAAGAATGCCGTTCAGGTCGAATAAATTACCATGTTTGCATACCAGAAGACGTACAAAGAATCCGAAAATCTTGTGCTGTCTACAACCTGAGACCAAGACGTTTTTCATATAAAAAGGTTACAAATGTCACGTTGCACTACAGAACCGGGGCACGCGTAACCTTTCGCTCATAAAGGCGAATCAAAATAGCTGGCATTTTCAAGGGTTGCACAATTTAGGATCTGGACGACCTTCTGATAGGTCCCCTCTTGAGTCTCCAACAATGGACTCATACAAGCAGCCAGAACCTCCACCGCTTGTATGCATTAAAAAAGCAAATGTTTTCAACCGAACTGCAGGCTGCGATTCAAGATTCGAGTTTACGTACGCCAGAGGCGTGCGGTACTCTGTAAACGGGATTTGCCAATTATTACGGCGAGGTCATGCACTGTCAAGTATGAAATTGGCATGTGTTTTCAGTGCACGAAAACGAAGGTAAAAGCGATTTTTTCGGGGTCTTTTTTGATCGAGACCGCCAATTATGAAGAGGATGAATCACGAGAATAAAGTTGACAAAAAGCACTCATTCGGCCAGGCAAAATTATATACAATACGTTGGTCAACGTTATCTTGTCCATACCGAGGCAGCTATTGCTAAATCACAGCGTTTTTCTTGCCGGGGGAAGATGTTTTACAGGTTTACATGCCCAACCTTATTAAAGTGCTGGATCGTTCAACAGACATTATGCTGAAGAAGCTTCAGCTCTTGTGATTCCTGGCTCGTATTTGTCCAAATAACCCAAGGAGAAAAGGAATATGAACATGTCTGCACGGTCGTTCAGCAAGTGGTTTGCTGTAGTCATGATTGGCATCCTTCTGGTGACCAGCCTTTCGGGCTGTGCCACGCAGGAGAAGGTGTTGAAGATCGGCTACATCACCGAGCAAACCGGCGTGGAATCCTACATCGGTCAGGCGTCGATCCCTGCCTTACAGGACCACATTGACAAGATCAACGCCGAGGGTGGCATCGATGGATACAAATTAGAACTGATCTCGTATGATACACGTTCAGAGGTAACCGACGCGGTCGCGGTTGCCAAGCGCCTGATCGACCAGGACGGCGCCGTTGCAATTATCGGCCCTTCGTGGTCCGCGGCCGGCATTCCCCTGGCAGAGATCGCGGATGCCTCGAAAGTCCCGATGGTCGCAACCACTGCATCGAACGTCAACGTCACAGTGACCGAGGATGGCAAGCTGCATCCATACATGTTCCGCGTCTGCTTCATCGACCCATACCAGGGCTATGCTCTCGCAGATTTTGCGTACACCAAACTCGGGCTTCGCAAGGTCGCCTTCCTGACCGACGTCTCCTCTCCGTACACTGTTGGTGTGCATAAATTCTTCAAGACCCATTTTGAAGAACTTGGTGGGAGTGTAGTGGCAGAAGAAGGCTACACCCAGGGCGACACTGAATTCCGCGCCCAGCTTGCCAAGATCAAAGACTCAGGCGCTGACCTGCTGGTATCGGCGGCCTATACCTACAAGGATGCAGGGCTGATCAGCCAGCAGATGGAAGCGCTGGGATTGAAGATTCAATACATGGCGGGCGATGGCGTATTCGTTCCCGATCTACTGGATATGGCCGGTCCTCAACTCGAGGGAGCCATCGTCACCACTGGCGTTTCAGAGAATGCACCCGAATTCGCCGAGTTCAACGCCAGTTTCGAAGCAGCACACAATGTAAAAGCAAATGTATACACCTACTACGGCCTCGATGCGCTGTATGCAATCGAGTACGCTATTCGCACGGCGGCCGCGGACGGGGAACCAACGCGCGATGCGATCCGCGATGCACTCGAAAACATGCGGGATGTCCAGCTCTTCACCAGCATCGTCAGCATGGAACCGGATACACACAACCCGCACAACAAGCCGCTGCTGATCATGACCATTCGCAACAGTCAGTGGCAGTTGCTGGAAACGTTCCAGCCGGAAGATTAACCTGCCCAAGATCAGGGGTGTTTGCGGAAACGCGCAAACACCCCTGCTGATTCCTCGTCTGGGAGACGCTTATGGATTTGTTTCTCCAACAACTCGTGAGTGGTATTTCCATCGGCGCGATCTACGCACTATTGGCCGTAGGATATGCGCTGGTGTACAGCATTTACAACTTCACGAACTGGGCATTCGATGCCTTCATGGCATTTGGCGCCATCATGGCATTTACTGCCATTGCATCGCTGGCCATGCCGTTCTGGATGGCAGCCATCCTCGCAATTATTCTCACCATCATGCTCGCAGTGGGTACAGAAAGACTGGCATACAGACCGCTGCGAACGCGCAAGGCACCACGTTTGTTCATGATGATCTCGGCGATGGGAGTCAACCTGACCATTGTGCAGTTGATGAACAAATTCTTCGGCGGCACCTTCCGCAAGTTTCCCGTCGAAAGTGTGCAGCCGATCTTCATTGGCAACGTCTCTGTAGGACGTATGGATCTTCTCGCCGGGGCGATCTCGTTTGCCGTTCTGGCGTTGCTCTGGCTGTTTCTATATCGTTCGAAATGGGGATTGGCAATCCGGGCCAGCAGCATCGACATCCAGACCGCCTCGCTGATGGGCATCAACAACGATGCCGTCGCGATCGTGATCTTTGGGTTGACCGGCATTCTTTCCGCGGTGGCAGGCGTTTTCTATGGCATCAAATATGCGGTGTTTCCCATGATGGGCACGATCACGATCAAAGCCATGATCGCCAGCATTATTGGCGGTCTTGGAAATCTGCCGGCTGCGATCGTTGGAAGCATGCTGCTGGGTGTATTGGAAACACTGGTATCTGGCTATATATCTTCGACCTATCGTGACCTGTTCTCATTCCTGTTCCTCATTGTCATTCTGCTCTTCTTCCCGAATGGAATCATGGGAAAGAGCACAGATGAAAAACTCTAGGAAAGCGAGGTAGACGATGGGTTATCTCAACGCGATTCTCATCCTGGGTGGCATCAACATCATTGCCGCCCTGGGTGTTTCGATCCTCACCGGATATACCGGACTGTTCACGATCGGACATGCCGGATTCATGGCGCTGGGCGGCTATTTAAGCGCCATCTTGATCAAGGAATTCAACGTTCATTTCATTCCCGCCCTCGTCCTCGGTGGATTCTTTGCAGGCGTGTGCAGCCTGATCATTGGCTACCCTTCCTTTCGGAGCCGGCTGCGCGGCGATTATTTCGCCATTGCTACGTTGGGTTTCTCTGAGGCAGTACGCCTATTGTTGAACAATGCCAAACAGATCGGCTCGCTAAACATCGGAGGCTCATTTGGATACAGCATCCCATCGGGCATGGCTACCGTACCCGTAGTGCTCATCACTGTCTTGATTGCGATGTACTTTGCGCACATGTTCGTAACGTCACAATACGGCAAGAACTGCATTGCGATCGCTCAGGATGAAGTTGCTGCAGAGATGATGGGTGTCAACCTGCTCCGTACCAAATTGACCGCTTTGTTCATCAGTGCCTTTTATGCAGGTGTTGCCGGAGGCTTGCTGGGACTCTTCTTTGCCTATCAGAGCCCATCGTTTTACTCGATCACACAGTCGTCAAACTTGCTGGCAGCAGTCGTGTTTGGTGGGATTCAGTCCCTGATCGGGCCGTTCATTACCGCCCTCGTGCTGGTAGCGGCCCCACAGTTGCTGCTTGTTCTGGAAGAGTGGCGTCTGATCGCCTATGGTTTCCTTTTCGTCCTGATCATGGTCTTCCGCCCGCAGGGATTACTCGGTTACGTTGAAATGAATTTCGATTTCATCAAGGCACGTTGGAACAAGCTCTTTGCAGCCAGGTCCAACCACGGGAAGGCATTGCACTAATGCACGATCCAATCTTAGACATTCAAAACCTTACCGTTGACTTCGGCGGTGTGCGAGCGGTCAACAACATATCCTTTGCCCTGCATCCGGGCGAATTCGTTGGTTTGATCGGACCCAACGGCGCCGGAAAAACGACCGTATTCAACTTGATCACCAATTCCATTCGGGCCACATCCGGGAATATTCTTTTTAAGGGTGAAAGCATTCTGGGGAAAAGCCCCGATAAGATCTGTCGTCTCGGAATCAGCCGCACCTTCCAGAACATCCGACTCTTTCCGCAGATGACTGCTTATGAAAACGTGGAGTTGGGACTGCACAACACGCCGCGCTATTCCCTGGGAGAGGCCTTCATCCGCACACCACGCGCATCCAGAATCGAAGCGGAGACACGCCGCCAGGCCCACGAACTGCTTGAAATGGTCAATCTGGAGGAACACGCGAATAAACGAGCATCGAGCCTGCCTTACGGATTGCAGCGCCGCCTTGAGATGGCTCGCGCCATGGCAGCCAGACCTGATCTCCTGCTGCTCGATGAACCCGCGGCCGGTATGAATGAAGATGAATGTGAAGAACTCATCCAGTTGATCCGCCGTATTCACAATGAAATGAAGTACACGATGATCATGATCGAACATCACATGAAGGTGGTCATGGATCTGTGTGCCGGCTCACGAATCTACGTGCTCAACCTTGGCAGTTTCCTGGCCGTCGGCAATCCGGAGGAGATCCAGTCCAATCGGGACGTGATTAAAGCGTATCTTGGAGAAAGAAGAAATGGCCACTAATACAAGCATGCTCGATGTCTCTGAGTTGGTGGTGCATTATGGCGGCATTTGTGCATTGGATCGTGTCAGCCTGCACGTCGAGCAGGGTGAGATCGTTTCGGTCATCGGCGCCAATGGTGCAGGAAAATCCACATTGATGCGGACGGTCTGCGCGGTCAAACCCTTTACATCTGGAACTGTCAAACTCAAGGGACAGCCTCTGAAGAAGGAGCCTTCGCTGGTGGTCCGCGATGGATTGACATTGGTTCCCGAAGGTCGACGAATTTTTGCTCCGCTTACCGTGCGCGAGAATCTAATGCTGGGCGCTTATACCCGGACAAATCCAAAGGAGATCGCGGAGACGATGGAAGAAATCTTCAAACTCTTCCCACGTCTACAGGAACGGGTAGAGCAGCGCGGCGGAACGCTTTCCGGCGGTGAACAACAGATGTTAGCTGTCGGGCGGGCGTTGATGTCCAGGCCGCAGATATTGCTGCTCGATGAACCTTCGCTGGGTCTGGCCCCCATTGTGATAGACAATATGTTCGAGTCCATCCAGCGCCTCAACCGTGAGTTGGGACTGACGATCCTGATCGTCGAACAAAATGCCACCCTGGCGCTCGAAATGTGCGACCGCGCCTACGTATTGGAAACCGGGCAGATCCGCATGGAAGGCCGCGGTGAAGATCTGCTGCATGATGTACGCGTGATGGAAAGCTATCTCGGGATCTCGAAGTAAGCGTCGGACCATTAACTCGATTTGCTTGAACCCAAAAACCATAGTCGCAACGGCTGTGGTTTTTCGTTATAAATACCATGAGACATACTCGGAATTCCTCTTATAGATATAACATTTCTCTATTGTAGGATATGTAAATGGAACCATGGATCGAACTTCAATTGCTGGGAAAGATCGTCGTTTCGGCTCTTCTGGGAGGACTGGTCGGACTGGAACGTGAATTTGCCGAAAAGCCTGCGGGACTGCGTACACATATGCTCGTGGCTGGCACGGCTACGTTTTTGGTGATCCTGGCGCGCACAATGGTCCTGTCATTCGAAGCGCAGCATGTCCTGAATACGGATCCGGTGCGCGTGATGGAAGCGATTATTGTGGGGATTAGCTTCCTCGGTGCGGGGACAATCCTCAAGAACAGCCGTCAGGGAGAAGAGTCTGTGGAAGGACTGACGACCAGTGCATCGATATTAACGGTAGCCGCGATCGGGATCGCAGTTGCGCTGGATGCCTTCATTTTGGCGATCGGCGCAACGGTGTTGAATTTGATCATCAATTGGGTACTTGCATATCTCATGCATAGGATTAGTCCTGCGAAAAAATAGACTACAGACGACAATTCACAATAGACCAGCGGCGCACTGGCTATACGCAGGACTTCGCGATCCAGGAGGAACGACTCGTACTCACCAGGCAGAACACTTACATTCGAGTGAGTACTTCCCCATTGCAGGCTTGGAAATGAGTGGGCAGATTCGCTATGGATCACCAGGCCGCATCGAGAGCCGTATTAATTCTTGCAGATGTCCCGACACGTTTATACATCGTAACATTGGTGAACGGTCTGCCCAGTATGCCGTCATGGATGGCCCACGATCGCAGGCGGACGCTGTTCGCGGCATGGGGCGACCGGAACGGATTCGAATCATCCAGCCTTTGACGCAGTTCGCCTCCCTCCTGGAACCCGGCCTGGATCTCCTCCATCCGGCGTTTCCCCATCTGATAGGCGAATCCGTAGCGTTCAAAGATAACAGCGTTGTGATAGTACAACGGCTCAACAAAGTACATATCATGCCCCAGGCTGGTGACGAACTCTTCGAAAGCAGCTGTTGCCGATTGCAGCAGCCGCAGGCCTTTGCGGACCTGCCCGGGTGAAAGGCCGGCATTCATCGCGGCCTGCTCTGCTTCGATGTTTCGCTGGAGAATACCAAACTTGGTCGGTGAGCCATCGGGCATCTTATCCACGCTAAAGCGCGGCGCAGCAGGGTCGTTGAGGATATACAGCAACACATGAATCTGCCCGTTCATCGTATCGGTGAGATGCGCGTACAGGATCGGGTCTGGGAAACCTTCCTGATGAAATAACATCATTTCCACATCGCTGGCGCCCGAGGCAAAGCGGAATTGCAGCAGCCCACGATCCCTGACGGGATCAGGCAGATTAAATTTTTCGATCAGTTCTTTGGGGATATAGCGTCCATAGATAGTACGCTTCTCGTCTTCAGGCAGCTTGTTGATTCCACCGATGGTTGAAGGAGTCATATTTTTTCCCAGCGTGCTGGTTTCAGGTCCACTACACCGCATTAGCAGCCTTGCGAAGGTTCTCCGCGACAAGGACAGTTCGATCAAATCAACCTTCGCAAGGCTTTGCAATCGAACTTATCTCACCCGCGATTCGCGTTCGGCGCTCCTTGCTTCATCGCGCTTGGCGATGGTCGCGCGCTTGTCATATGCCTTCTTACCCTTTGCCAGTGCGATCTCGATCTTGGCGCGTCCATTTTTCAAATACACGCGTGTTGGCACCACGGTCATACCTTTGATGCGGACACTGTTCCACAATTCACGGATCTGCTTTTTGTGCAGGAGCAAACGTCGCTTGCGGCGCGGCTCATGGTTGAAGCGGCTGGCTTGCTCATAGGGAGCAATGTGCGCCTCCACAAGCCAGGCTTGTTCACCATTGTCAATGTCTACATACGATTCCTGGATGCTGATCTGCCCCGCCCGAATGGATTTGATCTCACTTCCCTGCAGGACGAGTCCCGCTTCAAATTTCTCAAGCAGAAAATATTCAAAACCAGCCTTGCGGTTGGTCGCGACCACTTTAACATCTTCAGACATAAATCGATATTACCACAAGAGATGATTATGGATCGGATTGGCCCTTGCTCCAGCCGCCGTCTCCGGCGGCTGTTTACTAACTAAAGCCTGCGCCGGGGCTGGCGCAAGGAGCCATTGTTGTCAGCCCCATTTGAGGATCACGATTCCAGCCAGGACACGCAGCGCCGCAAACAGGAGCAGCGCGCCAGACAGACCAATGATATCGGAGATCGCCGGGCCAGCCAGCGAACCGATCAATACCGCAGCGTTGAGGACGATCGTATACCAGGCCAGGTGCGACGGACGGTCATGGGCAGGAATATGCTCGAGCATGTAGTTCGGATACGAACCAGACAGCATGGCAAACGTCAGCCCACCGATCAGGGAGATGGCGTAGAAATGCCAGACCTGTGAAGAATAGGCCAACAGGAATGGATAGATCGACATCGCGGCGACACTCCAGCCGGTCAGCTTTTTGTTGCCGAGGCGGTGTGCGACGTCTCGGAACCGCATCGATGCCAGCAGCACAGCCAGATAAAAGATTGCAGTACCGATACCCAGATGATCGTCTCCCAGTTTCAGGACGCGGACGTTGTAAAGCGGGAAGATCGGGATGGCCAGGTATTGAGTCAGATGGAACGCAAAGAACGCCACGAGCACATTGCGGAAATGTGTATTCCAGATGTCGAGCCGCAGGGTGGTGGAAAGCGTCCGGGCGTAGGGGCGCATGATAACGGGATCAGGCGTCGGCTTGCTTTGCAGCGCAGTGGAATCTGCCTGGAGCGGGCGAATAAAATACAGGTGGACGCTGCTCATCGCCGCGCCCAGGGCCCCGATCCCAAAGATGATTTGGTAACCCAGCGGGAAGGACACCTGCTCCAGGATGTAACCGCTGATCAGGGATGTGGCCATGAATGTGATCGCCAGCATGATGTTGCGGGTGGCGGCAACGTGGGCGCGATATTCCGCGGGGACCGACTCGGCGAAGAGAGCATTAAATCCAACTCCCAGCGGCGTGAGGGGAATAGCCATCAAAAATGTAATGACGATGATGGCCCAAACCTGTGCCTGTTCACCCAGCAGCGAAGGTAATACTATGAACGGAATGAAACCGATACGATAGAAGACCGATGACCAGAAGATGGCTTTGGAAGTCGATTGTGTTTGCAGCCAGCGCCCGGTGGGGATGGCCAGGAACAGGTTCACCACTGCCGACATGGCGCCGATCAGCCCGATCTGAAAACCGGTCGCGCCGATACGTGTGGCATAGATATTCAGGAAGTTGATCGCTGACCCACTCAGGACACCGAACCAGGCGATGTCCATATATAGATGAAGGAAGTTGGAACGATACTGATCCGGGATGCTGGGCTGCTTGAAGATTCGTGATAGCATAGTACAGGCATTATATAGTACGCGTAGCTGCCACAGCGACACGCTGTGACCGTACGCGGAATCGTTTTTCGTCAATTTCAGTAAATCACGATTCTCATGTCACTCTGAGTGAGCGTTCGTTGCGAACGAAGAGTCTCGGCGCAAATTACGGGAGATTCTTCGTCGCCAGAAGAACGTTGGCTCCTCAGAATGACAAACCTGTGATTTACTGAATTTACAATTCTCGTGGAACTTTTCGCGGCGGGTCTGCGTTTTAAGAGATGGCATTTATGCATCCCCGTAGCCGAGTCGTAGACCAGAAGAATACTTAGAGTTGGTTTAGCCGGCGCGGTAGAGTAAGATTGTTGCATATAATTGTGATAGACGATACAAAACAGATCGGGTCGGGGGATGCAGGAGACAACTTTCGTCGAGGTGAAAATGAAGATTGCAGGAAAACGTTTAGCTCTTTTGTTGTTGGTGGGGATTTTGCTTACAGCGTGTGCAGGTCAGCCAGGCGAATCGGCTACGCCGGATGTTGGGGCGTCGCTGACCGCCGGCGTGGGTACGATCGTTGCATATTTCTTTGAAACACAGACGGCCCTGGCGCCACCAGCAACGGTCACGCCGTCGATCACGCCATTGCCTCTGCCATCAGGCAGCCCGATCGCGTTCCCCACGCTGGCTGGTGTGGCGACTGTGACACCCAATTTGATCTATTTTTCTCCCACGCCGACCGGCACGATTTTCACAGCGACGGCGAACGCCGGCTCGCTCGCGTATGGATGTAACAACCTGGCGTTCATCCGTGATGTGGAAACCCCCGATGGGACCGTGCTGCGGCCCAATGAAACCTTCACGCGTACATGGAAAGTGGCAAATAATGGAACGTGTAACTGGCTGTTTGGATACCGACTGGTGCCCGTCAGCGGATTTCAATTTGCAGAAGATCCGGTAGGTGTCAATAACGCCCCTGTCCCACCGAATGAGTGGCGTGAGTTATCTATCCACGGACAGGCCCCGGATGACGCCGGCACGTTTACCCAGTACTGGCAAATGAGTGACGGGGCGGGTCATAATTTCGGATCGCTGCTGAGCATTTCGATCACGGTTCGCGAGCCGACGAGTACGCCCAACCCGACTTCAACCAGCACAGCAACATCGACTCCGACGCTTACACCCACGGTGATACCGACAACTCCGTAAAGCGAGAAGAAATAAACAAAAAGGATGCGCGCAAATGCACGCATCCTTTTTCATTTGCTGCATTACGTGATGAAGGTATTACTACTTGAAATGCGACATAAATGTCGCACTACAGGAATCTGTACACTTGATTAGCGTAGAGGGAGTTGCTAAATTCCAGCCTTATTCTTCCGCCTCCGATTCTTCATCCTCTGCCGAAGCCGGATCCAATTCCCAGCGATGGCGATCGCGGTCGAGGATCTTTTTATCGCTATCGAGGGCTTCATCATCCGCATAGGTAAGGCCAGCCGCCTCACCAAGCTCATCGACGTTATCCTGATCGGGAGTTGGCGCGCTGCCACCCACGCTCTCCTCGCCAGCCACGACACTATCATCCCATGCTGCATCGACATCGCCCCCAGATAAAGCCGGGCTTAGAGAATTATGTTCGTTCAATTTTTCTTGCAATTTCTGTCGACCACCAGACGCCAAATTCTGACGTTCGGAAAAATCCTCGCGAATTTCTGGATCGTCGGTGAAGTGATGTACTTGCGCAGCCACCTCATCCGAATTCGCATCCAGGACAAATTTATCGAGCGAGTCTTCCTCTTCCATGAGGAAGTTTTCGCCTGTGCGGTTGTCGGGGTCCGTTGGTACAATTTCCACCGCTTTGTAGGCATCCTCGGCAGCCGGCTCCACTTCACCTGTATAGGGGTCGATTGGACCCGCGGTTCTAGGCTTGTCCTTCTTAATCACGCGTTTGGGCATATCGCACCTTTCTTATTTCAAGTGTCTCTACCTGTCTTAACGGGCAATCATTGAACTTGCTACTGGGAAGCCACAAGCTCTTGCCGGCGTCTCGCAGATGCCGCGCAGCGGTACGAGGCGGCGATCTACCTGTAAATCCTGCGCAGCCCTCCTGCGAGGGTGTTTCGCAAAGGACGGCGCAGGGAGCATATCTAATATAGAACTTCGCAGTCGGGTTATAATCTGTGCGCTATGTTGGAACGACTACAAAAGATACTTGCACAATCAGGGTATGGATCGCGCCGCGCCTGTGAAGACTTCATCACGGCGGGGCGCGTCCGCGTCAATGGACAGATCGCCTTGCTCGGCCAAAAGGCTGACCCCGCGATCGATAAGATCACCGTGGATGGGAAACCGATCGCGGCCGCCGAATCGCTGATCTACATCGCGCTCTATAAACCGCGTAATGTCCTTTCGACAGTAGAACGTGAACGCGGCGACGACCGCCAAACGGTGCGCGATATCGTCGATGTCCCCGAACATATCCACCCTGTGGGGCGGCTGGATTTCGAGAGTGAAGGCCTGGTCTTGATGACCAACGATGGCGACCTGACGAATAAGCTCACTCATCCACGCTTTGGGCATGAAAAGGAATATCGCGTGCTCCTGGCGCGGCGACCGGATGAGAAGCAATTGGAGGCCTGGAGACACGGCGTCATCCTGGAAGATGGATACAAGACCGCACCGGTGCAGATCCGTTTTGAAGGGGCGCAGGGAAAGGGCGCATGGGTCCGCGTCATCATGGGTGAGGGACGCAAGCGCCAGATCCGCGAGACGTGCAAACAGTTGGGACTGCCGATCGTCCGCATTCTGCGGATTCGGATCGGGTCACTGCGGCTGGATAATTTGAAGGCACGCCAGTGGCGATATCTGACGACCAAGGAAGTAGAAGAATTGAAAAAACCGGCCGGGCAGAGTCGAAAAACAAATCCGCGATTTTCCGAAAAGCCGGATGCGAGGAAGAGAATCCGATAAATTCAGTAAATCACCGATTCAGCTTTGGAGTCGGACGGCGTCGCTGCGGCGCCGTGTCGCACATCCCGCGAGGCGGGGGCGACACTTGCTGTCCATAATGGTGGCGCGAGGCGCCACACTCCAAAATCGTGATTTACTGAATTTAATTTCCGGGGCAAGAGTGCTCCCTGCGCCGCAGCCGTAGACCTCGGCGTGAGCAAGTGCTGTACGTTGTGAAGAGCGACATATTGTAGATTGACAATCAAACCGAGCAATCCGACCTTGAACCATGGAGACACTCACCTGCCCCGGGCGCAGGTGCCGGGGGAGTCACGGAGTTTTAATTCCTTTTTTCTCTGTGTCTCCGTGTCTCAGTGGTTAGGCTGTGGTTTTTCCAACAGGATGTATTATTTCTCGATTATTTTGGAAAGATCCAACATGTCGCAGTACACAGCCACTATTTCAGCGTAACCACGATCTCATGGACGCTGCCATCATCGCGCAGGGGGATCTTGAGGTCTGCTAATTTCTTCCCATCCATCTTAACTTCCTGCACAGCTTCATTGGCGCCATTCAGATTCTCGACCCGGATGTGGTACATGCTTTTTCCGAAGCGATAATTGAGCTGATATCCTTTCCACTCCCTTGGTACACAGGGATGGATCTCAAGATGTTGTGCAAAGCGACGGATACCCAGTAAGCGCTCTACGCCCAGCCGATACATCCAGCTCGCGGAGCCTGTATACCAGGTCCAGCCACCGCGCCCGTGATGAGGCGGCGTGCTGTACACATCGGCCGCGATGACAAACGGTTCCACGCGATACCTGTTGGCTTCTTCGCGGGTCTCCACATGCAGGATGGGATTGATCATGTTGAACAACTCGTGAGCGCGTTCAGCCTGTCTGAGATCGACAAACGCCCAGACGGCCCAGATGGCAGCGTGCGTGTACTGTCCACCGTTCTCACGGATACCGGGCGGATAGCCTTTGATGTAACCAGGAGAGCGGGGTGTCTTATCGAAGGGAGGTTTGAGGAGCAATATCAATTCGTTGTTATGGTCGACCAATTCCTGATAGAGAGAGTCCATCGCCTGCCTGGCACGCGCTTCCTGCCCACCTTTCGAAATGATCGACCAGGATTGGGCGATCGAATCGATGCGGCATTCATTGTTTTGCTTCGACCCGAGCGGAAAACCATCATCATAATAAGCGCGCCTATACCAGTCACCGTCCCACCCGTGCAATTCAATGGCGGCATTGATCTTCTTTGCTTCGGCGCGGTAGCTTTCCGCCTGCTGCGGCTCCTGCATCAATTCGCAGAGAGGCGCAAAATCCATGAGCGTAGCCGAGAGGAACCAGCCCAGCCAGATGCTTTCACCGGTCCCTTTTACGCCCACCTGGCTCATGCCATCATTCCAATCGTGAGCACCCATGAGGGGAATCCCATGAGTCCCGGCCGTACGTCCTTTGCCGATGGCCCGGCAGCAGTGCTCATAGAGTGTCCCCTCAGTAATCGAGGGAAACTGACCATAGCGCTCGTGTTCCCCTTTTTTGAGCGGTTCCGCATTCAAGTATGGAATCTTTTCGTGCAATATCGATTCATCGCCGGTCACGTGCACATAGTACGCAGTGGCAAACGGCAGCCACAGCAGGTCATCCGAGCAATGGGTGCGCACGCCACGTCCGCCAGGAGGATGCCACCAGTGAAGAACATCGCCTTCTTCAAACTGATGACGCGCCGATTCGAGCAGGTGTTCTCGCAGAAGTTCTGGCTTTACATGTACATACGCCATTGCATCCTGCAATTGGTCGCGGAACCCAAAGGCGCCACTTGATTGATAAAACCCGGTGCGGCCCCAGAAGCGTGCAGAAAGTGACTGATACAGAAGCCAGCGGTTTAACAAAAGATCCATCGCCTGATCGGGTGTGTCTACCTGTGTTTGGGTGAGGATCGTATCCCAGAATCCTGTCAGGCCATCCCAGGCACGTTCGATATTTTCAAAATTTTTATAGTGAGCGATGATCCGTTCGGCATCGGCGCGGTCGTTGCCCTGCCCCAGCAGAAACGTCACTTCCTTGGTCTCACCCGGCTGAAGCCACAGCAAGACTTGCATCGCCGCGCATGGATCCACGCCTGCCTGGACGCGCGGCGTGAGTCCCACGCGGTCGAGCGCCGCCGGGAATGCATAGCTGCCATGGCTGCCGAAAAATTCGGCGCGATCGGCAGTGACACCATGTGGTTCACGCGTGGATGCCAGGAATGCAACCCGCTCAGAAAAATCCTGATTGTACGTATTGCGCGCCAGCAGGGCAAACAACTGCGAGGCAAATTCCGGGACGATGTATGGAGCCGTATTTTCGTGCGAGGTTCCCAATACCCATTCGGCAAAATAGGTGACGTTGATACGGCGCGTGCGGTCACTGGCGTTATGCAATTTCAATTGGATGACCTTGACCGGATCGTCCGCCGCCACGAACACGCGCACGCTCTGTTCCAGTCCGTGGCTGGCGTGTTGAAAAATAGTGTAGCCTGCCCCGTGACGGATCAGATAGGGCGCATTGGCGCGGGCCGGTAGTGGTGTCGGCGACCATACTTCCCCGGTATCTTCATCGCGCAGGTAAATGGCTTCGGCGGGCGAATCACTTACGGCATCGTTGCGCCAGGGCGTGAGACGGTTCTCGCCGCTGTTGGCCGCCCAACTGTATCCCAGACCTGATTCAGAGACGACACAGCCCATGGCAGGCGTAGCGATCACGTTCACCCAGGGCGCGGGTGTCGATTGGTTGGGAGCGAGATAGATCAGATACTCACGGCCATCGGGCGTAAACCCGCCATAGCCATTGTCGAATAGCAGATCTGTGGGACGGGCAACCGGGGCCGCCGACTCAGGAGCAGGCTGCTCCATCGGAACAAAGCGCGGCAGCCGGACGGGATCCACATCCAGCCGGGACAACTGCTGTTCCAGTGATCCCAGCTGCGGGTCCAGAATGACGCGGGCGACCGACTGTAGCAGGATGCGCTCCGATTCGCTCATCTGATCTTCGCGCAGGATGAAGATCCCACCGCGTTTGTTGATGTAGGCGTTGTTTCCGGTACGGTTCAACGTGCGATAGATCTTATTGTTTAAATCCTGGTCATAGCCGCTTGCCAGTTGATTGAGGATCACCACGTCGATCAGCAGTCCTCGGCGGCGCCAGTATGTATATGCCAGGGCAACCTCACTCAGCAGGTCGATATCCTCGTCGCCTTTCATGCGCAGCAGCAGGATTGGATAATCTCCCGAAATCGCGAAGGACCATAACCCCGGCTGCCCCAGCGTATTCGAAGCCAGCACATGCGCATCGGCCCGCAGCGCGGGAGATGTGTAGAGCAGCGGCGATAGAAGTTTCTGAAATCGCTCGATATCCTGGGAAGTGATATCCAGCTGGGCGATCTCCTGTTCGGCATGAATGCGCGCTTCGTCGATGGCGCGGCTGAGCTGCGACCAGCGCCGGTAACGATAGATCAGTTGCAAAGCTCCTCTGCGTGAGGCCGAGGCGACGGTGGCAAATATGATCTGGGCCGTTTCATAGGGCTTCAAAGCGATCTCTGCCTGCAGTGCGCAGATGGGATCGAGAGTAGCGCCCGTGGAACCCACCAGCATGGAGGCTTCATTCTTCGCCAGGAAAATATGAGGCATCCGGGCAGTGCCGCCGCGACCCAGAAAGAGCTTGCGATCGGTTTCATACCCCGACAGCTCGATATTGTTGGAATGCCCCACGAAGAAATGTGCGAGGAATAGGGGCTGTTCATTGGCGGAACGCGCACGGCGGTGAAAGAGCAGACATGCTTCGTCCTTGAGGAATTCGCTTTCGATAAACATCTTATTGAAGGCCGGATGACGCTGGTCAGCAGATTGTTGTGAAAGAATGATCTCGGAATAACTGGTGAGCCCCAGCACGCGCGGCTCGCTTCCGTGATTCGTAATGGTGATACGGCGGATTTCCACATTGTCTTCAGGTGCGATGGTCACAACTGTGCGCAGAACAATATCATCATCCTGTCGTTCGAACTCGACGCGATGCGGCAGGAAGATCACTTCGCTTCGGTCGGCTGGTTTCATGGTCGGCTGCGGAGTGACCGACCAGATCTTTCCGTTCAGGCGGTCTTCCACGTAAATCCAGCTTCCCCATTCATCGAGGGTGGGGTCGGCACGCCAGCGCGTCAGCTCAATATCATTCCAGCTGCTGTACCCCGAACCCGCAGCGCTGATAAGCAGGCTATATTTTCCGTTCGACAGACAATGGATCTGCGGATACGGAGCGCTCGGCGATCCACGCCAGGGGTCCAGAGATATTCTGGTGTAGGTGCCGCGTCCGATGTCCATCGGCTGCGGTCTTGGATGCTCTGTCGGCGCGTTGACTGGCGTTTGTTCCTGCAGGAGCAGTTCAACGCTCCTGATGCGCGGGTCGGCATGGAAACGCCTCACCATGCCATGGCCCGAAAAATAGTGATGCAATGCCAGCAGGATCATACCCTGATGATGAGCCATATACGACCGCACAATGGCAGCCCGCTCGCCGATCTTCATCCTCTCTGGCGTAAAATCGATGGCTTCATACAGACCGTAGAGTCCCCACATGTTGTTGCGTTCGAACCATGAAATATTCTGCAGCACGGCCTGCGGCTCGAACTCGAGCGCCAGAACGGATGCATAGGGAGCAATGACCAGATGATCGGCCAGACCGCGTTTATATCCCAGATGCGGCACGCCAAACGCCTGGTACTGGTAGATTTGCGCCGAGTCGAAATTATAGTAACTCGATTCTGAAATACCCCAGGGCACACCCCTCTCGGTTGCATATTCGATCTGCTGTTCCACCGCCACCCGGCAGCTTTGATCCATGAGGGTATTCGGATAACTCTGCACAAATAGCGTGGGCATCAGGTACTCGAACATCGTACCGCTCCACGACAGCAGGGCCCGTTTGCCATCCAGTTCGGTGATGGGCCGCGAAAGGTGCAGCCAGTGTTCGAGCGGCACGTCGCCGCGCGCAATGGCGATCAGGCTGGCGATACGTGACTCTGACGCCAACAGATCATAATAGTTCGGGTCCATCAGCCCGGATTCGATGTTGTATCCGATGCGAAAGACGTGGCGGTTGCGATCGTAAAGGAACTCGAAATTCATTTCTTCAAAGAACGTCTCGGCCCGAGAAGCCAGGACCGAAAAATCGTTTAACACAGAAACGGAGAATTTCTGAGCAGCTTTCATGTCGTAGGACAGCACTTCGCACCATTCGAACGCGGCCCTGTCAGAGGGATCGAGGTTATCCATGATGCCCTCAAGGATGGGCATGGCTGCATCACAGATACCTGCAGTGTCGCCCAAAGTAGGATGGAGAGAAAGCAATGCCGCTAATTCATCCCAGGTGTCCGAAAGCTCGGGGTTGGACTCGGCCTGGGCGATCGAAGCGGGAACATCGGCCAGGGTCAGGATCCACGGCGCGAGCAGCTGCAGATCGGTGCGGATGCGCCGCACCTGATAATGGATGAGACCCATCCAGGTCGAGAGGGATTGCAGCGTCTGGGTCGGAATATCGTTGTCCAGGTCTTCTACCACATCCATCAACAGGTTATCCAGTTTTACCTGCCCATCCTCCAGAAGTTTTGCCAGCACAGACGGCGCCGTGTGGTCGTCCTGCTCCAGCATCTCTGCCTGGCTTTTGTACGTGGCAATCGTCTCCGCTAATTCAGGCGCTTGTTTGATGAGGTCGGCCTGCTCCAGGACATACGCGAGCATGCTGAGCGCATCCACAAGTCCGCGCCATTGCACCACCGGGGAGTTTTTGATCTCCAAACATCCTTGTTTGAGCACCAGCAGACAGGCGGCCAGATTGCCGCTATCCACAGTAGAGATATAACGCGGTAAGAGCGGAGCGAGCGTGCGTGTGTCGTACCAGTTGAGAAAGTGACCGCGAACGCGCTCGAGGGAATTCATGCTGTCGAATGTGTCACGCAGGCGCAGGGCAAACTCAGGCGCGCCGACATAACCGAGATCATGGGCGGCGAGAGTCGACATCAACAGCAGCCCAATATTCGTGGGCGAGGTCTGGTGCGCGACGCGCCCCCGCGGGCTTTCCTGAAAATGGTCAGGAGGTAGCCACTTATCCTCCGGGCTGACGAAGTGTTCAAAGTACAACCATGTGGTTCGCGCCAGCAAACGAAGCTTGTTCTCCTGGGCAGGCGTGAGCCGCGCCGGTTGCGGAACGTCTGGTTTGCTGATGCGCGCCGCGAGATAAGGAGAGATGAACCAGGCGACCAACAACGGCGACGAATACAGCAGCAGTGTTCGGTTCTGTGCGCCAAGCAGGATCGCCAACGCGATCGTAAACAACGGCGTAACGATCATGGCCTGCCAGGCCGCTCTCACTCGTAGACGCTTCCCAAACAGTTTGACCGTATGCGCCGCTGTGATCCATTGCAGCATGTGGCGGTGCGTGATGAACATGCGCGTGATCGTTGTCAAAATCGCATCCATGTAGATCAGTGTTTCATGGGGCAGGAATATGATCTCCAGTAACGATCGGAGCGCGGCCATACGAACGGGACGCGTGATGATATGCGAGGTCTGCTCATCCCTGTTGAGCCACTGCGAAATCGTGTTGGTGATGATCGGAACTACAAATGGTGATAAGGCAAACAGCCCCCATGCCAGCCACGACCCCGGTAAAAAGAACCAGGTGCACAGCAACAACACCAATGAGGCAGGATCCAGAAGGCTGCGGCGCAGGTTATCGAACAGTTTCCATTGATCGATGATCGAAAGAGTATTGCGAACTTTTCCTTTTGTACGATGTGGAACCCAATTCCAGAGCCAGGGCAATAATTGCCAGTCGCCGCGCACCCAGCGGTGCATACGGTCTGTATAGGCCAGGTAATGCGGCGGGTAGTCTTCGAAGAGCACTACATCGGTCACCAGTCCGCATCTTCCCTGAAGCGCCTCGAAAAGATCATGACTCAAGAGATGATTGACAGGAACCTTATCCTGCAAGCTGCGTTGAAATGCATCCACATCATAGAGTCCCTTACCTACATAATTTCCCTCGCCGAAAAGATCCTGGTATCCATCTGAGACGGCCCGCGAATAGAGGTCGATGAGGGAATCACCTGCATAGGCCCGTGTGAAGATCGATTGATTAACGACTGCCGGCCGTACCTGGGCCCGCGGCTGGAGCACGGTGTAACCGGCTTTGATCTCCCCGCTGCCCGGTTCGAATTCGGGCCGATTGAGTGGATGGGCGATCGTCCCGATCAGACGATGCGCACTCTCGCGCGGCAGCAATGTATCTGCATCCAGCGTGATCACGTAGCGAATGGACGGCAGCACACTGAGATCGCCGAACCTGATGTTGTATGTAGTGTCATCGGCGCCGCGCAACAGATGATTGAACTCCTCCAGTTTGCCGCGCTTGCGTTCCCAGCCGATCCAGCTTTCTTCGCCGGGGTTCCACATTCGTTCGCGATGAAACAGATAGAACGGCTGATAGGTGGCGCTGCCATATTTTCGGTTCAGCCGTTGAATGATGCTCTTGCCGAGCGCGAGGAGTTCGTCATCCTGCGGCATCTCCTTTTCAGGCGCATCGGCGAAATCGGTAAGCAGGGCAAAGAAGATGTTTGGGTCACTGTTGGCAACAAAATGACGTTCGATCTGCTGGGTGAGAAAGATCACGTCGCTTTCCGCGCCAAACAAGGCTGGGATGACCACCATCGTACGATGTTCGTCCGGGACACCGGATGAAAAATCCAGCTTTGGCAGTGTGCGCGGCGGCACGACCAGCACCACCAGCCAATTGATCAGTTCCACAGCGATCGCCGACGCAGGCAACAGCGCCAGAGCCGTCAGAACCACAAAATGCACCAGGGTTGCTCCAGCCTGAGCTGCATAATAGAGAACCGATGAGAAGATAAGCAGGGTAATTAGAGAGATGCCCCCAAGATAAACTACCGTGGCATGATCCTTCACGAAGCGCAAAAGTCGGGTCCGCAGCGATGGCTGGAAGGAAATCGCCGTTTCCAGAATCCGTCGGCCTTCGCCGACGAGGTAATACCCAACGTGCTTTTCACGCGGCGAGCTGCCAGATTCGGCCAGCTGAATCGCCTGTAGGGCGATCTGATCTTCCGAAATCGTCGAGCCTTGCTGAAGTTCTTCGATGATGCCGCGGTATTGGTTGCGGGTTTCAAAATCCGATTGTGGGTAGGCTTCCGCCGGATCATGGCGCAACAGCCGTTCGAGCACGCTCGTGGTCTCGAAGAATGTTTTCCAATCGAGCGTGGCGAAGAGACGAAGGTTCAGGATGGAATTAACAACTCGCGCTTCAGAATCAGCTTCGACTGAGCCGGCAGTTGGAATGTTATCTGCGGCCGACCTGAGGCGCGTCAGGATGATCGATTCGGGGGCGTGCTCCCATTCGAGTTTGGTGATGTCGGCCAATGCATCTGCCATGGTTTCAAGAACCGAAAAGCGCAGCATGAGAGGCAGGGCCCACAGCTCACCCACGTTCAACGCGGTTTCATCTTGGAAGACTTGAACGAAGTGACGGATCTGCTCTACATCCAGGCGTGCCGCGCCGCCCTGGACCATGGCCATCGCCACCAGCTGAATGCGCGGCAGCCGATCCGACGTCTGCGGCAGGCGCGCATAATAACTGGCCGGGAGGTCTTTTTCCACTTCGCGCAGGGCCTGCTCGAGCACATAAAAATTATCAAGCAGCCATTCTGCTGCATTCGAAGTGACGATCTGAGTCCTGGTTGCATCTGAGAAATAGGTATACGCTGCCTGAAAGAATTCTCTCAGCCCTTTCAGGCGCGCAGGCAGGGGAAACGAGACGCGCTCTGGTTTGCTGTTGCGCAATTCCAGCGCCAGGCTGGCTGCGAGACTTTCTATTGGATTGGCAGGATCTCTGTGCAGGTCCGAACGATCGAGCTGGGTCGCAGTTTGAACCATGGGCTAACGCTCTCGGCTGTCGCGAACGGACCGGTCTGCATGAAGCGGTGGCACTTCGCTTTCCGAAAGATCCTGCAGGATCATAAGTGGGGTACGTCCATACGCGATCAAGCTGGCAGCGATACTGCCATAGGGCCAGCGTCGCTCCCCCGAATACCCATGGGCAGCGATCATGATCAGGTCGGTATCCGACTCCTCTGCCATGTCATATACGGCTCCCAGCGCGTTCTCAGACACTACAATCTTCACCTCTGAAGACACACTCTTCAGCGCGAGTTGGGTGGCAAGCTGGTCCAGGTAGCGTGTGGCCTCGTTCTGATTCTTTCCGGTGAACTGCTGCAGCCAGACTGTTTCCTCTTCAGAAAGCGGAAAACGCTGTATTGTTTGTGGCGTTTGGATAACCATTCCCAGGACCACATTCGATTGATGCGCCTGGGCCAGGCTCATCGCAAATGGAAGAATGTATTCAGCGCGCGTGGAGCCATCCAGGGCAAGGAAGAGCCGCTTGTATTGCACCTCTGCCGGTGGGCTGGTAAAGGCGCGCACCAGCAGGATCGATTTATACGCGCGTAACAGGATCTTCTGGACCACGGAACTCACGTTCCATTCGCTTAATCCGGTGCGGCCATGGCTGCTCAATAAGACCAGATCCACGTCATTGTTGCGTACGAATTCGATGAGCATCTCAGCCGGGTTGCCTTCCAGAGTGACCTGTTCCACCGGCAGATCCAATTTCTGCAAACGCTCCGTGATGCGGTCCAGGTAAGACTGCGCTTCCTGTTTCTGCATGTGCCAACCTAACAGGTCGAAGGGCAGTGTACTGCCGTTGCGGGAAAGGTTTCGCTCCAAAACATGGATCAATGTAACCCGTGCACTGGTGCTCGGTGCGATCGCCATTAGATGTGGCAATACGCACTCTGCCAGTTCTGAGCCATCCAGTGGGACCAAAATATGCTGAATCACAACAGCCTCCATTACAGTACATAAATATAATAACCAGACTTTGATGTGAGGTGCGATGATTGTTCTTCTCCCCACTTATGATTATACGGCAGAATTGTAGTGCCGCAACGCGGTCAAACTTATAACTTATAGGGAGTACCTAAAACACGAGACATTTCCCGTCATTGCGAGTGGCGCCTGGGGCGCCACGAAGTGTCGCATGGCGCCATGGCTACACAATCTTGTGCTATGGAGAGTAGGATTGCTTTGTCGCAACGAGAACTCCTCGCAACACTCCCCGGCACTCCCTGGCACCTCACTGTGTTCGTTGCAGGGCAGGTGTGACGGAATCCTTTTGTTTTGGATGGTAGCGTAACTTTTGCACAATCAGCGAAGGAATCGTGAAAAACGCTTGCTGTTGTCTTGGTCAAACTGCCGTGGCACACCTTGTGAACCACGGAGACACGAAGACACTGAGAAAAAAATGTAGAAAACTCCGTGACTCGGTGTCTCCGTGGTGAAGTTTTGCTCTGTAAGATCCAGGTGACTACTTCAAACACGCTGTTTTTTGTGGAACGGTCTGGAACAGGATTTGCGCGGTGTCCCGATATGGGTCACAGCGGCTGAAGAAATCCTATTTTTGGAAGATAGCCATGCTGTTTTTTGACCGTTTTTCACGTTTCTGCTCTTGGTTGCACAACCGTTACATTAGGCACTCCCAACTTTTACAAGAAAAACTCTAAGTTGGTTTTCTCTACCGTACATCATGCCATTTTTACCGCTAAGAGCGCGAAGAACGCAAAGATTTAAAGGTTTTCTTAGCGCACTTTGCGGGCTTCGCGGTGAAGATGTACGGTAACAAAAGTTGGTTACCTGTGCACTGCTTATATTCATTCAACGAACAGATTCTGAAATTGCTCCGGTAAACCTATTGACAAGCCCTCTCCAAATCCTTATACTGTAACTAACACGTGTTACCCCAAGGGACCGTATGATCAAAAAGAAACGCTCAACGAGTTTTGATGTTGCAGAACTGGCTGGTGTATCACGGACAACAGTCTCCTTCGTTTTGAACAACGTCATGGATGTCAGCATCAGCGAATTAACACGCCAACGCGTTCTGGATGCTGCCAAAAAGCTTCATTACCGCCCCAACGTAGCCGGTAAAAAATTAGTCAGCGGAAAGTCAGATACTGTAGGGCTTGTCCTTTGCCAATCGCCTGAGCAGATCTTTGCAGATGCGTTTCTACCCCAGGTTATCCTGGGAGTCGAGCAGGCGGCCATTCAACACGGGTTTCATGTACTTCTGAAACCCATTGACCCGAATGATGCTGGAGGCTACACAAACTTGATACGGGAAAACCACGTGGACGGCATTCTGTTGTCGGGACCACGTCAGGATGACCAGGCGCTGATCGAATTGTATGAGGAAGGCGTACCCGTGATGTTGATGGGACAGATGCCGCATACGAGGATGCCGTTCGTTGACGTTAACGCCACGGCTGGCGCTGAATCTGCGATCCAGCATCTCCTATCTCTTGGGCACCGGCGAATTGGGATGATCACGAACGCTCCCCTCAATTACACATCTGCACAACAGCGACGCTCCGGGTACTGTCAGGCATTGGAATCGGCCGCGCTCTTGGTGGACGCATCCTTTATTCAGGAAGGCAATTACACGCCCACCAGTGGTTTTACGGCGATGAAGGCGCTATTGGATATTTCGCCTCCAATTACAGCGGTGTTCGTGGCAAGCGATGTTGTTGCGATAGGAGCCATGCTGGCGATCAAGCGAGCCGGACTCCGCATCCCTGCAGATATTGCAATCGTAGGCTTCGACGATATCCCTCTGGCAGAGTTTTTCGATCCCCCACTTACCACAGTCCACCTGCCTGCCTACGGCCTTGGTTTGGCCGCGGGCGAACGATTAATTCGCCTCATACAAGGCGAAGGCCTGAGCGAAAACTCATTGCTGCTGGAATCAAATTTAATTACCAGACAATCCAGCGTTCTATAGTGTTCAGAAACTCAAATCCATGAATGGGTATTTACTCCAGTGGTGACTAACACGCGTTGAAGGAGGTGATGCCGCTGAAGCTCATGCAATAAACGTTATGCACTGTTCGATGTATGTTCAACCTATTAATCAAGATTAGGAGAAGAGAAACATGTCTAAGATGTATAAGGTTTTGAGCTGCCTGATGTTGGCCGTCTTGTTCCTGGCAGCCTGTGGACCAGCGGAAACAGCGGCCCCCACCGAAGCCGTGACTGAAGCTCCGACCGAAGCGATGACAGAGGCGCCCACTGAGGCAGCTACCGAAGCCCCGACAGAAGCTGCAACAGAAGCACCAGTTGTAGAATGTCCGGAAGGTGTATATGACTTCGGCGAAGTCACCGGTGGACCTGCCGGCGGATACCTCGAGCGCGCGGTGGCCGGTGAGTTCACGGGCACCACTGTGACCGTGGATGGCACACAGGTGGATCCCGATGATAAGAAGATGATCTGCGGCTGGAGGGCCTTCGAAGAGGCTACCGGCATTACCGTGAACTACGTTGGCAATAAAGAGTTCGAGGCCCGTCTTTCCATTTCCGTGGATGCCGGCGAAGCTCCTGACATCGCCGACTTCCCGCAGCCCGGCGCGCTGGCCAACTACGTCAGGGCCGGCAAGATTATTGACGTCAACAGCTTCATCCCCGCGGATTATCTGACGGCGACCTATCCTCAGCTCTGGCTGGAAATGGCCACCATGGAAGGTCCTAACGGCCCGATGGCGGGCGGCGTCTGGAACCGCGGCTTCATGAAGAGCCTGGTCTGGTATGCCAAGGATGATTTCGATGCTTCCGGCTATACCGTCCCCGAGACCTGGGATGAGTTGCTTGCCCTGTCCGATCAGATCGTAGCTGACGGTGGCACACCCTGGTGCATCGGCATCGAATCGCAAGCTGCCACCGGCTGGGTCGGCACCGACTGGGTGGAAGACGTCATGCTGCGTACCACCTCCCTCGAGAACTACGATGCCTGGGTCGCTGGCGACCTCAAATTCGACTCACCTGAAGTGAGGAATGCCTTTGAGACCGTCGGTGACGTCTGGTTTAAAGAAGGCTATGTGTACGGTGGCAGGGATCAAATCACCACCACCTTCTTCGGCGACTCTCCTGCTGGTCTGTTCACCGACCCGCCCAACTGCTTCCTGCACCGCCAGGCGAGCTTCATCACCGGCGAGTTCACCAGGCTGTACCCAGACGCCAAGTACAAGGTAGACTACGATTTCTTCTACCTGCCGCCGATCGACGATGCGTACGGCAGGCCTGCCCTGGGCGCCGCTGACATCTATGCCATGTTCAACGACCGCCCGGAAGTGCGCGCACTCATGGAGTACCTCACGCTGCCGATGTCCGTCTCCGGCTTCATGAATACCAGCGGCGCGTTGGCGCTTCAAAACGGCGCCACGGCTGAGATGTACGCCAACCCGGTCGACGGCGACATTGCCACAGCGCTTGCCGCCGCTACATCGTTCCGCTTCGACGGCTCTGACCTGATGCCGGGCGAAGTTGGCGCCGGTTCCTTCTGGAAAGGTGTGACCGACTGGGCCTCTGGCGCTGCCGACCTGGATGCTGTATTACCAGAGATCGACGCGTCCTGGCCGCAATAGCTAGACGCAGTTTCCTGGGCTGCCAATCCAACCTGGGTTGGCAGCCCTCTGATCATTTTCGGATACATTATTTTCCCCACCGCCTTGGAAGCGAAAGGAGTCCCCCGTGGCAACTCTCGAGCACACTGCAGAAGGTGAACCAAGATCACTGAGCAAAATAGTTACCTGGATCCTGCGATTCGGGCTGGCAATTCTGATCCCGCTGATCGCGTTTTTTGTTTTGTATCAGGGCTTTGTCTTCCTGCGCCTGGGAAACGCGCCCAAATGGGTCACTGCTTTGGTAGCCATCGTTTGGGGTGTGGGAGGCGTGGCTATTCTGTACGCCATCTTCAACAGACTGGTGGAAGCGCTCCCGGTTGAATGGACCGCACGACTTCAACCATTTGTCTTTGTGGGCCCGGCGCTCGCGCTGCTTACCTGGTTCCTGGCTCTCCCGGCTGTGCGAACGCTGTTTATCAGTCTGTTTGGCCGCAATGGTCCGCCTGCGCTTCCGGTTACGATGGTATTCACGAACCCAGCTGAGTATTTCGCAGCGATGTCAGCGCAATTCGTGGGGCTTTCGAACTATGTGGCGGTCTTCTCTGACCGTCTGATGTTGGGAGCGCTGCGCAACAATATCCTCTTCTGGATCGGGATCGCCACACCCCTGACAGTCATCGCGGGTTTACTGATCGCCGTGTTAGCTGACCGCAGCAAATTCGAGCGCGCTGCCAAGTCTTTGATCTTCATGCCAATGGCAATCTCATTTGTGGGCGCGAGCGTGATCTGGAACTTCATCTACGAGGTAAGTCCCCCTGACAGCCCTCAAATCGGTCTGCTCAACGCCATCGTTGTGGGATTTGGCGGGCAACCACATGGCTGGACAAACTACACAGCGATTGCCCCATGGAACAACCTCTTCCTGGTGATCATCGTCGTTTGGCTCCAGGTTGGGTATGCAATGGTCCTTTTCTCGGCAGCGATAAAAGGCATCCCGGAAGAAATCATTGAAGCAGCCCGTGTAGATGGAGCTACCGAAATCCAAATCTTTTTCCGCATCATGATCCCCTATATTTTAGGGACGATCATTACGGTGACGACGACGATCATTATATTCACGTTGAAGATCTTTGACGTGGTCTGGGTGATGACGGGAGGGCAGTACGGTACCGATGTGATTGCTACGCAGTTCTACCGGCAATCCTTCATCAACCGCAATTCCGGTTTTGGTTCGGCCATCGCCATTGTGCTGCTCCTGGCCGTTGTGCCGGTCATGATTTATAACGTGCGCCAGCTCAGGGAACAGGAGACCTTCCGATGAACAGCAATAAACTCGTCAACAAGATTGTGGTCAATGTCGTCCTGGGCTTAATTGTTCTCCTGTGGTTAGTCCCGGTGGTTGGCATTTTTGCATCTTCCTTTCGCGATCGATTTGATATCCAGACCACCCCCTGGTGGAACGTACTGCCCCATCGCGATTGGGTGGCCACCAAGACGATCAACCCACGCGAGCTTGGACTCGATCCAAGCGGCCCGATGACGGTGGAGGGCATCACTGCCACCTTCGAGGAAATGCGGGCAGGCATTGAGCGTGGAGACACACGGCTCATTTGGGTGGGAACCCGGCCCATCGGCAAAATCCAGGTACAGGAGAAACAGTGGGTAACCTCAGCCAATTTAAATCTGGAAAACTATCGCCAGGTTTTGCAGGGGAGAACGGTTGAGATCAAGCGCCTTGATGGCACCGTGGAAAGGGTGCCCGGCAATGATTTCTATGGATCACTCCTCAATAGCCTGACGGTGACAATTCCCGCGACGATCATCCCCATCCTGATCGCGGCTTTTGCGGCGTACGGCTTTGCCTGGATGAACTTTCCGGGCCGGCGCTTGTGGTTCATCCTGGTGGTCGCGCTCTTGGTGGTACCTCTGCAAATTGCCCTCGTACCGGTACTGCGAGACTTTGCCGGAATGGACCTCAACGGCACATTTCTTGGGGTCTGGCTGGCGCATACCGGCTTCGGCCTGCCACTGGCCACCTACCTACTGTTCAACTACATCCGCGGACTCCCCCGCGAGACGCTGGAGGCTGCGTTCATCGATGGCGCCTCGCATTTCACCATCTTTACCCGCCTGATCCTTCCGCTATCTATCCCGGCCCTGGCGTCATTTGCGATCTTCCAGTTCCTGTGGGTCTGGAATGATTATCTGGTCGCATTGATCATCCTGGGACCAGACCCGAACGTGCGCGTGGTCACCATGACGCTGGCATCCATTGTGGGCACCCGCGGCGAGGATTGGCATCTGCTGACCGCCGGCGCGTTTATCAGCATGCTCATCCCGCTGCTGGTATTCTTTGGCTTGCAGCGCTACTTCGTACGCGGATTGCTGGCTGGTTCTGTCAAAGGCTGAGGGGAGGGTTGTGCTCTCGAAGATTCTCTCCTTCGACTGGGCCCTGTGGTTCTTTTGGATCATGGCGACCACCTGGGGATGGCTCATAGGAAGCCTGATCCTGCCAGGGGTAACCATGATCCTGACCGGGGCGCTTGTCGGGGTATTTCAATGGTTGGTTTTGCAGGGGCGGCTCGCCCACCCATGGCGCTGGATCGTTGCTACAAGTGCAGCATGGGTCATTGGGTATCTCATCACGCTATTGACGCTGCCGAACGGGTTTGAGTTCTTGCAGGGAATGATCATAGGCGTGACAACGGGTATTGGCCAATGGACAATTCTGCGCCGGGAATTTCATTGGGCAGGCTGGTGGATGGTCTTCAGCACGATCGGATGGATCACTGGACTCACCCTGCTTCCGGGCGTTTTACTGACGGGGACAATGGCGGGTGCTCTCACCGGCCTTTGTCTTGAAATTCTGCTGCGCAATCCCAAATCCGAAACTCTTCCAGCCAGTTCTTCATTGTGAACTCGTTCGATCCATGAGGGAGGCGAACTTTTTTGGCATAAGAAATTCCATGGTGAAAGCTGGAATGCCCCAGGGATGTGACCGGGCAGGGTATCAATACAAGGAGCAATCAAGAATCAATCTGATGAATGAATCCAGCTGGTACAAGGACGCAGTTTTTTATCAAGTGTATCCGCGCGCTTTCTACGATAGCAACGGAGATGGGCATGGAGATTTGGGCGGTCTCACCCTCAAACTCGATTACATCAAAGACCTTGGCGTCGATTGTCTGTGGTTGATGCCGATCTACCCCTCGCCTCTGCGCGACGATGGCTATGATATTGCGGATTACTATAACATCGCCGAGACGTTCGGCTCCCTGCAGGACTTGAAGCAATTGCTCGAGAACGCCCACTCGCGCGGCATTCGCATCATCATGGACCTGGTGCTGAACCACACCTCCGACCAGCATCCCTGGTTTCAGGCGGCGCGCTCCGACCGCAGCTCGCCGTATCGTGATTATTACGTCTGGAGCAACACAGACCAACGGTTCCGCGATGCCCGCATCATCTTTGTGGATACCGAACCCTCCAACTGGACCTGGGACGAACGGGCCGGGCAGTACTACTGGCATCGTTTTTACAGCACGCAGCCTGATCTGAACTACGACAATCCCGAGGTGCAGGCAGAAATGCTGAGGGTGGCGAAATTCTGGCTCGATCTCGGCATCGACGGCTTCCGTGCCGACGCAGTTCCCTACCTCTTTGAGCGCGAAGGAACCATCTGCGAGAACCTGCCAGAGACTCACCAGTACCTCAAACAAATACGTGCTTTTATCGATAAGCACTATCCGGGCCGCATTCTTCTGTGTGAAGCCAATCAATGGCCCGAGGATGTGCGACCGTATTTCGGGGATGGCGATGAATTCCAGATGGGATTCCACTTCCCTATTATGCCGCGCCTCTACATGGGACTCAAAAAGGGGACAGCAACCGATATGCGCGACATCCTCGATCGCACGCCATCCATCCCGGAAAATTGTCAGTGGTGCATCTTCCTGCGTAACCACGATGAACTCACGCTCGAAATGGTCACCGAAGAGGAACGCCAGTGGATGTGGGAACAATATGCGCCCGACCCGCGCATGAAATTGAATCTTGGCATCCGCCGCAGGCTCGCACCGCTGCTGGACAATGACCCGCGCAAGATCGAACTGGCTCACTCCTTGTTACTTACATTGCCGGGTTCGCCGATCCTCTACTACGGTGATGAGATCGGCATGGGAGATAACATCTGGCTGTTCGACCGCAACGGCGTCCGTACCCCGATGCAATGGAACGCCGGGCCGAATGCCGGCTTCTCCGATGCGCCCGGCGAGGCCCTGTTCGCGCCGGTGCTCGATGATGAAATGTACGGCCCGGCGCGCGTCAATGTGGAAGCACAACGACAGGATCCTGAGTCACTTTGGAGCGTCATCCGCCATATGATCCTGGAACGAAGAAAGCATCCCCAGTTCGGGCGCGGCGACTTCCGTTGGCTCGACGTCCAAAACGAACACATTGCAGCATTCGAACGGACCTACCACGGTCAGACGATCCTCGTGTTTCACAACATGAGCGGCGTAGCGCAGACCATATCCGTTGAAATGAATAAGCCGGTCAACACATTGACCGACCTGCTTACGAACAGAAAGTTGGAGTTGCCAACCCTTGAACTGGCCCCGTATGAGTTTGTTTGGCTACGATAAGGCAAATCCTACCGTTTTCTAATAAGAAGACATAGCGAACCAGGTGACACCTCAACCGGCAGTGTGTTATACTTCTTCACAATAAAGTATAACAAGGAGCAAGTCATGTCGCTGACCGTTTCGAACAAGGGTTGGGTTGTGATCCCGGCCGAACTACGAAAAAAATATAATCTTCTGCCTGGCACGGAAGTTGTTATCGTAGATTATGGTGGAGTCCTTTCGATTATTCCGGCTCTCAAAAATCCTGTAAAACAAGGCCGTGGTTTACTCAAAGGTCTTCCGTCGCTTACGAAGGATTTGCTGGGGGAACGCGCACAGGAAAGATCTCGCGAAGCAAGCCAGACCCACTAACGCTATGACGGAAACAGCGGTTTATATGTTGGATAGTTTTGCCCTGCTGGCTTATCTTCAGGACGAGCCTGTTGCATCTCGCGTCGAAAAGATTTTGGAGAACGCAGCTAAAGCGAAATGCCGGCTTCTTCTTTCCATCATCAACCTGGGTGAACTTCTCTACATTACTGAGCGCAGGGGTGGCATTGTAAAAGCACAAGACGCACTTGCCTTGATTCGGCAACTGCCGATTCAGGTTGTATCTGTGGAGGAGCAGATTGTGTTTAGCGCTGCTCACATAAAAGCAAACTATACCCTCTCGTACGCTGATGCATTTGTTGTGGCAATGGCTTTGCAGGAGAGCGCCATCATTCTCACTGGAGATCCTGAATTTCAATCTGTGGAAAACCTGGTGACAGTCGAATGGTTACAATGAAGTGAATAAAACCAATTCATTGCACACAAAGCCCGGAGTGGGTCTTTGACCCCGCCGGGCAAGCTGGCCGAAGGTCTCCATTGGCCAACCATGCAATCATGACCTGCGGTCAAAAAAACCGATCGGGGTCGGAGACCCTCGACCAGCTCACTTACGATCTACTGCTCCCCAACCGTATGCAGCAACGCCATATTGGGCGGGCGGATGGCTCCTACGGGGAACCCACATACCAACACCACCTGATCGCCTAACTGCACCACGTCTGATTTCATCAGCGCGGCATCCACATGATCGAGCATTTCATCGAGCGTGTTCGAGAACGGAACAAGCTGCGGTTCCACACCCCACAGGAAAGCCAATCGATGCGAAGTTTCACGATCTGGCGTAAATGCCATGATCGGCACACGTGGGCGGATCTTCGACATCAGCCAGGCGGTTTGTCCGCGGGTGGTGAAACAGGCTACCGCGGTCACGTTCTTATCGTTGGCAAGGGATTGCGCAGCGCGCGCCATAGAGGCGGCGTCGCTGTGTTCAAAGCCTGCCACTGCCTGTTCGACCCCCCATTCGAGAAAATGAGTTTCTGCTTCGCGTACGATACGGTCCATCATCTGCACAGCTTCGACGGGATATTTTCCAGACGCAGTTTCGGCGGAGAGCATCACGGCATCGGTGCCGTCAAAAATGGCGTTGGCCACATCGGAGGCTTCGGCGCGTGTCGGCAATGGATTCGAGATCATCGACTCAAGCATTTGCGTGGCCGTGATCACGAGCTTGGCGCGGCGGTTGGCCGTGCGGATGATGTGCTTCTGCAGCGCAGGCACGCGCTCGGGGGGAAGTTCCACGCCCAGGTCGCCGCGCGCCACCATCACCCCATCCACTTCTTCGAGGATTGCATCCAGATTGTCGAGCGCTTCAGGCTTTTCGAGTTTGGCGATCAGCAATGGCATGCGTCTCTCCTTCGAAAAACGCTCCATCGCATAACGGACTTTCTTCACATCTTCCACGGTGCGTACGAAGGAGATCGCCACTGCGTCCACACCCTGCGAGATACCGAAGGCCAGATCGGCTTCATCTTTTTCGGTGAAACCTGAGATGCGCAGCCGGACGCCCGGCAGGTTGATGCCCTTGTGAGAAGAGAGCGTCCCACCGACGGCCACGCGGGCCGTCAGGGCGTGGCGGTCTTTGACGGAAACAACCTCCAGCGCCAGGCGCCCGTCGTCGAGCAGCAACCGGTCTGAGGTCCGAACGGAATCGAAGAGCTGGCGAAAATCCACGGGAATCTTTTTCTCGCCATTGCCCGGCGGAGTCGTCCCGGTCACGAATAGTGTGACCATCTCTCCCTCTGTGAGCTGGATCGGCTCCAGCAGTTCGCCCACACGGATCTTCGGACCTTGCAGGTCCTGCAGGATACCAATGGGCCGTCCCAGTTTCTCACCGGTCTTGCGGATGCGCCCAATCCGCTCGGCATGTTGCTCGTGCGTGCCATGCGAGAAATTCATTCGGGCCACATCCATGCCCGCTGTGATCAACTTTTCCAGGACCTCTTCACTTTGACTTGCAGGCCCAATGGTGGCGACGATCTTTGCTTTACGGTTCATACGATTCTTTCCAGGTACCAGATCACTACAATTTAGATTTCTGTAAAGAAGCCTGACAAGTGCAAACTCGTCAGGCTCTTTTGAGTAAAGGTATTCCACTGCGTTTGCTGCTGTGGGTGCTTCCAGTGGCTAATGATAATCAGGCGTGGCGCTCAAGTCAATTCACACAGCCTACGATGTGTTTACAGATAATGCAGCTCGTTTGCCTGTTTTTCCAGGTCGGCCCGGAAATCGGGATGCGCTATATTGATCAATTGCTGCGATCGTTGGCGAATAGACTTGCCATACAAGTCAGCCACGCCGAACTCGGTCACCACATAACGGACATGGTTGCGGCTGGTCACCACGCCCGCGCCGTGCTTGAGCATGGCTGCGATGCGCGTGACTGGTGTTCCGTCTTTGAGGGTAGTGGTACTTGGCAAGGCGATGATCGGCACGCCGCCTTTCGAACGCGAAGCGCCATAGATGAAATCAAGCTGACCACCCACGCCGCTATACAATTTGGGACCAATACTATCGGCACAGACCTGTCCTGTCAGGTCGACTTCGATGGCAGAGTTGATCGCCACCATGCGTTCGTTCTGTGCGATCACGAATGGATCGTTGACATATTCTGTGCGATGGAACTCGATCATCGGGTTATCGTCTGACCACTCGTACAACTTGCGCGTACCGAGCATGAAGCCGGCGATGATCTTGCCGGGGTGCAGGCTCTTGCGTGCATTGGTCAGTACGCCGGCATTCACCAGTTCGATCACGCCATCCGAGAACAGTTCACTATGAACGCCCAGATCTTTCTTGCTGTGCAGGAATTTCAACACCGCATCGGGGATTGCGCCGATTCCCAGCTGCATCGTCGCGCCATCGGGGATCAGCTCGGCAACGAAACCAGCGATCTTTTCGACCACGTCCAGGTTGCCTTCTTCAGACATGGCCATTTCTGGAATGGGATAATTGACCGGCACAATATGGCTCAAGCGGCTCACATGGATGAACGAATCGCCCAGTGTGCGCGGCATCTGCTGGTTGACTTCGGCGATGATGATCTTTGCTGATTCAGCCGGTGACTTCGTCAGGCCCACCTCCACACCCAGGCTGCAAAAACCATGCTCATCGGGAGGCGACACATGGATGATGGCGGCGTCGAGTGGCAGCACACCATGCTTGAAGAGCAAAGGGAACTCCGAGAGCAGCACAGGCGTAAAGTCGGCGCGCCCCTCCTGCACGGCTTTGCGCACATTGTGACTGATGAACAACGTGTTGACGCGCAGGTGTCCTTCCATTTCGGGTTTGACGTAGTCGGCCGGGCCGATCGTCAGGGCCTGGCAGATCTCCACGTTCTCGAGATTCGGAGCGTAGTCCACCAGGGCGGCGAGACATTTCTGTGGCACAGACACGTTGCCGGTGAGAAAGATGCGCTGGTTCGATTTGATGCAGCGCACCGCTTCAGCAGCGGTCGTGACCCGAGATTGGTAAATGCTAGTCCAGTCCATCTTCAACTCCCTGCGACAGAAGCGAAAGATGAACAAGCGCACCGTTATGCGTGTTCACTGCTTTTGCGATCGCTGTATTGTCAAGGATCGCGTCTGCGACTCCCTTGTTTGCGATTTCCACGATGTACGGCATGGCCGCGTTGACAAATGCATGCGTGGCAGTGCGTGCCACCACGCCTGGCATATTGGGAACGCAGTAATGAATGACGCCTTCTTCAATATACGTTGGCTGGTCGTGCATGGTGGGGCGCGATGTTTCGGCGCACCCACCCTGGTCGATGCTCACGTCGATGAAAACCGAACGCGGCTTCATGGCGCGCATCATCTCGCGGCTGATCAGGATCGGTGTGCGTTCACCTGTCAGGAGCACCGCGCCGACCACAACATCCGCGTACGCAGTGGCCTTTTCGATATTGCGCCTGGTAGAGACCATCGTCGTAACGCAGTTAAAGCGGTTATAGACCTGTTGCAGCACATCCACGCTCTTATCGATGACGGTCACGTGCGCGCCGAGCCCGATGAATGCTTCGGTCGCGTACATTCCCACGACACCTCCACCGATGATCACCACTTCAGCGGGTGGAACACCTGGAATGCCGCCCGGCAGGATGCCTTTGCCGCCCCAGTTATTTTGCAGCAGACGGGCCGCGATCGATGCTGCCATTTTGCCGCCGATCTGGCTGAACGGGCGCAGCACCGGCAGCTCGCCGTTTGCAGTTTCGATCTGCTCATACGCGACGGCTGTGATCTTCTTTTCGAGCAGCGCCTCAACCTTATCCTCGCGCGACGAAGCCAGGTGGAGCAAACCCAGGATGGTCGTATGGGGTCGCAACCAGCCAAGCTCTTCCTTCGTCGGACGGGCCACCTTGAGCAGCAGGTCACCGCGCACAAAGACCTCTTCAGGCGAATAGACGACCCGCGCCCCCGCGGTTTCGAACTCACGATCATCAAACCCGGCGCCAGTACCGGCTTCATGTTCGACGTAGACGTGATGCCCCTGCTGGGTCAAGATCTCGACGCCCGCAGGTGAAAGACCGACCCGCAGTTCAAAGGGACGTCTCTCTTTGGGTATGCCAATGTTCATAGTGCCTCCTGTAGACCGAAACCCGTCAGGTCTTAGAGACCTGGCAGGTTCTTTTTGCTTTACTTCATATTCAACACATCGCGAATGGACGGCAGCGCCCAATCGATGGTTTCCCTGTCGATGACGAGCGGTGGTGCAAAGCGGATGACATTGTCATGCGTCTCTTTGGCAAGAATGCCTTTTTGCTGCATGGCTTCACAGAAGCGACGCGCTCCACGCGCTTCGGGTTTCAACTCGATGCCGATCAGCAGACCTTTGCCGCGTACTTCCCTGACATGCGGACTGGGGATCTCGGCCAACTGCTCCATAAAGTATTCACCCAAGGTGCGCGAACGTTCCGACAGATTTTCATCCCGGATCACTTTCAAGGCGGCGCGTGCCACCGCGGCTGCAAGCGGATTCCCACCGAACGTGGATCCGTGCTCGCCCGGCGTGAAGAGTCCCAGGATAGCTTTGTCGGCCAGCACTGCCGAAACGGGATAAAAACCTCCGGCCAAAGCTTTACCGATAATTGTCACATCCGGGCGCACGTCGTCATGCTGCGCGGCGAACAGTTTCCCAGTGCGACCGAGACCCGTTTGAATTTCATCTGCCATCAGGAGAACATTGTTCTTCCTGCAGATTTCAGCGACCTTCTTTAAATATCCAGCAGGTGGGATGATGACCCCGCCTTCGCCCTGGATCGGTTCCAACATCACCGCGGCCGTGTTGGGTGTGATCGCCCTTTCGATCGCGTCTGCATCACCGTACGCCACGTTGATGAATCCCGGCGTGAAGGGGCCAAAGTCATCGCGGTAGGATGGCTCCGTGGAGAAGCTGACAATCGAAATCGTCCGTCCGTGGAAGTTACCCGCGGCCGTTATGATCTCTGCCTGATGTCGCGGCACACCCTTGACTCGGTAGGCCCACTTGCGCGCCAGTTTCAGCGCGGTTTCCACGGCTTCTGCGCCGCTGTTCATCGGCAGCGACATCTCATAGCCTGTCATCTCGGAGAGTTCTTTATACAGAAGCGGCAACTGGTCATTGCGAAAGGCGCGTGAGGTGAGCGTTACTTTCTTAGCCTGTTCGAGCAATGCGTTGAGGATTTGCGGATGCACATGTCCCTGGTTGACCGCGGAATAGGCAGACAGACAATCGAGATATTTCCTGCCGTCCACATCGTAGACCCACACGCCCTCGGCGCGTTCGATCACCACATCCAACGGATGATAGTTGTGCGCGCCGTACTGTTCTTCCATTGCGATGAAATCTTTTGTATGCATAAATTCCTCTTTGACCGCGTAGGGTACGGCAGCTGCCGTACCCTACGCGGTTATTTTTGTTAAGCGACTCCAAACAACCTGGCCAGAATTGCCTTCTGTGCATGCAGACGATTATGCGCCTGCGGGAAGATCACCGAATGCGGACCGTCCGCCACGTCATCGGTCAACTCCTGGTTGCGATGGGCAGGCAGGCAGTGCATGACGATCACGTCCTTATCGGCTTCGCTGACCAACCCGGCATTCACTTGATACGGCGGGAAGACCTTCTCGCGTCTGGCAGTTTCTTCCTCCTGTCCCATACTGGTCCATGTGTCGGTATAGATCACCTGCGCGCCTTTGACGGCCTCGTGCGGGTCACGCAAAAAGGTCAGTTTGCTGCCGGTTTCCTCTGAGATGTCTTTTGCAATACCAACGGCTTTTGCACTTAGGTCATACCCATCAGGCGCGGCAATGGTGAAGTTCCAACCCAGTTTGGCACATACATGCATCAAGGAGACAGCCACATTGTTGCCGTCGCCCACATACGTTACATTCAATCCTTTTGCCTTGCCGAACTTCTCCTGAATTGTCATCGCATCTGCCATGCCCTGGCAGGGATGGTTGTAATCGCTAAGGCCATTGACCACAGGGATCGACGACCACTGCGCCAGGTCGAGCACGTGCTGGTGGTCGAACGTACGCGCCATCAACGCCTGAACGTATCCCGAAAGGACGCGGGCGATGTCCGCGATCGACTCGCGCTTACCGAGACCGATCTCGTTCGGCGAAAGATACAAAGCATCGCCGCCGCAGTGACGCATCGCCATGTCAAATGACACGCGCGTCCGCAGGCTGGGCTTCTGAAAGATCATGCCCAGCACTTTACCTTTAAACAGCGGCGGATTGCCTTTCTTGAAATATTCTTCCTTTAACTTAATGGCTAGGTCGAGCAGGTCCTGTACTTCCCCCGACGAGAGATCCGATATGGCAACAAAATGATTCATGCAATCTCCTTTGTAATGGTAGGGACGCGGATTTCCGTTGGGATTTCGGAAAAACGACCACATTTGGATCGATGTGGGCCGGCCCTGCTTTTTTGAAGGGGATATGATCCAATAACGGCAAAATTATATCGTGATTGATCCAAAATGCCCTGTTGCAAAGGTCATTTTTTAGGCGTGACACGGGGCACCAGCAGCCAACGAAAGCCTGAGAAAGTGTCGATTCTTTCCTGCAAGCGGGCAATTCCTGGGGAGCGGGTATAATCTGCTGCACATCCCCCATCGCATTGCAACCAAATATCCGTTTAAGAATTTGTGGACAAGACATCATTCTCGGTGTCATGTTCCCGTTCCCAGCACTCAATTTTAGGAGCACAACATGAGCGAAAAAAACACAATAACCCTGATCATCGTGGCAGTGATCGGTGCGATCGGGGCGATTATGGCAGCCTGTATTGGGCTGATCCCTACAATTCTTCCCATGGTGAGGGCCACATCCACGCCGACGGTCTTCAATGCGGCGACGTTCACGCCGAGTTTTACTCCCCTGCCCGAAACCCCTTCTGCTACCTTTGCATTACCCACAGAGACGCCAACGGAAACGCCAACTCTTCAGCCAATGGAAACGCCGACCGAGACGCCGACAACTGTACCCACGCTTGCATCTTCATCCACGAATATCGATGACTACGAAGGCACCTGGATCAACGTGGATGACGAGCCAGCCTCCGATCGAGTTCGACTGGTTGTGACGCGACTCGAGATCGAGAGAACCAGCGATACCACGGCAGATGTTGCGGTGTGCAGATATCGTAAAGAAGGTGATATTTACGCCCTGCCGAACCCTGCCCAGGCGGCCTTTTATGACTTTGCATTGGTGGCCCGTGATTTCAGCGTTCCCGTGTATGAGAACTTGAAATGGACGATCCTGATCCAGCAGTCAGGCGATCAAATCGTGGCCACCGTTCAGGAGTATGACCTGAACAACATTCTCTTGGATTCCGATACCTTCCGTTTGGAGGAACCAAATCTTCTCGAATCAGTTGGGCGCGCGCCCTGTGACGAACCAGCGGCCACAACGACACCTTGATGGAAGCCAATTGAGACAGAACAACAGCGCTATTGACGCTGTTGCTTAAGTGATAAAGCTTGATGTGTTTGAATCAGACTTGCGATGGAGTCCCGCGAACGCCGGCATGGGTCTTCGCGAAGCACTCTGAAAGAGCTGACCCCGCCGAGACTTGACCGAAGGTCTCAAATCACTGCAAATATCAGGAGACCTACGGTCGCGGTACGGCTCGGTCGCAGACCTTCGCCGAGCACTTGACATTCGACACGCACTAATTACCCGGCGCTGCGCACTTTCTTCCAATACCTTAACAGGCCATCGGCGCTCATGCCAAGCGGATTTGCAAGTTCATATGCGCGCACAACATCCGCGCTCAACCCTTTATTCTTCCCTTCATTCAAAATCCAATCGGTAAAACTTCGACGCAACTCTTCCATGGATGAATCAGATGGCATCGTCTCTTCCAGCCAATGTGAGGCAGAGTTGAGTCCCCTATCCACCTCGTCGAGATGCCACGCTACATCTTCGAACATCCCAAAATGAGTCGGTGCGATCAGCTTTATCTTTTGTTTGCGCAGCCGGGCAATACTCTCATGCCAGCGCTCGATGTGCAATTCGGGCGGCGGCATGGGCACACGCAAATATTGATACCCCGGAATGCGGACCCCACCAACGTCACCGCTGAAACAGATGTCTTCGAAGAGATAGGAAAAATGATGCTCTGCATGACCGGGCGTATCCAGCGGAACAAATTCTGCATTGCCGATCACGATCGCTTCCGCATCTTTCGGGACCATGAGCTGACTCTGTGGCACAGGCAGGAACTCACCCCATAGTGTTTCCATCCGCTCCCCGTAGATGCGCGTGGCGCTGGCGATCAGCCTCTCAGGGTCAAGCATGTGCGGCGCGCCCACGCGGTGTACATAGATCTGGGCGCCCTGCCTGGCGAGCCAGCCTGCCGCGCCGGCATGATCGAGGTGGATGTGTGTGAGCAGCACGTGAGTCACGTCCCGGGCAGATAAGCCCTCTACCGCCAGCCCCGCTTCGAGCGCCGGAAGAGTCGAGCCAGGTCCACTTTCGATGAGGACATTCGCGTCGCCAAGCCGAATCAAATAAGAGGCGATTGCGTGCGGCTGTCCCTGGAACTTCAGGTCAAGTGTGATAACACTGGTTGGTGCCATGTCACATCCTTTGAGAGCGCGCTCGCCGCGAACGAAGATAATGTCTCTGAAAGATCTGCATCGCAATAGACACGGCAAAGCGGCACGTTGCGATGCATGAGGGATTGCGCCAGTTCTTCGTTGCTCGCACGATTTCCGAACGTCTCCGCCATCAACATCACAACCACCGGGCGCAGATTGCGGCGCTGCAAACTATCGACTCCCAGAAGCAGCTCTGGCCAGACCGTCGGTGTGATCAGGATGGCGCTGCTGCCCTGTGGCAATTGTCCAAGCTGCGCCGTGACGAGACTTGGCAATGTGTACGCGCTTTCGGCCTGCAGGAAGGCAAGCTCTTCGAGGATCTTCGCTTCCTGCCGTTCGCTGCGTTCGGCAGTGATCACTTTGTAGGTTTTATAAGAAGCAGTGACCAGCCCGACCGCGCGTCGTTGGCCGATAAAATAATGAGCTAGTGATGCGGCGATGCTGATCGAATATTCCAGTGAAGACGGTGGCAGCTTAACCTGGCGCCGTCGCAGCAATAACAGATCGTCGATAGGATACGGATCGACCTCTTCGCTTTGCCTGGCAAAATGCACCGCTTTATAAGTGTCCAGAAACAGCCAGATCTCCGATTGAGGATCCTGCTCAAATTCCTTGACCATCAACCGCTCGCGGCGGATGCTGGTGGGCCAATGGATGCGTTTCATGGGGTCACCCGGAATGTATTCGCGCACGGTCGAGGCATGAGGCGTCACGTCGATCGATTTTCTTCGAATGGCTTGACCGCCGGGCAGTAACCCAGGCGGCGACACGAATTCGTTCACGCGGAATAACAATGGCAGCACCACCAGCGAACCTTTCGCAGGAAACTTCCTCGAAACGCGAAAGATCCCAAATGGATCACCGGATGTCACGGATGTCGGACCCAAGGTAAACCCGCCACGGTTGATGAGCCATGTACGTGAGGTGTAGATTCGTTTCTGTTTGCCGCGCAGGAACGTCAGAATGCGCGACCCGGTCGCGTTTGGCATGTTCGACTCATTGGCGATCTCCAGCCACAGTTTTGGAAACCGGCTGGTGTTGGATACCTCGAAGTGTTCTTCAAAGATATCGCCGACGCTGCCGCGCTGCGATCGCGCCGTCCGTTCCACAGTGATGCCACGCAGTGAAAATGCAGTCAGGATCCAGGCGGTTACGATCAACAATCCACCGAGGTACAGGAGCCTGACGTACATGGTGCCGCCGTTGACAGCCGTTCCCACCGCGCCCACGCCCAGGATCAACAGGACAAAGATGCGGCCCGGAGTCACTGCGCTTTAACCTTCATTTTTTGTGCAATGGACTGATAATCACCGCCAGGCACGGGTGCGCTGTAGACGATCTCCTGCACGATACGGTCGGCGCTCAATTCACGCAGACGGGCCGCCGGCGAGACGATGATGCGATGCCCGAGTACCGCGACTGCCAGGGCTTTGATGTCATCTGGCAAGACGTGGTCGCGGCCCTGCAGCGCGGCGCGGGCCTGCCCGGCTCGGAACAATGCCAGGCTTCCGCGCGGACTTGCGCCCAGATACACGTCGCCACTTTGACGCGTCCGCCCCACCAGATCGATAATATATTTCTGGATGGCCGGAGAGACATACACCTGACGAATTTCTTCGATGGCGGCTAGCAACTCATCGACTCGTACGACGGGCTCCAGCGCCTCGATCGGATGCCGCAGCTGCTGTTCGCTCAGCACGCGCATCTCCTCCGTCGGGCTGGGATACCCCAATCGGACGCGCAGCAGAAAGCGGTCCAGCTGCGCTTCGGGAAGCGGGAATGTGCCTTCGTATTCGATCGGGTTCTGCGTTGCCAGCACCATGAACGGCTTGGGAAGCGGATGCGTAACTCCATCCACTGTCACCTGGTGCTCCTCCATCGCTTCGAGCAACGCGGCCTGCGTCTTGGGTGTGGCGCGGTTTACTTCATCTGCCAGGATGATCTGCCCCATAATAGGACCGGCGCGGAACTCGAATTCGCGTTTCTGCTGATTGAAAATGGACACGCCCGTTACATCGCTTGGAAGCATATCGGGCGTGAACTGGATACGATTGAACAAACAATCAAGAGACTTTGCAAGGCTACGCGCAAGCATTGTCTTCCCCACACCTGGCACATCTTCGATCAGGATGTGCCCCTGCGACAACAACCCGATAACGATCAACTCCACCGACTGATACTTGCCTACGATCACATGCTCCAGATTGTTGATGATCTCCTCACCAAACGCCTTTAGATCGGTCATGAAGGTAGATTCCTTTCCCGGTTTTATACAAGGCCTCGGTCACACACTTGCCCTGGCAGGTGTGTGACCGCGAAGGGTATGCAAACAGTACTATTGCACCGCATTCATTTTACGTGCAATCGAAAAGCTGGGCAAGTGAATTATCCCCCTCTGCGGAGGGGAATGGAGTTTGTCGGCGGACTGGCACATTGAGCAATATCCCCGTTGCAAAATAAAAGTCAAAGCATTCCACTAAGAGCCTATCCGAAAATTAAACATGTCGTTGCGAGGAGGGCGCTCTCCCCGACGAAGCAATCTCCTAAAAACTAAATTTTGCCTGATGAAAAGGAGATTGCTTCACCGCCAAAGATCAAAAGCAGCGGTTCGCAACGACATATCCAGAAAGATCATTGAATTTTAGGATAGATTGTAAGTAGTGATCGAAACCACTTTCAGTAAATCACGATTTTGGAGTGCAGGAGCTTGCTCCTGCAATTTTGGACGGCAGGTGTCGCTACGGCGCCACGGCGACGCCGTCCGACTCCAAAGCTGAATCTGTGATCTACTGACTTTAAATAAATTCGCTCCGGGCAGCGGCTTGAGCGAGTCTTGTTATTAAAAGTCTACTTGGCGAGAACTTGCCTCAAAAACGATTTTCCCTCGCACTCGCACCTGACGCATCGCGCCACAGCGACGCTTCTTTCCGTCCCGAAGGGACAATGACGTAATCTTAGGCATTCATGCTTTTCGCGGTTGCGCGCGGCTCATTAACCATTCCTGCACATCGACCTTCTTGTCATCGCTGGGCGGCTTAAGGCGGGTATACGAACCGTCGGGTTTCATTACACGTGCCCGCATGTTGTCGCTCAAGTAAATCGCCAGGATCCCATGCCGCAGATAATTAATATGTTCCTTGTTTTCCAATGGGAACACCACTTCTACACGGTGATCGTAGCTGCGCGTCATGAGGTCGGCGCTGCCCATGTAGATTTCTTCTGCGCCATCATTGTGAAAGTAATAGATACGGCTGTGCTCCAGGTAACGTCCCACAACGCTGATCACACGAATGTTCTCGCTGACGCCTTTCAACCCTGGTCGCAGGCAGCACATACCGCGCACCAGTAGATCGACCTTTACGCCGGCCTGCGAAGCTTCATAAAGCAGCTGAATGAATTTCGGGTCCACGATCGCATTGGACTTGAAGATCAGTTGCGCGCTGCGGCCCGCTTTGGCATGCTCGATCTCGCGGCGGATCAGTTCTTCCAGTCCACTGCGGAGGTTGATCGGTGCCACCAGAAGCTTCTGGAAATCCCGTTTTGTGGAATACCCGGTCAAATAGTTGAACAGATCGGTGATATCGGCGCCCATTACATCATCGCAGGTGAAGATACCCATATCTTCGTACACGCGGGAGGTAACCGCATTATAGTTGCCCGTTCCAAGATGCAGGTAGCGACGAATACCATCACCTTCCTTGCGGATCACCATGGTCACTTTACAGTGAGTCTTGAGTCCCACCAGCCCGTAGACCACATGGACACCCATCTGCTCCAGCATCTTCGCCCAACCGATATTGCTCTCTTCATCGAAGCGAGCTTTTAGTTCCACAAGTACAGCAACCTGCTTGCCTCGTTCACTGGCTTCGAGCAGCGCTTCAACGACCGGCGCGTTCTGTCCGACGCGATACAGGGTTTGTTTGATCGCCAGTACATCGGGGTCGCGCGCCGCTGCTTTCAGGAAATCGATCACCGGGTTAAAGGAATCATACGGCTGATGCAGCAGGATATTGCCGTTTCGAATGGCATCAAAGATCTCGCCCGCCAGGGTGGCGTTCATGAAAGACTTCGGCAGGCTGGGATAATAAATCGGGAATTTTAGATCGTGTCGATCCACCTGGTTGTAGATCTGCCAGAGGCTGCTCAACCCGAAGGGCGCCGGCAGCACATACACGTCATTTTGGCGGACCTCCAGGTTATCGATGAGCAGGTCTCGAATAGGATCGGGCATGTCCTCGTTGATCTCCACCTGCACCACCGAACCAAATTTACGCTTGCGAATGCTCTGCTGCATCGTTTCGAGCAAATCATCGGCTTCGATCTCCTGGATCTCCACATCGGCATCGCGAATGATGCGAAACGGGTACACCGCCACCACTTCCAGCCCGGGGAAAAGCCCGGCCAGATTCGCCATGATTAACTGTTCGAGCCAGACGAAATAATGGTGGTGAGGGATCGTTCCATCTTTGCGAACGGCGCCAGAAGAACGTTTGATGGGAACCAAACGCGGCAGCGTATCGGGAACCTTTAGGCGGGCGAACTTTTCTCTGCCTTTTGAATCCTTAACCACGATGGCTAGATTCAGACTCAGGTTTGAAATATGAGGGAAGGGATGACCAGGGTCCAGCGCCAATGGCGTGAGTACTGGAAAGACCACTTCGCGAAAATATTCATTGACCTTGTCGAGCTGTGTTTTGTTGAGATCTGCATAGTCCAACAAGTGAACGCCAACCTTTTCCAGGCGAGGACGCAGCTTGCGATTGAGGAAATGCAGTGCTTTGCCATACAGTTCGAGGGATATTTTCCGCGTCGCCGCCAGCACCTCCGGCGGGGTTAGCCCATCGGGAAAGACCTCCATGATCCGGGCCTCCACCTGTTTGCGGATTCCCGACACGCGCACCATGAAGAATTCGTCCATGTTCGAGCCAAAGATGGCCAGGTATTTCAGGCGTTCCAATAATGGATTGTTTTCGTCCAGGGCTTCATCCAGCACGCGGCGTTGGAATTCGAGCAGGCTTAGCTCACGATTGATAAATAGTTCCTGCGGAAACGACTTGCTCTCGGTTGTCATAGCCCTATGATAACGCGGAAAGGATTTTTGGGGTAAGCAGCCATTCGATGGAGGCTTTGCGTTCCACACGCAGGTCATCTGCCGCCAGACAGCACACCGATCCCTTCTTGAGGGTGATCGAGCTTTCAGGAGTTCCCGCACTCAGCGTACCGATCAGCAGTCCCAGGCTGGGTTCATGTCCTACGAGAACTAACTCCCCGACAGTATATTTCTCATTGATCTCACCGATGATCGTATTTGCCTCCCCAAACGGGATCAGTGCTTCATTAAACTCGATCTTTCCCTTGTACTTCAATCCCTGTGCCAGCAATTCGGCGGTCTGCCGGGCGCGCACATAGGGACTGCTCACGATCAAATCTGGCTGCACACCCAGTCTTTTGAGCGCAGAGGCGATGCTTTCCATTTTCTCGCAACCCTTTTCAGTTAGCGGACGCTGGCTGTCATCTTCATAATCTTCCGCGCCAACCTCTACGGCATTGCTGTGACGGATCAAGTAGATTCTCATGTGCTCATCTCCCAGGGGAATGGCTGGTCAGGCGCCGCCCGCCAGAAGCTGTGCAGGTGATTCATGTCTTCGACGTACGCGCTGATTGCCGCAGCGTGGCGACGCTCATAATAGAGGCGAACCGCCTCCAGATCGTGCAAGGAGGCGCTCTCAGCGTAATCGTTCAGGGTCTGCATGAAGACCTCGGCATCCTGCACCTCGCCCATCTGAGATTGGTAGTCGTGCATCGATTTGAGGCGCTGGCGTGGAAAATCCATCAGCAGTGGATGGACGATCTCGACCATATAACGGAAATTCTTGAATGCGACCCGCACCCGATGAATGGTGGCGGGACGAGCCACATCGACCAGGCTGAGCCGCTGCGTGGCAAACAAGTAGGCTTCATCGACGGCTTGCAGGATTGGTGTTTCAAGCGCACCAGGCAATTCACCCTGCAGCGCTTCATGCAGCTTACGGATGCGACGGGCGAGACCGTTGCTTCGAAATTTTTTGATTTTCCTGCGGAGACTCTTCAGGAGCTTCTCTTCAAAATAGTGTTGTTGTTTCTGAAACCGCTGAAGTTGCGGAAATTCCTGCAGCGTTTCCGAGAGCTCTGCCAGGATCACTTGCGTGTCACGCAATTCATCAAGTTCGTCCATTTGTGCTTTGAATGTACGATTGATCTTCCTTAAGCGCGGGCGTGGTGAAATGGAGCTGAGTAACTGGATGATCGCTATGGCGCGGCGCGTTGCCACCCGCAAATCGTGGACAGCTTCATTCGAGAATTCCAGGCGACAGCGTTTGAGCTCTGCAAGATATGATTTCCAGCCCTTCTCCAGCGCTTGCACTACGAGCTTTACCGAATCGACACCGGGTTTCTCTGAGGTCAACATGTTCATCCTGATGATCGCCTGTCATGAATACATGGCTGCCGCGCCCCGAGTACCACCGAGCAGTATACAGTCGTATATATACAGCGTCAACTTCGATTATTTTTAACATAACGGAATTAACACACAGCGAAAAGCATGTTAATGATTTGTAAAGGCAGATCGATGGCAACCTGCCCCGGCATCAGCGAGACGGCGACGTGAGCGAGATTCTACGGCACCAAGAACTAGACTATCATGATCACTGGCGCGCTTTCCTTCGTCATCCGAAACGATTGCTGCGTTCCCTGGCAGCTCAATCGATACTCCCCTGGGTATCCGTGGACGGTTGCTTGACCATGATCGTCGGTTGTGAATGTAGCGAGATGCATCCACCATTCGCCTCGGATCAATTTCATCAATTCCTCGTAGGCAGGCTTGGTGGAACCATCCTTTCGCAGCAAACCCGCGGGAGCATTGAGCCAGCCGCCATCAGACGAATCCCACCACGTGATACCTTCGACGAGCGGGTGTGCAAACAGCATTTTGTAATGCTGGATTGTTTGCTCAGCCTGGCGCTCTTCGCCTTCCGAGGTTGACGGCCAATCTGTGACCTGATAATCATTGAGGTCTACGATCTCCGGGGGCATGAGATGTCCCGATACAAGCGTTGTTTCGGTGAAGTGGATGGGAAGGTTGAATCGTTCGAAGTTCTCCAGTACCTTGAGCGTCTTTTCCACGCCCCACCAGCCCTGATGCATATGGGATTGGATACCGATCGCATCGAATTTAATTCCCGCTTCGAGACAGCCCTCGACAAGAATATCGTAGGCGGAGGAAACATCAAAGTCGTTGATTAACAGCGTGGCAGTCGGGTTTACCTCCCTGGCTGCTTCGAACATTGCCTTGATCGTTGGGATGCGACCATATTCCTTACAGATGCGTGTCATGCCGTTATCCTATTTGTCGAAGACCGGCATGATAACCGCTTCATTGATCACGTCCCACATATCGATCAGCCCGCGAAAGTCTGCTACGTCGCGGTGAATACGATCGATCTGGGCCTGAAGGATTTCAGGATTGCTCATGGAGAGCAGCCAATCGGCAGTAAGGGTGTGCCAGCAGAGCGGATGTCCCTTTGGGGCCAGATTGTGGTCAAGACACCAGCGGGCAGCATTCCTGACTTTCTCTGTAATAGGCTGTCCGCGCTGTGGTTCGAAACGTGCCCAATAGAACGGAAGCGTGGCCGCATTGAACAGTGCTTTGATCTTGTCCGCGCGTGCTTCGGCGCGTTCCTTTGCTTCGCCGCTGTATTCTCCATTTGCCAGCGGAACCAGGTCAAATGCGGCCGTGCCGAAGAGAAACTCGTGATTGATCTGCTCCAAAGTGACTTCCTGGTTTGCCCGTGGAGTTCCATCTGCTCCTCGGATGGTGATTGTTGCATAGGTCATGCGATTCTTATCGATGTTGTTGTTCATGTTTTTTCTGCCTGGGTGTGAAAACAGTTTATCGAAGCGGTGTCAGCCCGCCCGCAGCAAAAGAATATTGTGGGATCTCACGGGCAGTGACCAGAAAGAATGAAGTGAGGATGGTCGCCAGCATTCGTGTTGTTGCTATTCGGTTCATACGATTCTCCTCGAAGAATGGAGACTCAGAGCTGAACGTGATTTCTGATCTTCAACATTCCAACTTCGATGATGACAATATCCCCGACCTGTAAAGTGAATCCGCCATCGGGTACGAGACAGGTTCCCGTCATCAAAAACACGCCGCGTGGAAACTCCAATTCACGTGTCAGAAACTCCACCAGCTCAGGCAAGGTCCGTTTCATGGAGGATGTGTTTGCTTCGCCCCTGAAGATCATTTCGTTCGCCCGCTGTATTTCCAATCGAATGGGGATATCTTTCATCTCTTCAGGTTCGCACAGCCAAATTCCCTGCCCCAGTGCGCACGAGCCGTTATAGATCTTTGCCTGCGGCAGATATAGTGGGTTTTCACCTTCGATGTCGCGCGAGGACACGTCATTTCCCGCACAATATCCCACGATCTCGTTGTGACCATTGATTGCCAGCGTAAGCTCGGGTTCCGGTACGTTCCATTTGCTGTCCTTACGGATGCGGATCGGCATTCCATCTCCTGAAACGCGCCAGCCAATGGACTTTGAGAAAAGCTCAGGGCGCTCTGCCTCATAGACTTTCTGATACATGTCGGCGACCGTGGATTCTGCCTGACGCGCCTCGCGGCTGCGCAGATAGGTAACTCCCGCAGCCCAGACTTCCTGCTGCGGATCGATCGGCGCCTCTTGCGCACCGGTTACTGGTTCCGTTGTGTTGAAGTTGGACAACGCTGCGAGCATATCCCGGCGCGGCATTTCAAGCAGATCACTGAGATTCAAGCTCGGCAGCAGAAAGCGATCATCGCAAGCCCAGCGTGTTCCGTTTGTCGTTTTATGTTTGGTGAGTAGCATTGAGGCTCCTGTACTGGTAGTGACGACTCTGCGAAGCGTCCCTGTGGAGTCAGTCGTCACTACCGATTCAACTTCTCAAGGATTGCATCCACGTCGTATACACATCCACCCCAAATACCGCCGCTGATGTTCTGAAGCGCTGCCCAGAGACGTGTGTCATCGGGTAAAGCGGGGTTTGCTTTCAAGTCAGGATGAGCTGCGCGTAATTTCAAAATCTGAGAACCTTTGGCAGAGTCGTTATCCACGATCAAATCGATGGATCCCGACAGATCGAACCGGTCAATAAGGATCCGAACCATATCGCCATCTCGCAACTTCCCAAGCGGACCTCCCGCCAATGCTTCTGGCCCAATGTGGCCGATACATGCCCCGGTGCTGACGCCGCTGAAACGCGCATCGGTGATCAATGCAATGTTTTTTCCGTGCGGCAAATATTTCAGTGCAGATGTGAGTTGGTAGGTCTCTTCCATCCCAGTGCCAGCGGTCCGCAGCCGATGAGTGCAATGACATCACCTGCCTTAACGGGGTTATCGCTCAATCCTTTGACCGCGGCAATCGCATCACGTTCACTTGTGAACACGCGGGCAGGGCCAGTTTTGCGATAGACGCCATCCTCATCGATGACACTTGGATCGATCGCTGTGCTTTTGATCACGGCACCCTGCGGCGCGAGGTTGCCTGTCAAAAAAGCGACCGTGCCAGTTAGTCCGCGTGCGCGAGCCTGATCCGGACTCATAATTACATCTTGCGGGTCTACGCCGTCCAACGCAGTAAGCCGGGCGCGCAGGATTTGGCGTCGTTCGCTATGCTCCCATTCCTCGAGTGCTTCACCCAGTGAATTGCCATTCACAGTGCGGGCATTGAGTTTCAATAATCCCAGCTCACGCAGATGCAGCATCACCTCAGGTACACCGCCCGCGAGGAACACCTGTACTGTGCCATAACCTGCCGGTCCATTCGGCATCACGTCCACCAGGCGGGGAGTTTGTTGATTCACGCGTTTCCAATCTTCAACGCCAGGGCGAGGAAGTTTTGCAGCATATGCGATGGCGGGGATGTGGATCAACAGGTTCGTGCTTCCGCCAAACGCAGCGTGAGTCACCATTGCATTGTAAAGTGAATCTTCGGTCAGAATATCGCACGTGGTAATCCTTCGTGATTCCATTTCGATCAGGGCACGCGCGGAACGTTTGGACATATCCAGCCAAATCGGTTGGCCGGAGGGCGCGAGGGCAGAGTGTGTGACGGCAAGCCCCAGCGCTTCTGCCACCACCTGACTCGTGGCCGCTGTTCCCAGGAACTGACAGCCTCCACCCGGCGAGGCGCAGGCGCGACAGGCCGCGTCTGAGGCTTCCTCGAGAGTGATGAGTCCATGTGCGAAGCGCGCACCCAGTGACTGCACCCTGCCGGCATCCTCTCCATTTTCTGGCAGCAAGGTAACGCCGCCGGGGACGATGACGCATGGCAAAGAATGCTGTGCGGCAAGAGCCATCATCATGGCAGGCAGTCCTTTATCGCAGGTGGCGATGCCGAGCACACCTTTTCGCGTGGGCAGCGAACGGATCAGTCTCCGCAGAACGGTCGCCGCATCATTGCGATAGGCAAGGCTGTCCATCATGCCAGGCGTGCCTTGTGTTCGTCCATCACATGGATCGCTGACAAAACCTGCGAACGGTATCCCATTGTGCTGTTTGAATTCCTGCGCCGCGGCTTGCGCCAGCAGGCCCACTTCATAATGCCCCGTGTGATAACCGAGCGCAACCGGTGAACCATCCTGTGCACGGATACCGCCCTGCGTGCTTAAGATCAGGTATTCATCTTTGCCAAGGTCCGAAGGACTCCATCCCATGGCTGCATCCTGGGTCCAGCCGAAGACGTCTCCGCTTGGGGCGTGGGTCAAAAAATCGGGGTCGAGCGGCAGCTTTCCCCGTGGTCCTGAGGCGTGGGTCTGCACGTTATAGATAGAAGTGGAGGCATTCATAAGCTGTTGTCCATTGCCCAAATGGGTAAACCTTAAAAAAAGTTGACTTTTGGAAACGGATGTGCAATAATATCGGTATCGTTACCGGTAACGATACCGATATTCTATCATTTTTTCGCTGGAATTTCTATGCAGAAGAAAAAAAGGACGATCACAATCCAGGATGTGGCGAAGACAGCGGGGGTATCTGTTTCGACAGTTTCGCGTGTTCTGAATGGCAAGGTCGATGTCGCCAGCGATACGCAGAATCGCATCCTTTCGGTGATCGATGATCTGGGTTTCACCACCAACCTGGCAGCCCGCAGTATGCGCAGCCACAAGAAGAACCTGGTGGGGTTGATCATGCCCGATATCGCATATCCGTTCGCCATTGAGGTGATGAAGGGGGTCAACCGGGCGATCGCTGAATCAGAATTTGACCTGCTGGTATACACAACCGGCGACGTTCGCAAGAGCGGACGGGCCTTTCACGAACAAAAGTATGTTTCCCTGCTCACCAATTCGATCTCTGACGGCGTGATCATCGTGGCGCCGGTAGCCGGCGAGTTCAACATCGATGCGCCGATTGTTTCGATTGACCCTCTTGCAAGCAATCCGAACTATCCCGCCGTCCATGCCACCAACTATCAGGGTGCGATGGAAGCGATGGCGTATCTACTCAAGTTGGGACATAAACGCATTGGGTTCATCAGCGGACGCGCAGAACTGGAAAGTTCAAATCGCCGCGTAAAGGGCTATCGCGAGGCACTAGAGAAAGCGGGCCTACCCATCGATGAGCAGTTGATCGCATCCGGCGATTACACAACAGAGACCGGCATTAGCGGCGCGCGCCAGCTTCTTGCTCTTGAGCATCCACCAACAGCAATTTTTGCCTCCAACGATCAGATGGCGATGGGCGTATTTCAAGTGGCGCAGGAAATGGGACTTCGGATTCCGGATGATCTATCGGTGATCGGTTTCGATAACATCACAGAATCAAAGTATATGGGATTGACGACTGTCGATCAATTCATTTCTGAAATGGGATATGTAGCAACCCAAATGCTGATCAAGCTGATCAACGGCGTGCAGCTGGACGATCAAACCTATCGAATGCAGACCCAACTTGTGATCCGCAATTCATGCAGGGAAGTTACGAGGAGCCAAACCACGAGTACCTGATCTTTCCTATCGATAATTCCTGGTCTGCAATGCCTTTTTGAATCCATTCGAGTATTCGAAAGGAGGTGAGAACGATAATTGTTCGCAAGAAAATTGCAGGTCTTCTCTTCGACCTTGGACAGCGGAAGGAAGACCTGCGGCTTCGTGTGGAGGTTCTCTCCGCACGTCACTAGTATAACCCGTAAAAAACATAAAAGGAGAAGAAAATGTCTCGCAAGCTCTATATGATTTTGAGCCTTTTGTTGATTGCCGCATTTACACTGACTGCCTGTGGCTCACCCGCCACGGAGGCCCCTGCTGACGAACCGGCCGCCACGGAGGCGCCCGCTGAACCAGCTGCTACAGAAGCTCCCGCCGAAGATCCAGCTGCTGGCAAAGTTACTGTCGAGTGGTGGCACATTACCACTGAAGAAGCCCAAAAGGCAGTCTGGCAGAAACTTGCCGACGATTATATGGCTTCACATCCGAATGTGAACGTTGAGATCACAGTATTGGAAAACGAGGCGTTCAAGACCAAGCTGACCACGGTCATGCAATCTGGCGAACCCCCCGACGTTTTCCAGAGCTGGGGCGGCGGCGTTATGAATGAATATGCCAACGCGGGTTTGCTCAAGGACATCACGGCTGACCTGGATGCCGATGGCGGCGCGTGGCGCAATACCTTCTCGCCTGGCGCCCTGGGTGTGTATGCCCTTGATGGAAAGAATTATGGCGTGCCGTGGGATATGGGCATGGTCGGTTTCTGGTACAACAAGGATCTGTTTGCCCAGGCCGGTATCGATGCTCCTCCCGCCACGTGGGCGGAACTTCTCGAAGACGTGGAGGCGCTCAAAGCCGCTGGCATCACTCCCATTGCGGTGGGTGAAGGCGATAAATGGCCGGGTCATTTCTGGTATGCCTATCTTGCCACCCGCATCTGTGGACAGGCTGGCTTCCAGGCTGCTGCCTTACGTTCTGGTTCCTTCACCGACGAGTGCTTTGTCCAGGCCGGCACGACCCTCCAGGAACTGCTGGCTCTCGAACCATTCCAGGAAGGCTTCCTGGCGGCTACCTATGGTGATGAAGCAACTGCTGTTGGCAACGGCAAAGCCGCGATGGAACTGATGGGACAATGGGCGCCCGCCGTGCAGAAGGATAACAGCGAAAGCAAAGAGGGTATCGGCGACAAACTGGCCTGGTTCCCCTTCCCGGCCATAGAGGGTGGCGCCGGCGCCGCTACGGACGCGTTCGGCGGCGGCAATGGCTTTGCGATCGGCAAAAATGCTGAACCCGAAGCGATTGACTTCGTCAAGTGGCTGACCAGTGCAGAAGCCCAGGTCAGATGCGCCGAGGCAGGATTCTGTATCCCGGTTGTCAAAGGCGGGGAAGCTGGGTTGACCGACCCGTTCCTACAGACCATCCAGGAGACCCTGGCGCAGGCGGAATACTTCCAACTGTACTACGATCAGGCCCTGCCCCCGGCTGTGGGTTCTGTGGTCAATGACAGCGTGCAGGGAATCTTTGCCGGCACACTTACACCTGAAGAGGCTGCGCAGGCAATCGAAGACTCTGCCGCGGCAGAAATAAAATAACTGGCTCTATTTAAATGGAATATGCAGGGGCTGGGGCTCTGCCCAGCCCCTGCATATCTCCACTGTAGCACAGGAGTTTCGGATGCAACAAGTCACCTTTGTTCAGCAAATATTCAAACTCACTCGTGGTTCTGGCGCGCCGCGCAGGTTCCGGGATAACCTGACCATCTTCTTATTCCTATTGCCAGCAATCACTCTCTTTCTGCTTTTTGTGTTGTATCCAATACTTCAATCAATTTACTACAGCCTGTTCAATTGGAAGGGGTTTGGCCCTGCCGTCGACTTTGTGCAGCTCGAGAATTTCAAGAATATCCTGAGCGACAAGGTGTTCCTAAAAGCACTCAAAAATGGACTTTTGATCATTGTTTTTTCCCTGGCGTTTCAATTGCCGCTATCGCTTCTGTTGGCAGTACTGGTAGGACGTGATCTGCCGGGGCGCGTCTTTTTTCGCACGATCTTCTTCATGCCGTATGTCCTTTCAGAGGTGATCACCGCCCTGATGTGGTTATTCATCTACAACCCGGACCCCGAGCGCGGATTCATCAATGCAGTGGTGGTCTTTTTTGGAGGCGAAGCGCAGTCCTGGCTCGCCGAACCGAGCCTGGTGTTGCCGGCTATCTTTGTTGCTCTTACATGGAAATACTTCGGATTTCATATGCTGTTATTCATGACGGGTCTGCAAAATATCCCGGAAGAGATCGAGGAAGCCGGGCGTATCGATGGGGCCAACTCATTTCAGAACTTTTTCTATATCACCCTGCCGTTGTTGTGGAGCACGATCCGCACCTCCGTATACCTCTCTGTACTGGGTTCGATCCAGCAGTTCATCATGGTGTGGATCATGACAAGGGGCGGGCCGGTCAATGCCAGCGAAACCCTGGCAACCTATATGTATCGTTTTGGTTTCGTGCGCTTTCAGCTTGGGTATGGATCTGCTGTGGCGATCTATATGTTTATCTTCTGCCTGATCTTCTCGATCATTTATCAGCGCGTCACCCGCCGTCCCGATTATCTTACAGGGCTATAAGAGGACATATTCATGGCCAGAGCAAAGCTTATCAGCAGGATTATCCAATATACTATTCTTGCCATCATGGCAATCTTCGTGTTCATTCCAGTTTTGATGCTGGTGTTTGGCGCCCTGAAAACACGAGGTGAATTGTTAAGTCATCCGTACACGCCTCCCGTGCCGCCACGTTGGGAGAACATGATCGATATCCTGCAAACACCGATCTTCTGGCAGATGCTGCGCAACAGCCTGATCGTGATGGCCGTTGTGACCGTGGCAGTGGTGGTCATATGCAGCCTCGCCGCGTTTGTGTTTGCCCGCATGGATTTTCGCGGCAAGTGGTTATCCTTCAACCTGTTCACGCTGGGTCTCATGTTCCCCATCAACGTTGCCATCCTGCCGGTTTACTTCGTCCTCCGTCAGATGGACCTCATCGATAACCTGTGGGGAATCATCATTGTACAAACCGCGTTCCAACTCTCTGGCAACATCATGATCCTGCGCGGGTTCTTTACGGCCATCCCTGCGGAATTGCAGGATGCAGCGTATATTGACGGCTGCACAGTCTTTGACTTTTTCTGGCGCATCCTCCTTCCGCTCGCCCGTCCGGCATTGTCTGCTGTAGCCGCCCTGACGATGATCGTAAGCTGGAACGATTTCCTCGTCCCGCTTGTGGTTTTGAACAGTGAAGAGTTATGGACATTGCCCCTGGGCACAATGCAGTTCCAGGGACAATATGGTTCCGATCTCGCCCTGGTATCGGCTTTCATCACGCTGTCTGCCATTCCCACCATCATTTTCTACATCTTTGCCGAACGCCAGATCGTTGCCGGTCTGACGGCCGGAGCTGTAAAGGGATAGTTTTTCAATGCCGCAAACGTTTCAAAATCCCATTCTGCAGGGGTGTTATCCAGACCCTTCCATTTGCCGGGTTGGCGAAGATTATTATCTGGTAACTTCCACCTTTGAGTATTTTCCAGGCCTGCCGATCTTTCACAGCCGCGACCTGGTCCACTGGCGACAGATCGGGCATGTGCTCGACCGGCCCTCGCAGCTTCCACTTCAGGGCGTGCGCGCCTCCGGTGGGCTGTACGCGCCGACGATACGTTTTTCGAATGGCATGTTCTATGTGATCAACACGCTGGTGGATGGCAGGACCAAATCGGGCAATTTCATTGTGACGGCAACAGATCCTGCGGGGCCGTGGTCTGAACCCTATTGGCTGGAAGAAGCGCCGGGCATCGATCCATCCCTGTTCTTCGACGAGGATGGGCGTGCCTGGTATGTTGGCAATCGTATGGCTGCTCACAGCCAGTATGAGGGACACACCGAGATCTGGCTGCGCGAACTGGACCTGCCTACGATGCACCTGATCGGTGAAACGTATGTGTTGTGGGATGGCGCGCTTAAAAAAGCAATTTGGGCCGAAGCTCCACACATTTACAAAATCCAGGGATATTACTATCTGATGATCGCAGAAGGTGGTACGGCTCATGATCATGCTGTGACCATCGCTCGCAGCCAGGCTATCACCGGCCCGTATGAACCGAATCGCCGCAATCCGATCCTGACTCACCGGCATCTCGGACTGGAGTATCCAATCGTAGGCACCGGTCACGCCGATCTTGTCGAGACTCAAAATGGTGAGTGGTGGCTGGTGTGCCTGGCGATGCGGCCCTATGGCGGGTATTTCTATAATCTCGGTCGTGAAACATTTTTAGCATCTGTCATATGGGAGGACGGTTGGCCCATCGTCAACCCGGGAATCGGCACGCTCGAATTCGAGTCTCACATGCCCGATCTACCCGAGCACACCTGGGATGAACTTCCTGCGCGCGATGATTTCGACTCTGCCTCGCTCGCCCTGCATTGGAATTCCCTGCGCACACCCGCAGCCGATTTCTCCAGCCTCACGGAACGGCCGGGCTACCTGCGATTGCATCTGCGCCCGGAACGACTGTCTGAGGAAACCAGTCCCAGCTTCGTTGGCAGACGTCAACAACATATCAACTTTCGCGCGCAGGCTGCCCTGGAATTCATCCCTGAAAACGCAAATGAGTATGCGGGCTTGGCGTTGATCCAAAATCACAATTTTCATTATCTGTTTATGGTGACGCAATCGTCTCAACCTGTGATTCGCCTGACGCGACGCGCCTATGCCGGCGAAGAGGTTTTAGCAGAGCAAGTCGTCACTGCCGGTACGCTCTATCTAAAGGTGGAGGCCCGCGGACAGGCGTACAATTTTTACTTCGCGGAAAAACCAGACGAATGGCGCGCCCTGGCAGAAAATATAGACGGACGGATTCTCAGCACACCCGTCGCGGGCGGATTCGTCGGCGCGTACACTGCCATGGTTGCCAGCAGTAACGGTCAACCCAGTACAAACCACGCCGACTTCGATTGGTTTGAATATTATGGAATCAAGTAGCTTGCTACTTGATTCTTCCATCAGCAAGCTGATGAACTCCAGAATAGTTTGGGATTGAAACCTTGTCCACGCTTCGACGTTTTCTTATCATTCTGCTTCTCCTCTGCTTCATCCTTTCCTCATGCGGATCACCACCTGCGCCGATAGCTGCTACCGTGACACCGACCGAATCACAACCCACAGTTGTTCCCGCGAAACCCGCGTTCGAGACGGGCTTGTACCCGAACCTGTTCCGGGATTATCTCGGCAAGAGTGATCTCGAAATTCAGGAAAAGATAGACTCCGCATGGAATCAACTATTCTATGGCGATGATTCAACAGAGCGGGTCTACTATCCCGTCGGGTCAGACATGGCATATATCTCCGACATCGCCAACCAGGATGTGCGCAGCGAGGGCATGTCGTATGGAATGATGATCGCCGTGCAGTTGAACAAAAAGGAGGAATTCGATCGCCTCTGGAAATGGACGAAAACGTATATGTACCAGAAGGATGGCAGCTACAAAGGTTATTTTGCCTGGCACTGCAAAACGGACGGCACACAGCTCGCGGCAAACCCTGCCGCAGACGGTGAAGTTTGGTTCATCACTGCATTGTTCTTCGCCGATGGTCGCTGGGGCAGCAGCGAAGGGATTTATGACTATCGTGCCGAAGCCCAATCCATATTGGACACGGCTTTACATGACGATGATCGCGGAGACCTCGCCACCGACCTGTTTGATCCTGAGACAAAACAAGTGGTCTTCGTGCCACAGCTTGGGAAGAACTCGCAATTTACCGACCCGTCTTATCACATGCCGCATTATTATCAGCTCTGGTCGCTATGGGCAGATAAGGAAAATGACTTCTGGGCGCAGGCTGCACAAGTCAGCCGTAACTATCTGCCGAAAGCGGTTCACCCGCAAACAGGACTGGCCCCGAACTACTCTGAATTCGACGGCAGCCCTGTAAGCGACCCCTATCATGGCAACTTCCGTTATGACGCATTCCGTGTGGGCGCCAATGTGGGCGTGGACTATGCCTGGTTCGCGCCGAGCGATTGGCACGTAGAGCAATCGAATCGTTTGTTGAGCTTTTTCGCCTCCCAGGGCATGGAGGAGTATAAAGCCGAATACTTGCTGACCGGTGAACCGCAAGTAGGACATCGTTCCTCAGGACTGATGGCAACCAACGCAGTCGCTGCCCTGGCTGCCGACCGTGAGATCGGCGAGCCGTTTGTGCAGGCATTGTGGGACCAGCCTCTGCCCATAGGTCAATACCGCTATTATGATGGTTTGTTGATGATGTTGGGACTCCTGCAGGTAAGTGGAAATTTCCAAATCTACGAACCTGGCAGCGCCCCTGCGGGACAGGTCTTCCCAACTCCGAGACCAGAAGTGGCCGGTCGGTTTGCTCCAGCAACGGGAAAAGCTCTTCTGCTGGTGGGGCAAAATGCCGAGGATATCGATGCGTACTTCAGAGCGACGGTCACCGCGCCGGGCGGTATTGCCATGAACACATCCCTCGATCTGCAGGACATAGATGATCTCAACTATCTGGCGGATAAATATCCCAAGAGCGTACTATCCGTCGGCGTCGATCTGAAGAGCTCGATCCAAAGTGTTGCCGAGGGTAAAGCTGACGCGAAGATCGACGCATTGCTCGATCTACTTTCCACTTTCAACCGCCCAGTGCTCCTCCGTCTCGCCTATGGATTCGATGATCCGGCAAACGCGTATACGCCGGAAGCGTACGTGTCAGCGTGGAAAAAATTCCACCAACAGATTCAGTCCAAGGGTAGTGAGAACGTTGCTCTTGTCTGGGAGTCCACCTCCTGTGAGGAGTCCAGCATCGCAGAGTTTTATCCTGGCGATGAATTCGTCGATTGGATCGGAGTACCTTACTGCGATGGAGTGTCTGCCCAGGCGACCATCCAGGTTGCGCGCGAACATTTCAAGCCTGTCATGCTGACTGCCGCGCCGTCAACTGCCGAAGGGGATTGGAATATCTGGTTCGCGCCATTCTTCCAATTCACAAATGACAACAATGATGTAGTGCGAGCGGTTACCTATTTGAACGAAGGCAGCAGTCTTCTCCATAGCAAGGATGAGATTCTGAAAAAATGGAAGGATGAAACCAAACAAGGCTTTTGGCTGCGCGCCGGACCATCGTTGTTTGGTACATTGGGCTTTGTCGAATAATGGAAATCTGTTCAACCACAAAGACAGCAAAAGGTCACAAAGGAAAAAAGAAATTGCCCTTTGTGTACCGTTGTGACCCTTTGTGGTGACAATTTCTTGAAGCACGTACTTGTTCTAAAGGAGCAATGCATGAGTGCGACCAGCACATCAGAAAATATCTTATATCTCGACACATCGCTTCCCTTCGCCGAGCGTGTGAAGGATCTCGTTGGGCGGATGACGCTCGAGGAAAAAGTGGGGCTGATGAATCATCCCGCGCACGGCATCCCGCGCCTGAATATTCCCGCCTACAACTATTGGAACGAGGCGCTGCACGGCGTGGCCCGCAATGGACGCGCCACCGTGTTCCCACAGGCCATTGCAATGGCAGCCACCTGGGACAAGGAATTGATCTTCAAAGTGGCGACAGCCATCAGCGATGAAGGGCGTGCCAAATATCACGAAACCCTGCGCCGCAATGGATATACCGCCCAATATCAGGGCTTGACCTTCTGGTCACCGAACGTCAATATCTTCCGTGATCCGCGCTGGGGACGCGGGCAGGAGACCTGGGGCGAAGATCCATTTCTCACCGGTGAGATGGCCGCTGAATTTGTAAAAGGATTGCAGGGTGAGGACCCGAAATATCTCAAAACAGCTGCCTGTGCCAAACATTATGCCGTCCATTCAGGCCCCGAGAAGGACCGCCACTTCTTCAACGCAGTTGTGACAAAACGCGAGCTGTACGATACCTATCTGCCTGCCTTCAAAAAACTCGTGACCGAGGCGAAGATCGAGTCGGTCATGGGCGCGTATAACCGCACGCTCGGCGAACCCTGCTGCGCCAGCAAACTTCTGATCGAAGATATTCTTCGCACAGAATGGGAGTTCCAGGGGCACTACGTCTCGGATTGCGGAGCGCTTGCAGATATCCACCTCCATCACATGGTCACGCGCGATGCAGCAGAAACCGCTGCACTGGCATTACAACGCGGCTGTGATCTGGGCTGCGATCACATCTATAGCGAAATCCCGGAAGCCATCGCGCGCGGTCTTATCACGGAAGCCGATGTCGATCGCTCGCTTGAACGTACCCTGCTGACGCGCTTTAAACTCGGCATGTTCGACCCGCCCGAGGATGTGCCATTCGCATCCATCTCGATGGATGTGGTTGGTTGTGAAGAGCATCGTCAACTGGCCTATCACACCGCCACCGAAGCTGTTGTGCTGCTCAAGAACAAAGATAGCATCCTGCCGATCAAGCCATCCACGAAGAAGATTTTTGTTACCGGTCCAACCGCTGCCAGCATGGAAGTGCTGCTCGGCAATTACTATGGCTTCAATGACCGCATGATCACATTGCTCGAAGGCATCGCGGGGCGTGTCCCCGAAGGCATGGGCATGGAATATACCTCGGGCGCGATGTTGAAACACGCCCGCGAGATCAAAAACACCTGGGCGCCCGGTATGGCCCAATCTGCCGATATCGCAATCGTTTGTGCGGGCATTTCATCTTTTCTGGAAGGTGAAGAAGGCGAGTCGTTACTGTCTCCGCAAAACGGGGACCGCGAGAGTATCTCTTTGCCGCAAAGCCAGGTAAATTACATCAGGGAACTCGCCATCACCGGTACGCGGATCGTGCTGGTCCTCACGGGTGGCAGTCCCATCGCGTTAGGCGAAGTCGAAACCATGGTCGATGCGATCCTGTTCGTCTGGTATCCGGGCATGGAGGGTGGTCGAGCGGTTGCCGATGCACTCTTCGGCGATGTGGCACCGGCCGGCAAACTTCCGATCACGTTCCCCAAGTCGCTCGACCAGGTCCCGGCGTTTGACGACTACAGCATGAACGGCCGCACCTATCGCTACATGACCGAAGAGCCGCTCTATCCCTTCGGCTTTGGCCTGAGCTATAGCAGATTCGAGTTTTCGGAATTACAACTCGATCAGCCGACGCTTGCCCTTGGCGATTCTCTCCACGTCGGCCTCACCCTGACCAATTGCGGCGGGTCAGACGCAGCCGAAGTCGTGCAGTGTTACCTCAGCGATCTCCACGCTTCGAGCGTAGTTCCTCTGCATCACCTGATCGCTTTCGAACGAGTGATGCTCAAAGCAGGCGAAAACAAAGAGCTGAATTTCACCATTACCCCTCAGATGATGTCGTTCTATAACGATGATGGCAGGTTGACCCTTGAGCCTGGCAAATTCCGGTTGGAAGTTGGTGGCTGCTCCCCCGGCAATCGCGGACGGGATCTGGGCGCGCCTACACTAGTAAGTGCTGTGTTCGAGATCAAGTAGCAAAAGACCGAAGAGACTCACAGTTTGCGGTAAGGGCAGTGTAGAACAATATACATCCCGAAGGAGTTACCTTTCGGGATGTAACTTTTGAATTGGGCATGGCAGAAAACTTTCCCAATGGGTGCTCGTAAAACGCCGCCGAAGACGGCGGCCATGGCATTGTCGCCAACAATTTTGCGCAACGCCCTTCGATCTATCGCGCTGGCGCCGCCCGCGAAAGAACAGATTGATACACCGTGGCAATCCCACCTTTCACGGCAGCATCTGACCCGTGCGCGGCGCGTATGATCTTTACTGTTTCGCGGTTCCATGGCAGCGCACGTTTCTGGATCTCCTCATTAACGACGGGAAAAAGAAAGTCAGACGCGATACTCAAAATTCCTCCCAATACAACGATTTCAGGATTCAAAGCATTGAGAAGCGATGCAATACCAATTCCAAGTGAGTGCCCAATCTCTTCCAGAGCACGGATCGCCACCCGATCTCCGGCCTGTGCCGCCTCAACGATCAACTCGACCGATAGGCGTTCCCATTGTCCCCCGATCTTCTCCGAGAGTACACTGGGTTCACCGCCTTCGATCGCGTGGACAACTTTCTTATAGAGTCCCACCTGACTCACCATGGTTTCCCAGCAACCATAATTTCCACAGTTGCATAATTCCCCGTGCGGGTCCATGGTCATATGTCCATATTCCGCCGCCACGCCGTTGGCCCCTCGCCGCAAGTAACCGTTGCTGAGGAAACCTCCACCCAACCCAATGTTACCGCTTAGGTAAAGGATCTCGCTGTATTCCCGGGCTGCCCCAAAGAAATGTTCACCCAGTGCAGCCATGTTGGCCTCATTGTCTACATATATGGGTGCACCAAACGATTCCTTTTCCAACATGCTGAGCACAGGCACATTTCGCCATTTTAGGTTTGGCGCAAACAGGATCGTGCCGGTGGACTGATCCACCATGCCGGGAACACCGAGGGCAATCCCCAACAGTTTGTTCGCAGACGGCTTGCCTCTTTCAACCCCTTCCCTAAGCAGGGCGATCATACGTTCGAGCACCTCAGACTGACTCGCTCCGAGCGCTGTCGGTTCTTTGATTTGCCAGATTACATGCGGAGCAAAATCCGTGACCAATACTTCCAAATAGTCCACTGCAATTTCACAGCTCACGATATATCCCGCCGATGGGTTGAGGTCCAGCAAGGTACCTGGGCGGCCAGCGCCAGAAGATTGTGTGCCGATCTCGCGCACAAAACCGTGGTCATTAAGCTCCTTGACCAAATCGGATACGGTCGTCTTGTTTAGATTCGTCTTTTGCGAAAGGCGAGCTCTGGAAATCGGCGATTCTGTCCATAAAGTTTGCATGATCAACGACAAATTGATTTGCCGAACCAATGCCTGATCTCCGGTTTGACGAGTAGTTTGTCTGCTCATTTCATTGTTAACCCTTGACAACATAAGATGATTCAAGTGATAATTAGTTTGTTGACACAACAAACTAATTATAGTTTGTTTACCACTTCTGTCAAGCAAGGTTCCGTACGAATAACAAATTTCATACTCTCAAGGAGACGCTCATGGCTAATTTCGTTCCTACACCTGAAAACAAATTCACGTTTGGACTATGGACGGTTGGCAATCGCGGCGCGGATCCGTTCGGATACGCTGTGCGCCCTGGCAAAACAGCCTCTGAATTGGTCCACCTGCTCGGAGAAGTGGGCGCCTATGGCGTCAACTTTCATGATAACGACCTGATCCCCATCGATGCCACCCCCACCGAGCGTGACCAGATATTGAAAGACTTCAAGAAAGCCCTTGCCGATACGGGTCTCTGCGTTCCGATGGCAACCACTGATCTATTCAAAGAGCCTGTTTTCAAAGACGGCGCGTTCACATCAAATGATCCCAAGGTGCGCGCTTATGCGCTGCAAAAGACGATGAACGCGATCGATCTGGGCGTCGAACTTGGCGCCAGGATCTACGTCTTCTGGGGTGGTCGTGAAGGAACCGAGTCTGATGCGACGAAAGACCCGATCACATCGATCAGGCGCTCACGCGAGGCCATGAATTTTCTGTGCGAATATGTGAAAGATAACAAGTATGATTTGAAGTTTGCGCTGGAAGCCAAGCCCAATGAACCGCGCGGTGACATGTACAACTCCACCACCGGGCACATGCTGGCGTTCATCGCAACGCTCGATCATCCCGAGATGGTTGGCGTTAATCCGGAAGTAGCGCACGAACACATGGCGGGACTGAATTTCGTCCATGGTGTCGCGCAGGCTTTGGAGTCAGACAAGCTATTCCACATCGATCTAAACGATCAGGCCTTCGGTCGCTACGATCAGGACTTCCGCTTCGGCGCGGTAAATCTCAAGAGCGCGTTCTTCCTTGTGAAGCTGCTGGAAGATAACAAGTATGACAGCTCACGTCACTTCGACGCACATGCCTATCGCACCGAGGATTACGAAGGCGTGAAGGATTTCGCCCGTGGTTGCATGCGCACCTACCTGATCCTAAAGGAAAAAGCTGCGCAGTGGAATGCCGATCAGGAAATCCAGTCGATAGTGGCAGAGATCAATGCTGACGATGGCTCGATGGACCACTATTTCGGAAAGTATTCTGCTGAAAAAGCCAACGCTCTCAAATCCCAATCGTTTGACCGCGCTGCCATTGCCGGGCGTGGACTTAACTACGAGCGGCTGGACCAATTAACTGTGGAACTTCTACTCGGCACAAAGTAAGCTTTCAATTAAAGGTTTGACTGCCCGTTATGCAAACTTCCTCAAGGGCGCAAGCTCGACAGCATAGATTTAACCAAGACGACGTTCCCCTATTTGTCTGTGTTTACCGGTTAGAGATCGTCGAACATCCCTTTATTGTGATCAAGGAGGTGCAAATCACAGATGTTCCATTCGTTTTCTGTCCATCGATGAAGCACAACAAATCATAAAGGAGTCAAGAATGAAATCAAATCGTGTGTTGATGATAGTTTTCTCTCTGACGGTCATCGCATCCATGGTCCTGGCAGGCTGTGGTGGCGCGGTCCCCGCTGGTGGAAAGACCAAGATCGGGTTGTCCTTCTCCGATTTTGCGACCGAACGCTGGAAGAATGAAGAAGTGCTGATGCGCGGCCTGTTGGAAGAAAAGGGTTACGAGGTCGTTTCAGCCGAAGCCAACCATGATGTCAAACTGCAGAATGACCAGATCGACAACATGGTCAGCCAGGGTGTGAAGGGGTTGATCGTCATCGCAGAAGATGGCGACGCGATCGTGACCTCCATCGATAAAGCCGCTGACGCAGGCGTGAAGGTGATTGCCTATGACCGCCTGATCAAGACCGCCAAGATCGCGGCCTACCTGTCCTTTGACAACGTGGAAGTTGGCAGACAACAGGCTCTCGGCGTGATGGCGGCGATCGATGCCGATAACTGGGATGTGGCCGCCAATGGCCCCGCACGCGTGGTTCAACTCGCCGGTTCCCCGACCGACAACAATGCCACCCTGTTCACCAAGGGACAGACCGAGATCCTGCAGCCGTATGTGGATAGTGGCAAGATCGAGATCGTTGCCCAGCAGGGCATCGATAACTGGGATGCTGCCAATGCACTCAAGGTGATGGAAAACATCCTGTCGGCCCAGAACAATGATATCGATGCAGTCGTCGCTTCGAACGATGGCACAGCCCTCGGCGCTTTGCAGGCAATGAAAGCGCAGGGATTGGCCGGCACCGTGCCCATCTCCGGACAGGATGCGACGGCCGACGGTTCCAACAGCATCGTCAAGGGTGAGTTGACGGTATCGATCCTCAAGGACATCCGCAATCTGTCCCCGCTGGCTGTGGATGTGATGGACAAGTTGATCAAGGGTGAGACGGTTTCCGGCATGAAGAACTTCACCCTTGCCGAACTGACCGTTGACCCCAGCAAGACCGGTGAAGTACCGTGCGTGTTCCTCGAAGTACAGCAGGTCAACGCGGACAATGTCTATGAGCTGGTCGTAGAGAGTGGTTTCCAACCCTACGACGATGTCTATCGCGATATTCCCGAAGATCAGCGTCCTCCGAAACCTGGGGAAGCTGCTGCCCCCGCAGCCCCTGCAGAAAAGATCAAGATCGGGTTGTCCTTCTCCGATTTTGCGACCGAACGCTGGAAGAACGAAGAAGTGCTGATGCGCGGCCTGTTGGAAGATCTTGGCTATGAGGTTCTTTCGGCAGAAGCCAACCATGATGTCAAACTGCAGAATGACCAGATCGACAACATGGTCACGCAAGGCGTGAAGGGGTTGATCGTCATCGCAGAAGATGGCGACGCGATCGTGACCTCCATCGATAAAGCCGCTGACGCAGGCGTGAAGGTGATTGCCTATGACCGCCTGATCAAGACCGCCAAGATCGCGGCCTACCTGTCCTTTGACAACGTGGAAGTTGGCAGACAACAGGCTCTCGGCGTGATGGCGGCGATCGATGCCGATAACTGGGATGTGGCCGCCAATGGCCCCGCACGCGTGGTTCAACTCGCCGGTTCCCCGACCGACAACAATGCCACCCTGTTCACCAAGGGACAGACCGAGATCCTGCAGCCGTATGTGGATAGTGGCAAGATCGAGATCGTTGCCCAGCAGGGCATCGATAACTGGGATGCTGCCAATGCACTCAAGGTGATGGAAAACATCCTGTCGGCCCAGAACAATGATATCGATGCAGTCGTCGCTTCGAACGATGGCACAGCCCTCGGCGCTTTGCAGGCAATGAAAGCGCAGGGATTGGCCGGCACCGTGCCCATCTCCGGACAGGATGCGACGGCCGACGGTTCCAACAGCATCGTCAAGGGTGAGTTGACGGTATCGATCCTCAAGGACATCCGCAATCTGTCCCCGCTGGCTGTGGATGTGATGGACAAGTTGATCAAAGGTGAAGCGGTTACGGGAATGGCGAACTTCACCCTTGCCGAACTGACCGTTGACCCCAGCAAGACCGGTGAAGTACCCTGCGTATTCCTCGAAGTGCAGCAGGTGAATAAAGATAATGTATACGACCTGGTGGTTGTGAGTGGATTCCAGGCGTACGATGATGTCTATCGTGACATTCCTGAAGCAGACCGCCCTGCAAAACCGTAGGATGATCTGATCCATAATTTGCCGGCCCTCATGTTCTGAGAGCCGGCAAATTACCAAATGGTGTATTATCGAGATAAATCTTTGACGGCAGGAGCTCAAAGTGGCAAATGACTTCATTCTCGAATTCAAGAAGGTGACAAAGCAATTCCCTGGCGTGCTGGCGTTGGATGATGTTTCTTTTGATATTTGTCGCGGCGAAATCCATGGCATTTGCGGGGAAAACGGAGCGGGGAAATCAACACTGATGAAAATACTTTCGGGTGTTTATCCTCATGGAACGTATGAGGGCACAGTCATTTATAACGGCGACGAATTGGTGCTTGGCGCGAGCTCCATTCGCGAGGCGGGAGAAAAGGGCATAGCCATTGTGTATCAGGAACTTACATTAGTTCCGACCATGACGGTTGGGGAAAATGTTTATCTGGGACGCGAGCCGGTTGACGGAATGTCGATCAACTGGAACAAGTTGTACTCTGATACACAGGCGATCCTGGAAAACTATCAATTGGATGTCCCTCCGCAGGAGATGGTCAGGAATCTGGGAGTCGGCAAGATGCAAATGGTCGAGATCGCCAAGGCGTTATCAGAGAACGCAAAGGTCTTGATCCTGGATGAGCCAACCAGCGCGTTGAGCGAAGCAGAAGTTGACAAGTTGATGGATATTCTCAAAACGCTCAAGGCACACGGAATTACGTGTATTTACATTACTCACAAGCTGGAAGAACTATTCCGCATTACAGATCGAGTGACTGTAATGCGTGACGGCCGAGTGGTGGTAACGGAACCTACAGGAAGTCTGTCGGTGGAAAAACTCGTGAGTCATATGGTGGGACGGGAGATGAAGGAACGCTTTCCAAAGGGAAACCGCAATCCTGGTGATGTCGTTTTTGAAGTAGATGACTTACAGGCATTGGATCCGAACGATTCCAGCCGCCAGGTCTTGAACGGCGTGAGCTTCAACGTGCGGCGCGGGGAGATCCTGGGAATTGCAGGCTTGATGGGCTCAGGACGCACCGAGCTGGTCATGACCCTGTTTGGCGAGTATGGAAAAATCGTCAATGGCAGGGTCCTGCTGAAAAAGAAAGAGATCAAGCCACAAAGTGCGCGGGAGGCGATCGATGCCGGGTTGAGCCTGGTGCCGGAAGACCGGAAAGGCATGGGGCTTGTATTGATCCAGTCCATTCTGAATAATATTTCACTCCCCAACCTGGACCAGTTTTCCAGCTTCTTTCGGATCGATGCCGATGCAGAATTGAAGGCCAGCAGACAACAGGCCAAGAGCCTGACGATCAAAACGCCCAGTCTTGAGGCGCTGGTGGAGACCCTGTCAGGCGGCAACCAGCAAAAGGTGGTTATCTCCAAGTGGCTCTTGTCGAATCCTGTGGTCTTGATCATGGACGATCCCACGCGCGGCATTGACGTGGGTGCGAAATATGAGATTTACAAATTGATGAACGATCTGACCGAAAAGGGTGTTGCCATCATTATGATCTCCAGTGAGTTGGAGGAAGTATTGGGGATGAGCGACCGCGTCATGGTGATGTGTCGGGGACATTCCACAGCTACCTTACCCATCCAGGAAGCAAACCAGGAACGCATCATGTCGCTGGCGACAGGCATTTCCTCCTGATACCAGGCGAGAACTTTAAACGAGGCACACATGGAATCTACACAGACAGAACTACCCAAAGTAAGTTTCACGACTGAACTATTCCAGATCGCGCGCAGCAACGCCCAGACGTACACGATCCTGCTGGCATTGGTTGGTATCTGGTTGATCTTCTTTTTTACAACCGGGGGCACCTATCTTGCCCCGCAAAATGTTTCCAACCTGTTTCGTCAAATGTCGGTGACTGCGTTTCTGGCGGTTGGTATGGTACTGGTGATCGTCACAGGAAACATTGACCTTTCCGTGGGAAAAATGGCCGGTTTCGTCTCAGTGGTGGTGGCATACTTGCAGGCGCGCACCTGGTACAACTATTTACCCGATCAACCGCTTCTGGCAGCGGCTCTCTCTGTGGGCGCGGGACTGGCGGTGGGCGCATTGTTTGGCGCCATTCAGGGCTATATCATTGCGTACCTCAATGTTCCATCTTTCATCGTGACCCTGGCGGGACAGTTCCTGTTCAATGGGCTGATCCTGCTGGTGACTGAGGGAAAGACTATTCCGGCCAACCAACCGTGGTTCTCCGATATTGCGCAGGGATATGTCCCGGTGCTGTGGGGGTGGATATTTGCTGCTGTTGCCATCGGGTTCCTGTTTTGGAGTATGTTCCGAAGCCGGCAGAGCAAACAGAAGCATGGTTTTGAGCTGCGCAATATCTACATTGACCTGTTGATCACGGGCTTTGCCGCATTGATCATTTTGATCTACGTATACAACGTCAACAACTATAAGGGGATCCAGAACCCGGTCCTGCTGCTGGCAATTACGTCCATGATTATGATGTACGTTTCGAACAACACCCGCTTTGGTCGCTATTCGTACGCCATCGGCGGCAACAGGGACGCTGCGCGTCTTTCTGGTATCAATATCCGCGCGATGACCTTCAGGATCTTTGTGTTGATGGGTTTCCTGTGTGGCGTGGCGGGAATTGTGCTGGCATCGTACGTAGGCTACGGCACGATCGCGGCGGGCGGTGGCTATGAACTGGACGCGATCGCCAGTTGTATTCTGGGCGGTACCTCCACGCTGGGTGGTATCGGAACCGTCCCCGGTGCGTTGATCGGTGCGTTGATTATTGCCAGCCTTTCGACAGGCCTGCAAATGATGAACGTGGCGCCAGCCTGGCAGTATGTGGTCAAGGCTATCGTCCTGGTACTGGCTGTCCTTGCAGATGTATATTTCAAGAAGAATCGATAGAAGGTGGAGCAAACCCTCATGGAATACTTTATTGGCATCGATTCATCCACAACCGCCACCAAGGCGATCCTGATCAATGAAACAGGAAATGTACTGGGTGTGGCATCCAGCGAGTATTCCTATGAAACTCCTCATCCGTTATGGAGCGAGCAATCGCCGTCGCTGTGGTGGGATGGGACGGTGGAGAGCATCCGTGCTGTGCTTGCGAATACGGGGGTCGATCCTCTGCAAGTGGGAGGCATCGGACTCACAGGCCAAATGCATGGACTCGTCTTATTGGACGAACTGGGAAATGTCCTTCGCCCCGCTATTCTTTGGAACGACCAGCGCACACAGAGCCAATGTGACGAGATCCATCGCATCGTTGGAACAGAAAAATTCATTCAGATCACTGGCAACATTGCGTTGACCGGGTTTACTGCGCCCAAGATCCTGTGGGTCAAAGAAAACGAACCCGAGATCTTTGCGCGTGCGAAGCATGTCCTCCTGCCGAAAGACTATGTGCGCTACAAACTGACGGGCGAATATGCCATCGACAAAGCCGATGGCGCCGGCACCGTGTTGTTCGACTTGAAGAAGCGGGATTGGTCCGACGAAGTGCTGGCAGCATTGGACATTCCACGCCCATGGATGCCGCCCACGTTTGAGGGACCTGCATTCACCGGTTACGTCACAGAAGAAGCGGCAGCGCTCACTGGATTGAAAGTTGGCACACCGGTTGCGGCAGGTGGCGGTGATCAAGCCGCGGCCGCAGTGGGTACGGGCGCCGTGCGCACCGGGGTTGTTTCCATTAGCCTAGGAACATCCGGTGTTGTCTTTGCCACAACCGACGGGCCGACCATTGAACCCGAAGGGCGCCTGCACGCGTTCTGTCATTCGGTCCCAGGCAAATGGCATCTGATGGGAGTCATGCTCTCAGCAGCAGGAAGTCTGCGCTGGCATCGCGATACATTTGCACCTGGCACCACGTACGATGACTTGCTTGCGCCGGTGGAGAGTATCCCAGCCGGAAGCGATGGACTGCTGTTCCTTCCTTACTTGACCGGAGAGCGCACGCCGCATCCTGACCCGTTGGCGCGCGGCGCGTTCGTTGGGCTGACCGTTCGCCACGGACTCGCTCACCTCACACGCGCCGTATTGGAGGGCGTTTCCTTTGGGCTGCGCGACAGCTTCGAGCTGATGAAAAGCGCCGGGCTGGAGAACGCGACCCAGGTCCGCGTGACCGGGGGCGGGGCGCGCAGTCCGTTATGGAAACAGATCCTTGCTGATATTCTGGGGGCTGAGGTGGTCACCGTCAACACCACGGAGGGAGCCGCGTACGGGGCCGCGCTGCTTGCAGCAACGGGAGCAGGCAAATTCCCCAGTGTTGAGGCGGCTTGTGATCGCGCGATCCAGATCACCGGCAGCGTACATCCGTCGCCCGATCGATCCAGCTATGAAAAACAATATCTCTTGTATAGAGATTTATATCCCGCACTGACCTCAACGTTCAGCAGCCTTTAAGAATCGCTTTACGAGGCACGCAATACATTCGCCGGTTCCTCCTGTTGTTTAATATCCAGGATCGGTTCGGCTTTCTCGATCAGCTCGTTGAGACGCTCCATGCTGCTTAACACCAGTGGTGGAGTCACGCCCGCCATTTCATCGATCGTGTCCTGTAGGCGGGCATATCGGCCTCTTAAGTCGATCACCGGCGAACCTGTATCTGTAGTACGCTCCGCGACCAGGAAACGCCAAAGAGACTGGCAGATGATCGACAGCGGCGGGGCCGCAACAACTCCCAGCAGCCCGAATACATCTGCCATCGCCAGCAGGATCATGAAGGTCAGTACAGGGTTATCCTGCCGGGGCTTAAAGAAGTGCGGTTCCACCCAAATCTGGAGAACGATCAGAACCACAGTTGTGTACAGGACCGAGGAGATTCCCAGTGGTGTACTCGTCAGCGATCCCAGCAGGAAAGGCAATAGCACAGCCAGCGGAGAACCGATCACCGGGACGAGTCTGGCCAACCCACCCGTGACGGCCAATAGCGCCGGGTACGGTGAACCGAGCAGCCAATAGCCAGGGGCGAGCAGGATCACCGCCAACGCGCTCTGGATCACTTCGCTTCGAGTATAGGCGCCCAGTTCATATTCGATCGCTCGCGAGATATAACGCGCCCGTTTACGGATCGTAGCCGGCAGTAACGACAACCACAAGCGTTCAAAATGATTCTGATTCAGGCTCCAGTACACACTTAGGAACAAGGCAACAAGCAGCCCGCTTACCACGGTGCCTACCCCCTCCGTAAGGCCAAGCAGCGTAGACAACACAAGATCGCGTTGAGCCATAACGGTGGCCAGGAGCTGATTTGGCGTCGGCAGCCGTTCTGATATAGCTCGTTCCGCGGTACTTCCCTCCAGCCACGCAGGCAGCAGCCAGGTACTCTGTTCGGTAATGCTTTCTACCAGCTGGTGAAAATCATTGACCAGGAATTTCCCGGCAAGCAGGATCAACAAAAGGAACAACGCCATACTCCCAGCATAGCTGAGGACCAATCGTACGCGCGCCAACCGGGGCCGCAGCGTTGCATTCCCCGGCGTCGGTCGAAATGCCGAGGCAATAAGCAGGGCGATCAATACGTAAATGACTACAGTGCGGAATTGCCATAAGGTCGCCAGCGCAAGCAGTGTTGACATTACTCCGATGGCAATCACAAGGATCCGCTTCGTCATTCGTCCTCCGCATTGCTGCTCTGCGACAACAGCTCATCGAGATTGGCAGCAATGGCTTCGATCTCGTCCATGACATATTCAGTCTGCTCGACCTTTTCCTCCGAGCCGCGCTTTCGTTCGCGGGCCTGCTTTCGAAGATCCTGTACCAGATGCTGCGCCTCATAGCGGACACGGCTGATATGGTCACGTCCCTCCGCTGGTTCCATGGTTATATTTGTCTGCTTGAAAACGAAATGATCAAGGATCAGTTGAATGATGACTGCCAGCGGAATTGCCATGAAAGCGCCAGCCACGCCAAATAGCGTTCCAAACGCGAACAATGCCAATAAGGTGACGAACGGATTCACACCCACGGTTCTGCTCATCACGCGCGGCACCAGGATCGCATTCTCCACCTGCTGAATGATCATCGATGCCACCAGCACCCAGATAAGCCGATCTGTCCCCAGCGGAACGGCAACCAGCGCCGCAGGGACTGCCCCCAGAAATGGGCCGATCATCGGCACTGCCTCCAACACACCTGCGATCAGCGCCAGCACCAAAGCGTTGGGCAAGCCGATCAGCAGATAGGCGATCAACGCCAGCCCACCGACCACAAAGCAAAGAATGGCCTGCCCAAGCAGATAAAATCCGATTTTGGCTTCCATGGTCGCGATCAAATCGCTGATGCCTTCACGCTCGTCCTGCGGGATCAACAGCAACAGCAATTTAATAATGCGAGGTCCGTCCAGTGTCCAGTACAGCGTGAGCGCCGGCACCACGATCACTGCCACAAAGACCTGGGCGATCGTCGTCAGATATAGCCAGAATTGCGCTGCCGAGTCCATCACCTCTTCAGTGGTCTGTTGACCCGGTGTCATGGACGGCAACAAAGCGGGCAGCGACGCGCCAAAACGGGAAAACAGCAAATTCGAGGAGTTGACCAGCCCATCTCGCAGGCTTTGATACAGCCCAGGCAATTCATTGGAAATCGCGCTAACCTGCTCGGCAAGCAACGGAAATACTAGCCAGAGAAAGCCCGCTACAAGGAGCAAAAGCGCCAGATATACAACGAGCACGGCTGCCATTCGCGGAATCCCTCGTTGCGCCAGGCGCTCGACAACAGGACGGATCACGGTCCCAAATACGATGGCGATAAATAAAGTGAAGACGACTTCATAGAATCGATAGACAAGCCAGAAACAAAAGACCACAAACGCAAATAGCAGTGTGGCCCACACCACCCTGCGGAACGTCCATTCATACGGCTGGGGTACAGGAATATCCGTTGTCATATTGAAATATATTAACGAAGAAACTGGCTAAAATTTACTGGCTGGCAGCCAGGATTCTCAGCCGTTCGTTGCATATGTTACACTTCCCCACAGTTATGGATCCTGTGTATCTCAACTCCATTCACCATGATGGTTCCTCACGCTATGTGAAACACGACACCCCTGAACTACATATCGGTGACCAGGTCACAATTCGGATACGCGCGGCTGCAGAGACGCCGGTCGACCGCCTCCTGCTGCGGACCTGCCCCGACGGTGAGCAATTCCTTGCAGAGATGCACCCGGCTCCTTCCCAGCCGAATCCTGCCTGCCGGTGGTGGGAGGCAACCATCCGCATCAACATGCCGGTCACGTCGTACCGCTTTCTCCTTTTCACCAGCGATGGAGTCTGGTGGTACAACGGGCTGGGACCACAGCGCCACGTCCCCACCGATGCCAACGACTTCCGTCTGCTAGCGGACTATGATTCGCCCACCTGGGTCAGGGACAGCGTTTTTTACCAGATCTTTCCCGATCGATTCGCCGATGGTGACGTGGAAAGTAACGTCCGCAATGATGAATTCGAATATTGGGGACAGCCGTCAAAAGCGAAGCGATGGAACGAACCGCAGGGACAATGGCCCCAGGCGATGGTTGAGTTCTATGGTGGTGACCTCCCCGGCGTGGAAGCGCATCTCGACTACCTTACAGGCCTTGGCGTCAATGCTATTTATTTCAACCCGATCTTTACTGCATTCAGCAACCACCGCTACGATGTAGTGGATTATGAAAATGTGGACCCTCATTTGGGAGGCAATACGGCTTTAGTCTCCCTACGCCTCGCTTTGACCGAACACGACATGCGCTACATCCTGGATGTTGTCCCCAATCATTGCGGTGTGAAGCATCCCTGGTTCCAATCTGCAATTGCCGACGCAACTGCGCCCTCTACGGAGTTCTTTACATTCCACGAGCATCCCAACGAATACGAGTCATGGCTCGGCGTGCGCAGCCTTCCGAAATTGAATTACCGCAGTAAATCCCTGCGTGAAGCGATCTACGCCGGATCCGATTCGATCTTTCGACGCTGGTTGCGGCAGCCGTATTCCTCCGATGGCTGGCGCGTAGACGTGGCAAATATGCTCGCACGTCACGGCAGAGACCAACTGGAAATGGAAGTCTGGGGTGGGATTCGGTCCGCGGTAAAAGCAGAGAATCCGCAGGCTTATCTTTTGGGAGAAAACTTCTTCGACGGCAGCCGTCAGCTTCAAGGCGACAGTCTGGACGCGACGATGAACTACGCCGGGTTCACACATCCACTGCTGTATTGGCTGGATCACTTTCAGGTTGGGCAGCATGCTGAGCCCAAACACGTTGAATCGAATCTTCCATGGTCTACCCATGCATTGATCGAAACATGGAACGCATATCGGGCCGCGATCCCCTGGGCGGTTGCCCGTCAGCAATTCAATCTGCTTGGCTCACATGATACGGCTCGTATCCTTCACCTGGTGAGGGGAAGCTCTGCACTTAATCGTCTTGCGGTTGCATTGTTATTCACCTACGTGGGAGTCCCCTGCGTCTATTATGGCGACGAGATCGGTATGATCGCAGATAACTCGCTAGGTGCCCGCGACCCCATGATCTGGGAATCGGCAAAGTGGGATTCCGACCTAAAGCAGTTCTATCAACAACTCATTCAACTACGCAGGACGTCTGCGGCGCTGATCGATGGCGGCTTCCAGGTCCTATCTGCTGACACAGATACCCTTGTCTTCCTGCGTGACACAGATCAGGAACAGATTCTGGTCGCCGGCAATCGCGGTCCAAATGACTGCCCGGCCCGTGCTGTATCGGTGCGTGAAGGCGCGGTCCAGGATGGGGCTCGGTTTCGAGAGATCTTTACAAGACAGACTCTCGTAGTTCAGGATGGCCACCTATCCATGCCTGTGCTCACCACTGGAGTTCAAGTGTGGCAGTCAATTACTTGAGCAAAGAAGCGAAATTCAGTAAATCACAGGTTTGTCATTCTGAGGAGCCAACGTTCTTCTGGCAACGAAGAATCTCCCGTAATTTGCGCCGAGACTCTTCGTTCGCAACGAACGCTCACTCAGAGTGACATGAGAATCGTGATTTACTGAAATTCAGTAAATCACAGGTTTAGCTTTGGAGTCGGACGGCGTCGCCGTGGCGGCACTTGCCGCCCGAAATTGCAGGAGCAAGCTCCTGCACTCCAAAATCGTCATTTACTCTAATTCCCACAAGAAAAAATGTGGGGACTTCACCATACATTCTTTCTACTTGAACAACCTTGCAAATCCAGGATAAGCCCGAAGCGGAATCAGTTCAAAGGAAATCAAGCCTTCACGAACAAATGGCAATTCGGCGAGAATCTTTGCTGCGTCATCGGTCGATTCACATTCCAGGACCAGCACGGCACTCGACTCATCTGCCCGGAAATACAGTTCTCGGATCAAGCCCGACTGATGCAGGTCTCAGGCTTTGTGCGCTTCATCTCGTGCGAATCGTTGGTCTGCTTCAGATGTCGCGCCGGCCAGCTCGCGTTCCAATGCAATGATCTTCATATCCAGAACCTGGGCAGGCATGTGCCGACGATCACTGTATGTTCAGAGTTCATAAAATGCCCTCGCGCTGAATGGATTCGTGTCTGGCATCGTTGAGCGAATCCCGACACAGGTCAGCTGAGTACATCATTCCCGATTTCCACGAATTGATACAAGTGCAGAACGTACTTGCTTTTGTGATCTTCTTCGTACCAGTACCGATTGCCTCCATGCGGAATTGTGGCGCTGAACGAGACCATGTGCGTTTGCATATTTGTTTTGCGTTTGTTAGCCCACTGCAAAACGCGAAATTGGTGTTCCGTGCTATCCTATGGGCATGGAAATATTTTTTGCGGCAACGCTTCTTATCATCATGATGGTGGTCCTCGAACGAGTGTTATGTGAGCAACAGACCTCTCTGTGCCAGCAGGAAGTCCAGATCACAAGACGCTCGGCACGCAGAGAATAGTTTCCCCTCTCTCCTCTGTACAAGAGCCCGGTCCTCCTCCCGGGCTCTTGTACTTTAATGGTCCAGGCGTCGAGGAAGATATACACAACAAAATGCCACCTTCTTTGCAGAGGTGGCGTTTCTGATTCAAAGAAAAGACGATGGATTAGCAGAAGTAGTGCACCTGGAGAGGCTCGAACTCCCAACCTTTTGTTCCGAAGACAAACGCTCTATCCAATTGAGCTACAGGTGCCGGGGCCTTAATTATAGCCGATTTTCATCAGGTATTAATCGTCCGCAATACATGAGTCAACACGCTGACGGCTCTTGCATACTCCTGCAAATCAATATGCTCATTTGGCGTATGATCCAGCGCAGAATCACCGGGACCATACACCAAAGCCGGGCATTTCCAGACTGGCGCCACGATATTTAGATCAGCTGTCCCCGTTTTATAGACGAAGCGCGGCTCGCCTCCCCGTGAGCGGATTCCGCTTAGGAAGGCGCGTACAAGCTGGGTGTTTTTCGCACACTCCCATGCCGGGACGGCATACCCGATCGGTTCGACGCACAAGTCACCGTCACCCGTAATTTCGTTCAATTTCGCGTACCAATCCGCCGGCGATACATCCACCGGCAACCGGACTCCCACTTTCAACCGCGCCCATTGCTCGAAATCATTGGACTCAGATTCGAATCCGCGCAACGTGACCAGCAATTTATCGAATGCCTTGTGTTTGCCCTCGTTAAAGATATCTGTGTAATCCTTGATCTTAAGCCACATTTCGACGGCAATTTCCGCAGCGGTTTGTTCTCCGCTTGCCGTATGTGCCTGGGCGCGTTTCACTGTGATATTCGCCCAGGCGCTTCCTTTATAGCCGAGCGCGACCCGGTCCCAATGATTGGGCTCACCGACGATCAGGAAGTCCGGTATATATCGATCAGCAATGAAGCGCGCTCCTTCTGAGTCCCGTTCCTCTTCCACCGCGCCGATGACAACATATTGCCACCCGTCACGTGCTCCAATCTGTGCTACGGCATCCACAAAACATGCCAGCGGACCTTTCGCATCCACCGCCCCCCGCCCATACAAAAGTCCCCCTCTCGCTTCGGGAGCGGGGGTAGGGGTGAGGGTAACTTCAATTTCTCCCGGCACCGTATCGATATGACCTAATAACACGATCTGCTTTGGTCCAGTTCCCATCAGTCCAACCGCATTCCCGGCACCATCCACAAATGCTTGGTCGTAGCCGAGTGACTTCATCCGCATCACGAGCCAATCCACTGCGCCGCGTTCCTGGCCCGATGGACTATAGTGTGACACCAAGCCAACCAGCGTCTCGAATTCGCTCATTCGTTAGGCTTCCACGGGGACAAGCTCGTTCACCAATACGTCGGTGAGTACATCCACCAGGTGATCGATCTGACCGTAGCTGATCACCAGCGGCGGCAGCAATCGGATGACGGTCATCCCGGCGTTCAAGGCGATGATCTTCTTATCCTGTAATTCCTTGATATACGGGGCGACCTTCTGTTTCAGCTCGATGCCCACCATCAATCCTTTGCCGCGCACTTCGCGGATATTCGAGGATTCGATTCTTCGAAGCTTATCCACCATATACGCGCCTTTGACCAGCGCCTGGCGCGCCAGGTTTTCCTCTTCGATCACGTCCAGCGCCGCGAGGGCTGCCGCGCATGCCAACGGGTTTCCACCGAACGTCGAACCGTGCACGCCTGGGGTCAGGTTCTTTACGTTGGGCCCGATCAACACCGCGCCCATCGGCACACCGCCAGCAATAGACTTTGCGCACGCCAGCAGGTCGGGTACTACACCAAAATGCTGAATGGCAAACAACACCCCGGTGCGACCAAACCCCGTCTGGATCTCATCCACGATCAGCAAAGCGCCGCGCTGATCGCAGATCTGGCGCGCCGCCTGAATATACTCTGCCGTCGCAGGATACACACCGCCTTCACCTTGTATCACTTCCAGGATCACAGCTGCGGTCTCTTCATTCACGGCTTTTTCGAGGGCTTCGATGTTATTGTATGGCACATGGCTGAAGCCTGGCACAAGCGGCTCGAACCCTTCGCGATACTTCTTGTTGAACGTCGCCGAGAGTGCACCATAGGTTCGTCCATGAAAGGCACGCATCGCCGCGACAATATTTTTGCGTCCTGTGGAAATGCGCGCAAATTTGAAGGCCGCCTCCACAGACTCAGTCCCTGAGTTGCACAGGAAGACCCGGTCCAGGCCGTCCACCAGCGAGGAGAGTCTCTTCATCAATGCAGCCCGCTTATCGTTCGGGAACGACTCGAATAACGTGATCAGCGTAGACGCCTGCTTGTAGAGCGCCTCTGCAACTTTCGGGTGGGCATGACCGAGGTTGGCAACGCCGTGTCCTGCGGCGCAGTCCAAATATTCCACGCCATCCGCATCGAACAGCAAAGCGCCTTGTCCGCGCACGATCACGAGCGGCTGCTTGGCATAGGTTCCCGCGCCATGCCTTGTTTCTATCTCTAAAATTTCATGTGCATTCACTAAAGTACTGTGCATTGGATCACCGTTCCATGGCCTTGTAAGGCATTTGATATTGGATTCTGAATTCGTCCATCTGCGATGACGACGCGAGTCACGCCGCCGTTGAGCGCTTCCTCCGCGCCCAGGACTTTCTTCTTCATACGGCCCTGCGCCGCTTCACTCGCCGCCGACAGTTGACTCTGCGGCAGTTGCCGAATGAGCGTTGACTCATCCGGGAAGTTTCGCATCAGCCCGGGGACCGCCGTCAACAGGATCAACGTCTCCGCTTTCAAAGCGGCCGCCACCATCGCTGCGGCCCGGTCGGCATCCACGTTGAGCGCCTCCCCTCTTTCGCTGACGGCCACCGGCGCAATGACAGGCACGTAACCGGCGGTCAATAGCATCGACAGTAATTCATGATTCACAGTTTCGATCCTGCCGGTGTAATCATCCCGGATGATCTTGCGCTTGCCATTCTCGATGCTCTGGATCGAATCCTTGCGTACGGCTTGCAACAGCTTTCCATCGAGACCGCACAACCCAAACGCATTAACACCCAGCATCTGTAACTGTTCCGTCAGGAACGAATTGACCTTGCCGTTGACTGCCATCAGGAAAATCTCAAGCGTCTTGCGATCGGTGTAACGTGACGTGTACCCGGAAGGCGACGTGATCATCCTGGCGGGCGTGCCCAATGAGTCGCCGAGTGCATTCGCCTCTGCAGAGCCGCCATGCACAAGGACAAGCTGTTTACCTTGCTTTAATAAGCCGGCCGCGTCGCTGCAGATCGCTGAAAAATCAACACCTTCAGTGCCGCCAAGTTTCACTACAATTACTCTGTCTGCCATATTTCCTCGGATGAGAGTAAACAAGTACACAGGTAGACACGTAAACACGTTCTCCAATACTTGTGTACTTGTCTACTTGTATACCTGTCTACTAATCTGCCTAGATCGGATGCAATCCCATAAATTCCAGGCCGGTCGTTTCATCCCAGCCCATCATCAAGTTCATGCATTGCACCGCTGTACCAGAGGCGCCCTTCATTAAGTTATCGATGGCGCACATGGCAACAATATGTCCATTGCTCTCATCGAGCTCGAAGCCCAGATCGGCGTAGTTCGACCCAGCCAGTATTTTCGGTTCCGGAACTCGGTAAATCCCACGCTGCTCTCTGACTATGCGCAGGAACGGGTTTTCATTTGCCACCGCACGGTATGCCTTCCACAGATCTTTTGTTGCCACGCCCTGTTTTACTTTGGCATGAGCCGTCGCCAAAACACCGCGCACCAGATCGACTGCGGTCATGGTGAGGGATATATCTTTGATACCCATTTCCTGGATCACCTCCGCCGTATGTCGATGGCCAAACGCCGAGAATGTTCTGATCACATTCGCTCGTTCTGCATGAAGTGAACCAGAATTACCTTCAGCCCCACTCTCAGAAGAACCTACTTTGATCTCAACAAAGATCGGCGCGGACGAGTCCAGCAGGTCCGCTTTGACGAGGGGCAGCAATGCAAGGTTACTCGCCGTAGCGTTGCACCCCACGCCGCTGATGTAATTTGCGGCTGCCATCTCGGCCCGGTGAAGTTCAGGAAGTCCATATACAAATTTGCTCAACCATTCCGGCGCAGCATGTTTCTCGCCGTACCATTGCTCGTAAAACGCCGCATCCCGCAAACGAAAATCGGCCGCCAGATCGATGATCTTTGTCGCAAGCCGGGCATATTCTTCAATGTGACGTTGAGCTTGCCCATGCGGTTGAGCAAGAAATAAGAGGTCAACCGGTTCCAGCGCCGCGGGGTCGCTGAACTTCAACTGCGTCCGTTTGCGAAGATTTGGATGGACCTGATATACATACTCGCCCAGATGTGAGCGCGAGGTCACCTGCCTCACTTCCACGCATGGGTGTCCGAGCAATAAGCGCAGTAATTCGCCACCTCCATAACCAGAACCACCAATGATAGAAACTGTAACCATCAATAATTGCTCCTCTGAAAAAAACAGTGTTCAGTGTTCAGTGTTTAGTGTTCAGTATTCGGTTGTTGGTGATCAGTCTTGCCCACTGTTTACCGACTAGTGTTTACTGACTACTGCTTACTGGCCACTGTTTACCGGCTACTGACAACCGCTCACCGTTCTTTGCCACACTCATCGTGTATTCCACGATCTCGCCGGCGATATCGATCCCGCTGACAGGCTGCATTGTGTGAAACTCCATCGTGTGATTGATCTCGTTGACGACCAGGCCTTTTTCAGGATGTTCGACCAGGTCCACAGCCAATACACCACCGCCAACAGAATTCGCGGCCCGCAGACACAAATCTTCGATCTCGGCCGTGATCGGGCATAATTCGCCTTCGCCGCCGCGGGCCGTGTTCGTGATCCAGTGCTCCGATTTGCGATACATGGCGGTCAACACACGCTCACCGATCACAATGGCACGGATGTCACGTCCCGGCTTGTCGATATATTCCTGGATATAGAACACAGAATGCTGCGCCGAGCCCAATGTCGATTTGTGCTCCAACACCGCTTCTGCTGCGTCGCGGTCATTGACCTTTGCCAGCAATCGTCCCCACGACCCAACGACCGGCTTCAACACCACCGGGTAGCCAAATGCTTCGATGGCCTCGAGGGCAGCCTCCGGTGTGAATGCGGTCGCATTGTGCGGTTGCGGAACGCGCTCGCGCGCAAGTGCAGCGCTGGTCATTAATTTGTCACCGCAGATCTCTGCCACAGCGGCAGAATTGACGGTCGGCACGCCAAATGCATTCAAGAGCCGCAGCGCATACAAGCCGCTGTTATAACTGATACTGCGCTCCAGCACCGCATCGTATTCCTGCCACGGTTCTGGATGATTCAAATCAAAATGGATGGCGCGGTCATCGAGACGGTCATAATCAATGCCGCGCTTTTCCATGGCGCCGAAGATCCATTTCTCTTCGACGCGTACCCGCGAATACAGCACACCAAGTTTGAGTCGTCGTTGCATAAAATCTCCGTAATTGGTAATTTGTAATTGGCGGCTACAAATTACCAATTACAACTTACGGTTGATGTTATTCGCCCCAGTCTTCCTGTTCCATGGGAGCGAGCTGCACAATGGCGGGGTCAAGTGCAGTAATTTCGAGATCCACACCGCAGTCGGAACAGACCAGGATTTCGCCAACTTCGGTACCGGCTGCCAGTTCGATCTGGGCTTCACATTCGGGACAGATAACAGTAGACATGATTTATGCTCCTTTGATTTGTTTACCGCTTGTTGCATGATTCATCAAACTTGTGACATGGATTGAAATTCGGATTTCCATTTTACGTTTGAAGGCTTTCGCGGCACTTTGCAATTTGTTTTTTGACCGATTGACGGCTGGTGCCGCCAGTCGCATTTCTCTTGTCGATGGATTTCATTGGGTCGAACACCTGGTAGACGTCCGCTTCGAACGGGCCGATGGCCTGATACGCTTCGAGGGACATTTCCTCCAGCGAAACGTTCGCTTCCGCCGCGGCGCGCACAGCTTTTCCTGCCAGCGAATGAGCGTCTCGAAATGGAACGCCCTTGTTGACGAGGTAATCTGCCAGGTCTGTTGCCATCATCGTCGCATCAATGGCGTTTCGCATTCGTTCAGTTTTGACTGTAATGGTTCGCAGCGCGCCAGCCAGTACGGGCAGGATGGCCAGCAAGGTATCGGTTGCCTGAAAGACAGGCGCTTTATCTTCCTGTAAATCCTTATCGTAGGTGGAGGGTAATCCTTTGAGAGTTGCAAGCAAGCCTGCTAATAGCCCCAATAACGTTCCAGCTTTACCGCGCGTCAGTTCGAACACATCGGGATTCTTTTTCTGAGGCATCAAGCTCGAGCCTGTAGAGTATGCATCCGATAGTTCAAAGAAACCAAACTCGGCGCTCGTGAACAGTACGATCTGTTCAGCCAATTTGCTCAAATGGATGCCGATCAGCGTGGTGCAGAACAGGTACTCGGCAGCGAAATCCCGATCGGAAACTGCATCGATACTGTTTTGGGAAACATCCGCAAATCCAAGCGCATCCGCCAAAGCCGCCCGGTCGATATCAAACGGGACGCCCGCTAATGCGCCGGATCCCAACGGCAGCACGGAGACTCGTTTCGTCAAGTCCTGCAAACGTTCGCTGTCGCGCTGCAACGGCCAGTAATGACTGAGCCACCAGTGCGCCAACAGAACAGGCTGAGCACGCTGCAAGTGGGTATAACCGGGCATAATCGTGTCACCCGCCGCTTCTGCCCGCTCGACCAGTATGGAGTGCATCTCTTGCAGCGCAGTTTTAAGGGCTGGCAGGGCTTGCAGCATCCACAACCGAAAATCGGTCGCGACCTGGTCGTTGCGGCTGCGTCCGGTATGCAGCTTGCCGGCCGCGTCGCCGATCAACTCTGTCAGCCTGCGCTCCACCGCGGTGTGAATGTCCTCATCGGAGGGCGCGAAGGAAAACCGTCCCGAAGCGAATTCTTCTTTAACGGTGGCAAGCCCGAGTGAGATCGAGGCGTGCTCCTTATCCGAAAGGATCCCGGCGCGATGGATTGCCTCTGCCCAGGCGCGGCTGCCATCCACATCCTGAATGGACATGCGTTGATCTACCGGCAGAGACGAATTCAAGTCCCAGGCCTGGTCGTTGAGTTTGGTGGAAAAGCGGCCGCCCCACAGGGTCATGTGTGCTCCTATGCTCTTTCGGGACTGAGCCCCGAAAGGAGCAGTGTTAGTCTCGTTTGAATCTTGAGTAATCGGGTTTGGGCATATCCAACCCGGAAACTGGCAGCCCATTCAGAGCGCGGACCTTCAAGCTCAAGCCGAAGAGTCGAATGAATCCTTCGGCGTGGCTCTGATCGTAGACGTCCTCCTGGCCAAACGTTGCGAAATCTTCGCGGTACAAGCTGAAGGGCGAGCTGCGACCCGCGACGATGATGTTGCCTTTATAGAGTTTGAGACGCACAGTGCCCGTAACAGGTCCCTGCGTAGCGTTGACGAATGCATCGAGCGCTTCTCGTAAGGGCGTAAACCACAAACCGTTGTAAGTCAGCTCGGCATATTTCACGGCGACCATTTCCTTGAAGTGCATCGTCTCGCGGTCGAGCACCAAAGACTCGAGTTCACGATGTGCATGGAGCAAAATGGTTCCGCCGGGTGTTTCGTAGACACCATGAGACTTCATTCCCACGAGACGGTTCTCGACCAGGTCAACCCGTCCGACACCGTGCGCGCCACCGATGGCGTTGAGCGTTTCGACGATCCGGGCAGGCGACATTTGTTCGCCATTCACCGCGCAGGGATTGCCGCTTTCAAATGTGAGCTCGACATATTCGGCTTGCTCAGGTGCATTTTCAGGTGAAGTAGAGATCTGATACATCACTTCTTCGGGTTCATTCCATGGATCTTCTAGCAGACCGCCCTCATGAGAGAGGTGCCAGAGATTCGAATCGCGGCTGTAAATCGATTTGATCGTGGCCGTCACGGGCACGTTGTGCTTTGCGGCATATGCGATCGCATCTTCACGCGAGCGGATACCCCACTCACGCCACGGAGCAATGATCTTGAGGCGCGGGTCCAGCGCCATCACCGTGAGCTCAAAACGGACCTGGTCATTCCCTTTGCCGGTTGCACCATGCACGATGGCATCTGCACCGACCTCGTGAGCGACATCTACCAAATGCTTTGCAATTAAAGGACGGGCCACCGATGTGCCCAATAAATACTTGTGTTCATACACTGCCCCCATCTTCAACATAGGAAAGAGGTATTCGCTGGCGAATTCTTCTTTCATGTCATGCAAAATGAACTGACTGGCGCCGCTCCTGATCGCCTTCTGCTCGAGCCCCACCAGGTCTTCATCCACCTGCCCCACATCGGCGCAAAAACAGACCACTTCGCAGCCGTAGTTTTCTTTCAGCCACGGCACGATCACCGATGTATCCAGCCCACCCGAGTAGGCTAATACAGCTTTCTTTACTTGCGGTTTCGGACTCATTTTTCTCCTTTGAAACCTGACAGGTTTTCGCGAACGCACCATTGTTGGACTCCCTTGCAGTCCTAGTGGTTAGTCTGTCTACTGTCTCGATAAAACCTGTCGGGTCTGAACAAAATAAAAACAGCCCACCGGGAAGGCGGGCTGCTTGTGTGGACCTGCGTGCATCAGCGCGTGCGTGCGTTACTGCTCCATCATCCAAGCGAGAGAGACCCAACCTTCCGTATAAGAAGTTGGCTTTGGACGACGGGTACGCGGTAATGCAAGTGCTAACAACATATTGGGCAAAATTCTACTCGAAATGTGAAATGCGTCAATGATTTTAGACCATCGGATAGGAAAGAGTACCCATTTGGGTAATGAAGATTTGACCAAGGGGTAGTACCCTCCTGCAGTGAATTGTTATCAACGGTCAGTGTTCTTGATATTGGCATAGCAGCGGAATGGAATCCCTGTATAAAATAGGGGCATTCTGATTCGTTTGATGAAAAATTCTTCTGGCATTGGAGGTATCTCATGAAGCAAGCAACTCGAGTTCTCAGAGCAGGCTTACCCGAGACGAAGCAAGGCGGCCCGTTTCTTCCAGGTCCCACGTTCGCCGGGACATACCATCTGAGCGGTGATCCGTCCAGTTCCGCCTATGCATATGGACGGTATCACAACCCAACATGGTCGGCCTATGAAAACGCGATCACCGAGCTGGAAGGTGGCAGTGCAACGGTGATCTATTCGTCGGGAATGGCGGCAGTCACGGCAACTCTCGGAGCGATCCTGAAAGCGGGTGACCGGCTGGTCATGCCATCCGATGCATACTATGCGGCCCGCGTGGTTGCCAGCGGCTTCTTCACAACCCTGGGCGTGGAAGTTAAGTTCGCACCGACGGCCGATAACGCACAAAAAGAGTTCCTGCAAGGCGCAAAGCTTCTATGGGTGGAGTCTCCGAGCAACCCGGGGCTGGATGTATGCGATATCGCCGAGCTTGCGGAGGACGCTCATGCGGCGGGTGCGCTCCTGGTGGTGGATACCACGACCGTATCCTGCCTCGGGCAGCAACCCCTGTCGTTGGGAGCAGACGTTTCGCTCTCGTCCGATACCAAAGTCACAACCGGGCATAGTGACCTTTTGCTCGGACATGTCTCGGTAAAAGATAGCGCACTCGCTGACAAGCTTCGCGCCTGGCGAACACAGATGGGCGCAATCCCAGGTCCCATGGAAGTCTGGCTGGCTCATCGCTCACTGGCAACTCTCGACATGAGAATTGAACGACATGCAAAAAACGCGCTCGCAGTTGCCGAATTCCTGGCGTCACGACCGGAGGTGAAGGGATTGCGCTATCCCGGTTTGCCGAATGACCCAGCCTATCCAATTGCATCCAGACAGATGAAGTTCTATGGAACCATAGTCAGTTTTGAGCTTGCCAGCCTGCAGCATGCGGAAGCATTCCTGAAGAACTGCAAGCTGGTGTATGAAGCCACCAGCTTTGGCGGCGTGCACACGATGGCAGAACGACGCGGGCGCTGGGGCGGCGACAAAGTGTCAGAAGGCTTTATCCGTTACAGTGTCGGCTGTGAGGACGCGGAAGATCTAATTGCAGATTTGAAGCAGGCTCTGGAGAACTTACCGGATTAAGAATCGAATCGAGTCCCGTCATTGCGAGCGGAGCGAAGCAATCCTCCGCACGATCTATTCGCTGTTTACCGTAAGTAGGATTGCTTCGTCGTGGCGCGAAAAGCGCCACGACGAAGCAATGACGGAAGACTGTCGTTGAGATACGCTCAATTGGAAAAGCCTCTGAATGAGATTCAATAGTCAGCTTACCTTCTGAAAATGACTCTGCAAACTTCGATAGTTCAGTTCCTGCTTGTTCAAAGCCTGGATCGCGGATACAGCTGCCATCGCTGCCGATAGAGTCGTGAGCAACGGGATGTTCATGGCAATCGCCGCCGTGCGCATCGCGGCGCCGTCACTGTGTGCATGTGGCCCCAGTGGTGTATTCAGTACCAATTGGATCTTTCCCGCACGGATCAGATCAACGATTTGCCTTGAACCATCCTGGGCTTTGGCCACCACTTCAACAGTCATTCCCACTTTTTGAAGCATCAGGGCAGTACCGATTGTGGCATAGAGTTTGAATCCCATGCGATACATATCGCGCGCGAATTTGAGCGCCGCCCCCTTGTCAAAATCATTGACCGTGATCAGCACCGCCCCACTTTGCGGCAGGCTGGTCCCGGCGGCGGTCTGCGATTTGGCGAAGGCATGACCAAAGCGGGTGGCGTGTCCCATGACTTCACCGGTGGAGTGCATCTCGGGGCCAAGCAGTGAACTGGAACCGGGCAGCTTCTTGAAAGGCAACACAGCTTCTTTAACAAAGAAGCCATTGACACGCGGCTCTCTCGTGACATTGAGTTCTTCCAGCCGGCATCCGGCCATTACCTGCGCAGCGACGTAGGCCATATTCAATCCAGTCGCCTTGCTGGCATAAGGCACCGTTCGCGAAGCACGCGGATTTACCTCCAGCACACAGACGATTTCATCTTTCAACGCAAACTGGACATTCATCAATCCGCGCACGCCAAGAGCAAGCCCCAGCTGCTCGGTATACTCACGCATGATGCCCTGGTGATAAGCGCTCACCTTGTATGGCGGCAGTACACAAGCCGCGTCGCCCGAATGGACTCCCGCTTCCTCGATGTGCTGCATCACCGCGCCAACCACGACACGTTCTCCATCTGCCAGTGCATCGACATCGATCTCAAAGGCATCTTCCATGAACTTGTCGATCAGGATCGGTTGACCCGGCGCCGCTTCGATCGCCTTTTCGATGAATCCCGCTAAATGTTCTTCCGACTCGACGAAAGCCATGGCGCGTCCGCCGAGCACGAACGATGGGCGCACCAACACCGGATATCCGATTCGCTCTGCGACCTGGCGCGCTTCCTGCAGCGAACGAGCGATGCCGTTTTCCGGCTGAGGAATATCCAACTGTTCGAGCAGTTTTGCAAACTCTTCGCGATCTTCGGAGATCTGGATCGCCTGAGGCGACGTGCCGAGAATTTTTACACCCGCCGCTTCCAGCCCGGACGCCAGGTTGAGCGGCGTTTGCCCGCCAAACTGGACGATCACGCCAAGAGGCTGCTCGCGGTCGATGACGTTCAAGACGTGCTCCAAGGTGAGCGGCTCGAAATACAACCGGTCCGCTGTGTCGTAATCTGTGGAGACGGTCTCGGGATTGCAGTTGTACATGATGGTCTCAAAGCCCATCTTCGACAGAGCAAACGCCGCCTGACAACAGCAGTAATCGAATTCAATTCCCTGCCCAATGCGATTGGGTCCGCCCCCAAGGATCAAGATCTTTTGCTTGTCGGTTGGGCGCGACTCATCTTCCATTTCATAGGCGCTGTATAGGTAGGGCGTTTGCGCTTCGAACTCTGCAGCACAGGTGTCGACCCGCTGGAACGTTGGCAAAATGCCGAGCCTCTTACGCAGTTCGCGGATATTGGTAACTGGTGATTGGTAATTGGTAAGTAGGCGGGCAATGTGAGCATCAGCAAAACCCATTTGTTTAGCCAGTCGAAGAACAGATCTGAGTTCATTGTCGGTCTTACAATCCCTAATTACTACTTCCCAATTACTGATCTCCCTCATCTGCGCCAGGAACCATAGATCGTAGCCTGTGGCTTCGGAAATTTCTTCCAATGGCAGTCCCTGCCGAACCGCACGATACACGCGGAACAAGCGGTCGGCAAAAGGAGTGCTGAGGGTAGATAACGTTTCAGGCTCCAGCGGCAACTGGAGGTGAGGACCAGAACCGTCCAGCGCATCGACGCCGATCTCCAGCGATTGAACGGCCTTATTGAGCGCTTCGGGGAACGTCCGCCCGAGCGCCATCACTTCGCCGACAGACTTCATCTGTGGACCCAGAGTGCCATCTACGCCGGGGAATTTCTCGAATGCCCAGCGAGGAATTTTGGCAACGACATAATCCAACGACGGCTCGAAGGCTGCCTTGGTTTGTTTTGTGATGTCGTTGGTGATCTCATCGAGGGTATAGCCAATCGCGATCAGCGCAGCAAGCTTGGCGATTGGGAAACCGGTCGCCTTGGAGGCCAGCGCAGACGAACGGCTGACGCGCGGGTTCATCTCGATCACCACCACACGGCCCGTTTTCGGATCCACGGCAAATTGCACATTCGAGCCGCCTGTTTCCACACCAACAGCGGTCAGCACACGATGTGCCAGATCTCGCAGAATTTGATACTCACGGTCGGTGAGCGTTTGCGCCGGCGCCACAGTGATGCTGTCACCGGTATGCACACCCATGGGGTCAAGATTTTCGATGGAACAGACAACAACAAAGTTATCGGCTTTATCGCGCATCACTTCGAGTTCGTATTCCTTCCAGCCGCGCACCGATTCTTCGAGCCATGCCTGCCCGATGGGAGATTCTTCGATCGCTTTGTGAACTGCTTCAGGAAGCTGTGACGGTTCATAGACCCACGATGCACCCGAGCCGCCCATTGCAAACGAGGCCCGCACGAGAACGGGAAAACCTGTCTCCTGGATCAGTTGTTCGGCTTCCTTGAGTGAATACGCCGCGCCTCCACGAGCAACCGGGATGCCATTCTGGTGCATGGTCTCACGGAACAACAGCCGGTCTTCCGCGGCTTTGATCGCATTGAGATTGGCGCCGATCAGCTGCACGCCATATTTCTCCAACACACCGTTTTCGCTGAGGGCCAACGCGAGATTGAGTCCCGTTTGCCCGCCGACGGTAGGAAGCATGGCATCGGGTCTCTCCTGCGCGATGATGGCTTGCAGCGCTTCGGGCGTGAGCGGTTCAATGTAGGTCGCGTCCGCAATTTCGGGGTCGGTCATGATCGTGGCCGGATTCGAGTTGACAAGTACCACGCGGTACCCTTCCGCCTTCAACGCTTTCACGGCCTGCGTACCTGCATAATCAAATTCGGCGGCCTGGCCAATAATGATCGCGCCAGAACCCGGGACCAGGATGGTGTGAATATCAGTTCGTTTCATAGATCGCCTCGATCATCTGGAAAAACTCGTCGAAGATATCATGCGCATCGTGCGGGCCTGGCGCCGCCTCGGGATGGAATTGCACGCTGAAGACAGGTTTATTTTTCATCCGCAGGCCTTCGACGGAATCATCGTTCAGGCTTTTGTATCTGACCTCCACTTCGTCCTTATTCAGATCACCTTCGGCGACAAAGTAATTATGATTCTGCGCAGTAATAAGAACTTCACCTGTGGGCAAATATTGGACAGGATGATTGCCGCCATGATGACCAAATTTCAGTTTATGTGTCTCGGCGCCCAGGGCACGTCCGATCAATTGATGACCGAGACAAATCCCAAAAATTGGCACGCCACTTTCGATCAATCCATGCACTGCTTCAACGGCATATGGCAATCCGGCGGGATCGCCCGGCCCATTGGATAGGAAAACACCATTCGGTCTCAGTTTCAAGACTTCTTCGGCGGTCGTGTCTGCAGGGACCACCGTTACATTGGCCCCATAAGAAGAAAGATGGCGAAGAATATTTTCTTTAATGCCAAAGTCATACGCCACGACAGAGAGTCTATGGCCATTCGTTCTGCTCCCATCGTGATGTCGTTCCACCCATTTGCTCCCGGCATCCTCCTGCCAGTGATACGTTTCGTCGCACGTCACTTCTTTCACCATATCGCGGCCTGCAAGACCTGGCCACTCGCGCACCAACTTCAATAATTCCGCAGCCGATGTGCCCCTGGTCGATAAGGCAGCATTCTGTGTTCCCCCATCACGCAACTTGCGCGTCAACCAGCGCGTGTCTACGCCGCTGATGCCCGGAACAGAATGTCCCCGGAACCATTCAGACAAAGAAAGTGCCGAACGCCAGTTCGACACCACGGGGCTGAGAGAACGAATCACAGCCGCGGAAACCTGGGGCCTGACCGACTCATCATCTTCCAAATTGATTCCGACATTGCCAATATGCGAAACTGTAAATAGCACACCCTGTCCACGATAGGATGGGTCGGTAAGGATTTCCTGATACCCCGTCATGCTGGTGTTGAAGACCAACTCGAACACTGTGTCGGTTTCTGCACCGAATGCCTGTCCCTCGATTACGGTTCCGTCTTCCAAAACAAGTGTTGCAGCCATATCTGATCCTTTCGAAATTGTCCAGACGAATAAGAAACAAGACGCAAAATGTCGAAAAAAGAAACAACTCTCCTTTCGGAAAGTTGTTTTTGATTCATCTCACGCCGCCTTGCTGTGCGCCCGAGTACAAATTTAAAACATGCAGCCTTTCATGAAAGGTTGGTTGTAAGCGACGGGTACGACGCAAGACAAGTTGTATAAACATATTGGGCGGTATTCTACCACCCCTCCAAAAAATGTCAATGAAAATCTGTGCGGACTACGTTACAGGGCCAACCAACTTGTCAGTCAACTCGACCGCCAATCCTATATAGGATTCGGGCGAAAGAGACTTCAATCTCCAGCGTGTTGTATCGTCAACGTCGATCGTATCGCACCAGGCTTTGTAATCGGATTCTGTGAGGATCTGCCCGCGAGTTTTTTCTTTGAGCGATTCATAGGCATCCGCTTTACCAGCTGCGCGCAGGATGGTCTGCGCACCTTCGGATACGACTTCCCAATGGGCATTCAACTCAGCTTTGAGTTTTTCCTCGTCTGCAGCGATGCGCTTCAATCCACGCTGGAGGTTGGTCCACGACAACAGGCTGTGACCTAGCGCCGTGCCAAACGTGCGGCGGACAGTTGAATCGGAGAGATCGCGCTGTAAGCGAGAGACAACCAGTTTCTGAGCGTAATGTGCGAACAGAGCATTGGCAATTCCGAGATTGCCTTCTGCGTTTTCGAAGTCGATCGGGTTTACTTTCTGCGGCATGGTAGACGAACCCACCTCCCCGGCCACAACTGCCTGCTTGAGAACCCCGTCACTGATATAGCGCCAGATGTCCTGAGCGAAATCGATTAGGATGGAATTCGTTAAGCGAATTAGATCAAAATAGCGGATCCAATTGTCGTATGGCAGGATCTGAGTGGTAAGCAAATTCGGTACAAGGTCAAAACTCGCAATAAACTTCTCACTAAATGCAATCCAGTCCACATTCGGCAAAGCAGATTGCAGAGCATTGAAGTTGCCAACGGCGCCTGTCAGCTTCGCTTCGAAGCGATGTGCTGCAATCTCGTCACGAGTCTTTTTGAGGCGAGAGACAAACACCGCGATCTCTTTCCCCAATGTTGTGGGAACAGCGAACTGTCCGTGAGTGCGAGCGAGCATCGGGACCGATTTGTATTGCAACGCAACATTACAGAGATCAGAAATGAGAGATTCGATTGCTGGGAGAATTACTTTATTGCGAGACTCGTTCAGTGCGATCGCCTGCCCGATGCTATTCGTGTCTTCGGATGTCAGCCCGAAATGGATCCACGGGATTAACCCCTGGAACAGTGGAGTTGGCTCCTGTGAATTTGCGAGTACACCAGCTGATTCCAAAAGCTTACTCTGAATAAAGTATTCTATGGCTTTGACATCGTGACGTGTTGTGCGCTCGAACGCCAGAATCGTTTCTGCATCATCAACGGAGAAATTCGATTTAACAGAGTCGATCTGGGCAATTTCGGAGTCGGTCAGAGGGCGGATTAGGCCGGTTTTGGAAAGAGCAGCTAAATAGTCCAGCTCGATGCGGACTCTGTCGCGCAGAAACGCAAATTCAGAGAAGTATTCCGTCAAAGGCGCGGTGATGTCCGCATAGCGGCCATCCAGAGGAGAAAGAAGTTTCAGGGTCATACGTTAGCGTTGGCTCAGTTGATAGTTTGGAGCTTCCTTCGTAATGATAACATCGTGCGGATGACTTTCGATGAGGCCGGCATTTGTGATGCGCGTCAGGCGGGTCCGGGTGCGCAGGTCGTCCAGCGACGCCGCGCCTGCATAGCCCATGCCGGAGCGCAGCCCACCTACGAGTTGATAGACATATTCACCGAGGGCACCCTTGTAGGGCACGCGACCTTCGATCCCCTCGGGCACGAGCTTACCGTTTCCACTTTGACCTGTCGCATAACGATCGACGCCGTACCCCTTCATCGCACCGAGGCTGCCCATACCACGATATTCCTTGAAGCGACGACCTTCATACAACATCACTTCGCCGGGCGCCTCCTCAAGACCGGCAAGCAGGCTGCCAAGCATGACCGCGTTGCCGCCCGCCACAATTGCTTTGACAATATCACCGCTGAACTTAATGCCACCATCCGCGATAATGGATACACTGTGTTTCCTGGCGACCTGCGCACATTCATGAATGGCGGATACCTGCGGCATGCCTGCACCAGAGATCACACGCGTCGTGCAAATGGATCCTGCACCGACACCAACTTTAATCGCGTCGGCACCGGCCTGAACGAGCGACTCTGTGCCTTCGGCCGTCACGACATTGCCAGCGAACACAGGCAGGTCTTTCCAAACACTCTTGATACGGCGAACGGCTTCGACGACACCTTTGGAATGTCCGTGTGCCGTGTCGATGGTAACCGCGTCCACACCGGCTTTGATCATCAAATCCACGCGTGTCTCCAGATCTTTCCCAACACCAACTGCAGCGCCGACGATGAGCCGTCCCTTTGAGTCGGTGGCGGCATTAGGATAATCACGGGCCTTCTGAATGTCTTTGACCGTCAGCAAGCCCTTGAGAATTCCGTTCTCATCAATCAGCGGCAGTTTTTCGATGCGATATTTTTGAAGGATATCTTTAGCTTCTTTGGCAGAAATACCGACCTTGGCTGTGATGAGTTTGCCGCCGCCAGTCATAAACTGGCTGACGGGTAAACTGAAGTCCGTGGCTTCGACGAAGCGAATGTCACGATTTGTCAGAATACCCACCAGCTTTCCGTTTTCGTCCGTGATTGGCACACCGCTGATATGGTACGTGGACATGATCTCTTCCGCTTTGCTGAGCGGGGCATCGGGCGGGAGGCTGATCGGTTCGACGATCATGCCAGACTGCGAGCGCTTAACTTTTTCCACTTCGGCAGCCTGTACTTCAGGCGGCATGTTGCGATGGATGATGCCCATCCCGCCCTCACGAGCCAGTGCGATGGCCAGCCGCGCTTCGGTAACAGTATCCATGGCGGCTGAAAGAATCGGTACATTCAGGCAAATCTGCGGCGTGAGCTGCACCCGTACTTCGGTTTCATTCGGCAGCACTTCGGTGTATCCGGGGACAATGAGAACATCGTCAAAGGTGAGAGATTCAAATCGGTCGAAAAGTTCTTCGTTCATTTATTTTCCTTTCATGAGTGTCTCGTTGGTTGAGTAGGCGGCGTTCTTCCCGCCGTATCGAAACCAATAGTTGACAAGGGCATACCTGTAACAACTTTTTCTTGACGGACTGGTGGTCTGGTACGTGGCGCCTTAAGCGTCTCTCCTCGGCGGCCGATGGATTCATGATTCAGCCTGTTCTTGCAAAAACTCCATTATGGCTGTATCATATTGCGCCGTGGAAGCAAAGCCTTTGATGGCAAGCTTTGCCCGAGTCCCGCCGGAAATTCCCCCGCTATGAAGTTCTTCCAAGACAAGGTTGTAATCTGATGGATCACAGATCAACGTTACACGCTCGTGGTTCTTCGCAGCAGCGCGGATCAGGGTCACGCCGCCGATATCAATGTTTTCAATAGCATCTGCGTAGGTAACGTTTGGTTTTGCGATGGTCTCTTCAAAGGGATAGAGATTGACGACGACGAGATCGATGTAGTCCCAGCCGAGGTCGAGCAGCTGTTGGTGATCTTCTTCTGTGGGACGGGCGAGCAAGCCTCCATGGACAGCAGGGTGTAAAGTCTTGACACGTCCGCCGAGGATCTCAGGAGATTTGGTGTAGTGCGCCACTTCGGTGACTACGACGTTGCTGTCTCGCAGAAGTTTGGCTGTTCCTCCCGAAGCAAGCAGGGTCCAGCCCAGGTCGGCAAGAGCTTTCGCGAATTCAACGAGTCCAGTTTTGTTGTGAACGGAGAGGATGGCAGTGGGCATTCAAAAAAATCCTTTCGAAATGGACGAGTCATGTCCTGACTGAAATGATCGATTTAAGAGTATTTACAAGCAGCCGATGCTCGGCCTGATGGACACGAGCTTCCAGAGATTCGAGAGTGTCATCCTTTTGGATCGGAACGATCTCTGTCCCCAGTACGGGACCATTGTCCACACCTTCATCGGGGACAAGATGGACCATGACGCCGGTATGATCGATCTCGCCACGTTGGTACGCTGCGAACGCACGCTCGATCGCATGTGTGCCAGGAAACATTCCGGGCAGGGCGGGATGGATGTTGATAACCTGATCTGGGAATTGCGAGAGAAAGGCAGACGAAAGAATTCGCATCCAGCCGGCCAGGACTACGTAGTCAGGGAAACACGTAGACACGTATTCTGCGAGGCGCGAGTCATATTCTGGACGAGATTCGTTTTCTGGTCTTAGGAAGTAGAGGGCATGCACACCTGCATTCTCTGCACGGGTAAGTCCATAAGCATCTGCTTTATTGGAGATAACAGATACTACTTTTGCATCCAGTTCACCGGAGATACAAGCATCGAGAATAGCTTGTAAGTTGGAGCCATTACCAGAGATAAGGACAACAAGACGAGAAGCGGGAATCATGCTTTGGTCCATGTCTACTTGTGTATCTGTTTACCTGTTTCCATTTTAGTGGTGGAACAACCGTAATCCTGAAAACACCATCGTCATACCATATTCATCACAGGCAGCGATGACATCTTCATCACGGTTGGAGCCTCCAGGCTGCAGGACATACCTCACTCCACTTTTGGCGGCGCGGTCGATGCTGTCGCGGAACGGGAAGAAGGCGTCTGAGCCGAGCACAACATTGGTTAGTCCATCGAGCCAGCTGCGGCGTTGTTCGGTAGTCAACTGATCTGGAATGCGAGTGAAAACATTCTCCCAATTCTTCTTTTCGACATCAGTGACATCAGGCTGCAGGAACTGGTCTATCGCATTGTCGCGATCGGGACGTTTGATACCCTGCTTGAATGGAAGTGCCTGCACAATTGGATACTGACGCAGCCACCACAGGTCTGCTTTGGAGCCTGCCAGGCGGGCACAGTGAACACGCGATTGCTGTCCCGCTCCAACACCGATGGTTTGTCCGTCCACCACATAACACACGGAATTGGATTGCGTGAACTTAAGGGTGATCCAGGCGATGAACATGTCACGGATCGCGGATTCGGGCAGGTCTCTGCATGTAGTGACAATGTTCGCGAAATCTTCACGCGTCACGCGACGATCATTGCGGCGTTGTTCCAGGCTCACGCCAAAGACCTGGCGCGTCTCTGTGACATACGGCTCAAAGTTTGGATCGATTTGAAGGACCGCGTATTTTCCCTGTTTCTTTTTCTTTAGTATTTCCAAGGCGTGGGGGTCATAGGCGGGCGCAATAACTCCATCAGATACTTCGCGGGCGATCAACTTTGCAGTATGTACATCCACTGTATCAGACAGTGCGATGAAATCCCCGAACGACGACATCCGGTCCACGCCGCGGGCACGGGCATAAGCGGTCGCGAGCGGCGAGAGCTCCATATCATCCACAAAATAGGTTTTCTTCAAAATATCCGTAAGCGGTATGGCAACCGCTGCTCCCGATGGGCTGACATGCTTGAAGGAGGTTGCAGCCGGCAGTCCAACCGTCTGCTTCAACTCACGGACAAGCTGCCAGGCATTGAGCGCATCAAGCAGATTGATGTAACCAGGCGAACCGCTTAAGACCGTGATAGGCAGATCACTTCCATCATGCATGTAGACGCGGGCTGGCACCTGGTTGGGGTTTGCTCCATAGCGTAATATCAATTCTTTCATTATTTCCTTCTTTGCGGTGACTATCACCTGAATAGCACTTTCCGTTCTCCCTCGACCAGCTCACCGATGATGAAAGTTGGTTCTTGGATGCAGGATTGGAGGTCCGCAACCTGCTGCTGCTCCACGATGGCAATCATGCCGATGCCCATATTGAAAACGCGATACATTTCGTCGGTTGAGATGTTGCCTTTCTCCTGGAGCAAATTCCACAGTGGAGGAATGTTCCATGAGTTAGCACGAATCACCGCGCTCAAATTATCCGGCAGAATGCGCGGGATGTTTTCGATGAAGCCGCCACCGGTGAGGTGTGCCAAAGCCTTGATCTTATCCATGTATGGAAAGAGCACATTGAGATAAGAACGATGCGGGGCGAGCAGAGCATCGGCAAGGGAACCGCCCAGTTCAGGATAAACCGCTTGTAAGTCTGTATCCTCAAAAACGTTGCGGATGAGCGAATAGCCGTTGGTATGCGGTCCGCTTGAGGAAAGCCCAACGATCAGATCACCGGCAAGCAGATTCTGGCGAGGCAGTATGCGGTCGCGTTCCAGGGTGCCCACGATGGTTCCAGCCACATCGAACTCTCCGTCGCGGTATACGCCTGGCATTTCAGCTGTCTCGCCGCCAAGGAGTGGCATGCCCGCTTCCTTACAGGCTTGCGCGATACCTGTGACTACTTCGGCGGTTTGTCCGGGATTCAGTTTGGATGTGGCGAAGTAATCCATGAAAAACAACGGTTTTGCGCCCTGCACCAGGATGTCGTTAATGCAGTGATTGACGATATCATGACCAATGCCGCGGTAACGTCCAACAGATGCGGCAAGCTTTACTTTTGTGCCAACGCCATCCGTAGATGCCACAAGCACAGGATGATTCATTTGCTTCAGCGCCGACGCATCGAACAATCCACCGAAAGAACCAATCCCTGCGAGGACTGAGGCACTGTATGTGGCTTTAACAGAATCTTTCATCAACTCCACGGCGCGGTTGCCTGCGTCGATATCGACACCCGCGGAAACATAATCAACGGATTTCTCAACCGATACTAACGGATGCACGGATGGTTGTACCGAATTCTCTACGGACAAATGGATGGGAACTTCGATAGTTCTGTCTGTCCCCTGCACCACAAAACGAATGGGCGAGACTGTTTCGGCGGTATCTAGAGGCGGGAGAGACATTCCTGGTTTTACCCATATTGCTCGATACAGGGATTTTTGCCAGTTCTGAATCTGAGATGGCGGAAAGATTCGACGATAATCGAGGCGCGAACGCCCAAAGTTATATATCATTCCCACGTCGGTGCCGGTAGCAGCGAGATAGGATACCGCTTGATAAACTTCGTCGTTCGTGAGTTGATGCGCAAGCGCTTTACACTCCACAACCAACTGGTTTTCTATCCACAAATCAAGAAACATGTACCCGACCAACATGTCGTCGACCCATACTTCGACACGCTGTTCGGGATTAACCTCCAGCCCACCAGCGCGACACAGCTCCGCTAGCCGGCGTTGGTAAAATCTCTCTTTATGCCCAGGCTTTAGCTCATTGTGAACCTGCATCGCAAACCCATTGACCTTATACGTCAATTCGTCGTAATCTGTCTTAACCAACCCAGGCTTCGGCTTCGACATCACGCCTCCATGTCTTTATGTATCCGTTCATCCGTTCTTATCCGTTGACCACATCCATTCATCCGTTCTTATCCGTTGACCACATCCGTTCATCCGTTCTCATCCGTTGACCACATCCGTTCATCCGTTGACATCGCTCGTCGTGCAATGTCATTGCGGTATTGCATACCATCAAAACCGACTTTGTTAATGTTCGAATAAATTCTTCTGACCGCACCTTCGATGTCCTGCGCCCAGGTGGTTAGGCCAAATACACGACCGCCCGAAGTCATGAGCTTTCCATTTTCGCTTTTTGTGCCGGCGTGGAAACAAACGATATCCTCAGGCAGCGTTTCGATTGTTACTACTTTTCCACTTTCCACGTTTTCGGGATACCCCTGACTTGCGAACACAACACAAACCGCGGCATGGCTCTTCCACAAAATAGGTATGTTTACCAGCGTCGCATTCACACAGGCCTCAAAGATTTCCAACAAATCGGTCTCAAGCAACGGAAGTACCACCTGCGTTTCAGGGTCGCCGAAGCGACAGTTGAACTCCAGCACACGCAGTCCATTCGGTGTCAACATCAGGCCTGCATATAGAACACCCACAAATGGAGCGCCTTCCTGCTTCATTCCATCAATAGCTGGCTCTAGCACCAAACGCACTGCTTCTTTGAGCATCAATTCCGGGAAGACCGGGGCAGGTGCATACGCGCCCATCCCACCTGTATTCGGACCCTCGTCGCCATCCAGGAGTCGCTTATGATCCTGGGCGGGCAGCATCGGCACAACACATGTGCCATCGGTGAACGCCATTAGCGAAACCTCTGGTCCACTCAATCGTTCTTCGATCACCACCTGGTGACCCGCCTCACCGAATGCCTGATCGACAAGAATCGACTTTACCGTCGCTTTCGCATCATCGAGAGTCTCCGGCAGGATCACGCCTTTCCCTGCAGCCAGGCCAGAAGCCTTGATCACGACCGGATAATCTACCGACTCCAAATAGCGGACAGCTTCAGCCAGATCAAAAAAGGACGCATATTGTGCGGTTGGGATTTTGTGACGGGCCATGAAATCTTTGGCAAAGACTTTCGACGCTTCGATCTGCGCGGCGGCCTGCTTTGGTCCGAAAGAGCGGATTCCCTTTGCTGCGAGAGAATCCACTAACCCGGCCGCGAGCGGCGCTTCGGGACCAATGACTACAAGATCGATCTGCTTATCCCTACAGAAGGATGCAATCGCTGCGTGGTTATCCACAGAAATTCCACTAACGTTCTCTGCCAGGATTGCGGTACCAGGGTTGCCGGGCAGGGCATACAGCTTTGTCAACTTTGGCGATTGCGCCAGCTTCCACACGATCGCATGCTCGCGCCCACCCGAGCCAATGACCATCACGTTCATAGATTCCACCTCACTCATCCGTTTGACCACGATCCGCTCATCCGTTCTTATCCGTTGACCACGATCCGTTCATCCGTTGTTATCCGTTTGAACCCGATCCGCTCATCCGTTCTCATCCGTTGACCACGATCCGTTCATCCGTGCTTATCCGTTGACCACGATCCGTTCATCCGTTCCTATCCGTTGACCACGATCCGCTCATCCGTTGACCACGTCCGTTCATCCACTTTTTTCCGTTGAGTATGTCACCCTTTCAAATCCCGTCTTGACATTCGACAAGTCTACAGCAATTGGATAGTGCCCGGTAAAACACGCCTGGCAGAATCCGTCTTCACGTCCCACAGCCCGCATCATGCCTTCCACCGACAGGTAGTGCAGGCTATCTGCTCCCACGTGCTCACGGATTTCCTCCACCGTTCGATTATGAGCGATTAAGTCTTCGTGCCGGCCCATATCCACACCCATGTAACAGGGATGCATAATCGGCGGACATGTGATTGCGACATGTACTTCCTTTGCATCTGCGTTCCGCAACAGTTTGATGAGCGGCCCCATCGTATTGCCGCGCACAATACTGTCATCGATCATCACAACGCGTTTGCCGCGTACATTCTCGTTGATGACGTTAAATTTCAACGCCACGCCACGTTTGCGGAGCGAATCCGTCGGCTCAATAAACGTCCGTCCGACATAACGATTCTTGATAAACCCATCGTTATACGGAATCCCGCTGACCCGCGAAAACCCAATCGCCGCAGGCACAGACGAATCCGGAACCGGAATCACCACATCCGCAAATCCGTTAACCGTCCGTTCCTTCGTTCGCGAAGCATCCGTTGAGTACCTCCGTGCATCCGTTTGCGAAGCATCCGCTGAGTACATCCGTGCATCCGTTTGCGAAGCATCCGTTGAGTACCTCCGTGCATCCGTTCGCGAAGCATCCGTTGAGTACCTCCGTGCATCCGTTCGCGAAGCATCCGTTGAGTACATCCGTGCATCCGTTCCAAATCCGTTGATCACTTCTTTCGCCAGTTCTTCTCCCAGCTTTTGTCGCACATGATGAACATTGATCCCGTCCCAGGTTTGATCTGGTCTGGCAAAATAGATGTGTTCAAAAACGCACATCGCGGAGGGCGCGACCGGCTGCAGGGCCTGCATCACTTTCAAAGCGTTGTTGGAAAGCGATACTACTTCACCAGGCTTCACATCGCGAATGGCTTCACACCCCAGCGTCCGCAATGCCCCCGTTTCTGAAGCGACCGCGTGCCCGCCGCTCGGCAGCAGCCCGATGCACAAGGGACGGAATCCCCATGGGTCGCGCACCGCATACACACAATCACGCGTGAGGATCACCAGCGAATACGCACCGATCCATTTCTTCATGGCGGTTTTGATACGCTCCTCCCAGGTGGAGCCGCCGTTACGCGCCAGCATCATCGTCATCACCTCAGTATCGGATGAGGATGAAAACCCCACGCCGTGCTGCATAAGCTCATTTCGAAGCTCGGCAGAGTTGACCAGGTTGCCGTTATGTGCCAATGCAAGCGGACCATGGATCGTCTCGATCATGAACGGCTGTGCATTTCGTAACAGGGATGAACCGGTTGTCGAATAGCGCGTGTGGCCGATGGCGTAATGTCCTTTCAACTCCGACATGCTGCCTGGTGTAAATACGTGCGACACCAAACCCACACCTTTGTGCATGGATATCGTCTGGCCATCCGCAACCGCGATTCCTGCGGCTTCCTGTCCGCGATGTTGCAGCGCGTACAAACCAAAGAACGCCATACGTGCAACATCTTCATTAGGCCCAAATATTCCAATCACACCACACTCTTCATGTGGATGATCATCATACGACATCGGCGATCTCCTTCAACAGCTCAAGTTTCTCATGCAGGGCTTCTACATCCCGTTCCACAAACGTGATGTGCCCGATCTTACGATTGGGACGCGGTGCCTTGTCGTACAGGTGCACATGCGCCCCATCGATCTTCAGGATGGATTTCACGTCTGGCAGCTCCCCGATCAAGTTGACCATGGCACACGCCCCCAGCGGACTCGTGCTCCCAAGCGGCGCGTCGGTCACCGCCCGAAGGTGATTCTCAAACTGCGACGTTACCGCCCCTTCGATCGTCCAGTGACCACTGTTGTGAACCCGCGGCGCCATTTCGTTCGCCAGCAATCGACCATCCATTTCAAAGAACTCGATCGCCAGCACACCCACATAATTCAGCGCTGCCATTACCATTGAGCAATAGTGTTCCGCCTGCACTTGTAAATGTTCAGAAATGCTTCCACCGACGAGTGACAGTCGCAATATTCCGTCGCGATGACGGTTCTCCACCAACGGATAAAACTCTGTTTCGCCAGAGATATTTCGTACTCCGATAATCGAAAGCTCACGGTCAAAGGCGACGAACTCCTCCAAAATCATCTTATCAGCGTCTGCATTTTCTACGTCGGCTGCTGAATTAACGATTCGTTGCCCTTTGCCATCGTAGCCTAAACGGCGAGTCTTCAAGACAGCGGGAAAGCCAATTCCGTTCCTGATGTCGGTTGCAAATTCCGGAGTCGGGATTCCCAATTCGCAGAAGAACGTTTTCTCTACGAATCGATCCTGTGCTTTTTCCAGTGCCATCGGAGGCGGATACACCGCAGCAATTTTCTCCAGGTATCGCGCCGCCTTCACAGGGACATTCTCAAATTCATACGTCACCACATCCAGGTCCTCTGCAAATCGTTCGAGCGCGGACACATCAGTGTAGTCGAATGCCAGATGGTCAGCAAGCCGGCCTGCGGGTGCGTCGGAAGCGGGGTCGAGGAAGCGGAAGCGATGTCCGAGCGGATAGCCAGCCAGGGCAAGCATCCGCCCGAGTTGCCCTGCTCCCAAAATTCCAATCGATGTCATGCAGCCCCTTGCCGCGGGTCGGGATGATCCAACACAGATTGCGTTTGTCTGGCGCGGTAGGCAAGCAGAGCTTCGCAATATTCTTCGTGTTTATTGGCTATGATGGATGCAGCCAGCAGTGCCGCGTTGACTGCGCCAGCGCGCCCGATCGCCAGCGTGCCAACAGGAACACCGGCGGGCATCTGCACAATGGAGAGCAACGAGTCTAAACCATCGAGTCCTTTAGACTGAACTGGCACGCCAAGGATCGGCAAGTGAGTTTTCGCAGCGGTCATGCCCGGGAGATGCGCCGCGCCTCCCGCGCCCGCGATGATGACCTCAATGCCACGCGTATGAGCAGACTCGGCAAACTGAAATAAGAGATCGGGCGTGCGATGCGCGGAAACGATCTTGACTTCGTATGGGATGTTCAATTCGTCCAGAGTTTTGGTCGTATGCTCCATCGTCTCCCAATCGGACCTGGAACCCATGATGACTGCGATCAATGCTTGAGTCATAGCAGCCCACCTTCTTTCAGGTTTTCAACTAAACGATCGTCAATTGGGTACTTGCCCGGAACAAATGCTTTGCTGGTCAGCATTTCATAAATTTCGATGTATCGCCCACTTGCAGAGATCCATAATGCATCGGGCATGGATGGTATCTCACCGTCGCCGCGATACCCTCTTTCTGCATATGCCAGGCGAACAAATTCCTTGTCGAAATTTTCGGGATCTTCGCCAGCAGCAAAACGACTTTCGTAGGAGTCCGCTTTCCAGAACCGGGACGAGTCAGGCGTGTGGACCTCGTCGATGAGCACTACGTTTCCATCTGGAGAACAGCCGAATTCGTATTTTGTATCCACCAGAATGATGCCGGCGTTGTTGGCGATTCCCTGCCCGCGCTTGAAGAGCGCCAGCGCAGCAGCCTGGGTTTGATCCCAGGTTTTTTTATCCAGCAATCCTTTTTGGACGACTTCCGCGCATGTGAGTCGCTCATCGTGACCGGTGACACCACCCTTTGTTGTCGGCGTAACGATCGGTTCCGGCAAGGCTTGATTCTTGCGCAGGCCTTCGGGAAACTCATAGCCATAGATGTTGCGCTCACCAATTGAGTAGCGATACCAGAGCGCCGTGGTCGTGACACCCGTGATATACCCGCGCACAATTACTTCCACCGGGAATGGCTGGGCTACCGCAACGATTGCGGCGTTGGGATCGGGCAACGAAAGAATATGGTTGGGGATGATATCGCGCGTTTGTTGAAACCACCAGGCGGCAAGTTGATTCAACACCTGTCCTTTGTATGGCACAACGGCAAGAATCCGATCGAACGCCGAGAGCCGATCTGTGGTCACAATCAGGCGCTTGCCATCCGGCAGGTCGTACCAATCGCGCACTTTGCCAGATGTTTTGCCGGGAAGAGGCAAGTCTGTTTCTGCCAATACAGATGGAAGGAGTTCTCTGAGCTGGTCTTCTGAAATCATTGGTTTCCTGGTTCCATCACATTCCGGATGCGTATTTGACACCATTTTCGAAAAGCTTTAGCCCGCTATGCCCCTGCACTCCGCGCGTCCATTGCGGATGTTGGTAAGCCTGGATGTGGTTTTCCGGGTGAGGCATTAAACCAAGCACATTGCCCTGTGGATTGCAAATCCCGGCAATATCGAGGAGCGAGCCGTTGGGGTTGAAGGGATATTCGCCGTTGGCTGGCGCGCCATCCGGGTAAACGTATGTTAACGCGATTTGGTCATTTTCAACGAACGTGGAAAGTGGAAAGGATGTGGAGATCTGGAAATTGCCTTCGCCATGAGCAATGGGACATTCGATGGCATCTTCCAAATTATTTGTCCAGAGGCAAATCTGCGATACAGGAGCGAGAGTGACCCAGCGGCATTCGAAGTGTCCCTGGGCGTTGGAGGTGAGGGTTAAACTTTTCCCATCACCCCTAACCCCTCCTCCACTCCGCTCCGCTTCGGGAGCCATGGTCCCATCAGGAGAGGGGGACTCTCCCGGAAGAATTCCTGATTTCAGCAGCGCTTGAAACCCATTGCAGATACCGATGACAGGTTTACCGGAATCCACGAACATGGAGATCTCTTCTGCAAAATACGATGCAAGGTCCAGTGCAAGCAGTTTTCCTGCACCAAGCGCGTCGCCGTAGGAAAAGCCGCCGGGTATCACGATCATCTGATAGTCAGAGAACAACGTTTTCTTCTGACGCAGCTCATTGAGCGGAATCCCACACGCTTCCGCGCCCGCGAGCGTCAGCGCTTCCATCACGTCAAAGTCACGATTGGTGCCGTGCGCCTGAAGAATGAGTGCTTTTGGTTTCATGAGTGTTTCGTATTGTTGAAGGCTTGCACAAGATCAGCAACGGAAATTTCTTCGTCAGCGATTTTGAGAACGGGTTCTGATGTTACATGGCCGATTTTTGTACATGGGAGATTTGCGAACTGGATTTCGAAGGCAGATTCGTCCTCGGGGGAGACTTCGACGAGAATGCATCCGTTTGCTTCTGTAAAAAGAGCCACTGACCCCTCAGAGGTGCTTTGCAAAGTCGCCACTCCGTTGATGCCCAGCCGGCCGCCGATGCACATTTCTGCCGCGGCAACGGCGAGACCGCCTTCGCTGAGGTCATGTGCGGAACAGACAAGCCGGTTTTTGATGGCTTGGTGCAATGCACGATAAACCTGCAGCGACGACGGAGAGACATCGGGTACGGATATTTGCTCGACTGGAAATTCGCCGATCAAGTAAATCAGGTTGCCTGCTTCCTTCAGATCCATTGTGATCGAGCGAGTGACATCTTCCACAACTCCAATGGCAGAAATCAGCAGGGTCGGCGGAATGGAATGCCGCAAACCATCTGCGCCAAGATATTCGTTATTCAAAGAGTCTTTGCCGCTGATGAAAGGTGTGCCGTAGAACAGTGCTGCATCGTGACAACCGCGACAGGCCTCCACCAGAGTCCCCAGTGTTTCAGGGCGCAGCGGGTCACCCCAGCAGAAATTATCCAGTACAGCAATCCGGTCCGGGTCCGCACCGACCGCGACCGCGTTGCGAATGGACTCGTCCATCACGGACCAGGCCATTTTGTAAGCATCAGTTTTGCCAAATTCAGGATTGATTCCATTCGAGAGGACAATCCCTTTCTTTCCTGTTGTGCCAATTGGTTTGATGACGGTTGCATCGGAAGGCGCGTCAGCTTCGACGCCCGTCAACGGCTTGACCACTGTCCCACCCTGGATTTCATGGTCATAGATGCGGATCACAGAAGCTTTACTGGCGATGTTTGGAGAAGAGAGCAAGGTAAGCAGGTAGTCACGTACACACATAGACAAGTCGCGTGTGTTTGCTGGTGTACCTGCTTCCTTTTCTATCGGTTTACCAATTATGGCCTTCAACTGTCTTTGCGGAATACCTTCATGCAGGAACGTGTTATCCATATTCACCACGATATTCTGATCGTAGCGGATAATAAGTCGTCCGTTGCCCGTGAAGGTACCAATGACAGTTAATTCAGTGTTGAAGGTGTCGCACAATTTTTGAAGAGCTTGAATATTCTCCGGTGAGACTGCCAGCACCATGCGTTCCTGCGCTTCTGAAAGCCAAATCTCCCAGGGAGCAAGGCCGGCATATTTCAAGCGGACCTTCGTCAACTCCACGTCACAGCCCAGCCTGGATGCCATCTCGCCTACCGCAGAGGATAAGCCGCCCGCACCGCAATCGGTGATGTCATTGTATAGTTCCAGATCACGGGCACGCACGATCACATCGATCAATCCCTTTTCAGTGATCGGATCACCAATTTGCACGGAAGCACCCGAGACCTCGCCCGTCTGTGCGTCCATCGTCATGGAGGAGAAGGTCGCGCCGCGCAGGCCGTCGCGCCCGGTCCGGCCGCCGAGGACGATCACATGGTCGCCGGCTTGCGGATTCTTGTGATGTTTTCCTTTGGGGGCGATCCCCACACATCCGCAAAAGACCAGCGGATTCGCGGTGTAGCCTTCGTCGTACAAGATGGCTCCGTTCACCGTGGGAATGCCGATCTTATTGCCATAATCCTGAACGCCTGCGACAACCCCCGACTGAATGCGTCGCGGGTGCAGGACGCCTTCAGGCAGTGAGTTCGGATCCAAATTCTGGGGGCCAAAACACAGCACATCGGTGTTGGCGATCGGCTTGGCAGAGACGCCCAGAATATCGCGGATCACCCCGCCGACGCCGGTGTTTGCGCCGCCGAAGGGCTCGACAGCGGAAGGATGATTGTGTGTTTCGACCTTGAACGATATTTCGTATTCATCGTCGAACTCGATGATGCCGGCGTTGTCGACGAATGCCGAGATAACCCAGGGCGCGTTGATCTTATCGGTGGCAGATTTGAGGTAGGTTTTGATGAGGGAGTCAATTGTAGACTCGAACACAGGTACACGGGTAGACAGGTCATTTTGAGGCGTTGCATCATTGGCTCCTTGTGTACCTGCGTCGCCGTGGCGCCGCGGCGGCATATACTTGTGTACTTCTACCTTGGCCTTGAATGTTTTATGAACGCAATGCTCGCTCCATGTTTGGGCGATGGTTTCGAATTCGACATCGGTGGGATCACGCCCCTCGATGAAGAAGTAATTTTGAACGGCTTGCATCTCTGCCAAATCGAGGGCAGCACGGCGGTCCTGGGAGAGGGCGAGCAATGCATCGTCTGCCAAACTTCGAATTGGAATGATTTCCACCGCGCCGCTTGAGGCAGCCGCTTCGGGAAACGACGGATGAATCTCGCCGAGAGTCCAATGCTGAATGACGATGTTGGCCAATAAGCTCTTTGCAACGGTTTCTGCGGCAGATTCGGGCAGAGGCACGGACACGTCGAAGCATAGTACGAATCGCTGTCCAGTGGCAGCGCGATGAACCCCGGGCAAGTGCAGCTCATGCGCGGCCCGGACGAGCTGCTCAGCAACCGGGTCGGTGACGCCGGGACGCAGGGCAACTTCCAAAATGACGGAATCATCTTCAGGCTTTGGAAGAGCCACTGGTAATTCCTTCCACGAAACGAGCTCAGTCACTGGGTCGCTTAAAATTTTGAGAGCCAACTGCTGCAAATCTTCCTGCGACAGTTGGCCCTCAATAAAGTAGAGGTCTTGCACCTGAACGCTCTTCAGGTGCTGAAACCCAAGCGCGTGAGCGTCGTTGAGATACCCGCCATTTCTTGGGTCGTTGGTTTTGTTGTGAACTAAAAATTTGTAGATCGGCATGTTGTACCTGGTTGATGGCGGCTATTCTACCCCTGTCTATTTGTCTAGTCAACGGGTCGATGAGGTTGCGACACATAGCGCGCTGTGTTAGGCACTACCGGTAATTTCATGCGACCGCTTTCAACAGATCTGCAGCGCCGCGTTCCAGCACCAGATCTGCAAGGCGTTGACCCAGCCTCTGCGGCTCCTGGTCTACTGCGCTGAGACGGATGGCTTGCTTTCCATCGGGCGAGATCACGGCACCGGTCAGGATGATCGTGCCATTGCTCTTCTGCGCGAACGCGGCCACCGGCAGTGAACAGCCGCCGCCCAGGCTTGCGAGGAACGCTCGCTCAGCATGGACGGCTGCAGCGACGAGGGGATCATGAATCGCTGCGAGTAGATTAAGTGTTTCCTCGTCATGCGCGCGGCATTGGACGGCTAATGCACCTTGCCCCGGTGCGGGCAGCATCACATCGAGAGGAAAGATTTCGCTGATGTGGGACTCCAGAGCAAGGCGCCGTACTCCGGCGTGTGCAAGCACGACCGCATCGTATTCGCCGTTCATCACTTTTCGAATGCGCGAATCGACGTTGCCGCGCACAGGCAGGATCGTCAGATCGGGACGCCGCGCCAGGATTTGGGCTGCGCGCCGTACGCTGCATGTTCCGACACGTGCACCTTCTGCCAGGTCAGATAGCTTCCGTGCATCCGCACTGACCAACACATCCTGCGCCGCTTCTCTCTCAGGGATGGCTCCGATCACCAACCCGGGCCTATCCTCCACTGGCAGGTCTTTCAACGAGTGCACCGCCAGATGGACTCTACCGGAAAGCAGCGCGTCTTCCAGCTCAGCTGTAAAGAGTCCGTTGCCGCCAATTTCCGGCAACGGACGGTCCAACACGCGATCGCCGGTCGTTGTGATGATGTGTTCTTCACACGAAAGGCCCGGATGCGCTTCTTGCAGCAACTGAATCACACGTGCAGTTTGCCAACGCGCCAGAGCAGAGGGACGGGTAGCGAAGATCAGCGGCATGCTAGGAGATTCCGTCTTGAGCGGAGCGAGTGCTTGTCGAGCGTAGTCGAAGGGCGTGTTCCAAAGTTACTTGATATATCCATGTGGTATGCGCTTCGACTACGCCTCCGGCTCTGCTCAGCGCGGAGTTACCGGCGCAAACTCAAACCCGACCACGCCTGAGATGATTTCTCTGGCCGCGACTTCATCCCCATTTGCCAGCACTTCGAGTATTTCAGAGTCGACAAGTTCATACCATAATGCCTTGCGTGTCTCGAAATCGGGAATGGAACGCGCCAAAGGCTCACGCAGTTCGCCAGCCAGTTCGAGAAAACGCTCGTACTCGGGCCCGAGCTCGCGTTGCAATCGTTCCTTCAAACGGACCGCCAGCGTGGGCGCTTTGCCACTCGTCGAGATCGCGATCGTCAAGTCGCCTTTGCGCAAAATGGACGGCGCAATGAAATTACAGCGCGGCGTGTCGTCTACTACGTTGACGAGTTGGTGATTCGCTGTCGCTTCCTGCCAGACTCGATGATTGATGTCGGCGCGGTCGGTTGCACAGATCACCATAAACGCGCCTGCAAGATCACCCGATTGATAGGTACGTTCCAGATAGCGAACCTGGTCTTGACTCACCAGCTCGCGAAGATGCGGTGTGAGCTCCGGCGAAATGACGGTCACATGGGCGTTCACCGCCAGCAACCCATCTACCTTACCTTCGGCGATCTTTCCACCACCGATCACCACGCAGGGCTGGTCGCGCATCTCGATGTAAACTGGATAATAGGTATTCATAGCTCTATGCTCAAGCCGCCGTCCTCGGCGGCGTAATTCCTGCGCCGCGGACGGCGCAGGGAGCCAGGTGGAAAGTACGTGTTCATGATTGCTGAATGCTTGGCAGATGAAGGCCGCACTCGGTCTTGGCAGTGCCCGCCCAACGCCCAGAGCGAGGGTCCTGGCCCGGTTCGACGGCCTTGGTGCACGTCCAGCAGCCGATGCTTGGATAGCCGTAATCATGCAGAGGATTATAGGGAAGGTCGTTGGTCTTGATGTGTTCCCACACCTGATCGCTGGTCCATGCTGCCAGCGGATTCAGCTTGATCATCTTGTTGGCATAGTCCCATTCCACGAGACCTGTATTGGCGCGGAACGCGGTCTGGTCGCGGCGGATGGCGGTGATCCAGGCGCTATAGTTGGCGAGGAACTGCCGCTGTGGAATTACCTTGCGGATCTGGCAGCACGTGTCGGGATCCTGCTCCCACAATTTGTCACCATGCCTGAAAGCCTGCTCAGGCAATGAGATTCCCGAGTGGACACGCTCGAATCGAATTCCGAGTCGCCTGACCAGTTCATCACGCAATTCGTACGTGTGCGAAAAGAGCAGGTCCGTGTCCAGGTAGAAGACCACTGTCTCGGGACGTATCTCGGAGACGAGGTGCATCAACACGATTCCTTCGGGACCAAAGCCGGTTGCCATGACGATGCTGGGGGCGAAATGTTCGAATCCCCAGCGCAAAACGGTTTCGGGGGAACTGCCTTCGAGGCTCAACCCTGCCTGCTTGGCACTCTCTGGAGTCCAGTCGGCTGTTTCAATTTCCCGTTCCGTCTGGAGAGGCTGGGGGTGCGGCAATGTATTCTTGTGCAGATTCATAAGGACACCTCAACTTACAAGGATATAAGTGCTTCCTGCAAATGTTTGATCGACAAAGCCTGCGGAGCGAACCAATCGAGTTGCTGATGCAATCGGACCACTTCTCCCACGATCAGCACCGCCGGCGGACGAATCCCTTGAGATCTTTCAGCGATGTTTTCAAGCGTTCCGCTGACGATCAGCTGGTTTTGTGTGGTGCCTTCCTGAATCAACGCCGCCGGTGTATGCGTAGAGCGACCGTGCGCGATTAGCTTTTCCGCGATCTCGGGCAGGTGTTCAACACCCATCAAAAAGATGATCGTTCCAATTCTGGAGATGGCGGCCCAATCGATATCGGAGTCAGAACCGCCGGTGTGCCCGGCAACAACCGTGAACGCAGTCGTTACACCGCGCTGCGTCACAGGAATTCCCGCATACGCCGGAACTGCGATGGCACTGCTCACACCTGGCACTACTTCATAATGGATTCCGGCTTCTGCCAATGCCAGGCATTCTTCTCCACCGCGCCCAAAGACAAAGGGATCGCCGCCCTTCAAGCGCACGACGAGCTTTCCTTCCCGCACTTTCTCGATGAGAAGAGCGTTGATCTCATCCTGTGAGCGGCGATGACGTTTTGGTTCCTTGCCAACGTCGATCAGTTCAGCATGCGTGGGTACTTCGTTCAAAAGTTCCTGGGCGACCAGGCGGTCAAACAGGACCACATCGGCGCGGCGCAGGCAATCCAAACCTTTGACGGTGATGAGTCCCGGGTCACCGGGTCCACCGCCGACGATGTAGACGATCCCGTTCACATGATGTCGCTGCGAGGCGCTCCTGGTTTTTGCCGAAGCAGTCTCCCCAGAACTGGAGATTGTGTCACCACGGCGCCACGGCGACGCTTCGTCGGGCAAAGCCCTCCTCGCAACGACATGTGGATACTGAGAATTGCTATGCATGAGCGGTTTCCACAGTAAGATTCTTGAGCAGTGTATTCACATCAAACTTTGATTCGGTCTTCACATTCACTGTTAATCGCTCACGGCGATCATCATTGTGGGAAAGTGAATAGGCCGCACCGTCATAAAGCTGATTGAAAAACGATTTAAGATCTGCTTCGAGAGCCGCAAAGGTTTCGACCGTGTTCGGCACGAGCAAACGATCATTGACGATGACCTGTACTTCCGAACCGTTGAACTTTAGTGCATTTTCCGTTTCCAAAATTTGAGCGGCGGTCAGGCTAGCGCGTACTGCTTGCGTCAGCTTTTCTGCGGTTGTACCTTCGAGCTGTTCTTTGCGGTTGTACAACAGACCAAGCCGCCCAGCGCGATTGTCGAGGCTGTAATCGGCTTCATGACCGATCAACATGTTGCCCGGTCCATTGTGGACATGTAGATAGTCTGCAACGTCGACCAACAGTTCTTCGAGCCGCTGCTGTTGGATCCAGATGTTGAATACGGCGGCGAAGTCGGCCAGTTTTACTGTTTCGGGCTTCTCAAGATAGAACTTGATGTTGATGTGTTGAATGTTCATACGACACTCCTCTATATTCCAGAAAGCTGTCTGGGTAAGGATCGGGATCCGAGTAATTTGCTGTAGCAGCTATGTGCGGCTTCGATCACCAGTTGGGCCTCTTCCACGCGGCGATGGGCTTCTTCAGGTGTGTACGGTTCATTACGCTTCTCGTGCGCACGTAGGTAGTAGTGTCCAAACTTGCCGCCAGCATATTCATCCCAGAACAGTTTCGTGTCGTAGAAACGCGTGCGGAATTCCTCCGCGACACGATCGTGATCCTTCGGAACGTTGAAGAACAATTCTTCGACCAGCGTCAGAACGGCCTGATACATTGAGTTGTAGGCGGTCTCACCTGCTTTTTGATATTGATTCTCATCCAGCAGGACCTGCGCTTCAAAGACCTGGCGTTCCGCATTTGCCAGCCCAAACTCGGCATGTGAAACGACCTCGCCTGCACACTCACCCACGCCAATGTCGCCGATGGTGAACTCGCGGTTGTCGCCCCAATCGGTGTACAACGTTGGGTCTTCATCGTGTGACGGAATCTTGGTCAGATCATCCAGCATGGTCTTGACTTGCACTTTTCCGATGCGCTGGATGAACGCCTTGAAGGTTTCATTCTTCTCGCGCTCGCTGACGTAACGACCTGTGAGTCGCTCTACGACCTGGGGAATGCGCTTGGCAGGGACAGCGCCCATCGCGAGTCCATAAGATCCAGCATTGTGCCCCCACGCACCGCCCAACACAACCTGGAAGTGCGGCACAGTGTAGCTCCCGGAGTGACGGCTGACACCATAAAAACCGAGATCGGCAACATGATGCTGTCCGCAGGAGTTGAAGCAGCCGCTGACCTTGATATGCAGGTTTTGGACTGCTTCATCGAGCGTGTGACTCTTCTCGGCGAGGCGCTGACGCAATTCACCAGCCAAACCACGGGATGCAGAGATGCCAAGTTTACAGGTGTCCGTACCCGGGCAGGAGGTAATGTCGACGATCGTTCCTGCACCGGGCTGGCCAAGCCCGACCGCCTCCAGCGCGGCGTGTACTTCAGGCAGGTCCGCTTCGCTGATCCAACGCAGGACAATGTTCTGGTCCACGGTGGTACGCACGGTCCCGTTGGTGAAGCGGCGGGAGATGTCTGCCAGGGCGCGCAACTGATCGGCTGTGATGTCGCCCAGGGGCAGGGTGATCGTCGCGGTCACATATCCCTTTTGTTTCTGGTGAAAGATGTTGGTTTGGTACCAGCGCTGGAAGGACGCGGTCTGCAGCGTGTCCCCAAGTTCCTGAGCCGGGCGAAGCGGTTGCTCGTCCGTTTCGTGAAGCTCAGCAAGATATGCCGTCCAGCGTGGATCGGTTTCGAGCGTTGCGCGTTCTTCGAGCACGATGCGCTTGAACTCTTCGATCCCCAGTTGCGCGACCAAAAACTTGATGCGCGCCCGATTGCGATTTTTCTTTTCACCGAGGCGGGCGAAGACCCGCGAGATCGCCTGGGAGGTCGGCAGCAATTCCTCCTCGGGGAGAAATGCATCGAATAATTTAGCTTGATGTGGAACGGTTCCGAGTCCACCGCCGACATACAACTCGAATCCGCGCTTCTCAACACCATCTACGATTTTCTTGACAGCGATAGCGCCCATGTCATGCATGTTGACGAGTCCGCAGCCTTCGTCTTTGCAGCCGGAGAACGCGACCTTGAACTTGCGGCCAAAATCCTGCACGTCGGGGTGGCCGAGCAGGAAATAAGCAAGTCCCTTCGCATACGGCGTGACATCGAATGATTCAGTATTGCATACGCCTGCCAGCGGGCAGGCCGTCACGTTGCGCACAGAGTTACCACATGCTTCACGCGTCGTAATGCCAACGGCAGCCAGCCGACGCATCAATGCCGGCGTGTCATCCACGTGGACAAAGTGCAACTGAAAATCCTGGCGAGTCGTCACGTGGGCGATGCCATCAGAGTATTCCTCTGCCAGTTCCGCCATCACTTCCAGCTGCTCAGGATTCATACCGCCAAATGGGACTTTGATTCGCTGCATGCCCGGCGCATCCCAGACCGTATTCACACCTTTCGTCAGTTCCGTCTTGCTCGATGGAAATGGCAGGGTTTGCGTCTCTTTACCATCCCAGCGCTGACCGTTGTCGTAACGCTGACCGTATGCGCCGCGACGCAAGCGAGTCTCAGCAAATAATTTCTCATCCATTTTGCCGTGCTTGCGCAGCTCAATCTCGGTTTCATAAATCTCGATCTCACGCACCAGATCTGGAAATGGGCTTTCGATCTTTTGTTCACGCCACAAGTTGTTACTAGCTTTCATCGAGTCACCTCTGAGGTATTGATATCATGTCCATGGTATAACAAAAAAGCCCGGGAGTTTCCCGGACTTTCAAAAATTACCGGTGAACTCTTCTTACAACAGAAGAACTGTTCACCGTTTTTGTTTTGATATACGTTTAGCGGCAGCCTGCGATGGCGTGTTGAACAGCTCTGTGTCTTGACATACAACACATACACATACAACAGGTACAGGTGCAGAGCGTTACAACGGTCATCATCAGGTTTAAATTGGGGCGATTATATCCGCATTGAACGATTTGTCAATACATATCGAAGAACTGATTTCAGGCCGGCTGGGCGGCCACCGCCTGCGACAACACATACTCGATCATTTTTTGCGGAATGTTGACGCCGGTTGTGGCGATACTATTGCGGAATTCCATTGTGTGATTGATCTCATTGACAGTGAGTCCTGTATCCGTTTCGAATAGGTCCAGAGCGAGCAAGCCTCCGCCGACTGCACGCGCTGCGCGTTGACAAAGCGCAGCGATTTCATCGGTAACAGGACAATTGGTGGCCACGCCGCCGCGGGCCGTGTTGGTGATCCAGTTCTCAGACGAACGATAGATCGCGCAAATGGTTTGATCTCCAACCACAAAGGCGCGGATATCACGCCCAGGTTTGTCGACGTATTCCTGGATATAAAAGACCTGGTGATTGACGCCAAGGGTAGCTTTGTGCTCGATCAACGCCTCCGCCATCTCCCGGTTCTCGACCTTGGCCAGCAGGCGCCCCCACGAGCCAACCACCGGTTTCATCACACATGGATACCCCATCGACTCGATCGCCCGAAGAGCAGACTCCTCGTCAAAGGCCATCAACACTCTGGGAGTGGGAATGCCGTTGGTCGTGAGGATCTGGCTCGTGATGTACTTGTCGCCGCATCGTTCGGCCACTGCAGACGAGTTGACAACGGGGATTCCGTGCGCTTCGAAGATGCGTGAGATATAGAGTCCGCGTGAATAGGAAATCGACCGCTCGAAAAGAACATCGATGTGCTGGGGCACTTGGCTGATGTCGAAAAAGGTATCTCCGTCATTGATACGGATGACCTCGATATCTGCCTGTTTCTCCAGTTGCTCCAGAAGATATTTTTCTTCCGCGCGCAGGCGGGTGTATAGAAAACCGATTCGTGTCATGTTTGCTCCTTAAAATTGTGCCGCGGTGGTCGAGTAGTGTTGAGCGTCTAGCGAAACACGTATCGAGACCACAGGTTTACAAGTTAACCGCTTGTATCCATCACCTTGTGGTCTCGGTACCACACTCGCATTTGCTCGTGTCTACTCGACCACCGATTACAGTCTCTCAATCACTCTCTCCGTCACCTGACTTGTCGTCAAGCCTCCACCCAGATCAGGCGTAGACTCGCCATTCGCGATACATTCATTCACAGCATTTCGTAATCGTTCTGCGGATTCGGTTTCATTCAGATAGTCCAGCATCATCGCCGCGGCAAGGAAGGTGGCAACAGGATTCGCTTTCCCTGTGCCGACCAGATTCGGCGCGCTGCCGTGGACAGGTTCGAAGACTGCCGCATTCAGGCCAATATTTCCCGAAGCCGCAACACCTAACCCACCGACGAACATACAGGCTTCATCGCTCAGGATGTCGCCAAACAAATTCGTGGTCACGATGATCTCAAACTGTTCTGGCGCACGGACCAGTTCCATCGCGCAAGTGTCGACCAGCATTTCATGCATGAAGATGTCGGGATAGTCCTTCGCCACTTCCAGCGCGACTTCACGGAATAATCCGCAAGTTTGGCGCAACACATTCGCTTTATGGACCACATGCACAGAGCTGCGATTCGTTTGTCTCGCCAGGTCAAATGCCTTGCGGGTAATTCGCTCGGAAGCGTTCCGTGTGATAACACGCTCCGTAATGGCTCGATTGCCTCCGTCTTCGAGCCGCTCGATGCCAGAATACAACCCTTCGGTATTCTCGCGGACGATGACGAGATCAATGTTGGGGCGCGATGAACTGTGCGGAATCGAGCGTGTGGGACGCAAGTTCGCATACAGTTCCAGCGATTGGCGCATCCGCACGACTGGCGAAAAGTAATTTGGTATGTTAGGTGGAGTCGTCACAGCACCGAACAATGCGGCAGCGGAATTTCGAATTGCATCCAGTGTGGAATCAGGCAACGGTGTGCCACGTCGTTCATACGCACCGAATCCAATCTCCGCGCAGACGAACTCCAAATCCAAAGGTAATGAATAGAGAACTTGTTCTGCAGCGTCAATGACTTCTGGACCAATCCCATCGCCGGGAAGCAGGCAGATACGATACGTCATGCAAATCCTTTCTATATGCCGTTGCGATTGGCGCTGTCAACGCCACGAAGCAATCTCCAATTTTTTTGGAGGTTGCCTCGTCGAGCTTCGCCCTTCTTGTAACGACATTCAGTTCAGCAGTTCCTGTATGTCATGCGTTTTGAGAAAATTGACGATACCGCCTGAGTCTGCAATTTTCAAAACAAATTCCGGCAGAGGGTTCGCCTGGTAGTGACGCCCGTTCGTGCGGTTGAAAATCTCACCCGTGGACAGGTTCACTTCCACGTCGTCGCCCTCCGCGATGTCTGCGGCTGCTTCGGGGCATTCCAGAATCGGCAAACCGATATTGATGGCATTACGGAAAAAGATGCGCGCGAACGACGCGGCAATGACACATTTTGCCTGTGAACCCTTGATCGCGATCGGGGCATGTTCGCGCGACGAACCACAGCCAAAGTTCTGTCCACCTACGATGACATCGCCAGGCTGTGCATTTTTTGCATATTCAGGTTTCACCTCACAGAACACGTTCTTCGCCAATTCCAACGGATCGATGGTAATGTTGTAGCGACCCGGGATGATCTCGTCGGTGTTCATATTCTCTCCAAACGTCCAGGTTTTTGACATTGTATTCTCCTTTTTTCTAATGCTCTTCCGGGGCTAAGCCCCGGAAAGAGCGAGAATGCTGCGTGGATCTGTGATCCGACCCGTTAGCGCAGTCGCCGCAGCGGTTGCGGGGCTCGCCAGATAAATCTCTGACAGCGGACTACCCATGCGGCCGACAAAGTTACGGTTCATGGTTGTCAATGCACGTTCGCCGGGCGCAAGGATGCCGCCATGACGCCCGATACAGGCGCCGCAGCCTGTTCCGGTGACGGTACACCCAGCGTCCATGAGAATTTCAATCAGCCCATTTCGCAGAGCCTTCTTGTAAATTCGTGCGCTCGCGGGCGTGACGATGACGCGTGTATACGGGTGGACCTTCTTTCCCTTGAGGATATTTGCCACAATTTCGAGATCCTCATAGCGTGCATTTGTGCAGGTACCCACATACACCTCATGCACTTCCAAACCTTCCACATCAGTGAGCGGTTTGACGTTATCTACATCTGGATGACAGGCCACCTGCGGCATCAGGGTCGAAACCTCGATCTCGAGCACACGTTCATAGCGTGGATTGATCGGTACGATACGCTCGAACGGACCCCTGGCAGGCGTCTCGTTTTCAAGATAGCCAATCGTTACATCATCTGCCGCGATCAGCCCACACTTGGCGCCAATCTCCGTGGACATGTTCGGGAAGATGATACGTTCGTGCATCGGCAGATTGTCGATGTATTCGCCGCCGAATTCCACAGATCGATAGGTGCCGCCATCCATGCCGAGTAAACCGGCAATGTGGATCATCACATCCTTGGCATATACCCCCATCTGGGTCTGTCCATGAAGCTCGACGCGGATGGTCTCAGGGACTTTGAACCAGCATTTCCCCGTCACCCACGCGACACCGATTTCGGTAGAGCCTAATCCTGTGCCGAACGCGCCCATGGCGCCATAGGTGTTCGAGTGCGAGTCGGCGCCGATGACGATCGAGCCAGGCGTGACAAATCCTTCTTCGAGCATCACCTGGTGACACACTCCCTGTTGGAACAGATATGGCAATTCCTGCTCTTTCACAAAATCAATGATCTTGCGATGATTCTCGGCGGCCAACACGTTCGGCGCGGGATAGGCATGGTCGAGGTGCAGCACGATTTTGTTTTTATCCAAAATTGGCTTACCGATCTCGCGGAATGCCTTGATCGCCAGCGGCGTGGTGTTGTCGTGGCTCATGATGTAGTCCACGTCCAACAGCAGGATTTCACCTTTCTGTACGGCTCGGCCGACTCTGCGTGAAAAGATTTCTTCGATCAATGTGCCCATAGTTCTCCTTTGGGTCCTGTAGGGTGGGCAGCTGCCCACCCCTACAGGACTATTTATTATTCCCGTTATATTTCTTCAACACCATGCGCGTCTCGGTCCGTTTGACGCCCTGCAAGGTGCGGATCTCTTCGATCAGGTTGTTCAGCGCAGCGATATTTTCCACATTCACAAATGCGCTGATGTCATGGTCACCGGTGACTTCATAGACACTGGAGACATTGGTAAAGCCGCGTAAGCGCCGGACGACAGCCGACGTGTATACATGCGACTCGACTTCCAGCATCACCATCGCACTGATGTCATGCGGGATGACATCCAGTTCGCGTCCCGTCACCTGCTCGGCGATTTCCAGAATATCGGCATCGAAAAGCTGCTTGCGCTGGTCACCCATGTTTTTGATGCGGGTGACGATTACTTCCAATTCTGCCGCGCTGACCTCGATGCCGTATTCATCCAGGCGCGCTGCCACAGCACTTTTGCCGGTGTACTTGTCGATCACGATCTTACGCTCACGTCCGAGAACAGATGGGTCGAATGGCTCATAGGTGCGCGGGTCTTTGAGAATCCCATTCGTGTGGACTCCACTTTTATGACTGAACGCATTTTGACCAGTGATTGGCTTGTTCGGGGCAAGAAAGAATCCAGATACTTTTTCTAGATAGCTGGAGAGCTCCATCAGCGGCTGAATATTGTATTTTTGGGCGCCTTCCAGATTATGAAAAGCAAGGATGGTCTCTGCCAGGTCCGGAATTCCCGTGCGCTCCCCCATCCCATTGACTGTCGTGTGGATGCAATTCGCGCCAGCGCGTATCCCTGCCATGGCATTTGCCAGCGCCAGGCCATAATCGTCGTGGCAGTGCAGGTCGATATGGCAAGGCAGTAATTTCTTGCGCAGCCGTTCCACACGCTCGAACATGCTGTGCGGCTGCATAATTCCAAGCGTATCGGCAAAGCTGATCCGGTCCGCGCCGGCTTTGATGGCGGTATTACAGACTTCGACGAGGTAATCAAAGTCCGTGCGGGTGGCGTCTTCGGGCGTATAGCGGACCTTCAAGCCAAGGCTTTTTGCATAGCAGACATGCTCCTGAATAATGGCAAGCGCCTCTTTCTCGGTCTTGTGCAATTTGGAGTCGAGATGGATCCTGGATGTGGCGTAAAAGATCGCGACGCGGTCCGCGCCACAGGCCCTGGCACGTTCAATGCCTGGACGTGTGGCTGTGGAGTGGGCAACGATCTCCGCCCGAAGGCCGAGAGAGGCGATACACTCAATCGCACGGGCCACATTCGGTGAAACCGATGGGTCGCCCGCTTCGATCATGTCCACGCCGACGCGATCCAGCATCTTCGCGATATTTATCTTTTCCTCTACCGTGAAGTTGACGTAGGGAGTCTGTTCGCCTTCGCGTAAGGTGGTATCCAGAATTTCGAGCATAGGCCTCCTTGTACAGCGAGCTTCAGCTCGCTTTTTACAGGCGACATGAATGTCGCAGTACAAACAAAACAAAAAGCGCCCTCCGTTGTCGGAGGGCGCTTTGACGGTCTACAGATAGACAGAATGAACTAGAAAGACAAGTTATCCTTTTTCTGATCGACCGAAACAAGCCCAATCCCGACAACCGAAGTTGGAGAGACGGGCTTGCGCTTTGATTTGGCTTCCATCAGAATACTTGCTTTGTCTCGAAACATATTGGGCGGAATTCTACTCGCGTTGTGAAATATGTCAATGCTTTTGTATTACCCGTTTGGATAAAAAGTTTTTGGCAATGAGTACCCATGCGGGTAATAGTATTTTCAACTATTGATTGTATGCTTTAAAGAATTTATCAACTTTATGAACGATCAGTTGGTCGAGTGTGGCGCCCCAGCGGCACATATCGAGACCAGCCGTTACATGAAAAGAAAAGATAATGTGAAAACTTGTGGTCTCGATATGCCCCTCTAAAAACATTCGGGGCTACTCGACCACCGATAAACAACAAAGAGGTGCATCATGCCAAACAAACAACAACCATCCCAAACGGAGGTTGACCAGCGAAGGCAAGCTGGCACATTCAACTGGTTAACTGCTTCCGATACAAAGACGTGGCTGGAAGAGCGCGACGCCTGCGCCCTGGTGGCCGCTGTCCGAAAGAACGGTGAAGCAACGCATGGTAACCTGAAGCGCGCCCTGGCTGCCCTCAGCATTATGGGGCATCGCAGCGGTGAGGTCAATGGGGAAGGCGACGGGGTTGGTGTACTCACCGATATTCCACGATTGTTATGGTCACAGGCATTAGAGCAGGAAGGCAAGCCCGGCTGGCTCGCCGAAGACCGGCGTTTCTTCGTCGGTCATTTGATGATCCCCAACACCAACAAAGATTTCAACACCGAAGCGACGGTGCTGAAGCTTCTTCAGGAGAGCGGAGCCGATCTGCTGCTGGAGCGTCCCATCCCCACCCGCCCACAGGCACTGGGCAAGATGGCCCGCAGGCAGGCACCCCATCTCTGGCAGATCGCTGGGATGATGCGCCAGGGGCCGCTGGAGAATGTGGAGCGGACACTATTCGATCTGGCACTCAAGATCGAGGGACAGACAAAGATCAGTGTTGCGTCTCTTTCGAGCAATGTCGTCGTCTATAAAGTGCGCGGCTCCATCGAAACACTTTATCAATACTATCCCGAACTGCGCAACCCCGATTTCACGACCGCGATCACGATCGGTCATGCACGCTATTCGACGAACACAGCCACCAGCTTCGAACGCGTGCAGCCTTTCAGCTTGCTCGGCCATAATGGCGAGATCAACACGATTGCGCGCCTGCGTGAACAATCCCAGATGCTCGGTGTGGATTTGGTCGATGGCGGCAGTGACTCGCAGGACCTCGATCGTCTCCTTGCAACTCTCATCCATCGCTATCACTTCACGCTGGTCGAAGCAATGGAGATCGCCTTTCCGCCCATCCTCAGCGAAGTCGAAAAACTCTCCCCCGAACTGCAAACCGTTTACAAATACTATCGGCAGGCATTCGGTCCGTTCGCGCAGGGACCCGCCGGCATCATCTCACGCCAGGGCGATGAATGCGTCTTCAGCGTCGATGCCCTGGGACTGCGCCCGCTTTGGTTTGGTGACACCGAAAAAGAATATTTCTTCTCCTCAGAAAAAGGTGTCTACCATCTCGACACGATGCGCATCGATCCCGTTCCGCTCTCTCCGGGCGAGAAGATGCGCATTCGTGTTCGACGCGGGCAGATCGTGGAAGTGCTGGACTATCCCGCCATCCAGCAGCGGATCTTAAATCTGACGTTGCGCCGCTTCGGTTCGTTGGAAACGATGAACAAGCGCCTCGCTCAGACGACGCTGACGCCTGCGTCTGACCATCAGCACTCTGCTGCGCCTCATCCATCCGCACAGGTCAACCTCGATAACCGGATGTCCGCGTTCGGCTGGGGACGTGAAGATCGCGAATGGCTCCAGGAACTTGCGAAAAGTGGTAGCGACCCAATCAGCTCGCTCGGCTATGACGGTCCACTGGCGCCGCTCTCCAAAGAGAGACAGAATATTTCCGATTACTTCAAGGAAGCGGTTGCGGTGGTCACGAACCCCGCCGTTGACCGCGAGCGCGAGGTGGAACACTTCTCTACACAGACCGTCATCGGCGCCCGCCCGCCACTTGTCCCCGGCGAGTTGGGACAGGAAAGTACATTCACATTTGATTCACCGATCCTGTTGGACGACAGTCCCCCTTCTCCTTCAGGGACGCTTCGCGGGGCCGGGAACGAGGGTGATAAATCGATATATCAACATATCTCACAGGAATCAGGTTATGCGACTCTACATACACTCATCCACCAGTATCCTGAGTCCCGGGTGACAGAAATTCAAACGGTCACATTCGAAGGCGAGTCTACTCCTCAGGCGCTGGAACGGATCGCGCAAAGTGCGGTGGATGCCGTTCGCAGCGGAAGCAGGCTCATCGTCCTGAATGACGCGGATGCGTTTCTTGATTCGGATGGATGGGTCGATCCCATCCTGGTATTGGGAGTCGTCGACCGCGCCTTACGTCTATCCTTTATCGAAAACGAACCTGGCACATCACCCACGCCAATTCCATTGAGCGATAACGGCAAGATCGATCTGGGGCTGGTGGCATCGAACCCGGAGGTCAATTTGCGCCGGCAGGCCGGGATCGTCATCCGCAGCGGCGCGATCCGCAACCTGCATGACCTGATCATGTGCGTCGGCATGGGCGCGGACGCGATCGTGCCGTACCTGATCTTTGAAGAAACTCTCAGCGCTCCTCATCTGACTCGCGAAGAACAGACCGGGCGCATGAAAAACAGCCTGAAGGCGTTACGCAGCGGAATCGAAAAATGCACCAGCACGATGGGCATTCATGAAGCCCGCGGCTATGGACGTTTGTTTGCCAGTATTGGTTTGAGCAATGCCATTGCACTCACGCTGGGTACCGTAAATTATGCCGGGTCAGAACAGGGTGGTGTCACCTGGGACAATCTTGATGCCGCGATCGCGGCGCGCAAGACCAGCTATCACAGCGCCGGGCGCGGTGACCTGACGCGCGTGAATCATGTTTACCCAAAGATCTGGAAGATGGCCGGCAAGCTAGGCAAGGGTGAAGCCGATTGGCGCGCCTATGAAGAACATGTCGAAACTACCGCCAAATCCAATCCCGTGACGATTCGCAATATCCTTGATTTTCGCGAAAATGCAAATTCAAAAGTTGATGCGAAGAGTGTGGATCTGGGGATCACCTCGCATCGGCTGCCGTTCCTGATCTCATCGATGTCATTTGGTTCGCAGGGTGAGATCGCCTATCGCGCCTACGCCGAAGCTGCATATCGTTTGAATATGCTTTCCCTCAATGGTGAAGGCGGTGAAATACCCGACCTGCTCGGGAAGTATCCGTTCAACCGTGGCATCCAGATCGCTTCTGGTCGGTTCGGTATCACAGCAGAGACGATCAACGCCACCAACCTGATCGAGATCAAAGTGGGCCAGGGCGCCAAGCCCGGTGAAGGCGGGCACCTCCCGGCCCGCAAGGTCACGCAGAAAGTCGCGGCGGCTCGTCATGCACGCCCGGGCGTCGATCTGATCTCGCCGTCGAACAATCACGATATTTATTCCATCGAAGATCTGGCGCAGTTCATCGAGGAACTGAAAACCATTAATCCCAAGGCGCGTGTGGCGGTCAAGGTTCCGGTTGTGCCAGGCATTGGCATTATCGCGGTTGGCATCGCCAAGGCGGATGCCGATATCATCTGCCTTACCGGTTACGATGGCGGCACCGGCGCGGCGCGTTCACATTCCCTGCGCTATGTTGGGCTGCCTGCTGAGATCGGCGTTGTGGACGCCCATCGTGCGCTGACGGAAGCAAACCTGCGCGACAAAGTGGAGTTATGGGCCGACGGCGGAGTTCGCTCTGCATCGGATGCAGCCAAGCTCATGTGCCTGGGCGCGAACCGGGTTGGGTTTGGAACGCTGCCCATGGTCGCCATCGGATGTACGATCTGTCGCGACTGTCAGAGCGGAACGTGTCATACGGGTATCACAACTCAGATCGAAACCGCGGAAGATGCGTACGCCAAAGGCATCAAGCATTTTGTGCCGCGCGATCTCGAGCAGGCGACCCAGGCGTTAATGAATGTCTTTAACAGTCTCGGGGAGGCGCTGCAACATATCGTCGCTAGGCTTGGGTTTGAGAATGCACAGCAGATAGTGGGACGGTCTGACCTGCTCCAGCAGATCTCGCACTGCGAACAGATCGACCTGCGCGAGATGCTCGTCAGCGTGGAGGAATACATCAAGGACAAACCGATTCCCATTGAATTACCCCTACAGGAAATGGCATTGATCGATCGTGGTCCGCTGCATCGTCCGCGGAATCATCTCACCACTGTAATTTCCAATCTGGTCATGGAAAGCTTTACGAACTATCGTCAGGATAATGTGCTTTTTGAAGACGATAAGGTCACACCGGTGGATCGCGCCCTGGGAACTCATCTTACGGGTGCGCTAACCCGTTATCGCAATAGTTGGGATTGGTTGCCCGGTCACGGCGGCGTTGGCGGCCATCGTGAAACCTGGCTGCCGCCGCTTGGCGAAGAGGATACCCGCTCCATTCCCACGACTGCCCTGCGCTTCTTCAGCAGCTCTGTCCCCGGCAACGGACTGGGCGCGTACAACGCCCACCCGGTTCGCATCGTGGTGGAGGGTGGTGCGCAGGATGGTGTCGCCAAAGGCATCTCAGGCGGACGCGTGGTGATTCTCAAAGGCTATAACCACGATGGCTTGTTGATCGACGGCTCGGTTGGCAAGAGTCTCGCATATGGCGGAACCAATGGAACCGTCATCGTCCAGGGAAATGCCGACTCGCGTGCCTGCATCCGTCTGTCTGGCGCAGATGTGATCATTGGCGGTGAGATCAGGAAACCATTGAACGACAGTCTCGGGTTCATCGGTGTGCGCGCCAACGTCAAAGGTTTCCTGTGCGAATATATGACTGCCGGGCGAGTCGTGGTGCTCGGCGACCCGGGCCCATGGATCTGCGCCGGGATGACAGGCGGCGTTTTGTACCTGCGCATCCAGCCGCATCTCAACTTCGATCAGGCTGCGATCCAGCGCCGGCTTGCGAAGGGAGCGAAGGTGGTCATCCGGGAAGTGGGTGAAGATGATTTGAAGAACCTGCGCGAGCTGTTGACCGTTTATGCTGAAGAATTAAAACAGAATCATCAATCCGAAGAGGCCCAAAAGGCTCTTGGACTTCTGATCGATTGGAAGAATACATTTGTCCGCGTCACGCCGCTGGGTCAGCAGGAAGATCAGAGGATCGCAACAGAGTAAACAACGCCAACCTGGCAACAAATGTGAAGGGACTGCCTGCAAAGCTTCTGCAAGCAGTTCCCTTTTTTTTTGAACCTCTGAGCCACTGAGACACAGAGAAAAAAACTTGAAAACTCTGTGACCCCGTGTCTCAGTGGTGAACATATTTGTGTATCAATTCCATCAGAAATCAAGGATGGTTGTGCCTTCTCTCAGCATGCGACTCGACGATCAGTTGTTCAAGAGTCTTAAGGTCAACATCGCTGAGCTTGCGAATGTACAGGCATCCTTTGCCCGTCTTATGCTTGCCGAGCTTTGCAAGCAATTCCTCCTGCCCAGGGAAACCAGACGCAAGATAAAGCGTGATGTCGCCCTTTCGGGACGAGAAACCTGCCAGCGGAGCATCGCCTTCGCGACCGCTTTCATACTTGTAGTGATAGCTGCCAAACCCGACGATACTTGTCCCCCACATTTTTGGTTCCTGTTTTGTTACCTTGCTCATCAGTTTGGTCAATACTTCACAATCTTTGCGTCTGGACTCACCTTCAATGCTAGATAGATAGCTTTCCACACTCACATTGGTTGCTTTGGTTTTGTTCTCTGCCATTGTTGATCCTCCTGCCCCAATTACACGTGCTGATCCAAAAGGATGGGGTTGCCATCGGGGTCGACCACCACAAGGCTGGCTGGACCGGTTGTATTCTCGTCGGCTTCTGAGACGATTTCCAGGCCTTGTGCCTTCAGATGTCGTTGAATTTCGCGTACATCTGCGAACATATCCAGTTTCTGGGCATCCTGGTTCCAGCCAGGATTGAAGGTCAGCATATTTTTCTCGAACATTCCCTGAAAGAGTCCAACGATATGATCTCCATTCTTCAAGATCAGCCAGTTCTGTGTACTATCGCCGCCAAATTCCTTGAAGCCAAGCTTTTCGTAGAATTCCTTCGACGCCTTGATGTCCTTCACAGCCAAACTAATTGAAAACGCGCCAAGTTCCATTGTCTCTCCTTTACAATAAAATGTGTGCAAGAAACCTTCGCAAGGCAAAAGTTACAATGCCACGACAGGGATCGCGCAATCGATATCGAAAGTCTCCCAGCCCAGTTCGATGGGCTGCCGCCGGTAGATCTCCATGCCAGGCAGGTTCGCAGGCTGGTAGCGGCTGCGCGGCAGCCAATAGCGGAACAGATATTGCAGCGCCTTATCTTCCTGTCCGATATCACCCAGGCAGCGGATCACGGCCACTTCGCAGGCCGGAACGGTTTGCATGCTTATTTCACCGTCGGCCTGCCAATCCGCGGGTACGCGGAGACACCAATCGAAGCGACACAATTTCAGAGGCGTGATCTCCGGATCATCCTGCGACATGCCGTATAGTGTTGTGTCGTCCAGGCTGCCAGCTCTCTGACGATACCATTCGATCAAACGAGAATACGCTTCGACGATCTTTCGGAACTGACTGTATGAATCGTAGACCCGGATGTAGGCCAGGCGCTGCTCTGGCAGGGAGCGAATTTGGACTGCAAACCCATCCTGCTGCCCAAAGTAGCTCAGATGTTCGAGAGTATAGCGGCGAAAGCCATCCAGCACTTGACCATTCTTGCTATTTTTTAGAGGACTTTGACGATCCCACTGACGGGCAGTGAGTCCATATTGCTTCTTGAAAACACGCGAGAAAACAGAGACCGACCTAAAACCACTTCCGAGCGCAGCTTCAGTGATGGAAAGTTTTGGGGATGCCCGAAGCAAGGCCGCGGCCCGTTCCAGACGCAGACGCATTACCATATCGCTGAGGGTCTCTTCGGTGATCGATTTAAAAACACGGTGAAAGTGAAACGCCGAAAAGCCGGCCACGCGTGCGAGAGTGCCAAGCGACAGATCATCTTGCAAGTGTTCACGCACATGGTCGATGACCGTATTGATGCGTTGGATATAGAGATTTTCTTGTGTAAAACTCGTGGTCATAGCTGAAGCTCACTTATTCTTTTACTTTGCTCGGGATCTCGAAGCATCTCCAGTTGATAGATTTTACCGCCTGCCTCACGCCTGTTTCACAGGTGTAACTTTACGTTTCAAACGGATTGATGGGCTGAAATTCAGGCATGAAACAAATGGTGCGACACAATGTAACTGACTGTTGTACGACACCTGCAAAGGCGACCTGTACTGACAGCGCTCTTTCTCCTTACTCCGACCTACTCCTTTTGGGTCATTCATCAACGACAATCCCAGTGAAAACGGGTACCCAACAGGGTGAATATGCTCCATTGGGGTAATAGTCATCGCGAAGTGAATACGTAGAATAACACCTGCACAATCAGGCTGGCTGATTAAGGATAAGCGATGATATTTGCCTTGCTGATCTTCATTCTTGCATATGTTGCCATAGCGAGCGAGAAATTTCCACGTCATTGGGTGGCCTTGCTGGGAGGCTCCCTGCTAATCCTCTTTGGTGTGCTGACGCCATCCGAAGCACTCACGTATATCAGTTGGGAAACACTGGGACTCGTTGCCGGAATGTTTACCTTGGTGTCGATTCTGGTGCAAGCTGGCTTTTTTACCTGGCTGGCCATGACTTCCCTGCGCCGGGTAAATTATCGTCCAGCACCTTTGTTCATCATCCTGATCCTGTTGGCCGCTTTCCTGGCAATGTTCATGGACAGTATCACCGTTATGTTGTTCCTGTCTGCGCTGACCCTACAGCTATGTCTCTTATTGAAGTTGGACCCCATACCGCTTATCATTGCAGAAGTCTGCGCAGCCAACACCGGCGGCGCCGCGACCCTGGTCGGCGACCCTCCCAATGTGATCCTGGGGACCACGCTGGGATTCAATTTCACCGATTTCGCGCTCAATACGGGACCTCTGGCGATCCTCGGCGCGCTGGTGTTGTTATTGTATTTCTATCTCCTCAATCGCAGAGCGCTAAAAGATGCTCATGTCGCTTTGACCGAAGAGATGATCGCGGCGATCGATGAGTTGCACAAGGAGCCTCTACACGTCCACCTCACCCGCGTCGGATTGACCGGCTTTGGGATGGCAGTGTTTCTGTTGATCTTTCATATCCCCCTGACCACATTAACGGGCCTGCCGATCAATGCGGCGGTGGCGGCTTTGATTCCCGCCGGAGTGGCCTTGATCGCCTTACGAGACAATCAGCGAAAAAAGATCCTGCTGCATGTGGATGGTGAGAGCATCCTATTCTTTGCAGGTCTTTTCATGATGATCGGTGGATTGGAAAAGGTGCGACTCTTTGAGTCGCTGGCAGAAACACTGGCGCTGGCCACAGCGTCCAATCAAAATAACCTGGTCCTGGCCTTACACTGGGGGCCGGGAATCGCCAGTGGGATCCTGGACAATGTGCCGCTTGCTCTGGCCATGACGTTCGTGCTCAAGGACCTGGCCGCCATTCCAGGAACACCCGCCCTGTCTATGATGACCTGGTCGCTGGCGCTGGGAGTGGATATAGGCGGCAATCTGACACCCATTGGCGCATCTGCCAATGTGGTGGCATACTCGTACCTGGAACACAACCATGGCGCCATCGGCTGGAAACGCTGGTTGATGCTTGCCGTACCGCCCACCATCCTTGTCATGATCATTCTCTCGTTCCTGTTGGTGTACAAAAATCAGATCGGCTGGTATTGAGCCAGCACGCAAACTGCCGCCATGCATGAAGCCTCCTCGAACCTATCTGCACCTGCTCTCCTCTATCTCGGCATGGGATTGGTGATCGCACGCATCCTCCTGGAGAATACCACGACGCGCGGCTTCACCTGGCTGCAATGGCTGCAATTCCTGGTGGATGCCGCACGGATCGTTATGCTTTGGCCGCTTGTATTGTTTATGGAAAAATTCGAAAGCTGGTTGAAATCAGACTCCAGCGATGAGGTAAGGCATGACCATTGAAACCAACTCCAAACGTCCGCGCCGAACGCTGGGACTGACCGGAATCACAATGAATGCCATGGCGTTGACAGCGCCGGGTGCCTTGATGTGGGTGCTCTACCAGTCACAAGCCGCCGCGACGTTCAACGGTATTGCTGATATCTGGCCCGGAGTTCTGGTGGCCTTACTCTCTGCAATGCTGACGGCCCTTTCCTTTGGCGAATTGGCCCGTCGCTATCCTGAAGCGGGGTTCCGAAGCGCTTATCATTTTGCAGACCGGTTCTTCGCCCGCCAGGAACATCCCCGTGACAAAACGGTTGCACGCATAACCAAGTTTGCCACCGGCTGGACAGCGCACTTATATTACTGGGTCTATCCCGGCGTAATGATCGCCTTTATGGGAATCCTTGCAGATTACCTGCTGCGTTACTTTGGCTATACACCCACGGCATTTGGCGGCGGTTTGCTCGCCTTCTCGTTCGCTGCATTCATTGGTTTTCTGGCGCTGCGCGGCATCACCGGGACGACCACCACAAGTGTTGTCTTGAACACGATCCAATTGACCCTGCTCGTGATCTTCGGCGGACTGGCAATCGCTTTCCGTCTGCTCAACCCTGCCGGGCTTGCTCCGTCCGACTGGACATATGCATCGGCGATGGCCGTTCTCATGCCACACAATCTGAGCAGCGTCTTGATTCAGGCAGTCGTGGCCATGACGCTCATGGTGGGGTTTGAATCGTCCACAGCATTGGCAGCTTCCGCGTCCGACGCACAACGCGATATTCCACGCGGGACAGTTCTCGCATTGATCATTCAGGGTGCGTTCGCTTACCTGGTGGGATATTTCGCAGCCGGGTTTGCTCTCAATTCCTCCATTGATGCGACAAGCGTGCGGGTTCCCATTGGCGACCTTTCCCTTCAGATCGGTGACGCCCTGCTACGTGGATACGGTGGGACATTGATGCTTTTTATTTGTTTCCTGGTCATGCTGGCGATCCTGGGCGGCGCATTGACGTCGATGAACAACGGGGTTCGGATCAGCTTCGCGATGGCACTGGATGATGAAATGCCGGATGTATTGGGGTTTCTGCATCCGCAATACGCTACGCCGTACAACGCAGTGATCTTATTGAGCGTTGTCTCTGCGATCATTAGCGCAGCCGGCGTCATCGGTGGGTTGCCCGTGCTGATGGGAATTATCCTGGCTTCGAACCTCGGCGCGTTCCTGCTGTATGCGCTGCTGTGTATTTTGACCATCGCGACGTTTATGGGCGATCCTACCTTCAACATTTTACGCCACGTTTTCTTCCCGCTACTGGGACTGCTGGTTAATGTGGGCATCGTCTTCGGGGCAATCGCAGTTGGATTAAGGTATGGAGGCGTCATCACGCAAGCCAGCCTCATTGCGCTGGGAATTGCAGGCGTCTGGCTGGCAGTCAGTGTCGCTTATTATTTCGTCAAGCGTCGAGGGTAGGATGTCGATGCCTGGCACCGTGGAACACGCCTGGTGAAAAAATCAGCTGGGAGGGTGTGTACATCGATTCATTAGACCTCTTGCATAAGTAGACGAAAATGATTATCAGATCCCTTTTGAACCACGGAGACACTGAGACACTGAGAAAAAAGGAGAGAAAACTCCGTGACTCCGTCTCTCAGTGGTTAGGTGATTGAGACTTTTGCAAAAGGTCCTTTCCTTGAATCGAGAAATACCCCATTTGGGTACTAGTATCGCCCATGAAGCTCTGCATAGAATTAAACCTATGCAGGTTATTGTATGACCGCAACACCTGCTGGAGAAGTTGACGCGTTGATACACTACATGCCTCAAATCGAAAGCAGCGGGATCAGTGTTGTCGGCCCTGTGCGGGAAGACAACCAGGATGCCATTCGCCTGGCGGAAGAGAGTCACTCCACCAAACATGGGCTGCTCTATGCAATCGCGGATGGCATGGGCGGTTATTCGCACGGCGGGCTGGCCAGCCAGATGGCATTGGAAACATTTCACTCCATCGTCGCATCGCATAACGGGAATTCCATTCCGATCGTCTTGCAGCGTGCTGTCGAAGCAGCGAACCTGAAGATCTATCAAAAAGCACAACAACTGGGTGTGGGCCGTATCGGCACAACTCTGACAGCTGCCTATGTATTCAACGATATGTTGTACCTGGCACATGTTGGCGACAGTCGCGCCTATCTTCTCCGCGGCCGGACTGTGGTTTGCCTGACGGAAGATCATACAACCGTAGCGGATATGGTGCGCGCAAAGTTGATCCTGGCTGAAAATATCCGCACACATGCACAGCGGTCCATTTTGACGAAGTCCGTCGGGCTCGACCTGTTTGTCCAGCCAGACATCCTGCAATACAAACTCGTGGAGGGCGACCGTCTGGTTTTGTGTACCGATGGTTTGTGGTCGGTCGTTGAAGACGACGAGCTGATGCATATTCTTGCTACTTCCCATACAACGGAAGCGGCCAGCCGCAGCCTGATCGATCTTGCTCTTCAAAAAAATTCAGATGATAACGTCTCGGCCGTCGTATTCCATCTGCATAAGCTGATCCCCATCACAACAGAACACAGGACCAAGGCACGCGCACCGGCCAGCTGGCTCCAGAATCTATGGAAAGTGTCGTTATGAACGGCTATGCTATAATCTCCGGCACGATGCTGCAGATTGGCGACCAGTTTGATCATTTTCAAATTCAGGCCCACATGGCCCAGGGTGGCATGAGTGATATTTATCGTGCTTTTGACCTCCTAAAACGAAATGAAGTGGTGATCAAGATTCCAGATCAATCGATGTTGGGCGACCCGGCCCAGTTCGAACGGTTTCAACGTGAATTGGAAGTCATGCAGGCGCTCGACCATCCTGCCATTCTCAAAGGACTTGGCTCGGGGAAGTACAACCGCATTCCGTATCTGGTCACGCAATATGTCAATGGGCAATCTCTGCGGTCGCTGATGGAAACTCACGGCACATTCGCGGCCGATCAGGCCGTTTCGCTCATCAGAAAGATCGCTGACGGCATGGCGTATTGCCACCAGAACGAGGTCATCCACCGTGACCTAAAACCGGAAAATATTCTCGTCACCGAGGATGAGCAACCGGTCATTATGGACTTTGGGCTGGCACTAACGAAGAGTTCTCACCGCGTCACGTACTCCAATTTGAGCGCCACCATGGGCACGCCCGACTATATGGCGCCTGAACAGATCGAGGGACAGCGTGGTGATCAGCGCACCGATATTTATGCACTTGGCACAATTTTCTATGAACTGTTGGCGGGCAAGACACCCTTCAGCGGTGATACCAATATGGCAGTCATGGCGCAGCATTTGAACGGTGTTGCTGCCAGGCTGGACAAGGTCAACCCGGTTGTATCACTGCAGCTCGCAGCCATTGTGGCCAAATGCCTGGCACGCGATCCCGAAGCACGTTATCCCAATATGAATGCCTTGATCGAAGCGCTCGATCATCCAGAAAATGCGGATCTTTCGTGTCTGGAAACAGCGGGCGCGCCGACGGCGTCTTCTCCTTCTCTGGCGAACATGCAGATCCTGCAGGGCGTGGCGATCGCTGTGGGGATCATGCTCGTTCTGGTGCTGCTGGCTTTCGGGTTACAATCTCTGCATCGTTGATCCACAACACTATTTGAAGCATAGGAATCAGTGCCATGACCGACCCCAGGGACCAGGTGTTGGAACGCGTTGAGCAAAATAACATCAAATTTATTGACCTGCAATTTACCGATGTAGTGGGCGTGGTCAAAAACGTCACCATTCCCACGCGGGAACTGCCCAGGGCGCTGGCAGATGGGATTTGGTTCGACGGATCAGCCATTGAAGGGTTTGCCCGCGTGGCCGAGAGCGATATGCACCTGCGCCCCGATGCATCCACCTTTGCCGTGATTCCCTGGTTGATCGATGATGAAGCCACAGCCCGTCTGATCTGTGACGTCTATACGCCAGATGGGCAGCCATTCCCCGGTGACCCGCGCTCGATCCTGCGCAAAGTCATCACAGAGGCGCAGGAGATGGGCTTCCGCTACAACACCGGGCCTGAGCTTGAATTCTTTCTCCTGAAACCACATCCAGATGGAAGCTTGCTCCCACCTGTCCTGCATGACAGCGCCAGTTATTTTGACGCGCCTTCAGATATGGCCGCTGGTCTACGACGGCAAATGGCAAATACCCTCAATGCGCTCGGCCTACAAGTGGAAGCCATGCACCATGAAGGGTCTCACGGCCAACACGAAATCGACTTTCGGTATTCCGACGCGCTGACCACGGCCGACAGCGCCATCACCTTACGCGTGGCTTTGAAGGTCATCGCCCAAAAAAACGGCCTGTACTGCACGTTTCTCCCGAAACCGATCCGCGGCATTAACGGCAGCGGCATGCATGTCCATCAAAGCCTGACCTATCTCGCCACGGGAAACAATGCATTTGCAGATCCCGGCGATGCCCATGGTCTTTCCGAGATCGCCAAACATTTCATTGCAGGGCAACTCGCTCATGCCCGTGGGATGTGCGCCGTGCTGGCGCCACTGGTCAACTCATATAAGAGACTGGTTGCAGGATACGAAGCGCCGGTTTCGATCAGCTGGGCCCGCATCAATCGTTCCGCCCTGATCCGCGTACCGCGTGCATCTGACAGTGAATCGACCCGCCTCGAACTTCGCTGCCCCGACCCAAGCTGCAATCCATATCTTGCCTTTGCGGTGATGTTGGCCGCCGGGCTGGATGGCATTCGACGTGAACTACCCGTCCAGGAAGCAATGGAGGAAAACATCTATCTGGTGGATCGACTCAAGTACCAGTCAAAGGATGTATTGCCCACATCGTTGAATCAAGCCATTCGGGCCATGGAAGAGGATGATGTGGTTCGGAATGCACTGGGGGCTCACACGCATGAGGTCTTTATCAATGCCAAACGCCTTGAGTACGAGGATTACCGTTTGGAAGTCACAAACTGGGAACTGGAAAAGTATCTGGCGAATTACTAACTCACCTTACGCAGCCCGGCTCGCAGGCGGTCCTAATCAAACAATAAAGGTGCTCAGGAAGATCAAAAGTCTAACCACGGAGACACGACACTTGCACCTCACTGCGTTCGGTGCAGTGCAGGTGAGACACTGAGAGAATCTTTTAAAAAAACTCCGTGACTCAGTGTCTCCGTGGTTCAAATGGTTAGCACGGATTGCACGGTTTAATTGTTAATCTGCAAAAGGGTACGATGTTAGACCACCATGGGAAGCTGGGTATCCCACAGGAGCACAGCCACTGTGGGAGCGTACACTGCGTAAGATCACTTACTAACACACACGCCGCGCCATAAACAACGACAGTATGGACATGGCTTGCAGAATATTATTTCTGCAAGCCATTTTGTTATTCCGGCATTCATGATTCGCGAATCACCCATTCGCAGGAGGGCTTTTACCTCTATGCCCCATTTGGGGAAGAAACTGCATGACCCTTGGTACACAATTCAGACTATGCAGACCCAAAATACTCCGGATGGGTAATATGCTCCTCGCCTCAAATCCATAGAATAGTCAGCAAGCTAGCAGCAACAGATACCGCTTCAATCATGGTGATGCCAACAAGAGGTATGACCTGGCACGCACCAAAAGGATTTGAGAACCATGTTAACGATCCTTACTCTTATCAGCTACATATTGATCGCCATCTTATTGATGAACATGATGGCCAAGGCACGTCCAAGAATCAAGGAAGCCATGCCCGGAAAGAAATTAAAGACTCTCCCCATGGGACTCATCCCCCGCATCCAGTTGCAGCGTTCCAGTTTTCTGGCTCTGCTGATGGGCGTCGTGTTTGGCACGGCCACCGGCTGGCTCCCGGTTTCAACGGCCGCGATCGTCACTTCCATCGCCCTGCTCACGATCCTGTTGCCCATGCAATACACATTTACAACACAGGGCGTGGCACTCGGCGACGGCGTGTTCTATCCCTGGAAGCATTTTTCCGGATTTGTGGTGGATCGAAAAAAGCTGGAATTGACTCACCCCTCCCTGTTTGGACGACTCACGTTGTTCATCAAGCCCGCCGAAATGCCCAACGTGTTGCAGCATATTGAACGGTATGTAAAACAGAACAGTTAGGAATCTAATTCTGCAAAGGAGTATTGAGAAATGAAAGCTTCAAGCAAAACAAAAAAATGGCGGCTTGCAATTCCACTTCTGGTTGTAGCCATGATGCTGGTCTTCGTGACACCAGCATTCGCGCAGGGTGACGGACCCACGGAAGAGATCGCTGATATCAGCCTGAGTATGAACGTTCTATGGATGATCTTTGGCGGCTTCCTGGTCTTCTTCATGCAGGCTGGCTTCGCCCTGGTGGAAACAGGCTTCACCCGCAACAAGAACGTCGCTCATACCATGTTGATGAATATGATGGTGTTCTGCATCGGCGCGATCGGTTATTGGCTAACGGGTTTTGCCTTCCAGTTCGGAGCTGTCAACCTGGCGTATCCAGAAGTAGCTCGCGCCGGAGTCATCGCCGGTGAATGGGCGCACTCACCCATCACGCTGGGTGACTGGACCGGTCTATTAGCCACACCGCTCCTGCGCGTCGGACAGTTCGGGATCATCGGCGGAAGCGGATTCATGCTGGCTGGTATTGGAACCAATGTCGGCATCCTGGCCTTCTTCCTATTTCAGATGGTATTCATGGATACAGCTGCCACCATCCCCACGGGATCGATGGCAGAGCGCATCAAGTTCATTGGATTTGTTTTGATGAGTCTGTGGGTCAGCATGTTCATTTACCCCTTAGTCGCCGGTTGGATCTGGGGCGGCGGCTGGGTGCAGAACCTGGGTCGCTCACTCGGGCTGGGTAACGGCGCAGTAGACTTCGCCGGTTCCGGCCCCGTACACATGATCGGCGGAGCTGTTGCCCTGGCCGGAGCGTTGGTGATCGGACCCCGTATCGGAAAGTTCAATAAGGATGGTTCTGCGAACACCATTCCGGGACACAGCATTTCGTTGGGGATCCTGGGAACGATCATCCTGTTCTTTGGTTGGTTCGGTTTCAACCCCGGTTCCTCTCTTGGATTTCTGGGTGGGTTCCGTAACCTGGCTGTGATTGCCGCTGTGAACACTCTTCTCGCTGGCGCCGCCGGTGGCGTCTCTGCCATGACCTATATGTGGCTGCTGGGTCCAACAAAGAAACCGGATCCCGGCATGTCGGTGAACGGCATTCTGGCAGGTTTGGTTGCCATTACCGCCCCCTGCGCGTTCGTCGATGGTTGGGCAGCCGTTGTAATTGGTTTAATCGCCGGCGTGCTGGTTTGTCTCGCCTCCGTTTGGATCGAGAAGTGGAAGATCGACGATCCCGTGGGCGCCGTCCCTGTACACTTCTTCAACGGAATTTGGGGTGTGCTGGCTGTCGGAATTTTTGCCAACGGCAATCCTGATACCGCTGCGTGGAACGGTGTTGAGTCCGCGGTGACCGGCCTGCTGTATGGAGGCACGACTCAAATCCTTGCGCAGGCGATTGAAGTCACTAGCATCTTTGTCTTCGCCTTTGGACTTTCCTACGTGTTCTTCAGGATTCTTGCTGCCCTCAAAGTTCTGCGTGTCTCACGCGACGTGGAATTGCAGGGTCTGGATATCCCTGAAATGGGTGTCGTTGGTTATCCAGTCGACTGGGAACCTTCGAACCTTGAAAATGAAAAACAGACTGTCCTTCCCGGTACTACCACCAAAAACGCGGTCGGAGCAACAGATTAATAGTTCGGTACGCTCACTTCCTTATCTGGACGGTTGAGGGTTGCCTCAACCGTCCAGAAATTTTATGGGCCTCATAAAGTATCCATTCAGGTAATAGACGTAGTGCGGTAGTTTTCATACAATCCATTTGATCATCATTCACAAACACTGGTTTCGTGAACCAGGGGACATAAGCATGTTTTCTCGCTTGGTGATCACTTCTCCTAGTCGCATGGGCAGTTGAGGCGGTGTCTCAACTGCCCATGACGTTTATGCGCGAGAGTTCATCCATTTAGGTAATAGGCCTGGCACGCTTACATCCGTATAATTCTCAGAATGATGGATCAAACAGCAAATCCATTCATTTTCTTCTGGACAGCACGACTCCTTGATCAGGGACGGCTGCGAGAATTCTCGCAGCCGTCTCTGGGTTAAGCCACATTTCTATTGTCTATGGGAATGGAACCATGATCCGAAATGTTACACTCTCCGATGCGGCCGCCATCGCAGAAATTTACAACTATTACATCAGCAACACGATCATCACGTTTGAACTCGAACCGGTCACGCCAGAGGAGATTTGTGCCAGGATCGAGAAACATCTCGGAATGGGCCCCTTTCTTGTCTACGCGGCCGATGTAGAGCCAATTGGATACGCTTACCTCTCAAAATTTCGAGAACGAAAAGCATATGAACACACGGTTGAGTCCACGATTTATTTGAAACATGGCTGGGACGGAAAAGGCATAGGGTTTGAATTGTATGCAGAGCTATTGTCGAGGGCAGCTTTGCAATATCATACAATCACGGCTGGGATTGCCCTGCCCAACAGGGCCAGTGTTCGATTGCATGAAAAGTGCAGTTTCGTGAAAGTCGCGCATTTTGCAGAAGTGGGTCGAAAATTCGGACAGTGGATCGATGTCGGTTTTTGGCAGAGAAGGGGATCCTACGCCAATAAGCGGGCATTGATCTCCTGCACATCGGATACATAACGGGACAGATCAGTGCGCAAATGTTCAGGGTTCTCATAGCGCAGACGCCGCGCCAGGAAGATGAATTCATCGCTTCCAAAGGATGGCATCGTCACATCCTTAGAATTGCCGCGCACGACTCGCAATGAGTCGATCAACCAGCGCAGGAACGTGTGCGCCTTCCGCAAACGGGTGTAATCATCCTCCGAAAGGATCCCATTTCTGTGCAACGCCAGCATTGCATCACGTAAGTTCGTTTGCCGCAGAAGGAGGTTTTGTGAGCCATGATTGATCTGTAATCCCTGGATCAGATATTCGATATCCACGATCCCGCCGGGGCTGAACTTGGCGTTGAAGGTACCGCCGGTCACCAGGTGACGCACCTGGCGCTCGCGCATGGCGCGCATGGCAGTGACATCGAAGGGGCCGCTCTCATAGGCATAAAGGTCACGCAGGTTGCACAACGCATCGCTCAGTCCATCATCACCGGCAACGGATCTCATCTTGACCAATGCCTGGCGCTCATAGGCCCATGCGGGGCCGTCTGGCGCATAATATTTCCTAAACGAGTCAAACGAAACTGCCAGACTACCCGCTTTGCCATAGGGACGTAAGCGCAGGTCGATGTGGAAGATACCCTCTTGTCGCGTCTGAATCGCGGTCTCGACCGAGCGGACGAATAGTTCGAAGTATTCGGCGGTCGTAAGAGGATGCTCGCCGTTTGTTCGTCCATCGCCGGCGTACACAAACATCAATTCGATATCCGACGCAAAACCTAGCTCGCGCCCGCCGCATTTGCCTAACGCCAGGAGCGCCAACCCACACCGTGTTCCGTTCTCCAAATAAGGGACGCCATGAATCGCGTGCATTTCCGAATCACAGCGAGCCAGGGCCGCGCATACTGTGACTTCGGCAAGGTCGGTTAATTCGAATCCAAAATCATCGATCTCTTTTGTCAAGCCGAGGATGTGGCGCATGTCAATGCGGAACAACTCACGGTCTTTGAATGCATTCAGGGTTCCACGCCAGTCAGGATATTGGACATCGCCGACCTGATTTTTCGCAAGCGCCAATGCAAGTTCATTCTCCAACTGAGTTCTGGGCTTGGCCGTAGACAGCTCAGCCATATCTTTTACCAGCGGAAAGAGATTCGCATATTGCATGCGCAGGAAATCTTCCCAAAGAAAGTTGCTGACACCAAGCAAGCGCGCCAGGGCATTCAACACATCCGGCTTTTCGATGGAGGCAACTTCATCGAACCAGTTGGGACGCTCAAAGAGCTGTATAAGGAACTCTCGGAAATGCAGCAGCGCTGCAGATGGATTTGGCGAATGCGGGAGCAGATGTGTAAAATGCTTGATCAACAACACCGCTGTGCGAAGTTCACGCTGTTTTTCGGGGGACGTGATCTTGTTACCCGTTTCGTCTGTGACGTGCAGGATGTCCTGAGCGCGCGAACCCACAGACTGCACGATCATGCGTGCAATATACGTGTGTGTAAGTGCAAGCGCGTTTGTGAATTCATACAAAAAGCCAAAGGTATCCGGCGTGTCGATGCGCAGGATCGTATAACGTTCATCGACCTCATTATCGACCTCGATCTCGATCGGAAGCAGCGGAGCAGCTTTGCCAGGAATGCCCTGGAACCGCTGCCCCACACGGACAGCCAGTTCCCCGCGCGCTTCGCGGCGCTGCCCGGTGCGCATCATGCGTAAGAGATGATGGAGGTCAGCTGTGTAGGAGTTCCAGATGGCAGCCTCCGGCGGCCTCGACAGGATCGATCTCACTGTGAACACGTCTACGATCTTGCGGCGAGCGTCCGCCTTTGAGGCGGATGAAGGTCCGCGGCGTGGGGGCCGGCGTCGGTCCGGGTCGAAGCGGGTAAATGACTGTGGGCGCGCGGTTGCGGGAGAGTCAGACACAGGCTCGTAGGTGAAGGCATTGCCATCGATGATATTGAATCCAAACACAAAGAAGAGTCCGCAGATGATGGAAAGCTCGCCGGGATAGTCGTATCCGACAACGGTGACGCGCCACGTGTCGTCGCTGAGCAACTGTGCATCGACAATGGCCGGCGTTTGTTCATCGATGCCGCGCGCAAGCCCGGCATGGTGTTCGATCTCATCCGGCGAGAACGATTCGACATATTCGGCACCGAGGCGGGCGATGTGTTGAACCACCTGCGGTTGAGGCTCATGCCCAGGCTCGTTGCCAACGTATCGCAGATAGATTGCGCGTATTGCCTTGCGATGTTCTTCGTAACGGTGAACCAACGCATTCGTGCTTTTGAAGCCCAAACGCCCGGCAAGTAATGCCAGCGCGCCCGGCTCAGACGGCATCGTGTACGTCTGTTGGTAATTCATGACCTGAATGTAATGTTCGATGGTGCGCAACAATGTGTACCCATCGATCAGGATGCGCACTTCCTCCTGCGAAAGCAAACGGTGACGCGCCAGGCGCGGCAAGACCTGAAGTGTGGCGCGCCTATGCAGATCGGGGTATTGCTGTCCATGCGCAAGCTGGAGATATTGCACCACGAATTCCACATCACGGATGGAACCTTCGCCAAGCTTCACTTCACCCCACTCGCGTCCCTTCTGTTGCAGGATCTGTTCGGTGCGCTGTTTCATTGCAAAGACGCTGGCACGTACTTCTTCCGATACATGACTGAAAATATGCGGCTCGACTTGCAACAACAGAATCTCGCCAAGCTTTGTATCCCCCGCGATCGGACGGGCTTTTAGCAGCGCCTGTTTCTCCCACAAGCGCGCATGTCCCTGCACGTATTGCAAATATCCCTCGGCGCCGGTCACGAGGAATCCATCCCTGCCCCAGGGACGCAGTCGCATGTCGACCCGATAGAGAAAACCCTCTGCCGTGACCTTACCGATCGCATCGATCAGGTGCTGTCCCAGTTTCAGTTTTTCGATCGGGTCATTGGCAGAAATGAACAACAGGTCGATATCGGAGCTGTAGTTGAGTTCCTGTGCGCCGTGTTTGCCCATGGCAATGACAACGAATCCGTTTGGGCTGATACCGCTGCGCAAGCTTGCAAGGTCGAGGCAGGCACGCACCAATCCATCTGCCAGATTCGAGAGCTGTTGCGTGACGGTCGCAAGGTCATAGAGGGTCAGGAGGTCACTTACACCGATGCGCAGGATTTCGCTGCGCTGATACAGGCGAAGCGCGTTGAGCACATCTTCGTATTCTGATTCTCCCCGGCGCTGACCAACCGGAGCGGTGTCGATCAGCTTTCCTGCTTCCGCATGGATCTGTTCAGCGTTCTTGCGCTGCGTCAACGATTTTCGCTGATAAAGCAAACCGACATTCTTCGGGTCGCGCAAAATGATTTCGGTAAGGAATTCACTGCCTGAAAATATGGTGATCAGGCTTTCCACGACGCGTGGATTCTTCACAAAGGCAGTCAACAACGCTTCATCGCCGCTTTCCAGTAAACGCTCCAGATACACCAATGACCGCTCAGGATCGGCAGCCGAGGCGAGCGCGGTCTGGAGGTGAGATTCGATGACATCGAATGAATCACCGAAGCGAGCCGCTATACTGGTCAGGGCGTTTTTCATCAATTGATTATACCGTTGCAAAAGGACCCCCTCCCAGCCTCCCCCAAATTCCACGGTAGAATTTTGGATGACAACTAAAATTCAACTTGTGGAATTTGGGGGAGGTGCCCGAAGGGCGGAGGGGGTCGGATAAATATGCTCCATTTGGGTAATAGACGTGACCCATTCGCACTACTAGAATGACCCATAGAAATTATCCAATTTGATATTTCAAGCAGAAGGAGAATTCCAAAATGGCACAAACTGTTGCTGATGTACTCAAACTAGGAAAAGACGTCAAAATGGTGGACGTCCGCTTCATCGACCTGCCCGGCACCTGGCAGCATTTCACCATTCCCGTTCGTCGCCTCGACGAAGAGCTGTTCAGCGAAGGACTGCCCTTCGACGGTTCCTCCATCCGTGGCTTTCAGGAGATCCATGAATCGGATATGCTTCTGATGCCCGATCCCGAATCTGCCTTCATCGATCCTGTTGCCAATATTCCGACGCTGGTCGTCACCTGCGACGTCTATGACCCGATCACCCTGCAGCCGTACGAACGCGACCCGCGCTTTGTTGCCAAAAAGGCAGAAGCCTATGTAAAACAGACCGGCATTGCCGATACGGTCTTCTTCGGGCCGGAAGCAGAGTTCTTCATCTTCGACAACGTCCGCTATGGAAGTGGCACCAACGAGTCGTTCTACCACATCGACAGCGATGAAGGCTGGTGGAACAGTGGGCGCAGCGACCGCCAAAACTTCGGCGGACAGATTTCGCCCAAGCGCGGCTACTTCCCGGTCCCGCCCACCGACACGCTGCAGGACGTCCGCAGTCAGATCGTGATGGCGCTCGAGTCGGCAGGTATCCCGATGGAAGTCCACCACCATGAAGTGGCAACCGCTGGCCAGTCCGAATTGGGCATGCGCTTTACCACCCTGACCCGCATGGCAGACCAGCTTTTGGTCTACAAGTACATTGCCAAGAACGTGGCCCGCAAGAACGGCAAGACCGTGACCTTTATGCCCAAGCCACTGTTCGGTGACAATGGGTCTGGTATGCACTGTCACTCATCTCTGTGGAAGGGCGAGACCAATGTTTTTTATGATGCCTCCGGGTACGCTGGTTTGTCACAGGCTGCCAAGTACTACATTGGTGGTATTCTCAAGCATGCTCCGGCACTTCTTGCGTTGACATCGCCGACCACAAATTCCTTCCGCCGCCTTGTACCTGGATTCGAAGCACCGGTCAACCTGGCATATTCGCAGCGCAATCGCTCGGCGATCTGCCGTATCCCGGTGACCAAGAGCACGAAGGCCAAGCGCGTCGAATTCCGTGCGCCAGATGCTTCGAGCAACCCGTACCTGTGCTTTGCCGCGATTTTGATGGCGGGTCTCGATGGTATCCTCAACCGCATCGATCCGGGCGACCCGGTCGACAAGGACTTGTACGAACTGCCCGCCGAAGAAGCCAAGCTCATCAAGCAGGTACCTTCGTCCCTCGGCGCGGTGCTCGATGCGCTCGAAGCAGATCACGAGTTCCTGCTCAAAGGCGATGTGTTCACTTCAGACCTGCTCGATGCCTACATCAGCTACAAGCGCCAGGTCGAACTTGACCCGGTCCGCCTGCGCCCGACACCGTACGAATTCACGCTGTACTTTGATTGTTAGTCCATTTCTGTCATTGCGACCTTCGGAAGCAACCCCCAGTGATGCAAGGAGACACTTGCACCTGGTGCAAGTGCAGGTGTTGCTTCGCGGCGCTGTAAGCGCCACTCGTAACGACATCTGCAATCAGACAGACCAAGGAATTCCTCGGTCTGTCTTCTAAAAGAACCTGAACCACTGAGACACGGAGTCACGGAGTCCTTGTTATTTTTCCACCTGCACCGACCGCAGGTGCGGTGTCAGTGTCTCCGTGACTCCGTGGTGAACAAATCAGAACTTATGTCACTTTTTGTTTCGTCATTCATTCTTGCCATCGCCTTCTGCGCTCCACCCGGCGTTATTACCGCCGAGACGGTTCGCCGCGGCACGGCGCGTGGATTTGTCCCTGCACTGTTCGTCCAGTTCGGTTCGCTCGTCGGCGATACAACCTGGGCGATCATCGCTCTCACCGGGCTGGCCTTTCTCGTGCAGAACAATATTGCACGGATCATACTCAGCTTGATCGGCATTTTATTGATGCTCAAACTGGCCTGGGACGCGATCAAGGATACGCGTCAGGAAAAGGAATTTGTCATCGCATCCATCCCATCCACGCGCGGTGATTTTGCAAACGGTGCTTTCCTCTCGCTGGGAAACCCCATGAACATCGTATTCTGGACCGGGCTGGGAACGACCGTCTTCGCATCTATTTCGGGAGAGCCCCAGCCTGCGCATTTCGCCATTTTCTTCGCAGGGTTTTTGAGCGGCGCAATCCTATGGTGCTTCGTGATGGCAGGGCTTGTGGCATGGGGCCGCAGGTTCGTCACTTCGGGTTTCTTCCGCTGGGTAAACCTTATTTGCGCAGCCGCCCTGGTCTTTTTCGCCGTCCAGCTTGCCTGGAAACTTGTTCAAAATCTGTAATGGCGCAAACTTGCATGGATAACCAACCAATGGGAAAATCGTCTGTAGTCTCCGAAAGCGCACTATTCGACATGCCTGCACATCCGTTCCCCTCTCGCGAAGAATCCGATCCACGTTTGCTGGAGTCGCTTCGGATTCTGAACCAGATCAGCAATGCGATCAATCACATCAGCTCAGATAACGAAGGGAAGGATGATTTCAGCCTGCAGTTGATCGTGAACAGCGCCATTCGCGTCGTACCCGGTTCCTCGGCGGTGATCTATACCTACGACCAGAAAACCGGCACGTTCGAGAAAGAGTCACGCGTCTCGGCAGAACCAGATGGGCGTCACCCCGTTTCCACAGTGGACAAACCCGATGACGCGCCGCGTCCGCATGGCATTGGCGTGCGCACCATCCAGCGGCGGCGAATGAGCTTCTCTTACGAAGAGCCTGATGTAGATGTGCATCCGTATCACGCCGCACTGGGAGTCAAAGCCGTTGCCTGTTTCCCATTGATCGTCGCCGAGCAAGTAGTAGGCATCCTCTATATTTATCTGCATGAGGAACGTCAATTCACACAGCTTGAACAATTGATGCTGAATAACTTTGTCAACCAGGCAGCCATGGCGATCTATCACGCCCGCCGCCTGGAGGGCGTTCGGCATGATCTCGTGCGCAAGGATGAGGAACTCAACCAGCTTCGACGGGCCGGATTAGTGATCTCCTCACGGCTGCGTCTCGAAGAGACTCTCGAATCCATTCTGCAGTTGGCGCTCGAAATCACGAACGCACAGTATGGCATCTTTCGCCTGCTCGATAAGAACGGCGAATACCTTGTCACGAGCGCGGTACACGGCATCCACATGGAACGTCCGTTGATCGAACAGCTTCCGCTGGATGGCAATAGCATCATGGCGCTGGTGGCGCGCGAACGCCAACCTCTGCTCATCCCGGACCTGACCCAGGAACCGTGGGCAAAGATCTACTATCCACTGGATTCCAAGTTACAAATGCGCTCCGAGTTAGCCGTGCCGCTCATCAACGCCAGCGGACGTCTGGAGGGAGTGCTCAACCTGGAAAGCCCGGAACTCGGGGGCTTCTCAGAAGATGACAATCACATGCTGCAATCGCTGGCAACTTATGCCGTCACTGCCATTCAGGAAGTGCGGCTGCTGGATGCGCTCCAGGAAGCCGCACAGCTCTTGATCTCACAACCCACACAGAAAGTGCTCGACCGGTTGTGCATCATGGCAAACAATTTGCTGAACACCTCCTCGAGCGCGATCTGGCTGAAGAATGACTCGGATACCCTGCAACTGACTTCGTCCGACGGAACCGTGCAGGACCTGGAAAAAGTCTTTGCACAGATGAATGAACCGCATGTCCTGCTGCTTCCACTACCGGGCAGCGACGAGAATAAGGCGTTGGGAATGTTCGGGGCATTCAGCCACACAGACGCGGGCGAGGGGCGAAGCGCAAAATCGGAATGGGATAAAAAGGTATTGGCATGTCTCGCAAATTACGCGGCGCTGGCAGTCCAGAATGCATCGCATCAGCAGGCATTGCGCACCTCACAGGAAAAACACTGGACCGCAGAAACATTCGCCGCCGTCGGTGATATTTCGGCGAACCTGCTGCACAACATGAACAACAAGGTCGGCACCATCCCGGTCCGCATTCAGTCGATTCAGGATAAATATCGGCAAACGCTGGAAGCCGATTCGTATCTGGCCAACAATCTCGCCGAGATCGAACGCAGCGCGTCCGACGCCATGCAGATCGTACAGGAAAATCTTTTGCACCTGCGCCCCATACGTATGGAAAAGGTTCACATTGTGACCCGCGTTGCAGAAGCTCTTCGCATCGTGCATGTGCCCGAAGGCGTTCAGCTCGAAACACACGGGCTCGACGATCTTCCCACAGTCGTCGCGGGTGGGCAAAGCCTCACCTTCGTATTTCGAAATCTGATCGAAAATGCGATCTCCGCCATGAACGGCAATGGCTCCATCCTCATCCAGGGCGCCGCACTGCCCGAATGGGTGGAGGTCGCCGTGAGCGATACTGGACCCGGGATCGCCCCGGAGCTTCATAACCAGATCTTCGAACTCAACTTCTCGCGCACCGCGGCCCACCCCGGCAAATTAGGCTTTGGATTGTGGTGGGTTAAGACTCTCATGACACGGCTCGGCGGCTCGGTCATCGTGGAAAGTGATGGCAGCCAAGGCACAACATTTCGGCTGCGGCTGCCCAGGGAGCATTCCTAATGGCACAAGTTCTGCGCGCTCTCGTGATCGAAGATGATAAGTCGTGGCAGCAGATCATCAGCGAGATCCTCTCGGAATGCGGGTTGGAGGTAGACCTTGCCACCAGTCTCGATGAAGCGGTCGCGGCCCTGAAGACGCAGCCGCATCGCGTCGCAGTGGTGGACCTTTCGCTCTCGCCCAATGACCACAACAACATCGATGGATTGCGTGTCCTCGATTCAGTCCGCAGGCTTGACCCAAACTGCCGCGCCATTCTGCTGACCGGCTTTGCAACTGTAGAACTGGCGGTCACTGCCCTAACGGATTACGGAGCGTTTACGTTCCTGCGCAAGGAAAGTTTCCACCGCAGCCAGTTTCGCGACATCGTGTACCGGATCCTGGTAAGCCCGCCGGTTCTGACGACGCCTGTGCCTGTCTCCGCTAAAACAACATCCTCCTCTGCTTTTAGAGGACAACCCGCGCCGGTCAAGCTTTCGAGCGAGAAAGTGCTGGTTGTGGAAGATGACGCCGGCTGGCGAAGCATCCTCGAAGAATTATTGAGCGACGCCGGTTTTATGGTCCGCACCTGCGCCAGCTTCGGCGATGCACTGGGATACCTGCGCCGCGAGAAATTCTCTCTGGCTGTGATCGATCTGTCATTGCAGGGCGTGGTGAACAGCTTCACCAATCAGGAAGGCACGGCATCCAATCTGGAAGGCTATGAATTATTAGCCGCCACCAAGTCCAGCAGCATTCCTACGATCGTGGTCAGCGGCATTACAGAAACAGACGAGATCCAACGTGCCTACTCCGAATTCTCCGTTTCGGCATTCATCGAAAAACGCGCCTTCGACCGCGCCGCCTTCCGCCGACTGATCGAGGAGACAAAGAAGACCCACGAATCGCAAAGCGAATTGAACACGCTCACCGACCGCGAACGCGAAGTGCTGGACCTTTTGGCGCAAGGCCTGACCAACAAGGAAATTGCCGAGCGTCTCGTTATCACTACCAACACGGTAAAGCGACATTTGAAAGCAATCTTCGAAAAATTGAACGTACACACACGTTCGGCTGCAACGGCCAAAGTTGCGGGTGGATAATAGATCTCCGCTCGGCGAAGGTCGATTCGCTCGGCGAAGGTCTTAGACCGAGCCGTCATAACGACCGCCAGGTCTCCCTTATTCCCACCCCACGTCCGATAACTGGACATCACCCTCTTCGCCTGCTAACCAATACCGCGCCGAAGAAAACCGCCAATCTTCCGGATTCCGCACCAACCCCTTCCGGCATGGATTGTGATGCATACACTCCGCTTTCTGCTTCCAGAACTTATTGGAAAATATTCGCACCGGGTGCTGTGACGGCTGCCAGAATCGCCGCTCACGGTCTTTGCCTGCATGTTCCTGAAAACATTCGGTAAACTTCTTGGGCAAATGACGCGCGGCATGATCCAGCAATTGCCGCCCGGTGAATTTGCGTATATCATCCAGAGTATGCTTCAATCGCGCCGGATCGAATGCAGAATCAGATAAGGTTGCGTGCAGGTGAGTGGGCATGATCACATACGCATTCACTCGTAAGTGTTTATTTGTGATGCAAAAGTTGAAGCTATCGGTGATGATCTGACACGCAGTTTCGTCAATAAAAACAGGCAACCACTCGACGACCGTGAAGATCACATAATACATTCCCACGCCTTCGACAATGCGGTAACGTTCCATGCCGTGACTATACGGGGAGACCCTTCGGCCGAAACGACGGCCGGGGGTCAGACCGTTCGTGCCGCGAGTGGTGCCTGCGCGCCAGGAAACGGCAGACCCACGCCGAGCTGGGAGAGTAAATGCCCATTAACTCCCTTTTGAACCACTGAGACACGGAGACACTGACACCGCA
>CAZBAX010000006.1:0-154834 GCA_964489725.1 uncultured Anaerolinea sp. | reverse complement strand
AGACTCACCTGGGCCCGAAAATTCCTATAGAGACGAGTTTGGTAATGAGCCACCATTCAATGATGTGCTGTGTCGAAACTGTGATGTAGGCTGATGGTGCAGTGACGAATCGCGTTGTTGGTAACTCGTCCCTATGTTTGCAATTATAGGGATTTCGTTCGCTTGGGTAAGTTGCTTTCATCATGGAATTGGACGTTATTTGTCATATTTGGCGATGACAACGCGATAGCAGCTTGCTCTTGCTTCCTACTCTTTGATGAAACAGTTCTTAATATCTTTTAGCTCAGTATCGCTGTCCAATTTGTAAAACGTCATTTGCAGGTTTCGCCGGCGGAATTGCTGACGCTGCTCCGGCGTATAGCCCTCATACTGGTATGGCAGGAAGTTGACCGGATGTGATTCCGACAGCAGCACCGTTCCATTAATCTCAGGATTTGTTTCGGTAGCAGTGAGAAAGTACTTGGCATTTTCCATCGCGTAGCCATTGTTGTGGCATAGCGATGGCGCGCCAAAAATCAGCCGCTTCGGGGAAAAAGTGAAATCCTCATATTGCGCCTGTGCTTCACTGGAAAACTCACGTGGATAGGACTGGGCGAACGAAATCCCGTAGTTCCAAAATCCCTGGAACAGGACCAGGATCATGACAAGTATTGATACGTTTCGCCAGAAAGGTGTTTGGGTGGCGAGGCGAGCGAGTCCGTAGGCGGAAACCAACGCCAGAAATGGCATCATCTGTCGTGCAAGCCGCCCGAGGACAACAAACGACTGGAAGTAGACCGAGAACAGCACCAAACACGCATACACAAAGGACAGCCCTGCCAGCCACCATACTGGATATCGGTCATTGCTTGTGAAGATACTGAAAACAGCAAGCAGCGCCAATACTCCCACGATCACGATCAGGAAATGTTCTGTGTGCCAAAAATACTCAAATGGCAGACTCCAGCCTTCGGAGTAATCTCCCTGATTGACTGTTCTGGCAAATTTTGCGTACTCCACTATCAAGTCGATTTCGGCCAGTCTGGCGCTGAGCACCATCAAAATCAGCGGGGCTATAAAACCGACAGCCAGCAGAATCCCTCTCCGCAAAAGGACGCCGAAATCTTTCTTTCCCGCGAAGACATGACATAGCATCGCAAAGCCCGCCAGGATCCAGTAGCCGTTATAGGTGATAAAACATAGGAAACTGAGCACCCCGCACAATAGCGATGTCTTTGTTGTGGCTCCCGGTTTCAGCGCGGCGTACAAGCTCAGGAGCCCAAGGCTCATCGCTGTGTCATAGGGCATGAGGTGTCTTGAATAGTACAGAAGCGACTGGCTCGCCGCGGCGATGACCAGAGCGAGGAGCGACTCTGACTGTGTCGCGCCGGCACGCCGGGCAAGCAGAAAAACCAGGAATAGATTCAGAACCGAGAAGAGACTGAAAAACAAAGCAGGAATAACCAGGCTTGGGCCTGTCAGCTTCTCGATCAGGGCGGGAAGAATCCCGATGATCTTGAAGCCCAGATGCTCAGGAGCGGCAAACAGATGTGAAAACGCCTCGCTGAATTCGCCCTGCACGATAAAGTTCGCGATCTGGCGTGATACCTCATAGCGCTGCTCATCCGAAAAATAATATTGACCGCCGCGGATCACGAGCGCCCAGCGCAGAAGTAGAGATAACAAAAGAACTGCGATCACTATCCACTCAAGACGGGTGCCAACAGCTCTCTGATGACTACGTTGCATATCCGTGTCTGCTAAACCCTGTCCCACCCTGCGGGCAAGGAAGGATTTGTCCAATGTGGTTCTGGCGTCCAGGTCAACCAGGAGCCGTCAAAGGGATACGACCTTGCCTCAAGCTTCTGCAAGACTTCCTGCTTCGCTTGATCGATGTGATCGATCCATTCCTGTAGAAAAATGCCCTTTGCAATCCCATCCTGATATTCTTCCAGGTCTTTCCATTGCCACTCATATGACGGTTCAACAATGATGTCCAATTCCAGGTCGAGGGTGTCAAATCCATGAGAAGTACGCGCAAATGGCAACTGGAAATTAATGTAGAAACACAAAAACTCATGACTGGCGTGATTCCAGAAGTAGATGGAACCGTAGTATTCATTCGGTTTCATCAACAGTAGCAGCCGATTCGTGTGCCAGGTAAGCTCCTGCAAATTTCGACGATCGTTCTGATAGTCATCCCAGCGCGACCATGTGCCTTCGCTTCCATGTTTGCGCTTGATATAACCTTCCGGCACAGCGCATTGCGCACCCGGAAGGATTGCGAGCGCGACCTCATCTGGCTGATCTTTCACAACAATGGCAGATTGCGCTATCCATACGTGATTGTTATAGATGCCTCGTAGCACAACGTGATCCCCAGGTTTCCACATCTTATTTTCCCTTCTCTGAGTTGCGGTGCACTTTGTAGAACAGGTCTGGCTCGGCACGGAACGCGCCCAGACAGGAGTCGGTGCAAAGGAGGATGATCCGCCCGCGATAGTTAAAGCGCGGATAGTAGTGCGGATCGGTGTCGCGGAAGATCCTCCCACACAGGGTGACGAACTGTTTGTGTTGATTTGGTTGCGAGATCTTTCTGGGCATGTTATTTAAGGCGTGATGCCTTCCGACCCCACGCGAATGGTTCACTGGATTTCAGCAATAAAGACCTCAAATGGACTGATGCTCAATGCACGCGGCGATTTGGTGGTGCGTAATCGTTCTGCGCTGGAGAACAGGACGCCTAGCTCCCTGCCCTTGATTTCCGGGATGCGCGAAAAATCCAGTTCAAGCGGCTTTTCCGTGTAATTGAGGACTACCAGAACGGTCTGCTGGCCGGATCTTCGAAGGAATGTGAAATGTTCCTTTGAAGTCTCCTTCAAGGGGATATAGTCACCTTCGCTGAGCGCCGGGAAATGCTTGCGGACCTTCAACAGGGATTTGTAGTAGTTCAACAGGGAAGCCGGGTTGTGTTCCTGATCACGCACGTTGATGCCCTGCGCGTAGTTGGGATTTATGGGAAGCCAGGTCTGGACCTCGGCCTGGGCGAAGCCTGCATTTGGATTGTTGGACCATTGCATGGGGGTCCGGTTCTTGTCGCGGCTCATCTCACCAGCCCGGACGGCGGCTTCCTCAGCCGGTACATTCAGAGTATTCACAAGGCTGTTGTAATACCAGGTCGCCATCGTATCGCGCAATCGTGTGGGATCGGTGATGATGTAATCGGTCATGCCGATCTCTTCGCCGTTGTAAAGGAACGGTGTCCCTTTGAGGGTTAGGACCAAGGCGGCATTTAGGCGTGCCAGATCTGCATCATGCCGCCGGTCCCCGAACTGAGTGTAGATCCGCGAGCGGTCATGGTTCCCAAGTGTATTGCAGGGCCAACCTGCATGATCCAATTTGCTCAGTCGCGCAAGCCGTTCCGTCTGATTTTTCCGGATGTACGGCGGCGTGAGTCGATTTGTGTTTGCGAGGGGGAAATTGAAGACGAGATGAAGCTCATCTGTCCCGTCACCCATGTAGTCAATGTTGTCATCTTCGCCGACCAGCATACGATCGCCATCATATTCGTCGAGGACGGCGCGCAGCTCCTTCATGAGATCGTGCAAACCCGGGCCGCCCAATTGATGCCTGAACATGTCGTGCCAGTATTTTGCCTTTAGTTTCATTTCCTGAGGAGTTTTGGCAAGTTCAGAGAATCGCCTTAATTCCGTCAGATTCATCGGCACAGAATGAGGTGTCAGGTTGGGGTCTTCATAGATCGTGCCGATCGCATCGAGTCGAAAGCCATCCACACCAAGGTCCAGCCAGAAGCGGGCGGCATCCCACATCGCTTTTTTTACATCCGGGTGGTGCCAGTTAAGATCGGGCTGCTGGCGCATGAAGTAGTGATAGTAGTATTGATCGCGCTCGGGGACGTAGGTCCACGCTTCGCCGTCGAAGCAGGATTGCCAGTTGTTGGGCGGAACCCTCACCCCCATCCCCTCTCCCACAGGGCGAGGGGAGTCCATCCATACATACCAATCGGCTTTGGGATTGTCGCGGCTGGACTTGGACTCCAGGAACCAGGGATGCTCATCAGAGGTGTGATTCAGCACCAGGTCCAGGATGACACGGATGTTGCGCTTGTGGGATTCGTCGAGGAAGGTTTTGAAATCCTCCAGCGTGCCGTATTCTGGCGCGACAGCGGTGTAATTCGAAATGTCGTAGCCACAATCCCAATTGGGGGAGGGGAAGTGAGGCGAGAGCCAGATGGCGTCGATGCCCAGCGAGGAAAGGTAGTCGAGTTTTTCGGTGATGCCTTTAAAGTCTCCGATGCCGTCGCCATTGCCATCTGCGAACGAGCGTGGATAGATCTGATAAAAGACTGCCGTCTGCCACCATTTGAGGTTGGATGTATGCATTTAATGTCCTATGAATATGGAATAGTTTCGATAAGAGCCTTGCGAGGAATGACTGGTATTCAGGTTTGATCCGCCAACGTCAACCCTCCTGAAGCCTGCCAACGATACTCACACACGGTCTTGAGAAAACATCCTCCTGATGAGGAGCATCTGGCAGTTCGGATGTCAGGTCTTGCCCGGGAAAGTGAAGCTGTTCGTGCAAGTCAAGTCTCCACTTGGGACAATCGGTTACATCGTATACTGTGCCGTCAAAGGCGATCCACTTGCGGCTGCCGCGTTCACCCGAGTTGCGGCGGAGTTCCAGCTGTGTGATGATGCGATCGGGGATGTTCATTCGTGCGATTATACAGGAATTGTAAAAAAGAAAAATCTCCTGCAAGCGAGGAGATTTTTCTTAATTCAAGTTACCGAGTTACTTGCCAGCCGGTGTGTGTGGGATCAATAGTTTATCCTGTGCCGGAGAAGTCGATTTGCCATTGGCTTTGATCGGCTTTCCGTCGCACGTACCGGTAAGCGTTATATTTTCACCGGTTCGTGTGTATTTGATCGTGCAATCCCAGCGGCCCTCTGTGGAAATTGCCAGAACAAAACGGTCCGAGGTGAGTTGGTAGGAGCCCGTGCCGGTCATGATGAAGTCATTTGTGAAGGCGCACTGATCCAAGGTATAGAGATATCTTGCTCCCGTCGACTCAAATGCTAACGTTCCGCCCAGGGTGCATCCAACCTGAGTGGAGGTGAAAGCATCCCAGTAGTAATATTCGGGCAGATAGCTGATCTCGGTCTCCGTCCAACTGAGTCCATCGAGCAGATCGACGAACTCGGATGCGTCGGTTGGGGAAACGGGTACGTAATCATCTGCCAGGTAGCCTGGGCATTCGGTCACCTGTTCCTCGGGCAGGGTTCCGTTCACTATGAAGTCTGTCACGATATCGTCGGGACATGGATTGCCATAGCCAAAGATGACGTGCGGGCCGCCCTCCTGTACGATCAAGAATCCGTTTTCAAGACGGCTGTAAACGTTGTGTGCATTGCCAATGGGTGTGGCGGGATCTGCTTCCGCGTTCAGGACCAGGGTTGGAATTCCCTCGGCGACCAGCGGCTCAGGGCGTGTGAGATCGGCGGTGGCATCGGGCCAGAACGCACAGGGCAAGTCTCCGTAAAAGAGAGATCCCAGCCGCGGGATGAATGGGACGACCTGTTCACCTGCTTCAAAGAAGTTCTCGGCTCGCGCTTCCGCGGTGTCGCCCGGGTATCCGTAGTCCTGACATTCCACGGCATAGAATATGCCCGTGGAAAACGAGGGGTCTGGAATCACGTCCAGCGTTTGCGGGTCCACTCCCAGATTGATGTACAACAATCTGGCTAACGGAGTCAGGTCTTCATAGGCGGCGGAAGATGCCAGGGAGCGGTTGAACATCATGCGGTCTGATTCGCCGTACACTTGTCCGGCGGCGACCACTTCCAGATCGGTTAATGTAAACAAGCGTTCCTCAAACCCTCCCTCTGGTAACGGGAAGTTGTACGGAATAGGTCCATTTTCGAGCGCTTCGGCAAGCGCGTCATACGCTTCGACCGCGGAACCGCCGACGTCTTCAACACAGGCGGGATCCGCGTCACAGGCTTCGAGCGTGGCGGTCAGTGTATCGTTGAACGCCTGAGCTTGCTGGGCGTAGTATTCAAATCCGGTCAGGGTGAGGTCTACAGTGCCATCCAGGATCAGCCCGTTCAGATGCTCGCCATATTTTGCCGCATAGGTTTGGGCAAACTGGGTACCGTAGCTTTCGCCGTACAACCAGAACATTTCATCCTGCATGAGTGTACGGAAGTATTCGAGATCTTCGATGGCCTGATCGGTGCCGAGGTAGGGGAGCAGTTCCGAGTTGCCCATTTCTGCCACGCAGTTTTCTGCAAAGGTGGCGGCAGCTTCCGCGAACGCGGCCCGCTGTTCCGGGGTTTCCGTCTGGGAATCGGCTCGATAGTATTCTGTCGCAGCTTCGGGGCAATCGAGCCCGCCCGAAAGGCCGACACCACGTTGATCGAAGAAGACAATATCGAAACGGTTCAGGAGCGGCTTCTGAAACCCGCTGGCATAACTATCTGCCACGTAAATACCGGAGGTCCCCGGCCCGCCCGTCACTGTGACGAACATTCCAATGCGGGCCCTGGTTGCTGGGAGAACGGCGAAGGTCACAGGGATCGTACGAGTATCCGCAGGGTTGAAATGATCCAGCGGGACTTCAATCGTCACGCACGTGAACGCACTGTCATCCGGACACGGATACCCCCCCAGGGCTTTGAGTATTTTGGCGGTACTTGGTCGCGCCAATATGGCTGTGGGGTCGGAAGTCTGCGGTGATGCTCCCGCGAACGCGGATGTAAAGAGGACAATGATGAATACAGACCGTAACGCCAGCGATTTGAGTACGCTCATACAACTCTCCTTCTGCTCGAGACAATTTAGAAAGTGCGTCCTGCGGATAATTTACCCTGCGTCAGATTTGAAATTCAACCTGCGAACCTATATGGAAAGTAAAGTTAATTCTGAGAAAGGCAGCAGCAACTGCGGTTGGTCGATTAAATTATAGATTAAAAAGTCGCAAATGCATTTGGTATTGTAACCTTAACACAGGATTTCTTGATGGCTCGAAAGTTTCATTTTCACGGAATCTGTTTGTGAAATGGTGTTCAATCCTATTAACTCACCTTACACAATTTCTGCCACACACCTCCCCGGTTGGTCGGCGCCGGGGGAGTCACAGACACCACGCCAGAGGCGTGGTGCAGGTGAAACACGGAGAAGGGCCCTTTATATCTTCTCTGTGACTGCGCGTCCCAGTGGCTAGACTGCGTAACATCACCTATTAAGGAAAAATCCCCCTGGTTTCGGGAGACTTCTGCACAACCAAACTCAATATTCCTCATCACGTCAATAGTGCTCGAAGTGTTTCGGCCAACAGACGTCTGTTATAAGCAGGGACGACCTTGATCAATTTGCTTTTTACGGGCATCGATGCGATCGCGTCAGCAAGTCGCCCGGTTCCTTCGAGGACGATGATCGGGCGGCCGGCCGAAAGGCTTTCTTCCACATCCTGCTGCGAGACCTTGCCGCCATTCACCAGGACGGTGACAGATTTATTGCGGTCCCTGGTGATCATCGAAGCAGCACGGACGATCCATTTCGATTCATCGCCAAACTGATTGCCCGGCACCAGGATGAAATGAGAGTAATGCGATTCCAGTTGTTCGCGTTCGTGGTTTGGCAGCAGCGGAGCGGCCGTGCGCGGCCCTTCTGGCCAGGTGACCGTGCCTTCGGGAGAAATGCCGATCAGCGGGAATTGATACCCGCCGCGTCCGCGCGCTTTGCCGATGGCAGCCATCACACCCACATCGGTCCCACCAGAAATCAGGGCGGCGTCTACTACTTCAGCGGTTTTCGCCAGTACTTCCACTGCCTGAAGGCTAACATTCGCATGTTCAGGAAGGATGTGCCCTCCGATCAACACGATCACAGGACGATCCACCAGTCCCATCTGTGTCACTGTTTGTTCGAGTTCATCAATATCGTTCGGTAAAGCACAAAGCGCGTAGTTGTTCTTGCCGAATACGATCTTTTCGATTTGCATGAACCTATTCATGAGAGCACCTCTACCATATAAACGAGGAAGCACTTTCGATGTTACTGAACGCATCTCGCAAGGCGGGCGAAGGACATTGTTGCATGAACCTGACTGGGAAACCTGGGGTATTGTATAATGTCCAACCTTTAAGAACCTATTACGCACAGATAATCCGTTGTTAAGCTCCTTTTCGTGATGTTGGCTATACTGTTTCGAAGATGGATGCACAGGAGTTGTTTCAAATGCTTGAACAAATCGACGCGCGGGGAGCGATCGCTCAAGAAGTAAATGTTCTTCGCGAACGTCGCCTGCCTTTCTCAAGAGTAAAAAACTTCCGCGACCTTGGCGGATATCACACCAGCGACGGCCGCTCGGTCCGCTGGGGCGCTTTGTATCGTTCCGATGCGCTGCACAAACTGACGGATACTGACCTACGCTATCTATCGGCCTTATGCCTCGACCGGGTGATCGATTTTCGCGCCAACTATGAAAAGGAACGCGAGCCAGACCGACTTCCCGAGGAATTAAAATGCCGCCTGGTGGAAATTCCGATTCTGGATAGCAGTACTGAACTCTTTCAAAACTCACGTCAGGAATTTGCCAGAATACTCAAAACGGTCGATGCATCCAAATGTATGATCAATACCAATGTGGAACTGGCGACGCGCTTCGCGCCTGAAATGCGGCAGTTGCTCGATATTTTGTTTTCCTCGAAGGGACAACCGGTATTGTTCCATTGTGCAGCCGGTAAAGACCGTACCGGTTTCGCCGCAGCGCTCCTGCTGCGATTATTGGGCGCTTCGCAGGACGTGGCCATGCAGGATTACCTGCTCACCAATCAGTATTTCTTCTCATCTTACGGCTGGAGTTTGAAAGTCATGAAGCTGCTGAAGGGAAGGCGTTTTGCAGAGTCTGTCAGAGCATTCATGAGGGCGGAAACAGCATATCTCAACGCAGCGTTTACAGCCATCGATGAGCGCTATGGTTCATTCGAAAGTTACGTTCGAAATGGACTCGGATTGTCACGAGCGGATGTGGGGCACTTGCAGTATTTGTATTTGGAATAACTCGAAACAGGGGGCAGTCACTTCCTGGCTACTCTGGCTTCGATGCGCGGGTCGGGAATCAGCCACATGACCGCGACGATCATGTAGATGATCATTGAGATCGAAGGATTCACAAATGCCAGTGGGACAGAAGCCGTGTACAGGAATAACGACCAGCGTTCTTTAGAGTCATTGCTGATCGCGGACACCAGCAGCGAGTCGTTGGGATGGGTCGCACGCAAGGCGCGTACCATGATGTAGTATGCCAGCCCACACATCCATAGGATAGCTCCATACAGCGCCACCGGAATCACGGCAAAACCGCTTTCGCCCATCCAGCCTGTTGCAAAGGGGATCAGGGACAGCCAGAACAGTAAATGCAGGTTTGCCCAAAGCACACGCCCGCTGACCCTTTCCACAACCTGCCACAGATGGTGATGATTGTTCCAGTAGATACCGACGAAAACAAAGCTTAAAATGTAGCTCAGAAACTTGGGGAGTGTGGGTAAGAGTGCCGCGAGTCCACTTTCCTCTGGCGGTCGCAACTCCAGCACCATGATCGTAATAATGATGGCCATGACGCCATCGCTAAAAGCTTCGAGACGTCCTTTGTTCACGGTCGAATTCCTTGTACGATAAAGTAATGGGAAGTTGCAGGAACGTTCCGAATAACTCTGCAGCTCTTTGCACGGCCCGCTTTTGCGCTTGTGACAATCGCGTAAGAAGCGTGATGTCGACGAGGACCTTATCCTTTTTCAGCGTCCGTTTCCAACCGCCGATCACCTGTCCATCGAGAATGAGGATGTGGGCCAGGAAGGCTGGATCATTTTGATCGATTTCTGATCCTCGCAGCGCCTGCGAAATCGCGCTGCGGTCCTTGAAGCCGATAAAATACTCATCATAATTGGGAAGGAGATGCGCCAGAGGAGACTTTAATTTTACCGGTTTCATCTCGCGAAACCAATACACTTGACCGTTGATCGCCTCACTTACAAACTCTGACTTAACCGCCTCGATACCGTTCTTCGCGTCTGCCAGGGTCAGCCCGGACCACACGCAAAAATCCTGTGGCGTTGCGGGGCCATGACTCTGAAAATAGCGTTTCACGAGCTCTGCCAACGCTTCCTCTCGGGTCAGTTCCCTGGCCTTTGGGGCACGCTCTTCGAGTAACGCGTACGTGAACTGCCTGCCCCGGCGCGGTCCACTGCAGATGAGAGCATCCAATTCGGCAGACATGACGATATACGCAAGCCGCACACCCTTTGCCTGGATCCCGGCCGCGTCCAAAGCAGACGCGATCTCGTCACGTTTCAGATACTTGTGATCGCGCAAGGACTTCTCCAGAACACGATAACTCTTTCGGATGGTAGCCTTGTCCACTTCGAATTGGCGGTTGATGGTGGCATTCACGGCATGGACGCGTGGCCCAGTCAATGCCAGCATCCAGCGGATATCCGCAGGTGCCACGAAATGCCAGGTGGGGCGCAACAGGTGTGTCCGCAGGAGCGAGCCGTCTGCAAAGGCCCGGTCGACGTCTGGGTCGGTGAGTCCGTCGATGCGCAGTCCGAGCGCCCATTTGGCCCCGGCATAATCCTGCGCCTGGACCGCGCCGAGCCAGCTCACCACGTCGGCCGGCTGCGTGAAATCCCTTTGTAATACATGTTGATTGTGTAATCGAAGAGCAACAATATCCAATTTCATATTGTTATAAATCCACCGAAAATAATTTTAGTTCAATGTCATCTTCGGCAAGTTTGACCATCTTCTCGAACGTCATCCCAAGCTTTTCGAGCAGACGGATCGAACCCGCGTTGCGCGGATCGACGATCGCGACGATGCGCTTCAAACCGATCTCAGCGCGGGCATGTTCCTTGACAGACAACGCCGACTCGATCGCGTAGCCCTTCGACCAATATCTTGGGAGGAAGGCATAGCCGATATCCACATCCTTTAATTGGTCACGTTTGATCAATCCACACATGCCGATGGACTCGCCTGTCTCCTTCAATTGGACGAGATATAACCCAAAGCCGTTTTTGGCATAGCTTGCAGCGGGTCCGTTGCGGATGTAGGCTTTTGCTCCATCGAGATCGCGGATCTTGCGGTCGCCGATGTTTTCAATGAAGGATGGATCGTTCAATAGCTCCAACATGAAGTCAGCGTCAGTATCCGTGAGATGACGCAGCAGCAATCGTTCGGTCTCCAAAATGATCATGGATTGATTTTACTTCGTGGACTGCCAGAACCCCTCGTGAACGGCCCGAGCTTCTCCTGCAAGTTCATCGGCTGGTCCCAAAACTTCGACCACGCGCTCGCTTCGGCTGAAGACTTCGCGGCACGGAAGCAGCAAATGATCGGGCGAAGGACCAATCATCTCGTACAGGGAAACTTCACCCAAGGCGTAGACGACCCGTCTCACATTTCCCCAGTGGATCGCTCCCGCACACATGGCACATGGTTCTGTGCTCGTGTATAGGGTGCAGAGCGCCAATTTTTCGGGCGATAGAGTTTGCGTGGCAAGGCGCATTAAGTTGGTCTCGGCGTGGCCTGTGCAGTCGCGTTCGGTGACGACAGTGTTTTCTGCCTGGAGCAGTAGCTGGTTGTTTTCATCCACAAGTATCGCGCCAAAAGGATGATTCCCATGATCGCGGGCAGCCTGCGCCACCTGGATTGCCGTTTGGAGATGTCGAATGTCTGTACTCCTCATCTAAAGTCCCTCGTGATCTCTCCGGCTTAGCGCAGTGAAAACATCTTATCAAATCCCCCGATTTCGAAGATCTCGCGGATCGAGTCGTTACAGTCCAAAAGGGATAACGACAGTCCGCGTTCTTCGGCCTGTTTCTGTAGGACGAGCAACGCTCGTATGCAGGAAGAGTCGATGAACGTTACATCGGCAAACTGGACCTGGATTTCCCGAACCCCTGGAGCATGCAATGCTCTATGGTTTGCCTCGCGAAAAAGTTCCTGTGTCGAATAGTCTATCCCCCCTGAGAGGATGACGTCGGCGATCGGACCATGGATGTTAACGGTAATAGACATGGCGCTCTCCTTCTACCGCTTGTCTCATTAGCAGCCAAACTTCACACATAAATACGCAGGCTAAAATTCAACTATTAAGTGTAGGAACGCCAAAGGCGTGCGGCACTCTGTGAGTGCCCCGAGGATACCACATCACATTCTGATGTATGTCAGACTTAAGACCTATGCAAAATAATTCTCTCATCGCCTGTACCAGACGACCACAATATTCTGTCTCCCACTCCGGCAGGTAACCCGCTTATAATTGCCATCACGAATCCCCAATTCTCCAGTTCTCTACCTCTCTACTTCCCAAGAACCCATGACCACATTAATCGAATGTATCCCCAACTTTTCTGAAGCACGGCGACCTGAGATCATCGATCAGATCGTCGCTGCCATCACCTCGGTCGACGAAGCACGATTGCTCGACCGTTCCTCCGACCTTGACCACAACAGGACTGTGATCACCTTCGCCGGGCCGCCGCTGGCCGTCGAGGAAGCGGCGTTCCGCGCCATCCGCACGGCTGCCGAATTGATCGACCTTAACAATCATCAGGGCGAGCACCCACGCATCGGCGCGACGGATGTGGTTCCCTTTGTTCCGCTGTCCGACGCGAGCATGGAAGAGTGTATCGCGATCGCCAAACGCCTGGGTCAACGCGTCGGCAGCGAGCTCAACGTCCCGGTCTACTTGTATGAAGCGGCTGCCACACGTGCCGAGCGCGCCAATCTCGAAACCATCCGCAAAGGCCAATACGAGGGACTCAAAGCCGAGATCGAATCCAATCCTGATCGCCAGCCTGATTTTGGACCGGCCCAACTTGGCAGCGCAGGAGCCACAGTGATCGGCGCCCGCAATCCGCTAGTGGCCTTCAACGTCTATCTGACGACCAGCGACGTGGACATTGCCAGGAAGATCGCCAAAGCAATCCGGCATTCCTCGGGCGGGATGCGTTATGTCAAAGGCTTGGGCCTGCTCGTTGAGGGACGCGCCCAGGTTTCGATGAACCTCACCAACTTCCGCGAAACGCCGATCGCACGTGTCGTCGAAACCATCCGACGTGAGGCACAACGATACGGCGTCGGCATTCATCACAGTGAACTCGTTGGTTTGATCCCCCAGGAAGCGCTGACCGATGCTGCCGTCTGGTACATGCAGCTCGATCAATTTGACAAGAGCCAGGTTCTCGAGTCGCGCCTCTTCGATGCGCACGCGTCTGCCCCAGCCGCGAACGGACCCTCGTTCATTGAAGAGTTGGCCGCTCCCACGCCCACTCCCGGAGGCGGCTCCGCCGCGGCCTACGCGGGCGCCATGGGTGCGGGGCTTGTCGCCATGGTGGCAGGGCTGACGATCGGCAAAAAGAAATATGCCGACGTGGAAGCCGAGATGCAGGCCGTCCGGGTGGTCGCGGAAAACCTTCGCAAGGAATTGACCCAAGCCGTCGACGACGATGCGGCTGCTTTCGAAGCCCTCATGGGAACCTTCAGATTGCCGAAGGCTACGGACGAAGAAAAGACATCCCGCAGCGCAGCGATTCTCAACGCCACATTGAACGCCGCGCATATTCCTTTACATGTTGCAGAAAAAGTTGTCAAAGTGATGGGGCTTGCATTGAAATGTGCTAAGAAAGGCAATGTCAACGCGGTCAGTGATGCCATGTCTGGCTTCGCGCTGTGCCGCGCCGCCCTGACCGCCGCCGGCTACAACGTCAAGATCAACTTGAATTCACTGGAAGATAAATCGGTGGGGGAGAGGATGCTCGCCGAACTGAAAGAATGTGAAGCGCAAGCCGATACACTCGAAAACGAGATCCGCAAGTCAGTTGCCGAGCGTGGTGGATTATAAGAAATGTTCGTCATTGCGAGGAGCCCGGAGGGCGACGAAGCGTCGCGTGGCGCCGTGGCGACACAATCTCCTCGCAATGACATGAATTTAATATGAAATGTCATATCGTACTCATTCTAGTTTTCATTCTTTCATCCTGTGCATCTACTCCAACCCCTCAGAATATTCCAACCATTACCTCAACCGCGAACATACCACAACCGACATTTACAGTTGTTCCATCAACTGCCACTCTGACGAAAGTCCCACCAACGCCCACATCCACTCCTGAAATCTGTGACCCCTCACAGGTGGACTACTGCATTACCGACGGACACTTCATCTTTCAACGTCCGATCCAACCGCCTGCGAATACATCTGTAGACACAACCTATCGTTACGCCTCCACCGCCAATGGAGGACGCGACCCGCATCACGGGGTAGAGTTTCTCAATCGATTTGGCACACCGGTCTACGCGTCCGCCGATGGGGTTGTGCTCTTCGCAGGGTCAGACGAGCAAACGGTCTACGGTCCCTGGCCAAATTTCTATGGCAACATGGTGATCGTCCAACATAGTGCCGGACTCTACACTCTTTATGCCCACTTATCCAGAATAAATGCTGCATCAGGTCAGAGCGTCATCGCTGGGGAGCAGATTGGCGAGGTGGGCCAATCTGGCGCGGCCACGGGGAGTCATCTGCACTTTGAAGTGCGACGCGGGAATCCAGCGGACTACTTCGCTGCTCAAAACCCGGAGCTTTGGCTCATTCCGAATCCCGATGAAAACGGTGCCCCCCTTGGCGCAATCCAAATCGCCATCCAAAACCAGGAAAGTCAACTGGTCCCTTTTGCGGAGGTCACGCTTCAAAAGTCTGTTGACCAAAACCAGCCCGGAGGAAACATTCTTTATAGTGTGACCTATGAAAAGTCGATGCTCCTGGGAGAGGAGAACCTTGCCCTGGGTGATTTGCCCGCAGGCAGGTATCGAATCGCCATGCAATATAACGGTCAGTTGCGCGAGCGCTGGGTTGAAGTACAATCGGGCAAATTAACGCAAGTCGTTTTCCTCGTTAAATAATTTAACTCAAACCGGAGAGAAGCAACTATGGGACTCAAACCTGATCACTGGATCCGCAAGATGGCGCTTGAACAAAAGATGATCGAACCATTCGTAGATAAGCAGGTCCGTCAGGGAGTAATCTCCTACGGTGTTTCCTCCTACGGATACGACATTCGTGTTGCGGATGAATTCATGATCTTTACGAATGTCCATTCGTCGATCGTGGACCCCAAGAACTTCGACCCCAAGTCCATGTTCGAGTTCAAGGGTGATGTCTGTATCATCCCGCCGAATTCATTTGCGTTGGCGCGCACGGTGGAATATTTCCGCATCCCACGCAAAGTGTTGACTGTCTGTCTAGGAAAGTGCTTAACCGGCGATACACGAATCGTTGATGCGGAAACCGGTGACTACCTACCGCTTGAGCAATTTGTAAAACAGAAACGTAAGAAAGTTCTCAGCCTCGATCAATGGAATCTGGGAATCGGAGCTGTAAGCGATCATGTCCACCAAGGGGTTAAACCCGTGTATCGCTTGACCACGCGCTTAGGCTTGAAGATTAAGGCCACGGCTAATCATCCATTTCGAACGTTTGCAGGTTGGACCTCCCTGGATCGACTTTCTCCCGGGCATCGGATTGCTGTCGCGCGTTCATGTCCAGTTTTTGGTAGTAGCGATTGGCCAGAGCATGAGGCTATTCTCCTTGGCTTGATGCTTTCTGATGGACAGTGCCATACGCCAGGTCATAGCCCACGCTTTACAAATGAAGATCCAGCAGTTGTAGAACTGTTCGTCAAAGCCGCTCATCTGTTTGGCATGCAAGTGAGTTCCGTCGGGAGATTTGGCTATAATTTGGTTAATCAAACGGGCCGTGGTGGTAGGGTCACACGTAATCGCGCTTCCATTTGGCTGGAGAGTTTGGGTTGTAACGTGGGCTCTGACACAAAATTTGTACCACCAGTTGTATTTAAGGCAAGACGAGGTGCGGTTAAACAATTTCTTCAGGCTTTATTTTCTGGTGATGGTAGCGTTTATTCGTCTCACGCGGCCAAATTCCTCGAGTACGGTTCTAATTCTGAACGTCTTATCTTGGATGTGCGTCACCTGTTGCTACGGTTTGGCATATTCAGTCTTGTAAGAAGCAGGATCAGTGCCAGCGGAAAACAAGCGTTTCGCATACAGATTACCGACCCCGAAATGATCAAGCGTTTTGCCGATCAGATCGGATTTATTCCTGGCAGTAAGAAACAGGCAGTCCTGGAAACACTGATGGTCTCTTCTACTCAGCGTCTACGATCTAATTTCGATACACTTCCTTCGCCGGCCTGGACAATGATGCGTGAATCTGCGTATGAAAACGGTAAGTCACTGCGATCTATCGGAATCACAAGAACTCAGCTGGACCAATCCTTGTCGTATAAAACGGCTCAGATAGCAGCCAACCAGGTGAACGATCAAGAGTTTTCCTCTTTAGTTAATTCGGATGTGGTTTGGGATACAGTTGAATCAATTGAGTTTATTGGTAACGAGGCAGTGTACGATATTACTGTGCCTAAATTCGCTAATTTCATAGCGAATGACATTGTCGTACATAATTCAACCTATGCACGTTGCGGATTAATCGTAAACGTAACGCCTTTCGAACCGGAATGGGAAGGGTTCGTCACACTGGAAATCTCGAATACCACTCCATTGCCAGCGAAGATCTACGCCAACGAAGGCCTGGCACAGGTTCTGTTCTTTGAAGCCGATGAGGAGTGCGAAATCTCGTATGCAGATAAGAAAGGGAAGTATCAGGGGCAAAAGTCCATAGTTTTGCCGAAGCTATGAAATCCACTCTAGATCTCTTGCATAAGTAGATCCAAATGAGGATAACTGGCCTTTGAACCACTGAGACACGGAGTAAAAACCAATTAAAAACTCCGTGACACCCCGTCCGTGGTGTCGATTTTGGACTTTTGCAAGAGGTCAGTTGAAAAAAACAGGCTGAGGAAATTTTCCTCAGCCTGTATGTTTAGTGGGTAGTATCCCTTTTTGCGTCTTCGATTGCTTTATTTGTATTTACAAAAGGCAGGATCACCAGCCCAACAACGAAGAAGAAGATCAGAGCCAGGATCGCGATACGAAGATTTCCAAAGATCGTCACCGCAATTCCGAAGACCAATGTCCCAAGCCAGGATGTGCCGCGCTCGCTGATCTCATAAATGGAGAAAAATTCAGCTTCCTTACTCTTGGGGATCATCTGCGCGAACAGACTGCGGCTGATTGCTTGTGACCCGCCCAGGACGAGCGCAATGATCGCGCCCAGGATCATGAACTCAGTGGCGCGCGAGTCGCCTTGCATTCCGCCATATGCATAGATCACAACGCCAGACCAAATCACCAGGCTGACGACGATCGCTTGCTTTGCGCCGATCCAGCCTGCCAGTTTGCCCCAAAATAACGCGCCGAAGAAAGCTACGAACTGGATCAACAAGATCACGGCGATCAGGGTTTGCTGTTCCAATTCGAGTCCGCCGCGGATCAGTGGGGCAGCGGCAAATGTGGAAGCCACCGCGATCACCGTTTGAATGCCATCGTTATAAATGAGGTAGGCCGCCAGGAACTTCGACGTCTCCGGTGTCGTGCGGGCTTTGTTCCGCAAAAAGCGAACCAGGAGAATGATCGGCCCAAACAACGGAATGAACACTGGCAGGATGGCAAGCTCTGAGTCGATAGTGCCACTGTTCATCAATCGTGTAATGAACGGAGTGATCAGCGGAGCCCAAATGAAAATCAGAAGCGGAGACAGCAGATAGAAGGCGATAGACCGGGCTGGCACATCCATGGTTTTGGAGAGTTGCTTGAAGGCAATACTCAGCAGGTTTTCGCCCGGGGGAATCTCGTGCGCCGCGTGCCGCGAGCGAAGTCTTTGCCAGGTCACAGTCGAAAACGCCAGCCACCACACCCCGGCAGAGGCCAGGTTGATGCGCACAGACATCGTTTCCGAAATTCCAAAGTTCTCGTGAAGCAAATACAAGACCAGGTTCAGCGCCAGCAGCACAAACCCGCCGATATAGCCGAGTGCGAATCCGTACGAAGAAACGCGATCGCGTTCCTCTTCACTGGCAATATCCGGCAGATAGGCGTTATAAAAAACAAGCGCCGCGCCAAACGATAAGTTGGCGATCACGAACAGGATCGGCCCAAGCAGCCATGTGCCTAGCGTGACGAAGAACAGGGCGATCGTTGCAAGCGCTCCAATACTTGCGAAAAGCTGCAACATCTGTTTGCGGCGATGGGAGTAATCGGCGATCGCGCCTAATATCGGTAAAAAGCCCGCCTGGAAAACAACCGAAAGAGAGATCGCGAAAGGAACCACCGCTTCCGGTGCCACAGGCAGCCCCAGAAAATTAACGACCAGCGCCTGCCCACTGGATTCCGTCCAAGCCGTGCCGGTGCGCGCCAGAAAATCAGCTTCGGCAACGGTTCCCGCAAGGCCGGTGATGTAAGGTCCAAGAAATACCGAACCGATGGTCGTGCTAAAGGCCGAATTCGCCCAGTCGTACATGGCCCAGCCGAAGATCTCTCGCCTGTCGTTGACGGGTGCCTGTGCTGTTGTCATGCTGCCTCCGATGGAAATAGAGTGTAGTTCGAGATTGAAAACCCGTATGGCGATTGTAGGTTGCGAAAACAGGTGACTATGTTAGAATCGGGGTATCCAGGCAATGGAAGTGGGGACAAATTCGAAGTCAAAATTCCTTGCGAAACTACAAACCTTCATATATAATCACAGTTTGCTCTCCCGCCAATCAACGCGGGATGTCTTCGTGTGTATACTGCTTTCAGCATGACCCGATCAATTTGAATTGCATCTGTTACTTGGCAAGCACAAAATTGTCGGATGGGAAGTGGTAGATCGTAACGGCGCACATACCCAAGGTCAGGAGTGAACCGAATGTCTTCTTCTTTACCACGCAAGAGTTATGCGCGTATCCCGGTAAACATCAAGCTTCCCAATCTAATCGAAGTCCAACTGGATTCATTCGAGCGCCTCAAGCGCGAAGGTCTTGGCGATCTCTTCCATGAGGTCTCGCCGATCGAATCCTACAACAAAGGGATGAAACTGTATTTCCCAAGCCGCAGCCCCGAGTCGAAGCAATGGGGTCTGAAGTATTGGTTTGGCGACCCCAAACATAACATCGAAGAATGCGTCGAACGCGATTTAACCTATGCAAGCCCGCTGTATGTATCTGTGTTGCTCGCCGGACCGGATGTCCCCGAGCCGATCAAGCAGGATATCTTCCTCGGTGATTTCCCCGAGATGACCGACAAGGGCACGTTCATTATTAACGGGACGGAGCGCGTCGTCGTCTCGCAGCTGATCCGCTCGCCGGGTGTGTATTTCGAAGCCCCCACCGATCGCGCTACGGGACGCCTGCTGGCCATGTCCAAGCTGATCCCCGACCGCGGCGCGTGGATGGAGTTCGAAACCCGTAAGTCTGATTACATTATTTTGAAGTTTAACCGCAAGCGCACTGTGCCCATCACAGTATTCCTGCGGGCCCTGGCTGCTGTCAGCGATGGGATTAAAGATACCCCGCTGAAAACCGGCTCGGACGAGGAATTGCTGTCCCTGTTCCAGGATGTGGATAATAACCCCGAGCGTCTCTTCATCGCTTCTACTCTTAAGCAGGAACCTGAATGGGACCTCTCAGGCGGGTTGAGCATTGCCGAAGCCGCCCTGATCGAGTTCTTCCGCAAGATGCGCCCGGGCGACCCCGCCACTCTCGACAATGCCCGCCAGTTCCTTGAGGAGCAGTTATTCGATCAGCGCCATTACGATCTCGAACGTGTCGGTCGCTACAAATTGAATCAGAAGCTGGATCTGAACGTGCCGATCCCGCATCGCACGGTGACCAAGAGCGATGTGATCCGGCTCCTGCGCCGTATGATCCAGATCAACAACGGGGTCGAACACGCCGATGACATCGATCACCTCGGCAACCGTCGCGTCAAGACGGTGGGTGAGTTGATCCAGAACAAGCTGCGCATCGGCCTGCGACGTATGGAGCGCGTCATTAAAGAGCGCATGTCCATCCGTGACCAGGAGCAGTTGTCGCCGGTGACGTTGGTCAACATCCGACCGGTGGTCGCTGCGTTGCGCGAGTTCTTTGGTTCCTCGCAACTCTCGCAGTTCATGGACCAGACCAACCCGCTCGCCGAGCTGCGCCACAAACGCACGCTCTCTGCGTTAGGCCCCGGTGGCCTGCGCCGTGAGCGCGCCGGCTTCGACGTTCGCGACGTACACCACTCACACTATGGCCGCATCTGCCCGATCGAAACACCAGAAGGCCCGAACATCGGTTTGATCGGCCGCCTGGCTTCGTTCTCGCGGGTCAATGAATACGGTTTTATCGAAACACCCTATCGCAAGGTCTTCCGCGTGATGGAAGCTGACGATGAGCGTCTTGAGGGACGCACATTACGCGAGCATGTCGTTGACCCGAAGAGCGAGGAAGTCTTGTTCAAATCTGGTGAGACGATCGATAGCAAAATGCTGAAGCGTATTGTGAAGATCGGCGCTCCGGTGGCGATCCAGCCGTTTGTCTCAGACCAGTTCGATTACCTCTCCGCTGACGCCGAAGACAAGTACGTGATCGCGCAGGCGAACGCGCCGCTTACTGAAATTAAAGAATTCGTCCGTGACCGTGTGTCCTGCCGTTATCACTCGGGCTTCATTTTCTCCCAGCCTGAATCTGTCGATTACATGGATGTTGCTCCGCATCAGGTGGTGGGCATCAGCGCGGCGTTGATCCCGTTCCTCGAACATGACGATGCCAACCGCGCCCTGATGGGTTCGAACATGCAGGCGCAGGCTGTTCCGTTGGTTCGCCCCGAGATCCCGCTTGTATCTACCGGCATGGAGTATCACGCCGCGCTCGACTCAGGTCAGGTGGTGGTGGCAGAAGCCGACGGTGAGGTTACGTCTGTAACCGGCAACACGATCACAGTCAAGGAAAGAGGCGGTGGGCGCACCTATCAGCTGCGCAAGTACCAACGCTCCAACCAAAGCACGTGTATCGATCAGCGTCCCGCCGTGGTGAAGGGCCAGAGGATCAAGAAGGGCGATATCATCGCCGACTCTTCCTCCACCGAAAGCGGACAGTTGGCCCTTGGGCAGAACGTGGTCGTGGCCTTCCTCTCATGGGAAGGCGGCAACTTTGAAGATGCCATCCTGATCTCTGAACGTTTGGTTCAGGAAGATCGCTTTACTTCGGTGCATATCGAAAAATATGAGGTCGAAGCGCGCGATACCAAGCTCGGACCGGAAGAGATCACGCGTGACATTCCGAACGTCGGCGAAGATGCCATCAAGGACCTGGATGAGAACGGCATTATCCGCATCGGCGCCGAAGTCGGCCCGAACGACATCCTTGTCGGTAAGATCACACCGAAGGGCGAGAAGGAACTCACCCCTGAAGAGCGCCTGTTGCGCGCCATCTTCGGCGAAAAGTCACGCGACGTGAAAGATACTTCGCTGCGTATGCCGCACGGCGAACGCGGCAAAGTGGTGGACGTGAAGGTCTTTACCCGCGAAGAGAATTCTGATCTCTCTGCCGGTGTCGACATGATGGTGCGTGTCTCGGTTGCCCAGCGTCGCAAGCTGACCGCCGGCGACAAGATGGCCGGCCGCCATGGAAACAAAGGTGTTGTCTCGAAAGTTGTCCCTGTGGAAGATATGCCGTTCCTGGAAGATGGCTCACCGGTCGACATCATCTTGAATCCGCTCGGCGTTCCCGGTCGTATGAATATCGGTCAGGTGCTCGAAGTACATCTTGGGTGGGCCGCGAAACGTCTTGGATATCGCGCAGTCACTCCGGTGTTCGACGGCGCCTCCGAAGAGGAGATCGAAGCCGAACTCGCCCGCGCCTGGATCGTCGATCAGGCCTGGAAAGAATCTGCCGGCACCGCCTGGGAATGGTTGAAGCAGCAGGAGTATGATCCCGAGTCCATTCAGGATGATAATGAAGTGCGCCGCCTGTATCTCGAGGAGTGGCTGGGTGAACGTGAGTATGATCCATATGATCTCAGTGATGTTGATTATGCGCGTTTCGCCACGGCTTCTGAATGGCTGCGTGACCACGGCTACGATCCGGAAACAGTTTTCTACCCTGAGAACATCCAGCCGAATGACCGCGAAACGTACGATGCAGCTGCGGTCAGCGCCTGCCTCCGTTTATGGATCGAAAGTGAAGGCCATGGTGGTGGCCGCATCGCGGAAGCACGTCTCATGGAAGTTGCGCAGGAAGTCACCAGTGCAAATGGCCATCCGCTGCCCATTCTTGGCAAGCAGACTCTGCGTGATGGCAAGACCGGCATTCCCTATGACCAGCCTGTCACCGTTGGCGTGATGACTGTGTTAAAGCTGCATCACCTGGTGGAAGATAAAGTACACGCGCGTTCCACAGGCCCATACAGTTTGGTGACGCAGCAGCCGCTCGGTGGTAAGGCACAGTTCGGTGGTCAGCGTTTCGGTGAAATGGAAGTGTGGGCGCTGGAGGCATACGGCGCTGCATATACACTTCAAGAGATGCTCACTGTCAAATCCGATGATGTGCAGGGTCGTGTTAACACCTATGAAGCCATCGTGAAAGGTGAACCCATCGAAGAGCCAAGCATTCCCGCCTCGTTCCGTGTGTTGGTCAAGGAATTGCAGTCGCTGGGTCTGGCGGTGGAGGCGATCAATGAAGGTGGTGATGTTGTCAAGTTTGGCAAGGACGAAGAAAAGCAGCATCCACCCAAGATGGATACCGGCCTGTTAGGTATCGGAACGAACCTGACTCCCAGGAAATCATCACAATAACAGTGATGGTATCTTGACGGGTATGGGAGTGGGTGATAAAATCACCGTCCGTTGCCAATAAGATAAAGCGGCGATACTCCCGCTACAAGGCATGGCACTACAAATGAGGCCATCAGTGAAAGTGTGATGGCCTCGTTTCTTGCGAATAAACTTTGTGAAGAAATTAATAATCGGAGGCTGATCGTGCCGACAATCAATCAAATGGTCCGTAAGGGACGCAAGAATAAGAAAGCAAAAAGCAAAGCACCCGCGCTGCAGTACACCTTGAACTCGTACAAGCAACGCCGCGTACGTCAGGACAAGGGCGCTCCGCAAAAACGCGGCGTTTGTACTGTGGTACGTACCATGACTCCCAAGAAGCCGAACTCGGCACTTCGCAAGATCGCTCGTGTCCGCTTAACCAACGGTATCGAAGTGACCGCCTACATCCCGGGTGAGGGTCACCAGTTGCAGGAGCACTCCGTAGTGCTGGTCCGCGGTGGTCGTGTGAAAGATCTTCCAGGCGTTCGATATCACATCGTGCGTGGTTCCCTGGATACCACCGGCGTTGCCAATCGTAAGCAAGGCCGTTCGAAATACGGCGCCAAGCGTCCGAAGTAATTTTGATGGAGTGATGAAGAATGCGCAGAGCAAAACCTGAGAGACGGGAAATCCTTCCCGATATGCGATATAACAGCGTCAACGTGCAGACTATGGTCCAGCACGTTCTGAAACGCGGTAAGAAGAGTGTTGCGATTGGCTTGATCTACAAGGCCATGGATCTGATCCAGGAACGTACCTCCAAGAATCCTTTGGATGTCTTCGAAAGCGCTTTGAGGAACGTTTCACCGGCGATGGAAGTCCGCCCGCGTCGTGTGGGTGGGGCTACCTACCAGGTGCCCATGGAAGTTTCTTCCGACCGCCGCATGACTCTGGCAATCCGCTGGATCCTGTCGGCTGCTCGTGACCGCGCCGGCAAATCCTTCCCCGATAAATTGGCAGGCGAATTGATTGACGCTTTTAACGAGACTGGCTCCGCCATCCGCAAGCGTGACGAAACCCACAAGATGGCAGAGGCGAACCGCGCCTTCTCGCATTACCGTGTGTAATTGACCCAATCGTATATTTGTAAAGGTAGCTTTTAAGAATGGCCCGTGAGTATCCGCTCGAGAAATATCGAAATATAGGCATCATCGCCCATATTGACGCTGGTAAGACAACGACTACCGAGCGTATTATGTTCTATACCGGTAAGACGCATCGCATCGGCTCCGTTGATGATGGTACCACCGTCACAGACTGGATGGTGCAGGAACGCGAACGTGGCATCACGATCGTGTCTGCTGCGGTTTCTGCAGAATGGAAGGGGTACCAGTTTAATTTAATCGATACTCCAGGCCACATCGACTTTACCGCGGAGGTGCAGCGCTCGCTCCGGGTTTTGGACGGCGGCGTTGTAGTTTTTGATGCCGTCCAGGGCGTGGAGCCCCAAAGCGAGACTGTTTGGCGACAGGCAGACCGCTACGGAGTTCCACGCATTTGTTTTGTCAACAAGATGGATCGTGTCGGCGCTTCTTTCGAGCGGACAATTGAATCGATTAAATCGAGATTGGGCGCCAACCCGATCCCGATGCAGCTTCCGATCGGCTCTGAAGCAGGGTTCCGCGGAGCAGTGGACCTGCTCAGTATGCAGGCTGTGATCTGGGAAGATGATCTTGGCAAAGAACCGAAGATCACTGAAATCCCGGCCGATCTCAAGGACGAAGCCGAACAAGCCCGCAGGCACATGATCGAAAAGATCGCCGAGCTTGACGATGAACTGATCATGAAGTTCCTCGAAGCGCAGGAGATCACGGTTCCCGAAATGAAGGTTGCTCTTCGCAAAGGGGTCCTGGATAACCGGGCCTATCCTGTATTTTGCGGCTCTTCATTAAAGAACAAAGGCGTTCAGGTTCTTCTGGATGCAGTGATTGATTACCTGCCCTCTCCAGCCGACATTCCGGCAGTACAGGCTACAGACCCTAAGAACGAGGATGCAGTTATCGAACTTCCTGCGGATGATAGCGCGCCCTTGAGTGCATTAGTGTTCAAGATCGTGACTGATCCGTATGTAGGTCGGTTGGCTTATGTGCGTATCTATTCTGGCGTGTTGAGCCAGGGACAGACCGTTCAAAATTCCACCAAAGGTAAGAAGGAACGCATTGGTCGTCTGATCCGTATGCATGCCGATCACCGCGAAGATGTGACCGAAGTGCGCGCTGGTGATATTGGCGCCGTCCTTGGTTTCAAAGAAAGCTTCACCGGCGATACACTTTGCGATACCAAAACCCTCGTTTTGGAAAGTATTTCTTTCCCCGAGCCTGTGATCTCCATCGCCATTGAGCCGAAGAGCTCCGCCGACCAGGAAAAGATGGGCGAGGCGTTGCGCAAGCTGGCAGAAGAGGACCCCACTTTCCGTGTCAATTCGGATGAGACGACCGGGCAAACCATCATTCGCGGCATGGGTGAACTTCACCTTGACATCATCGTCGATCGTCTGCTGCGCGAATTTAGAGTCCAGGCGAATGTAGGCGCTCCCCGAGTTGCTTATCGCGAATCCATTACCAAGCCAGTCAAGGAAGTGAATTACAAATACGCCAAGCAATCTGGCGGCCATGGTCAGTATGGTCATGTGGTCTTCTCAATGGAGCCAGGTGAGCGTGGTAGTGGTATTGTCTTTGAAAATAAGATCGTGGGCGGGTCCATTCCCAAGGAATTCATTTCGCCCATTGAGAAGGGTGTAAAAGAAGCTGCTGAAAGCGGTGTATTGGCCGGATATCCCGTGGTCGACTTGAAAGTTACGCTGTTTGATGGCTCCTTCCACGAAGTGGACTCGAGCGAAATGGCATTCAAGTTGGCGGCATCCATGGGCTTCAAGGAAGGTGTCCAGAGGGGCGGGCCCATTCTGCTTGAGCCGATGATGAAGGTGGAAGTCGTTGTCCCTGAGGATTACCTCGGCGATGTCATGGGACAGATCAACAGCCGCCGTGGTTTGATCCAGGGTATGGAAGTCCGCCCGGGCAATGCGCAGGCGATCCGTGCCATGGTCCCGCTGGCTGAAATGTTTGGGTACGCCACCCAACTCCGCTCTGCAACACAGGGACGCGGTGTATTCAATATGGAATTCGATCACTATGCGCCGGTATCACAGTCCGTTGCGCAGGATCTTTTGAAATAATAACAACTGTTTTCATTATTTAGAAGGAGACTCATCAATGGCGAAGGCAAAATATGATCGCAGCAAGCCGCATTTGAATGTGGGGACGATGGGACACATCGACCATGGGAAGACGACGTTGACGGCGGCGATAACGAAAGTATCGCAGATGCTGGGGAATGCGGAATTCCGGGCGTACGATCAGATCGACAATGCGCCGGAGGAGAAAGCGCGTGGGATCACGATCAACATTGCGCATGTGGAATACCAGACGGAGAAGCGGCACTATGCGCATGTGGACATGCCGGGACACCGTGACTACATCAAGAACATGATCACGGGAGCGGCGCAGGTGGATGGGGCGATCCTGGTGGTGGCAGCCCCCGATGGACCGATGCCGCAGACGCGTGAGCATGTGCTGTTGGCGCGGCAGGTGGAAGTGCCGAGCATTGTGGTGTACTTGAACAAAGTGGATCAGATGAACGATCCGGAGTTGCTGGAACTGGTGGAGCTGGAACTGCGCGAGTTGTTGAGCGGCTACGGCTTCCCGGGTGACACGACCCCGATCGTGCGCGGCAGTGCCAAGCTGGCGCTGGACAGCACCTCGACCGACCCGAGTGCGCCGGAATATGAGAGCATTCGCGAGCTGCTGCGGGTAGTGGATGAATACATTCCCGAACCGAAGCGTGAGACGGAGAAGCCGTTCATGATGGCGGTGGAGGATGTGTTCTCGATCAAGGGACGCGGGACGGTGGTGACGGGACGCGTGGATCGCGGACATGCCAAGAAGGGTGATCCGGTCGAGATCGTGGGCTTGCGCGAGACGAAGGCCTCGGTCATCACGGGCACCGAAATGTTCCACAAGGAACTGGATGAAGTGGTGGCGGGTGATAATGCCGGCATCCTGTTGCGCGGCATCGAGCGTGAAGATGTGGAGCGCGGGCAGGTGTTGGCCAAGCCGGGCTCGGTGACCCCGCACAAGAAGTTCCTGGCGCAGGTGTATGTGCTCAAGAAGGAAGAGGGGGGGCGGCACAAGGCGTTCTTCAGCGGCTACCGTCCGCAGTTCTACATCCGCACCATGGATGTGACCGGCAACATCACGCTACCGGAAGGTGTCGAGATGGTCATGCCGGGCGATGACGTCAACCTGACCGTCGAGTTGATCGTGCCGGTGGCCCTCGAACAAGGCTCCAAGTTCGCCATCCGTGAAGGCGGTCTCACCGTCGGCGCCGGTGTCGTCACTAAGATACTGGAATAGGTGAAGTCATGACGAAGCAAAAAATCCGCATCCGGCTCAAAGCATACGATCATCGAGTTCTTGATCAGTCTGCCAAGCGCATCGTTGAAACTGCTGAACGCAGTGGCGCACATGTTGTTGGTCCCGTGCCCTTGCCAACCAAGAAAGAACGGTTTACAATACGGCGCTCGACTTTTATTGACAAGGACTCGCACGAGCACTATGAGATCCGGACACACAATCGTTTGATCGATGTTCTCGATCCGGACTCCAAGACAATCGATATGCTGATGCGGTTGAATTTGCCCGCTGGCGTGGATATCGAAATCAAAATCTAAACTGGTCGTTACTGGAGAGTAGAGACTGCAAGGTTTCTCTACTCTCTAATTTCGACAGCGCAAGAACAAGCTTGTTCGGGACAACAAAATACTGCGCGTCCCACCAAATTGTTTACTGCGCTGCCCGGAGATGATGCAGCCTAAGCCCAGGCTGACAGTCTCAATAATCCAAACTTGGAGTGTGGCGCCACGGCGTCCAAGCGCTGCTGGCTGACTCCAGGAATCTTTGAAGGAGAAAACCGAGTATGTTAAAAGGGCTTATAGGAAAGAAGATCGGCATGACCCAGATCTTCGATGAGAAAGGCGTCGCCTATCCGGTGACGATCATCGAAGCTGGGCCATGTTATGTTACCCAGGTACGCAGCCAAGAGCGTGATGGGTATACGGCCGTTCAGCTGGGCTTTGGCGAAATCCACCCCAAGAAGCTGGCTGCTGGCGAGCTGGGTCACCTGAAGGCGAATGAGCTATCACCTCTTCGCTTCCTGCGTGAATTCCGTTCCAAGGAAAGTGCGAACGTGGGGGATAAGTTGACTGTTGATGTCTTCTCTGTCGGTGAACATGTTGATGTCGTAGGAACCAGCAAGGGTAAAGGCTTTGCTGGCTCTGTCAAGCGTCACCACTTCAAAGGCGGCAAGAAGACGCATGGTCAGTCTGATCGCCATCGCGCTCCTGGATCGAGCGGCTCTGGTACAACGCCGGGTCGTGTTCTTAAGAATACCCGTCGCGCTGGCCATATGGGAACTGAGCGCGTTACCGTTCAGGCTCTCAAGGTGGTACTGGTGGATGCTGAACGCAACTTGATCGGCGTCCATGGCGCAGTACCTGGCGGCAAAGGCGGCCTGGTCGTTATCAAAGAGGCTCGCAAGCAGTAGCCGCTGAGGATATGGAGCTAGATATCATGAAAGTAGATGTTGTTAACATAGAAGGCAAGAAGCTGCGCGAGGTGGAACTTCCGGCCGCGATCTTCGAAGCCCCCATTAATGTCGATTTGATGCACCAGGCATATGTCCGTCAGATGGCGAATGCGCGCCTCGGCACGCACGATACCAAAGTGCGCGGTGAAGTTGCCGGCGGCGGGGCCAAGCCCTACAAGCAAAAGGGGACTGGTCGTGCCCGTCAGGGTTCCCGCCGGGCTGCCCAGTGGGTGGGTGGTGGACGTATCCACACTCCGCATCCCCGCAGCTACGAGCAGCGCATGCCCAAGAAAATGCGTCAGGCTGCTCTGCGCTCTGCTCTGTCTGCCAAGGCCGCTGAATCTGGTGTTGTGATTGTGGACGAACTCAATCTTTCTGAAGCAAAGACCAAGGCCGCTATGATCGCCCTTAAGAATCTGGTTGGAACATCCACGGTTTTGGTTGTGCTGGCGGAAAAAGACCAGAGCTATGATACCGTCATGCGTTCGGCCAAAAATCTTGCTGACACCAAGATATTACTTGCCAGTTACCTCAACATCCGCGACTTGTTCGGATATGAGAAGGTCGTTCTGCCCGAGAAGACGCTGGATGCCCTGGTGGCGAGCTTAGGATAGGAGACAAGAATGTCAACGATTTACGATGTTCTTCGCCGCCCGCTGGTAACTGAGAAATCCAGCTACCAGTCTGGCAAGTTGAATCAGTATTCCTTTGTTGTTGCCGACAACGCCACGCGCACGCAGATAAAGGATGCCATTGAAACCCTTTACGATGTAACCGTGGAAAAGGTCAACATTATCAATACCACTCCCAAGCGTGGTCGCAGACTTCGCAGCCGCCGCTTGCTCATTCGCAAGCCCGCCTATAAGAAAGCGATCGTCACTCTGGCAGAGGGACAAACCCTTGAGATATTTGGAGGGGTTCAGTAATGGCCGTCAAAAAGTATAAACCGGTAACCCCCGGCACGCGTGGGATGACCGGTCATTCCTTTGAAGAAATCACGAAGTCGAAGCCGGAGCGCTCACTGCTCGTGGAACTTCGCAAGAGCGGTGGACGCAACGCCTATGGACGCGTGACCGTTCGTCATCGCGGTGGTGGACACAAGCGCTTCATCCGCCTTGTGGATTTCAAACGCGACAAGCACGACATCCCCGCCAAAGTAGCCGCGATCGAATATGATCCGAACCGCACCGCCCGCCTCGCTTTGCTGCACTATGTGGACGGCGAGAAGCGCTATATCGTCGCCCCGCTGGATCTCAAAGTGGGCGATACTGTTATGGCGGGCGCGGGGGCCGAAATCCGCTCAGGTAATGCGCTCCCGATCTCGAACATCCCAGTCGGTACCTTGATCCACAACATCGAAGTCACAACCGGACGTGGTGGTCAATTGGTGCGTTCTGCCGGTGGCGCAGCACAACTGCTCGCCAAGGAAGGCGATTTTGCCCAGGTTCGTATGCCCTCCGGTGAGGTTCGCCTGGTCCGTCAGGTTTGCTATGCAACCGTTGGTCAGGTTGGTAATCTCGATCATGGCAACGTGAAACTCGGTAAAGCTGGTCGCAGCCGCCACAAGGGTATTCGCCCAACCGTTCGAGGTTCTGCGATGACCCCACGCGACCATCCGCATGGTGGTGGTGAAGGACGTCAACCGATCGGTCTGGCGGGTCCCAAGAGCCCATGGGGTAAACCCACTCTCGGTTATAAGACTCGCAAGAATAAGAAGACTGACCAGTATATTGTGCGCCGTCGCAGCAAGACGAACCGCTAGGATATAGAGGAAGTTATGTCACGATCACTGAAAAAAGGCCCATTTATCGAGCCGAAACTGTTGAAGAGAATTGAAGCCATGAATCAGAAGGGCGAGAAGAAAGTTCTGCGCACATGGAGTCGTGCCAGCGTGATCTTCCCCCAGATGGTGGGACACACCATCGCTGTTCATGATGGACGCCGCCACGTGCCGATCTACATTACCGAAAACATGGTCGGCCATCGGTTGGGCGAGTTCGCCCCGACGCGCACGTTCCGTGGCCACATGGCTGCTGAAAAGGCCGCGGCATAAGGAGAGTGTATGATGCATGATATTCAAGCACACCTGCGCTTTCTCCCGATGTCTGCCCAGAAGGTCCGCCTTGTGGTTGACCTGGTGCGCGGCAAGGACGCGAATACCGCTTTGGAAATGCTGCGCTTTGTTCCCAAGGCCGCTGCATTGCCAGTGCGCAAATTATTGGCATCTGCGGTGGCAAATGCTGAAGAGAATTTTGGCGTCAGCCGCGATGATCTGTATGTCGCCAAGATTTTTGCGGATGAGGCCCCCACCCGCAAGTGGCGTCGCTTTGGCGCCCGCGGTCGCTTCAAGCCGATACTTCGCCGCAATTCCCACATCACGGTGGTCTTACGTGAGCGTGGTTCGTAACCAGGAGACAAGGAGAAATTATGGGTCGTAAAGTTCATCCGATTGGTATGCGCCTTGGTATCAACCAGGGTTGGCAGGGTCGCTGGTTCGCCGAGGGTTCACAGTATCGCCAGCAGTTGCACCAGGATTTCGCCATCCGCGCTTTGTTGACCGGCACCGTCTCCAAGGGTGGATCCATGAAGGACACGGCTGTGCGCAATTTGCGCAGGGAGTTGCCCGATACCATCAAGAACGGCAAGGCTGGCATCTCGCGCGTGGAAGTGGAACGTTTCCCCGGCAAAATCCGCATTGCTATTCACACCGCCAAGCCCGGTATTTTGATCGGTCGCAAAGGCGAAGGCGTCAAGAAGATCCGTCATGCGTTAGAAACTCTTGTCGGCAAGAAAGTTGACCTGGATATCAAGGAGATTTCCTCCCCGGATACAGACGCTCACCTCGTGGCCCGCAACGTGGCCGACCAGCTCGAGCGCCGTATTGCGTATCGTCGCGCGATGAAACGTGCCATCCAACAGGCCATGCGTCAGGGTGCGCAGGGAATCAAGATCATGGTGGGCGGCCGCCTGGGCGGGGCAGAAATGTCTCGCGATGTGTGGCTTCGCGATGGTCGTGTTCCGCTGCAGACACTGCGCGCCAATGTTGATTTCTCGAAGACAGAAGCCAGCACCACGTATGGACAGCTTGGCGTCAAAGTGTGGATCTACAAGGGCGAGGCTGTCGCTGAAACTGAAGAAAAGGTAGAGGCAACAGAAGGTGTGTACGTGAGCGAATAGCCACGTATACAAACCAGTTGCTTTTCGAAGAGGTACTATAGTATGTTGATGCCAAAACGTGTTAAATGGCGCAAGCAAATGCGCGGTCGGATGCGGGGTAAGGCCCTGCGCGGCGCGGAAGTGAGCTTCGGAGAATATGGCTTGCAGGCCCTGGAACCCGGTTGGGTGACGGCCCGCCAGATCGAGGCCGCCCGCCGTACCATCGTCCGTGAAATGAAGCGCCGTGGAAAAGTATGGATCCGCATTTTCCCTGCGAAGCCATATACCCACAAGCCACCCGAAACTCGTATGGGTTCCGGTAAAGGTAACGTGGAATATTATGTCGCAGTGGTAAAGCCGGGACGTATTATGTTCGAAGTGGGCGGTCTGGATGAGGCTACGGCCATCCAGGCGTTGAAGAACGCTCAATATAAGTTCTCGATCAAGACCAAAGTGGTCACCCGCCATGACGCAGGAGAGCAGGCATGAAATCTGTAAAGGCCAGTGAACTGCGTGACCTGAAGTCAGGTGAAATTGAAACCAAGCTGTCGGATGCCCGCGAAGAGCTGATGAAACTGCGCTTCCAGCAGGTGACCGGTCAGCTAACCGATACCAGCCGTTTGCGCGTTTTGCGCCGGGAAATTGCCCGCATGCAGACCGTTCTGCGTGAACAATCCTCGGCTGAAGTTGCAGAAGGTGAAGCATGAACAATCGTCGTCGCATTACTGGTGTCGTCACCAGCAACAAAATGACCAAAACGGTTGTGGTCGAGATCACGCGTGTGTTCCGCCATCCGTTGTATCGCAAGGTCGTTCACACCAGCAAGCGTGTGAAGGCTCATGATGAGATCGGTTGCCAGATCGGTGACCATGTTCAGATCGTGGAGTCCCGCCCGCTCTCCCGCGATAAGCGTTGGGTGGTCGAAAGCGTCTTGAGGAAAGAGATCCGAACTGCCGATACCGGTGTTGCTGATTTGAATGCCGGCGTGGAAACGGAAGAAAAGGCAGAGGAGTAAGCCATGATCCAGCATGAGTCACGTCTCAAGGTCGCAGATAATTCCGGCGCTCGTGAACTGCTTGTCATCCATGTGTTGGGTGGTTCCACCCGCCGGTATGGCAGTATCGGTGACATCGTGGTAGCGTCTGTGAAATCTGCAACGCCGCAAGGCGGAGTCAAGAAAAGCGAAAAGGTCCGTGCTGTGATCGTCCGTGTTTCGAAGGAATATCGGCGTGAAGATGGCTCCTACATCCGCTTTGACGACAATGCCGCGGTGATTCTGGATGCTGATGGTGTGAATCCCAAAGGCACTCGTATTTTTGGTCCCGTGGCCAGGGAGCTTCGTGAAAAGGGATTCATGAAGATCGTCTCGCTGGCTCCGGAAGTGCTGTAAGGAGGTTCAACCATGAGAGTGAAGATTCGCAAAGGCGATACCGTGGAAGTGATCAGCGGGCGCCTCGAAGATAAAGGCAAACGCGGTGAAGTGATCAATGTCTTATTGGAAAACCGCCGCGTCGTTGTGCAGGGTGTGAACATTCGCACCAAGCACCAGAAACAGGTGCAGACCCAGGCGGGTCGTAACATCAACCCGGGCCGCATCCAGTTCGAAGGACCGGTCGCGATCTCGAACGTGATGCTGGTCTGTCCGAAATGCAGTCAGCCCACCCGTGTTGCTGTGCAGCGCGATGAGGATGGCATCCGCCGCGTCTGCAAAAACTGTCAGGCTTTGATCGACTAGCCGCGGAGTAATCGTAATGAATAGAATGCAAGAAAAATACAACAACGAAGTTGTCCCTGCTCTGCGCAAGGCGTTCGATCTGAAGAATGTGATGCAAGTGCCGCGCATTCAGAAAGTGGTGGTCAATATCGGCATGGGCGAAGCCATGGATAACCCCAAGGCTCTCGAAGCCGCCGTCAGTGATCTGACCACCATCACCGGTCAGAAGCCGGTGATGACCAAGGCCCGCAAGAGTATTGCCAACTTCAAGCTGCGCGAAGGCCGGTTGATTGGCACCAAGGTCACCCTGCGCGGCGACCGCATGTGGGCCTTCCTGGATCGTTTGCTGACCGTTGCGCTGCCGCGTGTGCGCGACTTCCGTGGTATCTCTGGCAATGCCTTCGACGGCCGCGGGAATTACACGCTCGGCTTGCGCGATCAGTTGATCTTTCCGGAGATCGAGTACGACAAAATTGACAAACTGCGCGGTATGGAAGTCACGATCGTGACTACTGCCAAAGACGATGATCAGGCACGCATCATGTTGCAGCTGCTTGGTATGCCGTTCAGTAAGAAGGAAGCGTAAATTATGGCAAAAAAGGCTATGCAGTATCGTGAAGCTCGCAGGCAATATGCCAGCCAGGTGCGCAATCGCTGCACCATCTGTGGACGCCCGCGAGGCTACATCCGTCGTTTTGGCTTGTGCCGCATATGTTTTCGTGAAATGGCATTACAGGGCAAGATCCCTGGTGTCGTCAAGTCTTCATGGTAATTGGGTGAGGTGATAGCATGACTGTAATTGATCCGATCGCTGATATGCTGACCCGCATCCGCAATGCTGTGATGGCAGGTCACGCGCTGGTTGCAATGCCGAGTTCGAAGCTCAAAATCGAGATTGCCAAGATCATGAAGGATGAAGGCTTCCTCGAAAGTTTCGAATTGGCTGACACTGAGTCGCCGCAGAAGGTATTGCGTTTGAAAATCAAGTATGTAGGTGAGCGCCGCGAACGCCGCCCGGTGATTTCCGGGATCGAACGCGTCAGCAAGCCCGGACGACGTATTTACACCAAGAAGCAGGATATCCCCTGGGTGCTTTCAGGCATTGGCGTTGCCATCCTGTCGACTCCCAAGGGTGTGATGACCGGTGCCCGTGCCCGACAGTTGGGTGTGGGCGGCGAGATCCTCTGCAAAGTTTGGTAGAAGGCAGGAGGTAACTAGTGTCTCGCATTGGACGTTTACCGGTGGCTGTCCCGAGCGGTGTACAAGTCGATGTACAGGGCTCAGATGTCCACGTCAAAGGGCCGAAAGGCGAAATGAAGCGAACATTTTCCCCCTTGGTAACCATCAAGATGGAAAATGGAGAAGTTTTGGTCGAGCGTAAGTCGGATAATGCCGTCGAACGCGCACTACACGGCACGACCCGGGCTGTCATCGCGAATATGGTTCGCGGCGTAAGCACTGGTTTTCAGGTTGTGCTGGAAGTGGAAGGTGTCGGGTACCGCGCCGAAATGGCCGGCAAGGATCTTTCCTTGTTCGTAGGCTATTCACACCCGATCAAGGTCGAACCGCCTACGGGGATCTCGTTCGAAGTAGACCTGAAGACCCGCCAGATCAGGGTGTTAGGGTATGACCGTGAGGTCGTTGGCCAGACGGCGGCCGAGATCCGCCGCGTACGCCCGCCTGAACCATATCATGGCAAGGGTATTCGTTATCAGGGCGAAAAGATTCGCCGCAAAGCCGGTAAGGCTGGGAAAGGAGCCAAGTAATCCATGGCTAACAATTCTCGTTCAGTGGCGCGCGGCCGACGTCATGTGCGCGTGCGCAAGAATTTATCCGGGACTGCTGCCCGCCCGCGTTTGAATGTGTTCCGCAGCCTGTCTGGTATTTACGTGCAGGTGATCGACGATCAATCCGGGCGAACGCTTGTGTCTGCATCAACCGTGGACCGCGACCTGCGTGAGCAGGTCAAGGGCATGAAGAAGGCTGAACAGGCAAAGTTCATCGGCAAGACCGTTGCCGAACGCGCCAAAGCCAAGGGCATCGAATCGATTGTCTTTGATCGCGGTGGTTATCGTTATTTTGGACGTGTCAAGGCGCTGGCAGATGGCGCGCGTGAAGGCGGCCTGCAATTCTAGGCTGAGTGGAGAGCGAAATGGCTGAATACGAAAATACTGAACAGCAAAATTTTGAAGGGCAGGAACAGCTCGAAGAGCGCGTAATCGAAATTGCCCGTGTTGCCAAAGTTGTGAAGGGCGGTCGCCGCTTCCAATTTCGTGTCACAGTGGTGATCGGTGATAAGCGCGGCAGCATCTCGATGGGTGTGGGCAAGGCTAACGCTGTGCCCGACGCGATGCGCAAAGCCTCCGAACGTGCCCGCAAGAAGATGCGGGTTGTGAACCTCGCCGGAACCACCATTCCGCATGAGGTGCTCGGAAAAGTTGCCGGCGCGAAGGTCATGCTCAAGCCTGCATCCCCTGGTACCGGCGTGATCGCAGCCGGCGGCGTCCGTGCTGTGCTGGAAGTGGCCGGTGTGCGCGATATCCTTACCAAATCACAGGGCAGCGCCAATGTTTTGAATGTGGTCATGGCAACCTTCGATGCGCTCGAGCAGTTGAAGTCACCTCAGGAAGAGGCAGCCCGCCGCGGCAAGAACGTCAGCGAACTCCTTCCTTTCTGGGAGCGGAGGAAGCAGCATGCCTAAGAGTGAAAAGGACACCAAGACCGTCTTTGTGACGCTGGTGAAGAGTCCGATCGGATACACCAAGGATCAGAAAGCGACAGTGCTTGCCCTGGGTCTCCGTCGCATGCATCAAACGATCGAACACAAGGATACGCCTGCTTTGCGTGGGATGATCCGCAAGGTCATCCACTTGCTGCAGGTTGAAGAAGTAGGATAGAACGATGAAACTACATGATCTCGTGCCCAATGCGGGCTCCAAGAAAAATAAAAAACGAGTCGGACGTGGTATATCGGCAGGGCAGGGCAAGACTGCTGGCCGTGGTACCAAAGGTGAAGGGTCGCGTTCCGGGCAGGGTGGTCATCTCTATCGCCAGGGTGGTAACCTGCCTTTCTATCGTCGCCTGCCGTTCATGCGTGGTCAGGGTTTTACGCCCCGAAATCAGGTTGAGTTCAATGAAGTCAATCTGGATCAATTGGCCGACTCATTTAAGGCAGAGGCCGAAGTCAATCCCGAAACCCTGCAAAGTGCTCACTTGTTGCGCGACCCGCGCAATCCCGTGGTCATTCTGGGGCGCGGTGAAATGAACGTTGCTCTCAAAGTGCGCGCTCATCGTGTTACGGCCGGGGCCAAAGCCAAGATCGAAAAGGCCGGCGGCAGCGTTGAGTTGATCGCATAATTACTTTCTGAGAGGAATACCTAGATGCCTGAAAAGAAACAATCCGCCTGGCGCTTTCTGTGGCGTTCTGAAGACATCCGCAGGAAATTGCTTATCACGCTGGCTATCCTGGTGCTATTTCGTATTGCGGCAAATGTCCCGGTGCCGGGTGTTGACCGTGCTGCGCTGCAAGCGTTCTTCGGTTCGCAAGGCGGGCAGGGAGGCTTTATCGGTTTCCTGAATCTGCTTTCCGGTGGCACTATCGCCAACTTCTCGCTGCTTTCGATGGGCGTTTATCCGTACATTACTGCTCAGATCATCCTTCAACTGCTGATTCCCATCATTCCTGCGTTACAGCGAAGAATGCAGGAAGATCAGCGCGAGGGCCGTCGTTGGATGGAAAAGTGGACGTATTATCTGGCTGTGCCTATGGCGATGCTTTCCGCAATCGGTCAGATCAATATCTTCAACTCTTTCTCAAACCAGGCTCTGGGCAGGCCGATTATTCAATTTGCTTTTACCGGTGATCTTTGGCTTCCTTCCCTCACCATTTTGCTGGTGATGACAGCCGGTACGATGTTCGCCATCTGGCTCGGTGAGCTGATTTCTGAGTACGGTATTCGCGGGCAAGGTCTTTCCTTGATCATTTTTGCGGGTATCGTGTCGCAAATCCCGGCTAATATCTATGCACTTTCGCAGGATGATCAGAATCGTTGGCCGCTCCTCATCTCTATGGCGGTCGTAATCGTGTTGACAGTTATTGCCATCGTGTACGTACAGCAGGGCCGCCGAAACGTGCCCATTATGTACCCCCATAAAAGCCAGGTCTTTTATGCGATGAGCCGCGGTAAGGCAGCCAGAATGCCGCAACCGTTTTTGCCGCTCATGGTGAATCTGGCCGGCATGATCCCATTAATCTTTGCGAGCGCAATTCTGCAATTCCCCGCAATTGTGGCAAGTTACTTTATTGCCTCCGAAACGAAATGGGTAAGCGAGCTGGCGACCAGCATCACAACTTTCTTTAATGCAACTGGCACCAATTCGTGGGGGTACTGGTCTCTGTACTTCCTGATGGTTGTAGCCTTCACCTATTTCTACACCACGGTGATCTTTGAGCAGCAGAACTATGGTGAAAACCTGAAGCGCTCCGGTGCACAAATCCCTGGTGTCCACAGTGGCACCGCAACACAGAAATATTTGAGCCGAATTCAGAGCCGTATTACATTACCTGGGGCTCTGCTTCTTGGTACCGTAGCCATCATGCCCTTCCTGCTGCAATTGATCATACCGGCTGCGGCCAACTCGGCCGGACTGTTCCTCGTCTCCTCCTCGGGTTTGCTAATCGTTGTTGGTGTCGTACGCGATACATTCATGAATATCGAAGCTGAGTTGAAGTTACACGGCTATCAAGAAAAACTTCTCATCAGCTAGGAGCAAAATGGCGACCTACATTGTCTTACTTGGACCTCCTGGTGTCGGTAAGGGAACGCAAGCCGAAATCTTGTCCGAGCGTAGTGGATTGGCGCATATCTCGTCTGGAGATTTGTTTAGAGAGAACATTAAAAATCAGACTGAATTGGGAAAACTCGCCCAGACGTACATGAGTCAGGGTGAATTGGTCCCAGACGATGTGACGATTGCCATGATCCGCGATCGCATCGGTCGCCCGGACTGCAAAGAGGGCGCCATTTTGGACGGCTTTCCTCGCACTCCTGCACAGGCTGAAGCGCTCGAGAAAATGCTCGCAGAATTCGCTGGGCAGGTGGATTGTGTGCCGCTCATCACGGCTGCCGAACGTGTGTTGAAGGAACGCCTCAACGATCGCTGGACCTGCCGAGCGGTTGGTCATATTTACAATGCCAAGTCCAACCCGCCCAAAGCACGAGGCGTTTGTGACATTGACGGTTCGGAGCTTTATCAACGCGATGACGACAAGGCAGAAACAGTCATCCATAGGATCCAGGTGTATCTCGATCAGACATCACCGTTGATCGCGTACTATCGGGATCGTGGAAAATTGATAGAAATCGATGGAATGCAATCCATTGAGCAGGTCACACAAGACTTGCTCGAGGCTTTGAAGAAGTAGTGATTATGAGTTGGGCCCGCCAGATACATCTCAAGAGTCCGGCTGAACTGCAGATCATGCGGGAAGCCGGCCGTATCAATGCCAGTGTGCTGGCGGCGGTTCGTGAACGTTTAAAACCAGGTGTTTCGACTGCCGACCTCAACGCGGCTGCTGAGGAAGTGCTTAAGAAACACGGATGTTTTTCACCTTTCAAGGGATATGGTCACCCGCCATTTCCCACCTCGATCACGGTAAGTATCAATCAGGAGCTTGTGCATGGCATTCCAAGCAAGAAGCGCAAGCTCAAAGAAGGCGACATCGTCTCGATTGACTGCGGTACCGTATATCAGGGATGGGTGGCAGACTCGGCGTTCAGCGCCGGCGTAGGGGAAATATCCCCTGAGGCACAGGAACTGTTGGATGTCACCGAAGGTGCGCTGTATGCCGGCATCGAGAAGATGCGAGTCGGCAATCGCACGGGTGATGTTTCGGCGGCCATTCAGAATTTTGTGGAAAGCCGTGGCTACTGTCTCACACGTGAGTATACCGGTCACGGCGTTGGTAAACAAATGCACGAAGGACCGCAGGTTCCAAATTACGGCAAGGCGGGAACCGGGATGCCCCTCAAGGCAGGCATGACCATCGCCATCGAACCGATGGTGCTTGTGGGAACGGCGGAAACCCGCGTCCTCCCGGATAAATGGACGGTAATATCTGCAGACGGATCTTTGACGGCACATTTTGAACATTCTGTCGCTGTCACCGAAGGAGAACCTCTACTCCTGACTGTCCCATGATCTGGTCTCAGTTTCGGCTAGACGAAAGAAAGATGCACGTGTATAATCAAAAACTTGGCTATGTAGCAAATGGAAAGTGGTAAGGAGTTTTGTCATGAAGGTTTCACCGTCAGTACGGAAACGCTGCGCCAAATGCAGAATCGTAAGGCGCAAAGGCAGAGTGTTCATCATCTGCGAAAATCCAAAGCATAAACAGCGACAGGGATAGTAGATTATGGCAAGAATTGAAGGTGTCGATCTGCCCCGCAATAAGCGGGTTGAAATTGGCCTAACCTATCTATACGGGATCGGGCCCACTCGCGCGCAGGCAATCCTGGCTCACACGAAGGTCAACCCTGACATCAGGATCAAGGACCTTTCAGAGGCTGATGTTGCCGCGATCCGTGAGTTTATCAGCAAGAATTACAAGGTCGAAGGTGATCTGCGCCGCGAAGTGCAGATGAGCATCAAACGCCTGATCGAGATCGGGTCCTATCGCGGAATGCGTCATCGTCGCAATTTACCTGCCCGCGGGCAGCGTACAAGAACAAATTCGCGTACTCGCAAGGGTACCAAGAAAACCGTCGCCGGGCGTGGTCGTCGCCGTGGCGCGAAGAAGTAAGAGGTTAAGAGTCTATGGCACAAAGTGTACGTTCCACACGCCGCAATACTGGCGCCAAGAAGACCCGGCGCAATATTTCGTCCGGGCAGGTGCATATCTTCGCCTCGTTTAACAATACCATTGTCACCGTGACTGACACGGAAGGCAATACGGTTGCATGGGGAAGTGCCGGTTCGGCGGGCTTCAAAGGCTCGCGCAAGAGCACTCCGTTCGCGGCGCGACTGGCCGCTGAACAGGCCATCAAGGCCGCCCAGCAGTTGGGGATCCAGGAAGTTGACCTGTTCGTCAAAGGACCTGGACCCGGCCGCGAAAATGCGATCCGTGCCGTACAGGCAATGGGACTTAGAGTCCGTTCAATTTCTGACATTACGCCGGTGCCGCACAACGGCTGTCGTCCGCCGAAGAAGCGCCGCGTGTAATTCGAAGCAGAGGAAAGTAATACATGTCGAAGAATCTTAGTCCGGTTTGTAAACTCTGCAGGCGCGAAGGCGAAAAGCTGTATCTGAAAGGTGAACGCTGTTTCACCCCGAAATGCGCGATCGAGCGTCGCAACTTCGCTCCTGGTCAACATGGCCGCACAGGCAGCCGCAGCGGTGGAAACCGCACCGGCCGCGAATCTGATTATTTGCGTCAACTGCGTGCCAAGCAACGCGCCCGCCGCGTGTACGGTATTCTGGAGCGCCAGTTCCGCCGCTATTATGAAATCGCCAACCAGCGTCACGGTATCACAGGTATCAATCTGTTACAGATCCTCGAGTCACGCCTGGATAATGTGGTCTATCGTCTCGGTTTCGCATCCAGCCGCCCGCAGGCTCGTCTGCTGGTGACCCATGGTCACTTCACAGTCAACGGCCGCCGCACCGACGTCCCCTCCATGCTGCTGCGTGAAGGCGATACGGTTGCTGTTCGCGAAGGCTCGCGCGCGTTGGAATACTTCAAAGGGCTGGGCGATCTGGCAAATGCCCGTAGCGCGCCCAGCTGGCTAAATCGCGACACGAGTCAACTATCCGGTGCCATTCAGCGCCTCCCCGAGCGCGCTGAGATCGACGGCATTCTGAACGAACAGTTGATCGTCGAATACTACTCACGGTAGTAGTTTGTTTTTCTCACGCCGGTGGGTGTACCAATCGGCAACGTTTCTACTGTTTATTACAGGGAGAGGTGAACCGTGACGAGTATCACGAATATGGTTATGCCGAAAATCGAGCGCGAGGCTGAAGCTCGGAATTATGGCAAGTTTGTTATCAGCCCCCTTGAGCGTGGATATGGGGTAACGCTCGGGAATGCACTGCGCCGTGTATTGCTTTCATCGTTGGAAGGCGCTGCTGTAACCTCCATCCGCATTGCGGATGTGTTGCATGAGTTTAGTGAAATTCCTGGTGTCCGTGAGGATGTGATCCAGGTGACATTGCAGGTCAAACAACTGCGCCTCAAACTTGATGGCGTGGATACCACCCGCATGCATCTGGAAGTGCGCGGTGAAGGCACAGTGACCGCCGCCGACATTATCACGCCCGCAGAAGTGGAAGTGGTCAACCCTGACCTCTATCTCTTCACGGTAGACAGCCCCAAGACCAAGCTTGATCTGGAATTCACTGTCGAGCGCGGACGCGGCTATTCGCCTGCCAACGAGCGCAGTGGACACATGCCGATCGGCGAATTGCCCATCGACGCGATCTACAGCCCTGTGAAACGCGTCAACTGGGAAGTGACTTCTGCCCGTGTTGGCCAGAGTACCAATTATGACAAGTTGATCCTCGAGGTCTGGACAGACGGGACCGTTTCTCCTGAGCGCTCGCTCAGTACGGCCGCCAAGCTTGTCATCGATCACCTGCGCTATATCGCAGGTGTAAGCGAAGAGACGCTGACCATTTCCATCGAAAAGGAAGTGGGTGGCAGCCGCCTAACCAGCGAACTGGCAGACACACCGGTAGAAGCTCTTGATCTTTCAGTGCGTGTCTTCAACTCGCTCAAGCGCACGGGTATCACCACCGTTGGTGATGTGCTCGACCTGCTCGAAAAAGGTGAGACGGCTGTAATGTCCATCCGTAACTTTGGTGAAAAGAGCCTTGATGAGCTCCGCCAGAAGATGCGCGAAAAGGGCTACATGAAAGACGAAACAAGTACTGCGGAGTAATTTGCGATGCGACATCAAATATCAGGTTATCGACTTGGTAGATCGTCCGGTGCCCGCGTGGCCCTGCGTCGAAACCTTATCAAGCAATTCTTTATCCACGAGCGTATTCAGACCACCAAGACCAAGGCGGCTGCGATCCGTGGTGAGGCCGAACGCCTCATCACCATTGCGCGCAACAGCGCCAACGGCAGCGATACTGACAAGGTGAATGCACGTCGGCTGGTCACTTCCAAACTGGGAGACAACCAGGTGATCAAGCGTCTCTTTGACGAGATCGCGCCTCGATTCGCCACCCGCCCTGGCGGTTACACTCGTGTTTTGAAGCTCGGTCCCCGTATGGGCGACGCGGCTGAAATGGTAATTTTGGAACTCGTCGAAGAATAATATAGCAATGAACGGCAGCTGCCGTTCTCTACAATGGCACGTTACCAATTGACTCTTGCCTATAACGGCGCCGGGTTTTTCGGAAGCCAGCGGCAGGCGAAATCCGCCGGATCGACTGGCGCAGCCGTATCGAGATTCAGAACAGTACAGGGAGAGCTGGAAACGGCTCTTCGGAAGCTGGGATGGACTGGACGCTCGGTGATCCTCTCGGGCCGGACGGATACGGGCGTTCACGCGACGGGACAGGTTGCTTCCGTTGACCTTGACTGGTCACACTCTGAAATCGACCTCCTTAAAGCGTTGAATGCCGAGCTGCCTGCCGACATGGCTGTGCATCAGGCCCGGATGGTACATGCAAAATTCCATCCGCGTTTCGATGCCGCATCACGCTGTTATCGTTACAGGTTGTTCTGCCAGTCAGTACGGGACCCCATACGGGAAGTGTTCGCCTGGCGGGTATGGCCCACGATCAATAGTGAGCTTCTTGCAGGTACAGCAAGCCTTTTTCTCGGAACGCACGATTTCTCTGCCTTCGGTTCCCCGACCACTCCCACAGGCAGCAGCGTGCGAACCGTGATGAAAGCCCAATGGATGCGAGCCCGCGATGCAAAAGACGAATGGCACTTCGAAGTACAGGCTGACGCATTCCTGTATCGAATGGTGCGGCGGCTGGTGTTCGTCCAGGTGGCTGTTGCGCAGGGAAAGACGTCAGCAGAGGCTGTTGCCCGTTCTTTAGCGGAACCGGTACCGGCTGGGAAGCGAAGCGAAATTCCTGCCGGGTTGGCACCTGCACACGGGCTGACGCTCGTCGAAGTGACATACGCTGAACAGCGAGTTGAAGAGTCAAATGGTCAATAAGATAAGAAACGGAGAATCAGAAAGTGTACAAGTCGTACTATCCGAAAGCTAGCGAAATTGAACGCAAATGGGTGTTGGTGGATGCTGAAGGGGAAACTCTTGGACGCATTGCCACACGCATTGCGCATGTGCTGCTTGGCAAGCATAAGCCGACCTTCACGCCCGGCGTGGAGATGGGTGATTATGTTGTGGTTGTGAATGCTGAAAAAGTGACCGCGACCGGCACCAAGACCAGCACGAAGATGGAAACAAAGATGTATCACCGCCATTCAGGATATCCAGGCGGTTACAAGTCGATCTCACTGCGCGATCAGTTGCATGGACCGCACCCCGATCGTGTGCTGCGCGCCGCGGTCTGGGGTATGCTGCCGCACAACCGCATGGGACGTGCAATCCTTAAGCGTTTGAAGATCTATGCTGGACCGAATCATCCGCATGGCACGAATCACCCTGAGCCGCTCGCCGCTCCAGTGAAGTGAAAAAAAAGGAACGATAAGATATGGCACAGTATTACGAAGCAATTGGTCGTCGCAAGGAAAGCACCGCACGTGTGCGTCTGATGGATGGCTCCGGCGCCTTCACCGTAAATGAGAAGGATGCTACCACGTATTTCCCGCGTCTTGGCGATCTCCACGATATTCTGCGCTCGTTCTCGGCTGTGGGGCAGGATGCCAAGAAGTATGACATCACAGTAAAAGTGATGGGCGGCGGCACAACAGGCCAGACCGAAGCCGTCCGACTGGGATTGGCTCGCGCCCTGGTGCGACTCAATGGCGATTGGACGTCTTCCCTGCGCAAGCATGGTTTGCTGACCCGCGATGCGCGCGTCAAGGAACGCAAGAAACCAGGCCTCAAGAAAGCCCGCAAGGCTCCCACCTACACCAAGCGTTAAACCGGTGTCAGGTTTCATGTGTCAGGCTGTGCCCTGAGGTTCTCGAAGGGTGTCAGGTTCTCCTGGACTGGCACGTGATTGAAGTACAATCATAGACGTAATGCGGAACGTATGTTGCGCATTACGTTTTATGTTTAATATTTGGATTGGACAAACCGTATGGACTTTTCCGTTGTTTCCCAGGCATTTGAGACTCTGCGGCTCTCTCCGCCGCCAAAGCTGATCCTGCTCGAAGCTGGGGCGCTTGCCTCCGCGCATGTACCGCCGTACCCGCCGGATATGCCGGCGCTGTTGGTGGGCATTGCCTCGCCTGCAATCGCGGCGCAGCTAAAAACGATCTTATTGACGACGTATCCGGGGGATCATCAGGTATTCCTTGTGGAAGGCGGCAATGCGAGCGGCGAACGACTGGCCGATTCCACGCCCCATTCCTATTCTGAGAAGACCTGCTTATATATACCTGCACTCGACGTGGGGACATCCTTCGAATCGTTCGCTGAAATCGTAGCCCATTTGCGGGCGCCAAATGGTTGCCCATGGGATCGCGAACAGACCCATGAGACATTGCGGAAACACCTGCTCGAAGAATCCTATGAAGCGATTTCTGCCATCGACTCAGGTGACTTCTCTGACATGCAGGAAGAGTTTGGCGATCTGTTATTGCAGGTCGTTTTGCAGGCGCAGATCGCCAATGAAGAAGCGCAGTTCAATGTCAATCAGGTAATCCAGGGAATTCATTCCAAGATCGTGCGGCGGCATCCGCATGTGTTCGGTGAATTGCAAGTAGACGGCGTCGATGGTGTTTTGGCGAATTGGGAAAAGCTCAAGGAAAAGGAAAGAAGTGAAAAAGGAAAAAGTGAGACGCAAGCAGGAAAAGGGCTGCTGGATGGTGTTCCACTGGCATTGCCGGCGCTGAGCCAGGCACAGGAATACCAGGATCGGGCTGGACGAGTCGGCTTTGACTGGCCGGAAATCGATGGTGTTTTGGATAAGGTGAAAGAGGAGATCGACGAGATCAAACACGCCGAGACAGATTTCAAGCTGGCCTCCGAGATTGGCGATCTTTTCTTTGCTTTGGTGAATGTGGCACGTTGGAAGAAGATCGACGCCGAGTCTGCACTGCGCGGCGCGAATATGAAATTTAAAAAACGATTTGCGTATGTGGAGCAGGGGTCGAAAAAGCAGGGACGGAATTTATCGGAACTGACGCTCGAGGAAATGGATGTGTTGTGGAACGAGGCGAAGAAGCAGGGGATTTAGCTCCATCCAGGGTGACAGTCAGGTTTAACGTGTTGGTCACTTATCAATCATTGGTCCAGGGAAAGTGACATCAGGTGGAAATCATAGTACCTGCCTTCGTGGAAGAGCGCGCGTGATTCAGTGGCATAGACCTTGAAGCCACAGCGTTCATAACAGCGAACGGCAGCTGTGTTGATGGTCGTGACGCCCAACCTTGCAACGACAATATTTCTTGCCTTTGCCCATGCCAGACATGATTTGATCATCTCTTCGGCAATATGCAAACCTCTCCATTCAGGGATCACATATACGCCCCATACGTCGGCGCTGTGGCGGGTTTTCTGCGAACGCCCGCGGGCGATTCCGGTCATTCCGATGAGCTGACCATCGTGTTCGGCGAAGAAGATCGTAGATTCCTGATCGTTCATGATTAACATGTCTTCCCAGTGCTTGATGGACTGGTTCAACGCTTTGTCATAATCCATGCTGAACGCCGTTGGGCTATCCTGCAATGCGCCGAGTCGCAGTTCCCGAAAGTTCGGCGCATCTGCCAGGTTGGATTGGCGAATGAGTATTGTGCCGCGCAGTGTGCTGATGGAGTTGCTCATAGTGATTCGTTGCGAGGGCCTCATGAAGGTTTAAACCTTCGCAAGGCTAACGAATTATCGGTTGCAATTGAAGCGTCTCAATGCCTCTTCGAATAGACCAGGCGCAGAGGCATCGTCTGGGGTGTAGGCCTTCCAGGCGAAGACCCGGTCGCCGCAGGTCCAGGCTGCCGCGCCGCCAAAGGGCAGGACCGGCGTCGCTGTGCTGGTGAGCGGAGTGTAGACCACGTTCATATCGCGGACCAGCTTCACTTCCAAAGTCCCGACGCGGGTATCTAATCCGGCATCGATAATTAGGTCGAGCAGGAACTGAGGGTCCGATGCGCCGGGTGCGATCTGCCACATCACCTGGAGAAAAAGGTTGGCATTATACGATGCCAGAATTCCCTGACTGTAGGTACTGGGCGAGCCGGCGTTTTGTTGCGCGCTGACATCATAGAAGGCCATGTCGATGGGATGCCCAATGCAGAACTGATATTCGCAGAACAGTCCGGTCAGATCGAATGGAGTTGCTGTAGGAAGAATTGTAGGAATTGGCCTGGGAGTATTCGTGGCGGGAATCATCGCCAGTGTTGTAGCAACGGCGTCTTCCACCGGTAAGGTTGGGATCGATGTTCTCTTTGGAAACGAGCAGCCTGCCAGAATCACGGACAACAGAATACAAAATAAGAATTGTCTCATGCGTGGATTATACAGTTTTTCGGAACATTTTAATTCCTGCCACGTTATAGGGGTAAAGGAGCGAAGATGAAAAAAGTATTAACAAGTATTGCCCTATTTGCCGTGCTGGTTGGCGCATGTGCACCGCAGGGCCTGCCGACCGAACTTCCACCAGAGGTCATTGAACAAGCGACTCAGATCAGTGAGGACTTAACGCCAGCCCAGGAAGCCGCCATTTCTGCTGTTGTACAGAACCTGGGGGTTGTGGCAGAACAAGTCAAGGTGGTATCCACCGAAGCGGTGGAGTGGCCAGACAGCTGTTTGGGAATCGCGATGGAAGGAGTCACTTGTGCGCAGGTCGTCACGCCGGGTTTCCGTGTGATCCTTGATGTCGCCGGTAAGCAGGTTGAATATCGTACCAATGAGGATGCTTCGGTGATCCATCCTGCCACGACTGCGGTGACGTGGAATCGTGTCGGCGGCGTGGCCGGTTTCTGTGACAGCCTGACGATCTATCTGTCTGGCGAAGTGCGGGCGACCAACTGCAACACATCTGAAGTTGTGGAGAAACGCCTGTCTGAACTGGCTTCGCCGGAACAGATCGCGATGATGGATGAATGGATATCCACATTTGGACTGGTCGACATTGACGCCTCTGACCCGCAGGGTATGGCCGATGCAATGAGCGTCCAATTACAGTTGATGGGCCAGGGCACCGAGCAGCTCACGTCTCCCCAAATCCAACAGATCCTGCTGCAGTTTGTGCAGGATCTGCAAGCTAGAATGATGAACCCGTAAATGAAACAGCCCCGCATGACAGCGGGGCTGTTCCGTGTTTACTGAATTAGTGTCCGCTTCCGGGCATAGGCGTGCCGTTGAAGATCTCAGGATTCTCAGGGCCTTCGGCGATCAGGAACCCGGCCAATCCACGCTGCAGTCGTGCCAGGGCATGGTCTACAAGGATGTATCTGCCTGGGACTTCGATCCCAAACTCCACCATGGTCGCGCCTCCCGGGGGCACAAGTGTTGTTTGAACATTCGTGAGGGCAGGAGAGGTTAGCGACGCCTGGTCGTAGACCCGGTCGAAGATCTCACCGATCACATGGAAGGATGATGTAAAGTTCGGTCCACCAACTCCGAAGAAGATGCGCACGGTCTCGCCGACCCTGGCTTGTAAAGGTTTCTTAGCCGTCAAACCATCCGCGGCACCGTTGAAGACGAGATACTCGGGATTTTCATCGAGCAGAGCTTCCGTATTCTCGGTGAGCAAACCAGTCGAACCGAAGGCTTCCCTGGTATAGAGCTCACCCTGCATCACATAGAACTCGCGATCCACAGGGGGCAAACCTTCTTCTGGCTCCACCAGGATCAATCCATACATACCGTTCGCGATGTGCTGAGCGACCATCGGCGTTGCACAATGATAAACATATAAACCCGGGTTCAAGGCTTTGGCTGTGAACATGGTCTCTTCGCCGGGAGCAGTTTGCGTCATCGTGGCGCCGCCGCCTGGCCCTGTGACCGCGTGGAAGTCTACAGAGTGTGCCATGGTGCTATTGGTCAGATTCTTCATGTGGACTTCGATCGTGTCGCCCACGCGCACACGGTAGAATGGACCGGGCACCTGACCGTTGAAGGTCCAATAGTTGTAGGTGGTTCCATCTGCCAGTTGCCCTTCGATCTCAACCGCTTCCAGATCGATGCGCACAGTTGTCGGTTCACGAACGGGAAGTTTCGCGGGAAGATCGGTGGGGTCGCGCACGATATCGGCACCTGTCGTGGCCGGGTTGTTCACCACCACTGGGCCGGTGGAAACGACCTGGTTGCTCGCTGGCGCGGAGACCGGTGCAACTGCGTTGGCTGCGCTGCCGGTCACTTCGAACTTACCGATCATGCCAGCCTCTTTATGTCCCGCGAGTAGACAACTGTACATGAACGAACCGGGCTTATCTGCCACAAATTCAAAAGTGGATGTCGATCCCTTGCCGATGATGTGATCTGATTGTGCGTTGAAATCGGGAAAGGCGACATCATGCTCCACCGCATCTCCGCCCGTCAGAGTGACGCGAACGGTATCGCCGACGCTCGCGCTGAGCGTTGGGTTGCGAACGCCATCAATGCCACCGCCTACGCCGATGAACGTCATTTGACCGTCGACCATCGTGCTGAGCAGTGAATATTCCACGGTCTTGCCTGTGCCCGCGCTGGGGTTCGGATCCTCACCATTGGCTGCGCTGCCGCACGAAGAGATCAGGATCGTTACGGCAATCAATAGGGGCAAGAGTCTAAAAGATGCTTTCATAAGATACTCCTTTGGGATTGATTGTTTTCAGTAACACACGTCTCCAGGTCCTGGAGCAGATCCTGCAATTCAACTTCATAAGTCTCCGCGACGTCCTTGAGAGTGCAAAACCGCTGCAACAGACAACCTATACAGTTGGTGCGGTGCTTTCGAAATGCTCGCATGGCCCGCGGCCATCTCTTTAGGATATCTTCAACACTGTCTTGCTCCTGGAAAACTTGTGTGTCCATTTGCCCCAAAGATACTCCCTGGGCAAAAATCCGTCTTTGCGCTTGCGCAAATAACATTAAACCAAAAAGCACGCCGGATCGCGTGCTTAATCAGGGTGCTTCCTACTGACTACGGATTCAACTCTTCGGCGATGCTTACCACCCCATGCGGATTCCGGATCACAACCCGCTCGCGGCCGGCTTCCACCAACCCCTGCCTCTCCCACTCTGACAGCACCCGGCTGACGGTGTACAGCGTGGTCCCAGACATCTCCGCCAGCTCCTGGCGCGTGAAGGTCAGTTCGATGCCGCCATCGATTCTGGATCCCATTTGGGCAGCGAGACGCAACAAGGCCCGCGCGATGCGTCGCTCCACTTTCTCGGTGGCGAGTTCTCGGTAGCGCTCCTGCATCTCCTGGATGTACGTGGTCATCAGTTTCATCAGATCTATCGAGAGATAGGGGCGTGTTTGCATAAGTTCACGCAAGTAGTCACTTTTGACTGCCAAAGCCGTGCTGTTCTCGAGTGCCTGTGCGGTGGCGGGGTAGGTGGCAGCCTCGCGGACAGCGCCCAGCGCGCCGAACATCTGCCACTCACTGATCGTCCGCAAGTTGACCTGCTGCCCGGCCGGGCTTGTCTGCGTCAGCTTGGCGCGGCCCGAGATCAACACGTAGAAATAGATCGCCGGGTCGCCCTGGAAGAAGAAGAATTCGCCCTCTTCGATCGAGCGTTCGATGGAATGACTTGCGATCAGCTTCAAGTCACTGTCAGTGGCGTGTTGGAATACGCTTACCTGTCGTAGATTCATGGGGTCAAGAGGCATACATGGATTGTACTCCTGGAAACGTAATCATAACAAATATGACAAAATTCAGATGAATTTATGACATTCACTCGTTGACGGCAGCGCAGGGCACAGGTATCATTAGGTGCATACCCATCCCCCCTGGGGGGGGTAAGGATTTTGAGCAAGGCTTCATCTGAAGGTGAGAGGCAACCATGGAAAACGATAGCACGATCCGAAGATTAAAGACCGTAGAAGGACACTTGCGCGGAGTCATCCGCATGGTGGAAGAGGACACCTATTGTATCGATGTCATCCGCCAGATCCAGGCTGTGGAGGCGGCGTTGAACAAGGTCAGTTCCAGAATCCTGGAAGACCATCTGAACTCGTGCGTCATCACCGCCATTCAGGGTAACGACAAAAAGGAACGTGAACGCGTCCTCAAGGAGATTACCGAAGTCTTCGAAATGTCGACGAAAGTCTGATAATGATCAGTGGTAGGGCCGCGTCCTCGCGACCCGACCACAGCATAACAATAACTTCAAGGAGAAAACTCATGACAACTGTAACATATACCGTTCCCGCGATTTCCTGCGGACATTGTACACACACGATCGAAACCGAAGTTGGGGAAATCAAGGGCGTCCAATCGGTGAAAGCTGACCAGTCCACGAAGAAAGTGCAGATCACATTCGATGCCCCCGCCAGTGAACAAACCATCAAAGCTCTGCTGGCTGAGATCGACTATCCTGTTGAAGGATTGATCACGCTGTAAACAGAAGACCTGACCAGTCTTTTCAGTCGTCCTGTTGTTCCAGTTCATGCGATGACAGGGCTGTTGATATACGGTCTTCTTGCGGAGACCTGTGAGGTCTATTTTTGAAGGGCATGATATGTCTGCTACCAAGCAATTAACTCTTCCGATCACAGGCATGACCTGTGCCAACTGTGTCGCCACCGTTGAGCGCAACCTCAAGAAATTAGAGGGTGTGCAGAGCGCGGTCGTGAACCTTTCGTCTGAGCGCGCCACTGTCGATTTCGAGCCTGCAAAACTGCAGCTTACCGATGTAATCGCGCGAGTTAACCGCGCTGGCTACGGCGTGGCCACCGGCGAGGCTGATCTTGTGATCAAGCGTCTCTCCGATGATAACGATGCCCGTCGACTTGAAAAGGCACTGGCGAGCCTGGAAGGCGTCCTGGAGGCGCAGGTCAATTACGCGACGGAAAAGGCCCGCGTCCAATATGTCCCGACCATCGTGACCCAGGCTGAACTTCGCCGCGCTGTGGCAGGCGCAGGCTTCGAAGCCGTGGAACTCGGTGGGGAAGCGGAGGATGCCGAGGCCAAAGCCCGCGAACATGAGATCAACGAACAGCGGCGGTTGCTGATCGTCGGCTTGATCTTCACAATTCCATTATTTCTCTTTGCCATGGCGCGTGACTTTGGAATCCTGCCCGATATGTTCTACGCCATGGCTGTTATGGAAGGCATGGCTCGCACTCCTGCTCCATGGACGAACTGGGTTATGCTCGTATTGGCCCTGCCGGTCCAGTTCTATGTGGGCTGGCAATATTACGTCGGCGCGTACAAGGCCCTGCGAAATAAATCGGCAAATATGGACGTGCTGATTGCGATGGGCTCCTCGGCTGCCTTCTTCTATTCCTTGCCAATCACATTTGGGTTGCTTTCCGGGCATGTCTATTATGAGACTGCCGCGGTCATTATCACCCTGATCAAGCTTGGAAAATTCCTGGAAGCCCGCGCCAAGGGACGCACGTCAGAGGCGATCAAGAAGCTGATGGGACTGCGAGCCAAGACTGCATATGTCATTCGCGATGGTAAAGAAGTGGAAGTGCCCGTGGACGATGTCCGTGTGGGCGATGTGGTGCTTGTCAAGCCAGGTGAGAAGATCCCCGTGGATGGCGTTGTCATCGAGGGCCGCAGCGCCATCGACGAATCCATGCTGACGGGTGAATCGCTCCCGGTGGAAAAGAAGCCCGGCGATGGAGTCATCGGCGCGACCTTGAACAAACTTGGCATGTTGAAGTTCGAAGCAACCAAAGTTGGCAAGGAAACAGCTTTGGCACAGATCATCAAACTTGTCGAAGATGCACAGGGAAGCAAAGCGCCGATACAGAAACTGGCAGACCAGGTTTCGGCGATCTTTGTTCCCATCGTGATCGGTATTGCCCTGGCGACATTTGCAGGCTGGTATTTTTTCGGCCCGCCGCTGCCGGTGAACGCGGATATCGATAATTTCACACGCGCTTTGATCAACATGGTCGCGGTGCTGGTGATCGCCTGTCCGTGTGCGATGGGACTTGCCACGCCGACTGCCATCATGGTGGGTACCGGTAAAGGCGCCGAAGCGGGAATCCTCTTCCGCAACAGTGAAGCGCTTGAACGAGCTGGTAAGGTCAGTGTGGTAGTGTTGGATAAGACCGGGACGATTACAAAGGGACAGCCCGCTGTCACAGACATCGTGATCAGTGAGCAGTATTCAGTATCCAGTACTGACGACTGGACACTGAACACTGATAGCTTGCTCAGACTGGCTGCCTCTGTCGAAAAAGGAAGTGAACATCCGCTGGGTGAGGCGATCTGGGCAGAAGCGACCACGCGTGGATTAAGTTTGGCGGAACCGGCCGGGTTCAAAGCAGAAGCTGGTCTTGGGGTGCAGGCTGAGGTGGATGGACGAAACGTGATCGTCGGCAACAAACGCATGTTTGAGGCGCGCGGCATCCAACTGGGCCCACTCGAATTCGAGATCGCCCGCCTGCAATCTGAAGCGAAAACAGCCATGCTCGTCGCAGTGGATAACCAGGCTGCTGGCATCATTGCCGTCGCCGATACGATCAAGGATAGCTCCAAAGACGCTATCGAAGACTTGCATCGTATGGGATTGACTGTAGCGATGATCACCGGCGACAATCAGAAGACTGCCGAGGCAATAGGCAAACAGGTCGGTGTCGATACGGTTCTGGCAGAAGTGCTGCCGGAAGGAAAATCATCTGAAGTAAAGAAATTGCAATCCGGTGAGAAGATCGTCGCCATGGTCGGCGATGGCGTCAACGATGCGCCCGCCCTTGCCCAGGCCGACGTTGGACTCGCGATCGGAACTGGCACCGATGTAGCAATGGCTGCCGCGCCTGTGACGTTGATGAGCGGGGATCTGCGCGGCGTCTCGCGTGCGATCAATCTCTCACGCAAAACCCTCGGTACGATCAAGCAAAACTTGTTCTGGGCATTTTTCTACAATGTCGTGCTCATTCCCGCAGCAGCACTGGGATATTTGAACCCGATGCTGGCCGCAGGCGCGATGGCCTTTAGCAGTGTATTTGTTGTGACGAACAGCCTTAGACTACGAGGCCAGAAGATATAAGAACGTACACATGTACGCAGGTCGACAGGTAACTTCCACCTTGATGACCTGTTTACATGTGTACATATCTACCTGTCTACTTGTCCCGCAGAGCGGGATGACGCTAAGGCGCTCATTTGCATCCCCCCGAAATCCAATGTCTCGAAACCAGACACCGCCCGTCGACCCTGTGATACTCATGATGCTTGGGATTGTGTTCATTGCTGTAGCGATCGCTGTTGCTGTGCTGCAGTCCAATCCCAATTCCATTGATATTGCACAAAACTCAGGTGCGATGAGTCAAATGGTCGTCGCATTCGTCACTGGCTTGACCACGGGTGGGTTAAGTTGTCTTGCCGTGCAGGGTGGCCTGCTGGCAAGCTCGCTCGCACACCAGATCGAACGGGATTATTTACAGCAGGCCGCGCAGGCCAAGCCCCGCAAGAAAACCAGGTCACAGGCGCCTGTTCGTTCCAACTCGGCATTGCCCATCGCACTTTTTCTTCTCGCCAAACTCATCGCGTATACATTGCTCGGCGCGCTGCTCGGCTGGCTTGGTTCCTATCTTACCCTCAGCCCCGTGACGCGCGCCATCCTGATGATCGCCATTGGCGTCTTCATGGTCGGCAATGGCCTGCGCATGTTCAACGTCCACCCGATCTTTCGATATTTTTCGATCGAACCGCCCAGGTTCATTACCCGCTACATCCGTCGCACCGCTAAAGGGACGGGTACGGATGGGCCTAGTACCCGTCCCGACATGTTCACCCCGCTCTTCCTGGGTGCGTTGACCGTTTTCATTCCGTGCGGTGTTACACAGGCGATGATGGCGGCCGCACTCGGCACCGGAAGCGCAGGCATGGGCGCCGCGCTCCTGTTTGCCTTCACGCTGGGGACGAGCCCGGTCTTCTTCGTGGTCGCCTATTTGGCGACGGAGCTTGGTGCGCGCCTTGAAAAATTCTTCATGCGATTTGTGGCGGCCGTCGTGCTGGTCCTGGGACTGGTGACCGTAAATGGCGGACTCAATATCCTTGGCTCGCCGCTCTCGGCTCAAAACCTGGGCCGCAGCCTGTTCCCGTCAAACAACGCGTCCACAGCCAAAACGGGACCCTCTGCCCCCGTCGCGGCGGCCGGCGCTCTCCTCCTGCAAGTGCAGAACGAAGGTTATTTCCCGGCCACGCTCAGAGCACCAGCAGGACAGGAAGTTACTTTGAATCTGGTCACTGATCAGACCTATTCCTGTTCGCGTGACTTCCTGATTCCGGCTTTGAATTTCTATGAATTGCTGCCAGCTACAGGAACCGTGCAAGTTCGCATCCCCGCGCAGGAAAAGGGCAGCACCATGTTCTTCACCTGTTCGATGGGCATGTATACCGGGCAGATCGTGTTCGAATAGCTTAAGCAGACCTGACAGGTCTCATCGTAACCTTAAGCCGTCATGACCTGACTGTCGAAACGGCCACGGTGGACCAGATGGCTGTGAAGACCTGTCAAGTCTTTGAGGAATCGATGATCAAGAAAACCTTCAAAGTCCCCGATATGACGTGCACCAATTGCGCGATGAAACTCGAGTCGCTTGAAGATACGCTCGACGGCGTCAGAGAGATCAACGCCAGCTATCACAAGCTGCAAATGGAAGTCATATATGACGAGACCAGACTCAGCGACGAACAGATCATTGCCGCAGTGAAGAAGAAGGGTTATCAGGCCATCCCCGCCTAGATTCGTCAGTATGCAAACAGGTTAACAAGTAAACACTTCAGCGTGTCTACCTGCTTACCTGTCTACTTTTGTACTGATTGTACTAATCCCGTGTATACTTTCATTCATGACTCAATACTTTACCCTTTCAGAAGCAAATCAGGCGCTTATAACCATACGTCCGCTCATGCAGGAAGTGCAAACGATTCGACAGAAGATCATTACAACCCAGCCCGAAGCCTGGAGTGCGATCGAAAAATCCGTTGGCAATGGCGGCAGCCGCACCTTGAGCAAAATGGTCCAGGATTTTGAACGCCTGGATGCGCTCGTCCATCAAATTTTAGATACGGGTGTATTGATCAAGGATGTGAATACGGGCCTGCTCGATTTCCCAGCCCTGCGCAACGGGCAGGAAGTGTATCTCTGCTGGCAATATGGGGAAGATGATATTGCCTTCTGGCATGAAGTCGATACAGGCTTTGCGGGAAGACAGCCGATCCACACATTTTAGAATATGGTCTTGGGCTTGCGCGCAGTGCAGGTGATGTTCCCGACCCGGACTTTCGTCGCGTGTTCAAACCTTCGCAAGGTGTATATGGATCTGAGGAGTTTCATGAATAAAGGTATCTTAAGTGGTCTTGGCGCGTACGCGCTGTGGGGATTTTTCCCGATCTATTGGAAGTATCTGCACGATGTGCCCGCACTACAGGTGATCGGACACCGTATCGGCTGGTCTTTCCTGCTCCTGATCGGTATCATCCTGGTGAGTGGCCAGTGGATGGAATTCCGTTCGGTTGCGCTGCAGCCCAGGGTGATCGGTATCTATTCGATTGCTGCGATCCTGCTCTCGGTGAACTGGCTGGTCTATGTGTGGGGCGTCAATGCCGGCTTTATCGTGGAGACGAGCCTGGGCTATTTCATCAATCCGCTATTAAGTGTACTGATGGGCGTCCTTTTCCTGCGTGAGCGATTACGCCCCACCCAATGGATTCCGGTTTCGATCGCTGCCATTGGCGTCATCTATCTCACCGCGGTGTATGGGCGCCTGCCGTGGATCGCGCTTTCGCTGGCGTTCTCCTTTGGCTTTTATGGTCTTGTGAAGAAGCTGGCGCCGCTCGGTTCGCTGCATGGGCTTACGCTCGAAACCGGCATTGTTTTCCCGGCGGCCTTGATCTACCTGTTGATCGTTGAACGCAGTGGCAGCGGAGCATTTTTGCATCAATCCACTCTGATCGATGTTTTTCTGATCGGCGCCGGGGTGGTGACGACTATTCCACTACTTATGTTTGCATCAGCCGCAAAGCAGATTCCGCTCACCGTAGTGGGGCTGCTGCAATATATTGCGCCGACACTCCAATTCGTGATCGGAGTATTCCTGTACAAGGAGCCTTTCGACCAGTCACACCTGATCGGTTTCGGAATTGTGTGGGTGGCGCTGGTCATCTTCTGGGTCGAGAATTATCTATCCCGGCGCATGCCGGTGGAACCAATCCCGGAACTGGGGGAGGGTTAAGCTCTCAGCGCTGATGATTCTTGTGCGCCCCGAAATGCGGGCGAGAAGCCTTCGCAAAGCTCCTGTAGAAACGGAAGCTACCCAGGGTGGAGCAAATTTCACTCGAAGCGCATCAGGCAGCGGCCTGGCAGCGACCGTGAACTACGTCCATTGGATTAAGCCTTCGACATAAGTTCCCTGACCGGCAATGAAATCATTAATGTTATACTCCTCCGCGGAGGAAATGCATGAACCAAAGTTCCCATCGATGGGAGTCCAGAGGCGGCAAGGCGGCCACCCGGCTGCTCTATATAGTATTTGCTGTCGTAGTCATCGACATCGCCGTAATTTTATTCCAGGGCCGTAACACGATCAGTTCACTGGCGATCGTGCTGCTGATACTGTTGCTTAGCGTCCATCTTGTTCTGGTGGTGCTCGTCATTGGAAGCGTGAGACGTTCAGCGCATTCACTCGCCGAAGGGAAGGAAAACTTCCGCAGGATCTTTCATGTAAGCCCGATCGCGATCTGCATTACATCCCTCGACGACGGCCGACTCATCGATGCGAATGCTGCCTACTGGAAGATGACGGGGTACGATCCAGTGACGTCTATCGGGCGAACGACTCTCGAACTTGGAGTCTGGAGCACGGCAACCGAACGCGACGCGTTCATTTCCAAATTGAAGCAGCAGCGCTCATTGGAGAATCCTTCGTATGAGTTCAAGACCCGCTCCGGTGAGATCCGCATAACGCTTGCATTTTATGAACTGGTTCAATGGGAAAATCGGCCCGCCATCATTTCGATGTTCTATGATGTAACCGAACAACGCCAGGTTCAACTCGCCCTGCAAGTCAGTGAAGAAAGATATCGGACGTTTGTTGAGCAAAGTATTGCCGGCATCTGGCGCCTGCGATTTGATCCGCCGGTGCCGATCGATCTTGACCGTGATGAACAAGCGCAGCGTATCGTGGAGTCTGGGAGGCTGGAGGAGTGCAACGACGCGTTGATCCGAATGTACGGTCATTCGTCGCGCGAAGATATGGTGGGAAAACTATGGTTCGATATTTTTTCAGAGCAGACCGGGAATGAATATCTTCAGAGCATCCTGCATTTCATTGATTCGGGCTATCAAACAAGAAATCTCGAAACACAGGCAGTAACCGTCGATGGGCGAACGGTGAATTTTCTAAGCAATGCAGTGGGTATTCGTGAAGATAATTACCTGACCGGGATCTGGGCTACCCAGGTCGATATTACCCAGCTAAAGAAAATGGAGATGGCACTGAGCCGCACAGAGACACGCACACGTGGCCTATTAAATGCCATACCCGATATGATCTTTGAACTGGGCCGCGATGGAACCATTCTGCAATTCATGCCGTCGGGCGTCAACAGGCCGCTGTTTACTCCCGAAGAATTCCTTAACAAGACCGTTGCAGAAGTGCTGCCCGGGCTTGCAGAGCAAACCGCCTTTGCCATTGAACGTGCCCTGGAGTCTGGGCTGGTCAACGCATTTGTATATGAGATGATGCAACAAGGGGAGAGACGTACATTTGAAGCTCGAATTTCGGCCTCTGGCCCGGATACAGTTCTGGCGATTGTGCGGGATGTCTCGCTCAGCAAATGGGCCGAGGCAGAACGCGATAAGCTGATCGAGGAGCTGGAGGCGAAGAACGCCGAGCTGGAACGGTTCGCCTATACCGTTTCACACGATCTCAAATCGCCGTTGATCACAATTCGGGGTTTTCTTGGATTTCTGCGCGAGGATACCCACAGCGGGAATCTGACGCGTCTGGATTCAGACATCAAGCGTATCAGTGAGGCAACCGAAAAAATGCAAACACTGCTGAATGACTTGCTCGAACTCTCGCGGGTCGGTCGGCTCATCAATAAGCCTCAGCCGGCTCCATTTGATCAGATCGTTGCCGAAGCTGTTGAGCTGGTCTACGGACGTATTTCCCAGCGTAATATTACCCTCAGCATTGCCCAGAACCTCCCGACCGTCTATGTGGACCGCTCACGCCTGGTGGAGGTGATGCAGAATCTGATCGATAATGCCGCCAAATTCATGGGCGACCAGCCTACACCACGAATCGAGATCGGTCAAAAAGGATTCCATGGTCCCATGCCGATTCTATACGTTCGGGATAACGGCATTGGGATCCCACCTGAGTTTATGCAGAATATATTTGGATTGTTCAACAAGCTCGACGCGCGCTCTGAGGGCACAGGTGTAGGCCTGGCGCTGGTCAAACGAATTATCGAATTTCATCATGGCATCATTTGGGCAGACTCTGAGCTGGGTAAGGGCGCCACCTTTTACTTTACACTTCCCGTCACGTCTACTGAAGCAGCACCTCAATGAAATTTTAGAGTTATCTCTCGGCGTTATGTCTCTCCAGAGCATCATGAACAGATCGTGGGGCCGTTCAACAAACTCGATCTGAACGTAGTAGAGACCGGCGCGGGTCTGGCATTGGGCAAACGGATCGTGGAATTCCATGAGGGTCGCATTTGGGTCGGGAGCGAAAGTGAGAAGGGATCTATTTCTGCTTTATCCTGCCCTTGCCTCAGTGAAACAATTCGCAGGAACACAATAAAAAACCCCAGACGTCTACACTGCATTTTGGATATAATCTATCTAAATTCAGTAAATCACGATTTTGGAGTGCAGGAGCGTCGCCGTGGCGACACTTGCTCCTGCAGTTTTGGACGGCGAGCCGTCCAAAATTAAGATTCATCGACAAACCCAAAGGAGACAAAACATGAATTTTGCAATGTGGCGGAAAGCCCTCAAAGTAATTCCTGAAGTATCGAAAACAGAGTGGGACGCCCTGGATGTGATCTCCAAATGGCTGATCTCCACCCGCGCTGCCGTGCTGGTTATGACGTTCATCTCAGCGGCTCTGGCCGGACTTTTTGCCTGGCGCGATGGAGGCTTTAGTTTCCTGCCGTGGTTCGCGCTCACGTTCGGGCTGATCCTTGCACATGCATCCAACAATATCTTCAACGATTACACCGACTTCGTGCGCGGCGTGGACAAGGACAACTATTATCGCAACATCTACGGTGCGCAGCCAATTGCCAGCGGTTTGATGACGCAGCGCCAGCACCTGACGTATTTTGCCGTGACGGGGCTCATCGCTCTCCTATTCGGCATCTACCTGGCCTGGTACACTGGCTTCAGCACCACCACCTGGATCCTGTTGGGTCTTGGCGCTTTCTTCCTCCTGTTCTATACCTGGCCTCTCAAAGGGATGGCGCTTGGCGAAGTGGCAGTTCTCATCGTTTGGGGTCCATTGATGATCGGCGGTGGTTATTATGTGTTGACGCATCAATGGAACTGGTTCGTGGTCATTGCCAGCCTGCCTTACGTTCTCGGCGTGACAACCGTCATCTTTGGCAAGCACATCGACAAGCTGGATATGGACCAGGCAAAAGGGATTCACACTCTGCCAGTTGTCATTGGCGAAAAAGCCTCTCGTTATGCTGTTTTGGCGATGATGATCGCTCCGTATCTCTTCACGGTCTATCTGATCGCCGTGAAGTTCTTTACGCCGGTGTTGTTGATCGTGTTCTTCGCGTTGCCCACCTTCCTGCAAATCTACCCAAAGTTCCTGCAGCCGAAACCGCAGACGCGCCCTGAGGGCCAGATCGGTTGGCCGTTGTATTTCGTGGGATATGCCTTTTTCAACAATCGCAAGTTCGGTTCGCTCTTTATGTTCGGTTTGTTGATCGATGTGGTCTTGCGAGTCATTCCGTTTACCGCGCAGCTCATCCAAACCTACTGGAGTTGAACGTTTTCCAAAGAAAAAGAGCAGGAGACAGACTCCTGCTCTTTTCGATTAATCATCTACCATGAAATCAGATGGATTGTATCCAATTTCACAAGTCGGTAGTATAATCTAATCGACTCAGTTTGAGGAGTAAGCTGTCTAAATGATTGTGGATGAATTCAGCCTGTTGAATTTACAGCGGGATGAGATTCGTGCAAATCCTTATTCTTTCTACGAAAAACTGCGCAGGGAAGAGCCAGTCCATTGGGATGAAGAACTCGGGCTATGGGTTCTCACGCGCTATGCCGATATCGATTCTCTCTATACCGATGAACGCTTTTCACGCGCTCAGGGGTTGATGCGCGGCTTTGATAGGCTGCCGGCATCGGAACAGCAGATCGCGGCCCCCGTCTATCATTCTTTCTCGAAAACAGTTTTTTATGCCGACCCGCCGTATCACACCCATCTGCGCGGTCTCATGAACCATGCCTTTACACCGCGCCGTGTGGAGCGTCTGCGGCCCTACGTACAAAAGACCGTGAATGACTTGCTGGATGGGATGCAGGCTGCAGCAGAGAAAGATATGATTCATGACCTGGCATATCCGTTGCCGGTGATGGTCATTGCTGAGCTGCTGGGGCTTCCGCAAAGCGATCGCGCCCGCTTCAAGAAATGGTCCGATGATCTGTTTGCGATCCTGGGCACGGTGCGGCATAAGTCGACTGCCTTGCTGGAACAGGCCGCGCACAGCCTCGACGAATTGACTGATTACGTGAAAATGTTGAGTCGGCAGCGCCGCGAACATCCGCGTGATGATCTGTTGACGGCGTTGCTCGCTGTCACCGACGAGGAAGACGAAGCGTGCCCGCATCCGCACGGATCTTCATTGCCTTACGCGCAGGGAGAGCTAGTGCGTGATCGAGAGGGGTCCTCCACGCTGACGGAAGAAGAGCTGGTCTCGAACATCAATATCCTGCTCAGTACGGGACATGAGACCACCACACACCTGATTGGCAACGGACTCCTGGCGTTATTGCAGCATCCCGATCAATTGAAGAAGTTACGCGAGAAACCTGCCTTGCTGGGTCCTGCCATCGAAGAAATGCTGCGCTACGATAACCCCGTCCAGATCACGTATCGTTCTGCCCTGGAAGATGCCAGCATCCGCGGTAGATTCATTCGCAAAGGGGATCTGGTCAATACGATAATCGGTTCTGCGAATCGTGATCCTGATCGTTTTTCCAACCCCGATGATTTCAACATCACCCGCAATGAAGGACGTCACCTGGGCTTTGGGATTGGCATCCACTTTTGCATCGGCGCGCCCCTCGTTCGGCTGGAAGCAGAAGTCGTTTTTGAAACCATCCTGCGCCGGTTTCCACAGATCAGCCTGGGGACTGAAAATCTCGAATGGCAGGAACATCCGATCTTTCGCGGGGTGAAATCTTTGCCGATTCATGTTTAACATTGTAGGGTTGGGCAGCTGCCCAACCCCACAATGTTATCTTGGTAACCCCTTCCGTATCTGTTCCTCTGTAAATAACGTTTTTGGCTTCAAATCCTCTGGCAATGGCACACTCTCTGGCGTCGCCTTGCTGATCCCGTCTGCCAGCATTTGCACCTGTGATTTGGTGATCAGCGGTTTGGGCATGAAGCGTTCCGAAACGAACGCCAGGATGCGGTGAAAGAATACCGGAAATGGCAGCACAAGCAGGAATGGTTTTCCCATCGCTCGGGCGATCCGGCGGGCGGCTTGGCTGAAGGGGAACTCCTCGGGCCCAAGAACAGCTATCGTCTGGCGCGCGAAGCGGTTTTCGTCCAGGCAGGCGCGGATCACATCCACTAGATCCTCCACTGCCACGAGCCGTACTGACTTCTCCCGCAATCCAACTGCCGCAAAGACCGGCATCTTCCGAAAGAGATTGCTCAGGTTATTCAGCAGGTGATCGCCCTGGCCATAGATCAGCCCGGCTTTGAGAATTGTGAAGTTCAACTTCGAGGAACGGACGATTTCCTCGCCGCGCCATTTGGTGGTATGGTATTCCGAGTTGATGTTCGGGCGCACACTCAAATAACTGACCAACACAAATTTCTTCACATGCGCCCGTTCCGCTGCATGGACCGCCGAGCGCGTCCCCTCCACATGCAAACGCTCGAAGGTTTGCTGCGCGCTCTCAACGCTCGTCCCAGCACAATGGACCACAGCATCACAGCCTTCAAACGCCTGTGTGAGTTTGTCGGTGTCGTTGGCATCTAATGCGAGAAATGTTGCGCCGTCCACAGGCTGACTATTGCGCGAGTATTGACCGCGTGCGATCGCGATGACCTCATGCCCGCGCGCTCCCAGATCGCGTGCCACATGCCTGCCGATGAATCCCGTTCCACCAGTAATTGCAATTTTCATAAATGAACCTCTTTACCTACGTTGGTCGAGTAGTGGCGCCTCAGCGTCACCTCACTTGCACCCGATCCCGCAAGGCGGGGGCGTGCGTTCGGTGCCGTGCAGGTGTCGGGACTACAGACTTACTACTGCCAGAACCCCGGCACATACATCTTCAAGAGCACATCCAGGAATATGCCCAGGATGTACAACCCACCGAAGAGACGGATGTGTCTCAACTGCGGCGTGGAAAACCAGCGCGGCCACAGGTCAAACCCTGGAGGCGCTTCCCTGGGGCGGGGCTGGCTCAGCAGCTTGATCACGTTCCAGCCGCGACCGACCGCCAGAAATACCAGCATGACGGTTGGTGAGTAGAAGCGGGCGACGAAGACCAGATACAACACCAGCACATAGGAAAGTGTCACGGTAAAAATGTTGACCCAGCGAGCAGCCTTTTCACCGAGCCTCACTGGCAATGAGCCAACGTGTTTCTTTGTATCGGCTTCGATCTTATCGACGTGCTTGCCCCAGTTGAAACTGCCGAACCCAAAACCGAATGCCATACCTGCCATTACGATCAACAGCAGATTATCGGGAATTTTTCCAGCCAGGATCGAATAAATGCCGGGGATCAAAACCATGCCCCAATTCAGAAAGATCAGGATCTCTCCCAGCCCCAAATATTTGAGCGGCCAGGCGTACGTCGGCAGGATCGCGGCGCCGAAGATAAACAGCCCGATCACAATCGGATTGAACTCGGTATAGAACAAAACGAAGATGCCACACAGGACCGCAATGGTCCCCGCCGTGATGAACCATCTGGCCCAATCCTGCTTGGTCCAGAACTTATGTACAAGAGGATGAATACCGTATTGCCCACGGTAATAATTGTCCTCATCGATGCCGCGCGTGTAATCGATGTAATCGTTGACAAGATTCTCAGAGGAATGTGCGAAGTAGATTCCAAGTGTCATTGCCAGCCAGGGCCAGAAGTCGAAGTATCCGTCTCGAAACGCAAGTAACCCGGAGATCACGCCCGCCATTAGAGTTAATTGTGTCACGGTCGCACGGGTGGAGATCAGCCATTTGGCAATGACGTCAAATGAGTCCCACACCCGCTTGTCATTCTCTTTGACCGGTTTCTGCAGTGCAAACCACCATAGTTTGAGGTCCATGTCTATTCTCCTGTTGAAGGTAACTCCGGTGGTCGAGTAGATAGTTCCGCGCTCCCGAAGCGACACCGCCTTCGGGACGGTGTGAGCGGAGTGACGCCCTAAGCGCCACGTAGTCGAAGCGTTGTTCGTCTACTCTGCCACCGTGTAATTTTCTATTCTGTATATTTCTTATACAACGTTTCCCATTTCAAAATGGAGCCCATTGCATAGAATGTATTCATTCCCAGCCGGAACACCCAATCAGGTGCAAAGGCGGGACGTGTGAGCGAGAGGGCATTGCACGTCTTCAGCATGAACATGATCTTTGCAATATTGACCAGTCCCCGCCTATCATAATCACAGTCGAGAGTCAGCCCTGCAAAGCATTGCATGGTCTTATAGTGGTCGAGCCCCGGCTTGTACTCGACGATACAGACCAGAGGTTCATCTTTATCGTTGAAAGCAATATGCCGTGTTCCGCGCGGGATCGTCAGCACGTCGCCGATCTTTCCATATTGTTCCATCCCTTTCACGAGCACGCGCATCTCTCCGCGCTGTACGTGAAATATTTCCTCCTGGTTGATGTGCACATGCTCGAACGGGACGTATCCGCCGGGGTGCACAGTCCATTCCATGGTGAAGGCTTCCTCTGTGGAAGAGATACAACGGAACGTCTCGCGGGTAATCGGATTCGTGAACGGTTGGTAAAGATCAATGGCCATTGGGAGGATACCGTCATTGCGACCTGCGGGAAGCGTCGCCGTGGCGCCGTGGCGACACAATCTCTTGCTTTAACTCGCGTTTCAAATTCCTCAACGTCTCCCACGCATGGATCTTTCCGATCAACCCCATGAAGGGAGAAAATGCTCGGGCCCCGCCGGTCGGCCGCAGGTCCAGCCAGAAGCGGATTTGCGTGCCGTTTCCATGTGCGCCGAGAACATATCCATCCTTGAAATGAAATGGTCCCATTTTTCCATTCATCGACAGGGCCTGATTCGGTTTCACTTCGACAATTTCATACTCCACAGGGATTCGTATACCGAAATAATTCAGCAATCCAGATAATGTAGTCCCGGCCTGCCCAAAGTCGCCTTGCGAAGTTTGTCTCAGTTCCGTCATGCGTGGAATAAAACGCCGATGACTTTCGCTCTTATTCAAAAACGTAAAGACATCCTCAACCCTCATCGGAACGTGAATACCTGACTCAATCTTTGCCATATCTTAAACCTTAGTGACCTTAGTGTCCTTTGTGTTTAAAAAGCCTTTTCGCCGCGCAAAAATGCCAGATCGCCGAAGAAGGTCCAGAAATGCCCAACGATTTCTGTCTTCAAACCGGGCGCGCCGAACATTTCCGGCAGTCTGCCGTCGATATTGTCGTTGGCTTCTTCAAACTTGTGCAGGAATGGACCGAGGATCTTTCCGTACCACGTGTACGGTTTTCCGAAGTCGATGATATGCAGCTGACCACCGGGTTTCAACACGCGATAGACCTCTTTCCCAGTCTGCAATTTATCAGGTGTCTTCAAGTGATGGATCATGATACTCGACAGTACCCGGTCGAACGAGGCATCGGGGTAGGGGAGCTTGTTGGTGAACCCCACGTCGAATGTGACAGGCAGGTTCAACTGCGTAGCCTTGTATTTTGCCACTTTCAACATATCGGGGTCGGCATCCAGGCCTGAGACATCTGCTGAGGATTGCGACTGCTTTGCCATAATAGCCAGCGTGCCAGTACCGCAGCCCAGGTCCAATACGCGCTGCCCTGGCTGGATATTGGCCTGTTCGATCAGCAAGGTCTTGTAGCGTACATCGCGCACGATATATTTTTGGATGAAGTCGTAGAAGGGGGTCAAAAATCGATAACTTAACGCGGGAATATAATCTTCATTCGCTTTTGACATACTCTCTCCAAAGGTTAGTCAATGTCAGTAAATCACGATTCTCATGTCACTCTGAGTGAGCGTTCGTTGCGAACGAAGAGTCTCGGCGCAAATTACGGGAGATTCTTCGTCGCCAGAAGAACGTTGGCTCCTCAGAATGACAAACCTGTGATTTACTGAATGTAGTGATTATGACCGATTGTATCGCATTTCACAAATAATAGTATAATCTTTTTTCGAGAGTTTCTAGACCAACTCAAAGGAGAACACCTGTATGCACATCAATTTTGCCATGTGGCGAAAGGCTGCGTGGGAACTCATCAAAATGGATGATCGAAACGAGTGGGAGGCGCTTGACCTCATTTCCAAATGGTTGATCGCCACACGTTCCGCCGTAACCACGGTAACCATATATTCCTGTATCATTGCCGGCCTGCTGGCCTGGCGCGATGGAAATTTTTCCTGGCTGCCGTGGATCATCCTGACCCTGGGACTATTCATCGCACACGGAACAAATAACCTGCTCAACGACTATACCGATTACTCGCGCGGCGTGGATAACGACAATTATTTCCGTACACAGTATGGTGTCCATCCGCTCGTGCAGGGCTTCTGGACCAGGGCGCAGCAGATCCGCTGGTTTGTGGTCAGCGGCCTGATCGCCACGCTTTCAGGCGTGTATGCGCTCTTCTACACAAATTTCAACCCGCAGGTCATCTGGCTGTTTGTATTTGGCGCGCTTGTATTGCTGTTCTACACATGGCCGTTGAAATACTGGGCGCTCGGTGAACTTGCCATCTTCCTGATCTGGGGACCGATCATGATCACAGGTGTTTACTTTGTTCTGGCTCTTGGCACTCATGGCGAATTGCCTGATCTTTGGAATGTCGCATTGGCGGGTATTCCATTCGGGCTGAGTGTGGCAAGCATCAATGTAGGCAAGCATATCGATAAAATGATCGACGACAAGAAAAAGGGCGTTGGTACGTTCCCGGTCCGTGCGGGGCAGACCTTTGCGCGCTACGTCAATATTGCTGCCATTGTGATTGCGTATGCCGTTGTAATTTACCTGGTAGCCACAGGTTATTTCAGCACATTCATGCTGCTCGTTCTGTTCGCAGCCCAGCGTGCCCTGTATGCCGTGATGGTGCTCAGTAAGCCGCGCCCCGAGGGTCCGCCGCAGGGATTCGAAGCCTTCTGGCCCACCTGGTTCTCAGGCTTCTGCTTCTATCACAACCGCGCCTTCGGCGGTCTCTTTATTCTCGGTGTTCTGCTCGATACCCTCGTTCGCAAACTGCCCATCGAGCTGCCACTTTCAGCGAACTGGCTTGGAGCGATCGCTCTTGGAATCGGTCTGGTCATTGCAGTGGCGCGGATGCAAATGGCGAAAGCAAAGAAGGTGTAATAAACACAAGACCTCGACGTCGTCGAGGTCTTGTTGTTTCATATCCGAGTGCCTTGCGAAGGTTGCTTCTATAGATTTCAGGTACCTGTCCAGTACCTTCGCAAGGCTTCGCCATTTCGTTATTGAACTTCGATATCTTTAACTTCCAGCCAGGCCGGTTCGGGATTTTCCAAAACGCCGAAGCCTATGCGTCCCTCCGGCGTGAATGCCGCGTATTGATTATCGATCCAGATGACCAATCCCAGCGGCGGATGCGGACTCACCGACGACTCAAACACGAGCGCGTCATCCACTTCGAAAGCTACCCGGTTCTCGCGCCAATCGAGCCTGTATCTGTGCCAATCGGTAACCTTCGTAGGGACAAGCAGCTGCTTGTCCTTACGAAGGTCAACTCCCTCATCCTCGATAACCTGACCCAATAACCGCCGGGCCAGCTTGCGCGAGAAGGGCAGCGCCAATCCTGCGAGGATTAACAATGGATGGAACTTTGGCGATCGAAACGTCTGTGCGAGGAAGCCATTGGGTATGTACCTCTCGCGCTCCCGAAGGGACGCCGCCTTCGGGACGGTGTGAGTGGAAGGCTGAGCGTTTGTGGCGAAGCCTGTAGACGAAGAGCGATTCACATACGCAACTTGCGCTTCGTCTACGCTCCTCGAATTACCCTCGTCGCTCTGCTCAGCGCGAGGAGCGCGGAAAGATAGATAACTCTCCTCAGACGCGCCAAAGAACCAGGCTGCGTTCGGCAGCGCAGGCAGCCGCCATGGATTGCCTCCAAACTCAAGCGAGAACCCAAAGGGATCGTTCCATAGCCCAAATCCCCACGTTCCGGGAATGGACGCGCTTGAGGCTCGCGCCGAGAGAGTTAGGCTTATGGGATCACGGAGGGGGAAGTCTCTTCGTTTCTTCTGCGTATAGTCATCAAGCTGGGCGAGGCGATATCGATCTGCATTTCCAGCAGGAATTGAAAGTAGAAAATGTGAGTCTGCGCGTGAAATCTCTTCTACGCGCGAAGCTTTTGTATGGCGTGGTTTTAATTTCGTGTAAGCCATTTGCGTCCCAGCGTGAAAAGTCCGATGGCAACCCATATTGCATTGAGACCTGTCGTTGCAAACGCCTCAAGAGAAAGTGTGTAAATCACGAGCAATACGCCCGCGACAATATTCATTCCCTGATACAAGATCGAATCGCCTTCAGTCTTTTTCATGGAGACCAGCCCATACGCAAGCAGATACAGAACAGAACCAGTCCAACCCAGGATGTTGATCAGAACGTTAGCTGACATAATTCCCTTCTACCGATGGACGAACAACGATTACGTATATTCCCCGACCCGCTCCAACACCTTATACGGGTCGAACGCATCGCGCAGTCCATCGCCGATATAGTTGACCGAGATGATGGTGATGAAGATCATCAGACCGGGGAAAATCGCCAGCCACGGGTATTTTAGCAAATGGTCCTGGGCTGTGTTGATGAGATTGCCCCATGAAGGAGTCGGCTGCTGAATGCCAAAGCCAAGGAAGCTCAGACCTGCTTCCTGAATGATTGCATAGCCAAGCTGCAACGTCGCTTCGACGATAATGACGCCGATACCGTTGGGAAGGATGTGCCCAAGGATGATACGCCGGTCTGATGAGCCAAGCGCCCGCGCCGCAGAAATGTAGTCCATTTCGCGCAGGGTGAGGAATGCCGCACGGACCAGGCGCGCAAAGGTCATCCAGGAGAGGATTCCGATCACCAGGCTGATGGTCAATACACCATTGCGCTGCAGGAGTGGGACCTCCACTTCGCGCAGGATGGCAGCCAGCAATATCAGCACAAGAAATGCCGGTAGTGACAGGAACGCATCGGTCAGACGCATGAGGATCGAGTCCAGGACGCCGCCGTAGTACCCGGCCAGCGCGCCGATGGGAACCCCGATCAACAGTGCAATTGCTACCGCGATTCCGCCCACCGATAGCGAAATCTGTCCGCCGTAGAGGATGCGTGTGAGCAGGTCACGTCCCAGGGCGTCGGTACCGAGCCAATGCGCTGCGGATGGCGCCTGGAATTTATCGGGAAGATTCGATTTTTCAGGATCAAACGGGGACAGGGATGCGAACAGAGTCAGCAGCAACAGTATCACGAATACAACTGCGCCGACGATCGCGGCCCGGTGATGGCGGAAGCGCTTCCAAACATTGGAGGCGAGATCGGTAGCCTGATCTTTGGGAGACAGAGGAGCTTCGATGGAAGAGTAGTCGGTCATGTTAATTACCTACCGCGCTCCCGAAGGCGGCGTCCCTTCGGGAGCGCGGGAGTTCTTCTTTTACTCATACCTCACCCTCGGATCTAAATATGCATACAGAATATCTGCAAGCAAATTCGAGAGGATGATAAACGCCGCGCCAATAATGAGAACTGCCATGAGCAATGGATAGTCTCGCTCGACCGCGGCTTGATAATACAGACGTCCCATGCCGGGCCAGGAGAAGATCGTTTCGATGAGCACCGCGCCGGTGAAGATGTATGGCAAATCCAGTGCGAGTAACGTAACAATAGGGATCAATGCGTTGCTGAGGGCGTGTTTGTAAATGACCCGTCGCTCTGGCAGTCCTCTGGCTCGCGCCGAACGGAGAAAATTCTGCGGCAGGATTTCGAGCAGGCTTGAGCGCAGGAAACGCGAATACCACGCCACCCAGCCCAGGGCGCCGGTCAGAACCGGGAGAACCATGTGTGAGAGGCGGTCGGTAAGGGAGAATCCGCTGTCGAGGGTGGACATGCCTCCAGACGGGAGCAGGGGTTCTCCCGTCACCGGATTCTTCAGCCACACATAAAAGATAATGATGAGGACCAGCCCCAGCCAGAACTCAGGGATCGCCTGACCTGCAAAAGAAAATGTGGTGGCGATCATGTCGAACAGGGAATATTGTTTGACCGCCGAGTAGATGCCGATTGGGATGGCGATGAGGATCGCAACAAGCATGGTAATGCCCATCAGTGTGATCGTGTTTGGAAGACGTGAGCCGATCTCCTCAAGGACAGGTTCGCGTGTTCGGTAGGAAAAACCGAAGTCACCGCGCAGGATGCCTTTGCGCGTGCCAGGTGAATCGTCGATGCCGTCGCCGTCGGAGTCTACTTGAGTCCAGTCGTTGCCTGCCAGCCAATAGATGTATTGCACAGGCAGCGGCTGGTCGAGCCCGAACTGTCGTTTGAGGATTTCGATCTTCTCGGGGCGAATGCGCTTGCCGCCATACGCGGAAAGCGGCCCGCCAGGCGCCACATTGACGAGCGCGAACAGAATGATGCTGAGCAGGAACAGCAGACCGACAGTTTGAATCAAGCGGCGGAGGAGGTACGTTGCCATTCATACCTCCGCGGTGAGCGGAGCGAGTGTTGGCCGAGCGCAGTCGAAGTGCAGATTACACTTGACACGTACGCTTCGACTGCGCCGCCGGCTCCGCTCACACTGTCCCGAAGGCGGCTTTCCTTCGGGAGCGCGGAATTCTCTCTTTATTTGATTTTCCAATCTGCGATATTCCATGTCACCAGATCGTTGACCGAGGATTGCACACCTTCGATGCGCGCCGAATAGGCTTCAGCATTCGGCACCGTGAAGAGATGGATGATCGGGACTTCTTCGTTGATATGATCTGCGATCTTGCAGAAGGTATCCTGGCGGGTTTCCTCGTCGAGCGTGTAGGCTTCGTCGATCAAGGCGTCCACTTCGGGATTATTCCATCGGAAGAAATTCCAGCCTCCATCGGGTTCCATCGCTTCCTGTGAATAGGCTTCCCAGAGGTAATCGGTGGGATCGACGCCCGCGTAGCCATCGTCCCACAGGTCGATATCAAAATTACCACTCTGCTCGATGCCGCCGTTTTCCGAGAGATCCCACAACACACTGCCTTCTACTACAGAGATGTTCATCTGTATGCCGATGTCTCCGAGCATCTCGGCGATCAATTGCTGCGTGAGCTCGAGCGGCTCGCCGAATTCAGCGTAAGTGATAAATTCCATCTCCATCTTGTAGCCAGATTCGGCAGTTGTGCATCCATTGCACTCGCGGATGCCATCGCCATCCGAGTCGGTCCAGCCGGCTTCTTCAAGCAAAGCTTGTGCGGCTTCGGGGTCAAAAGCCGGACGCGGTACCTCGCAGGCATACGGCGGACGGAAGAATTCCGTCCACACAGGATTGGCCAGGCCTCCGAAGATTTCGGTGTTGATCGTATCCACATCCACAGCCATGCGGATGGCCTGCCGTACGCGCACATCCGAAAGAATTGGATGGGGCGTCGCGGCAGAATCGGTCGTCCCTTTTTCGGCCTGGTTCATGAACAGGCGCATGACCCAGCGGTCGGTGGGGCTCAGGCTTACCTTCGCGTTCGGATCATCCTTGAGATCATTGATCGTGTTGATGTTGATCCACATGTCGATGTCGGCGTCGCCATTCATCATCATTGTCTTGCGCACCGAGTCCTCGGGAACCATCCGCACGACCACACGATCGATCTCGGGTTTGCCGGCCATGTAGAAGTTTTGATTCTTACTGAAGGTCATGTGATCGCCTTCGACCCATTCGTCCAAAATAAAGGGACCGTTGCTCAACGGCTGGCGCCCGCAGTCCCATGCCACAAATCCCTGCTCTGCATCACAGTAATGGGCAGGCCAAATCGCAACCTGTTCACCACCAAATTGAGTTAGAAAGCCGGGATAGATAGCGTTGTAGTTCACGACAAAGGAATATTGATCCACCTGCTCAACCGAATCGATGTAATCGCTGCCGGGAATCCACGAGCCGTTGACCGGATCAGAGATCGCGTTCCATGTAAAGAGCACATCGTCGGCAGTCACGGGCGTTCCGTCCTGCCATTCGACATCCTCGCGCATCTTCCAGGTCACAGACATCGTCCCTGCCTCTTCGTCCAGGACCACGTCACCGGTTTCGATGGATGGCAATGAAGCAGCCAGCTCCGGAAAGACCTTACCGTTCGGGTCGACGTCTGTCATCCCGAGCATGACAAGCTCCATCACGAGTGCATCGTATCCCGAATCGGCAACCATTGGGTTGAAGGATGGTGGATCTTCCGCGATCGCGATCGTAATGCTTTTGTCTGAATCGGCTTCCTGAACGGTTTCGCCGGTGGGTTCAGACGGCGCACCGTTTTGGGTGGGCGCCGAGGCTGGACCACACGAGACAAGCATCAGACTGCTAATGATCGCAACAGTAAGAAAGAGCAACATACGCCCATTTGTGGACATTGGTCCTCCTGGAAATTCATGTAGTGCCCCGATCAAAAGACTGGCCTTCGTTTGAAGCAGGCATCCTCTTTAACCGCAGGGTATAAAATGTAAACAGCGTCGAATTATTGCACGTTTTGCCCCTGCTGTTAAGGTTTTTAGCATTAGACTTTCCGAGTAAAATCTGTGTCATGCGAACTGTATTTTGGGAAGACAACCAGTTGAAAATGATCGACCAGCGAATTCTGCCGGGTCGATTCGAAGTTATTTCCTATTCAGACCACAAGTCGGTGGCACATGCGATCAAGGACATGGTCGTGCGCGGCGCGCCGGCCATTGGAGCCGCCGCCGCATTCGGACTGGCGCTGGCGGGATTCGAATCCGCATCATTATCAAGCCGCGAGTTGGTCGCCGATCTACAAGCCGCTGCCTCCACCCTGAAAGCAGCCCGCCCCACCGCGGTGAATCTGGCATGGGCGGTGGATCGAATATTAAGCTCCCTCTCCCTCAGGGAGAGGGCGGGGGGTGAGGGAGAAGTCGAGTCCCTCCGCCACTTTGTTCTTGATGAAGCCCAGCGCATCGCCGACGAAGATGTGGAAATCAACAAACGTATGGCAGAGCATGGCGCGGCGTTGATCGACGATGGTGATACGATCATCCATCACTGCAACACCGGGGCATTGGCAACAGTCGATTGGGGAACGGCATTGGGAGTTATCCGCACGGCGCATGAACAAGGCAAGAAGATTCATGTCCTTGTCGATGAGACTCGTCCACGTTTGCAGGGCGCGCGCCTGACTGCCTGGGAACTTGAACAATATGGAATTCCCTACGAGATCATCAGTGACAATATGTCTGGCTACTTCCTGAAGGCAGGTAAGGCCCAAAAGGTCTTCTTCGGCGCGGACCGCGTGGCCGCGAACGGCGACGTTGCCAACAAGGTCGGCACCTACATGCTTTCCCTTGCAGCGCATGACAATGGCGTACCGGCGTATGCAGTGGTTCCCACATCGACTGTGGATCTATCCCTCGATCATGGAGATCTGATCCCGATCGAGGAACGCGACCCAGAAGAAGTGCTCGGGCTCGAATTCCACGGGGAACGCGTTGCTCCCATTGAAGCGGAAGCGCGCAATATCGCGTTCGATGTCACTCCCAATCGATTGATCACAGGTATTGTGACAGAGAATGGAGTTGTGTATCCGCCTTTCGAAGTCAATTTGAGGAAAGTAGTACCCTAAAATCTTTACCACAAAGGGCCCTAAGGAACACGAAGATCTTTTGGTTTCCTTTTATACTCCTGGACCTGATGGTTGAACCTTCTTGTTTTCGGTTTGTCCGAGTTAGGATCTTAGATGTTGTTATTTCAAGTCCCGCCTCCCACTCGCTACGATCTGCGCTTTTCTGTTGCCGGAATCCCTGTGCGCGTACACCCATTATTCTGGGTCATCGCATTCCTGTTCGGTTTCGCTGCCAATAACTTGTTGTATACATTCCTCTGGATGCTGGTGGTCTTTGTCTCCATCCTCATCCACGAGCTGGGACATGCCTTTGCATTCCGCCGCTACGGTCTGCGATCCTCGATCATCCTGCACTTTTCCGGTGGACTAACCGTCCCCGAGTCTGTTTCGTGGGGGAGTGCATGGGCGAACATCGCCCTCACTCCAGCGCAGGAAATATTCATTTCGCTAGCCGGTCCTTTCGCTGGATTCCTGTTTGCTGCCCTGGTCATCGGTGGGGTGATTGTCTCAGGCGGATCGATCGCCCTGAGCTGGTTGTTGGGGATCATCCCTTTGCCAGCTTCAGCGATCGTCCCCTTTGGCGGCATTTTCCTGTCGACGATCGCTACGCTTCTACTATTTGTCAACGTGTTTTGGGGATTGATCAACCTGGTGCCCGTCTATCCTCTGGATGGAGGCAACGTGGCACGTTATGCGTTGCTGCAATATGATCCGCGTGATGGTATCCGAAAATCGCTGTGGGTTTCGGTGATTGCCGGTGGCATCATGGCGGTGGTGGGGTTAGTCTCTTTTGGAAGTATTTATTTGGCATTACTATTCGGTTTTCTCGCCTTCCAAAGTTATCAATCGCTGCAAAATCGTTTCGGCGGTGGGTTCTAGAAACCGAAACTTGTAAGCTGAATTTCTAGACAATCCAGGCCTGCCATGATAAACTTTTGCCGCTGAAAATGGCGTGGCGCCGTTGGTTGAGTAGGTCGAGTGTTCTTCTCGACCATATCGAAACCAGCGCCACGCCTTTTACTGCGAATATCACCTGTGCTCCTTCGCCGTCATCGGCGAAGGCTGAACGCCGAGAACTGCGTTCAGAGCATGGAAAGAAACCAATGGACATACTTCTCACCGGCTCTGTAGCATACGATTACCTGATGACCTTCCCCGGCCATTTTCAGGAACAAATCCTGCCTGAACGTTTAGCTTCGATCAGTCTTTCGTTCCTCGTGGACTCCATGTCCAAGCAACGCGGGGGCATTGCACCTAACATTGCCTATACCATGGCTCTGCTCGGTGAAAAACCGCGTGTCATGGCAACGGTGGGCGAAGACTTCGCCGAATACCGCGCCTGGCTTGATGCCAAAGGCGTGGATACCTCCTTAATGAAGGTCATTTCGGGTGTGTTCACTGCTTCGTTCTTCGCCACGACCGATCGGGCATCTGCACAAATTGCATCGTTCTACCCGGGAGCGATGGGCTACTCTGCCAGCCAATCGCTGAAAGAGTTAGATCAGAAACCAGATCTCGTCATCGTCTCACCGAGCGCCCCGGATGCGATGATGAAGTTCCCTGCTGAGTGCCGTGAGCTGGGAATCAAATACCTCTATGATCCAAGCCAGCAGGTCCTTCGGCTCGAAGGGAACGAATTGGCCCGCGATATGGAGGGCGCGCATTTCCTGTTCTGCAATGATTACGAGTTCGGGCTCATCTCCAAGAAAACAGGCTGGAGCCTGGACCAGATCCTCGATCACGTAAACGTGCTGGTGATTACGCGTGGCAAGGACGGCGCCGATCTGTATGCAGGCGAGGATAGTGTCCACATCCCAACCGTCCCTGAGGATGAAATTGTCGATCCTACCGGGGTCGGGGATGCCTTCCGCGGTGGATTTTTGGCTGGTTACTCGCGTGGTTTCGATTGGAAACTATGCGGTGAGATCGGCTCACTGGCTGCTGTGTACTGTCTCGAACAGCGCGGACCGCAGAGCCATGGGTATACACGGCAGGAGTTTGTCGCTCGTTTCCGCAGACATTTTGATGATGGTGGCAAGCTGGATGAACTATTATAAATGGTAAACACGGTGGTTGAGTAGGCAGTGTTCGTCTGCCGTATCGAAACCACCAGTTAGAAGTACTTGTGAAATCAAAAGCAGACATGTAATGGGTGGTTTCGATACGTGGCGCCCACGAACAGCGCCACTACTCAACCACTGAATAAACTAGAAGGAGTAACAATGAGCAATTACGATATCAAAGACATCAATCAGGCTGAGGGCGGTCGCCGCCGTATGGATTGGGCGGAGCGCGAAATGCCTGTGCTGCGCCAGATCCGGGAACGTTTCAAGAAAGAGAAACCGCTGAAGGGTTTGCGCGTGTCGGCATGTCTGCATGTGACGACCGAAACCGCTAACTTGATGGTCACTTTACAGGATGGCGGTGCAGATATTGTCCTTACTGCATCGAACCCGCTTTCCACGCAGGACGATGTTGCGGCCGCGTTGGTCAATCAATTTGAGATTCCGACCTTTGCCATTAAGGGCGAAGATAAGGCTACTTATTTCAAGCATATTCGTGCTGCACTCGAGCACAAGCCCCATATGACGATGGACGATGGCGCTGATCTCGTTTCCTCCCTGTTCTTTATCGAGATGGGACGCTTCGAGAATCTTGAGCCATCACTCGCAAGCTGGGCGCGCGGCCTTTCGAATGAAGAGCGCAGTGAACTCTTGAAGGGTGTGATCGGTGGTACAGAAGAAACAACCACCGGCGTGATCCGCCTGAAGGCCATGGAAAAAGACAAGGTCCTGAAGTTTCCGGTTATCGCCGTGAACGACGCGCTGACCAAGCACCTGTTCGATAATCGCTATGGCACAGGTCAGTCCACGATCGACGGTATCATTCGCGCCACCAACGTGCTGCTGGCTGGCAAGAACTTCGTTGTCGCCGGTTACGGCTGGTGCGGACGTGGTCTCGCATCCCGTGCACGCGGCATGGGCGCACAGGTCATCGTTACCGAAGTCGATCCGATGAAGGCGCTCGAAGCGGTGATGGATGGCTATCAGGTCATGCCGATGGCAGACGCCACGAAGATCGGCGATTTCTTCTGCACCGTTACCGGAGACTTGAACGTCATCGATGGTCCTCACTTTGAAGCCATGAAAGATGGCGCCATCGTTGCCAACTCCGGTCACTTCAATGTGGAGATCAACATCCCCGCCCTGGAAAAAATGAGCAAGGGCAAGCCCAGTCTCGTCCGCCCATTTGTGGACCAGTACATTACCAATGATGGTCGTAAGATCAATATCCTCGGCGAAGGCCGTCTCATCAATCTTGCCTCTGCCGAAGGTCACCCTGCTTCCGTTATGGACATGTCCTTCGCCAACCAGGCCCTCTCCGCCGAATACATGGCCCAAAACGCCAAGACGCTGGAGAAGAAGGTGTATTCCGTTCCGACTGAGATCGATAACGAGATCGCCCGCCTCAAGCTCGAAGCCATGGGCGTCAAGATCGATACCCTCACCGCAGAACAGGTCAAATATCTGGGATCGTGGGAAGAGGGGACGTAGTCAGTTTTCAGTAGACAGTGAACAGTCGTCAATATTCAGTAATCAAACAGCCTCGCGGAGAGTTGTCCGTGAGGCTGTTTTCTTCGGGAAGATTAATCCTAGTGTCTGTGTATCTCTTCGTGCTGCACGTAGTGTTCCGGGTTACGATCGAATTGTTCCTTGCACTCCAGCGAGCAGAAATAATAGGTCTGCCCATCGTACTCTGATCGGGCTTGTGCCGTCTCGTAGGTGACGTCCATATGGCAGACCGGGTCTTTCATTACATCATGCATTTGTCGGTCCTTTCACTTGTTTACTCTTCTTCATCCATGAAGATAAATTGTTCGGGATTCACTTCGAACTCGCGTTTGCATCCTTCCGAGCAGAAGTAGTAGATCTGCCCCTCGTATTCTGTCTGCGCGGGTGCCGTATCGATATTGATCTGCATTCCACAAACGGGATCTTCCACCATTCCAAGCATAAGCGCTCCTTTCCTGTCATGGAGATTAACGGTGCTGGCTGAACGCTGTTACTTGGATGGGGTTCGCTTGAGCAGTTTTTCGAGATAGACGACTTTTTTCTTTCCAACCAGATGTGGGAGCATTGGCGGATCAAAGACCAGCTTCCTGACCTTCAGGAGCGGATATACGACGCATTCGAAGCCTGGGCCGGTATCCTCGAATACGACAAACGATACCCACGCCTCAGGCGTCTCCAAAATGGGATCGCGACGTTTCGGAGAATCCTGAAACGTCCATGAGAGCCCGTAGCGCTTCGCGGCAGACCGACGCTGGGTCTTGACCGCGACATCGAGGGAGTTGACCTTCAAGTCGGCTATCCACGATTTTTGTTTGCCTTCGTAAATTTCATAATTCGGCCCAATCACCTGGCAATTGCGAGCCTCAAATACGGCTCGCACCGCCTCCTCCCCCAACTTGCTGACAAAATGATCGTCACGAATTTTTTGGAGCCGGGTCTGGTTGCTATCGCGGTAATCCACAGTGGATGTCACAGCATCCGCGAAGGCCCTTGCGCGGGTAACTACTTCGGTGGAGAGTTGTACGATCTGTGGGGTTCGAAATGTTGGCATCAGAATCCAAATAACGGTGTCACCTTGTTTGATTGGCTGTATAAAAATATATCAGGATCGCGCCCAATATAAGAGCAGGGACGACGATCAACCCCGCTTCGGGACCGAACGCGCCGCCGGTCCACAACTCGGGTCCGTGGACCTGGATGCGCGCCAATGGGTACATGTTCAATCCTGAGACGGGAAAGCCAAACACGATACCTTCGAAGAAGTTCCAGCCAAGATGCATTCCCATCGGCAGCCAAAGCTGCTTTGTGCGCAGATATCCGTAAGCAAAGAAGATCCCTGCCAGAAAGATCCCGGCTGTGCTGATCCAGTTGGCGTTGGGGTTACCAAGGTGCAGCGCCCCGAACAGCGCTGACGAGATGATCACGCCCCAGCGCAAATTGAGTCCGCTTGCGATAGTTTGCAGATGATAACCACGCGAAAGCAGTTCCTCGTTCCAGGCTACACAGACGAAGACGACGAAGAATATCAAAACGTTGCCGATCACGGTATTGATCGGATCGAATTCCCAGGCAAAACCTTCGAATGTGATCCAGCCCAGGGCGTGCATCGCGAAGTAAATGAAACTCATTTGAACGAATGTGATTCCGATTCCTGTCAGGATATCTACGAGAGTCTTTGTGCTAAGCTGGAGACCAAGGCTTTCAATGGAACGCTTGTCGAGAAATCGACGCGCCAGGAATACCGAAGCAGTGATCGCAATCGTCTCCAGGAACGCGCCGAGGAGAAAATGGACTGGTTCAAGTTCTGCAAGCAAAACCGATATTGACCCGCTGGCGAGCAGAACCATGGCTGCCATGATCGCGAGACATCCAGAGATGAACAGCAGCAACATGATGTGCAGCAGCAATCGCCATCCGGCACGCAGACGCGGCTCCTGGCCAGAGAAGAATATGGTCTGGAGCAACGAAGGGTTTTGCTTGAACTGAGGATCATTCATGGGATCTGATAAATGGAATAGACCTGATCGGGCGTTTGCGAAACAAGTTTTAATCTTCCAAGGGTTTCGTGAAAGATATCCTGTGTGGCCGGGGTGAATTTGGTCGAGCCAAACTTGACCATGAAATCTCGCCCTCGCTCATAAACGATGATGTGCGTGTACTCCATCGATTTCCAGTGTTCAATGATCGCATCGGATGTGCTGTAGCGATAGACATCATCGGCAAAGTTGTAGATGATCGCATCGGGTTGTGTGGGACGCGGCAGACCATACGTGCGCGGCTCGAAGAGACTGTAAACCCTTGCATTCGCAGGCAATTCGTCCATCAGCGACATCAGCGCTGCATAAGAAGGATTGATCCGCTCTATGTAGCGTTGGCGGGTTTGCGCGCCGAAAGCAACTGCCAGCGGATTCCGCTGCAGGACAAACATTGCATTATCGAATACCGTCAGTGTGAGAACGACTGCGATCAACGCGCTGACCAGAATGCTGACCCGTAATTTTGATGTGTCGAACATTTGCAGCGAGTCCCATGCCAGGGCGGTGGGAATCGCAAACGGGATCAGCGCCGGGAAGAGCAGCCGTCCCTGCCACAACGCGGAGGAGTTGATGACGCCCACCGTCCAGGCGGAAAAAGTCAAAAGTGAGAAAACGCCAATCGCACGTAGGGTCCAGCCTTGCGCTGATCCCTGCGCTGCGTCCTGATTCGTTCGCGAGAGCAGGATCCCGATCGTAAACGGAGCCAGGAGGAGGAACAGTGGACCCATCCGCCCATCGAAAAAGTTTGCATCGCGATGACCCAGGAGCGTGTTAAACGGCAGCAAAAGAATTTCAAGAGCGGTCCATCCAATGCCAGAACCTGAGTCGGCATACCAGGCGGCGCGGAAATCGTCCCAGTAGCGGCCGCCGAAGGCAAAGGGATAAAACGGGTTATGCATGAGGATGGCGTTACGGGCGTAATACGGAAGTGCCGTGAGAATTGCGATGACGCTGAACCGGGCAGCATCGGAAATCGATTTGAGAACGGGACGCTGGAACAACAGCAACAGACCACAGGCAAGCGGCACGACAAACGACGTGTATTTGACGCTCATCGCAAAGCCCGATGCGAGCGCGATCATCGTCAGCCAGCCGTTGTGTTTTGAAATACGGTATTGCACGAAGGCATAGATGGCAGCAACGGAATAGTAGACCAATGCCATATCTGCATACGCCCATGAAGCAAGCATCGCCAGCGCAGGCATGGACGCCAGGATCAGAAGAGTTTTGCGAGCGATTTCTCCGTTCCAAACTTTCGCGGACCAATGCCAAAGTAAAAGCGCGGATAGCACCATCCATGAGAAATGGATGATTTGTGTTGCACGTTCACTGCCCATGCCCAGCGCCCAGAGATATACATTCTCGGTCAGGTTTGGAAACCAGAAATGCGGAGCGATATCGGACGCGCGCAGTCCGCCGTTTTGCAGGACCCAGGCAGGTTGGGCGAGGTGATAAAAGAGCGCGTCGAAGGCTTCGAACGGGGGGACTAGGGTGAGTAAAAAGGAAAAAGTGAGAAGTGAAAAAAGAGTGAATTTGGTGAAAAGGTTGTATTGGCTGAATGTCAGATTTAGGTTTGATCTGAGAGAGTTGAGGTCGCTGCGGATGTTTTGGAGATCGTGTCTGAGGAGGAAGAAAATAGCGAGAGAGAATTGGAGAAGTGTGAGAATTTGTGTCTGAGCAACTTGGATGGTCGATAGAAATAAACCGAGCAATCCCAACGCGCCGAGCCCGGTGCCGGGGCTCAGCAGAACATGATCGACCGCATCTTGTGAGTCAAACTTGAACAAACGCAGGATACGCTTTCCAAGACCGTAGGAATTGAAGAGGAGAATTGCGGCGACGAGCAGTGTCCAGAACGTATCAGCCAGCCCTGCGAGGACATTCAGCAAGCCCGGCTTTTGGACAATATAATACGCGACGATGATTACGCCCGTCCATAGAAGGAACAGTGCGCCGCTGTATCGTTTCAACTAGGCTGCGCCTTTGAGATAGATGCCTGTTGGGTCGAGTTCTTCGCGCAGGATTCTTAATTCGTTTTCGGTGAGCAGTTCTGTAGTCTTCACTTCAGGCGCGGCTTTCAGTTCCCAGCCCGTGTTTTCCCTGGCCTGTTCAACGGTCTTGCCGGGGTGCAGGGCGGTCAGGATCATTTCACCGGTTTCATCGGGTTCCATGATGCCGATGTCTGTGACGACAGCCAGCATTCCGCCGCCGCGCAGCCCCGCTTTTTCACGGTCGCCTTTGCCGCCGATGAATCCAGCCGAGGTCATGAATTCCACTTTTTCAGGGAAGCGCCGCTTTTGATGCGGTGTCATGATGTAGCAGCGGTTCGCCCAGGCGGCAATTTCCTGTGAGCCACCCGAGCCGGGCAGGCGCACTTTCGGATGATCATAGCCGCCGATCACAGTTGCGTTGATGTTGCCATACTTATCGATCTGGGCGCCGCCCATGAAACCCACGTCCACGTTGCCGCGCTGCAGATAGTTCGCAAAGATGTCGTACATGCTTACCACCGAAAGCGAGCCACTCACGAGCGTGGGGTCGCCGATCGAAAGCGGCAAACGTGCCGGCTCTGCGCCGATCACACCGGCTTCGTAGATCATCACCAGGTTGGGAGCATGAGTCCGCTTGGCCAGATTGCAGGCCAGGTTCGGCTGCCCGACACCCACAAAGACCACGTCATGGTCGCGCAGCATACGCGCCGCATTAATGATCATCAGTTCGGCAGATGAGTATTTGATTTCGTTCATTGTTCTCCTTGTTCAAAACCTGACAGGTCTTATCTGTATCACTGCATCCATAGTTCATTGCGGAGACTCAGATGACGTTTGGCTCGATGTCTGTGGAGACCTGTCAGGTTTTTATCTGTTCCAAGAATGCCTGCATAATGGTGAACACTTCCTGTGGACGTTCCAATGGAAGTAAGTGTGTGGATTTGTGCAACGCCTCGACCCAAGCCCTCGGCTGTTTCCGTTTTACCAACCTGGCGGCCGGTTCCAGAAAGGTATCCGTTTCCGCGCCGCGGATGAAAAGGGCGGGAACCGTGAGATCCGGCAGTCCACGCCAGAGGTCGAAGTCCTGCATGCCGGTGCGATAGATCTGCGCTTCCCAATCGGGAGAATAGACCAGCTCAAACCCGGTGCTTGTTTCGCGTGTAATCCCTTCAATGTAAATTCGCAGGTTTTTATCGCTCATATATCGAAATACCTGGCGATGGCGGTAACGGCTGAAGAGCATATCGAGGTTATTGAACGTACGACGGCGTTTCGTGGCACCGGGGATCAGGGGATGCATCCGATTCGCCAGACCCAGTCGCTGTACTACTTTCCACATCAATATAAAACGCGGTACAAACAAAACCGGGTCGATCAACACCAGGGCTTTGAATTTATCCGGGTCACGCAGCGCGGCCCGCAAAGTGACGATCGCGCCGATGGAATGTCCCACGCCGATGACAGGCGATGTTGCTTTCGAGCTGAGAAATTGCAGCAGGTCGTCGCTCAAGGGATGCCAGCTCTTAAGTTCTTCCGGTGTTGGGCCCTGCCACAGGGGACGCAGGTGCATGCCAAAGGTATGATATTGCGTTTGTAAAAGTTCAAATAAGGGTTTATAGCACTCAGGTGGGTAGCCATTTGCGTGCAAGAAATGCAGCGGCTGACCACCACCGCCGAGATCAAAATGCGGAATATTCATTACGTGTGTACTTGTCTACTTGTGTACTTCTCTACTAATATTTTCCGTAGTTAATGGGTTGACTCATCTGCTCGGGAACCTCAAGTCGCTTGTGCGTTTCCTTGCCCAACTTTTCCCAATATTCATTTCGATCTTTCACGGCATAGACCCACTCTTCCAAATATTGTTTCGTGGCTTCGGCAGATTCGCTGACCTTGTCCCAGGCGAGATAGAACTCATTATCGCGGTCATAATATCCCTGCGCGTAACTGGGATGGCACGCATACGGGACGTGACACACTGCGCTGACGACGATGCCGGGGATCATCGTACGGTTCGGGTCAGAGCGGATCACCGACTCGTCGACAATCTCCTCGGCGGTGACGATCACTTTCTTCGCCGCGAACGCAGCCTCCTTTTGCTCGCCGATAATTCCCCATAAGTGCGCGTTTCCGTTCTCATCTGCCCGCTGCACATGGACAATCGCCACATCCGGGTGTAACGCCGGAACCACGATCACGTCTTTACCGCCATAAGGATCGGCGATCCGCTTGATATTCGGGTTGGATTTCTCCAGGTCGGCAGCCCCCGTCTGGTTCATCGGCAAAAACGGCAGACCCGATGCGCCAGCCTGTAAACGCGTGATCATCCCGAAATGGGAATATTCCTCCCATTCCAGCCTGCCCTGCTCGATTGCTGAACGTACGATGCGCAGCGATCCCACGCCGGGATTCCCCATGTACGAAAAAATGGCCTTCTTCGCGCATCCGGCCGCAACCATCTGATCGTAGATCAAATCTGGAGTGGCCCGTGCCAGAGTTAGGTTCTTCCTTCCCTGGCGAATGATCTCATGACCTGCCGCAAATGGGATCAGGTGTGTGAATCCCGCTGCGTAAACAATATCACCATCATCCACGAACTTCGCGATGGCTTCAAAGAGGCTGTGTAGTTTACTCATTTCTTTCCCTTGTCTTCTTTGGGGCTTCGTTTAAATCGTTTTAAAAGACTGAACCGACCGCTTGGCGGCATGGCTCTTTTATACTGTGCGCGAAAGAGGAATCCGACAGTGAGGAGTATCGTCCCCCCGCACAGGTAGTTGAAAGCGGTCTGCCTGACTGCATCAGAAAGGATGAAAAGGATGACGAGACCGACTCCCACTAACAGAAAAAAAGTCCCCACACGGTAGATCAATTCTGGATAATTGTTGGGCTGCTTGTCACTCATGTTTTGGTCTGCGTGCAGAGAAGAATGTCCGACGGAAGGGATAAAAGACTGGTGACTGCGGCAGAGAGTTGCGCATTTTCTGTCGGATCGTTGTCAGAAAGCTCTCTTTGTGGTCACCAAGTTTTTCAAAGTACGGGACACAAGCCGTGCCGGAAATCCATTCTACCACTGCGTCTGCGTTCTCGAGAACGTGAGGATATACCTTCTCGAATACGACGATATTTTCTGCTCCACAATCGAACAACAACTGTGCATACTGATCGATGGTTAAGACCGGTGCATAGCGCACAAATCCGCCCAGGATCGACCGGAACGGTTCCTCACTTGCAGTCTCGCGGATGATCTGGTGCGAGATGTGGTTGTGGTTGGATGGTACCTGCACCGCGATCTGCCCGCCCGGTTTTAGCTTCCCATAAAGTTGTGGTATTAGCTCACCATGATTTTCCGACCACTGTAACGCAGCGTTGCTGAAGATCAGGTCCCACTCACCTGCCAGTTGGGCCTGATCGCCTCGTTCAAAGCGCAGCCCAGGGCCTGAGAACGAGGCGGCATTTGCCAGCATCTGAGGCGACGAGTCCAGGCCGGTCACGTCGCTCTCGGGAAGCGAGTCTGCCAGTTGGCGCGTCAATTCTCCGGTGCCGCAGCCCAGGTCCACGACCTTGAGATGTGCGCGCACATCCACGAGCGCCAGTAAATCATAAAATGGCGCGGAACGTTGTGCTTGAAATTTATGGTATTGGTTTGGATCCCAGGGCATACAATTAAGACCCCTCTCCCCGCTTCGTCTGCGCTCGGCTTGCGCTCGCGGAGTTTATCCTGAGCGAAGTCGATGGGCTCAGCGCGAATGGGAGAGGGGGTAGGGGTGATGTGAAATCCTATTTCCGCTTCTTCGCAGCCACTTTCTTCTTCGGAGCGGCTTTCCTGGCAGTCACTTTGCCATTCGTCTTGGCCGGTTTGACCAGCGTGCGGATCTGCTCGTGCATATACAACTGGACGTAGTAATATCCGCCGCCGTTCTTACCGCTGGAGCCGGAACCTTTCCATCCACCGAACGGCTGGAAGCCCGGCCAGGCGCCGGTCGTTGCACCCTGCGGACGGTTGGCATACGTCACACCGGCCTGGATGTTATCGAAGAACCAGTCGGTCTCCTTGGGTGAACCATAGAAACCGGCCGTGAGTCCGTAGTTCACGTCGTTGGCGATTTTCATCGCTTCATCGAGATTACTGACCTTGCCAATTGTGGTAATGGGCAGGAACATCTCGTACTGCCACAAGCGATGGCTGAACGGCAGATCGGTAGCAAATGTTGGCTCACAGAAGTAGCCCTTGTCGAACATACCGCCGGTCTTCACATGTCCGCCGGTCAAAAATTGACCACCGCCATCACTGATCTCTTCTGTGAAATTCTTGAAGTCATTGTAGGAACTCTGGTTGATGACGGGCCCCCAATATGTGCCGCGTTCGGTGGGGTCACCGATCACCAACGATTCTGTCTTGGCTTTCAGTTTGCCAAGCAGTTCATCGTAGACAGGCTCTTCCACCAGCACGCGTGAGGCCGCGGAGCATTTTTGTCCCTGCAATCCGAATGCCGAGCGCACGATGCCTGTGGCTGCATCTTCGAGGTTCGCATGGCGCGAAACGATGGCGGGATTTTTTCCACCCAGCTCGAGGATGATCGGGCGGATGTAATTGCGATCCGCAAAATCACGGAACATCTTCATGCCTACATCGAAGGAACCGGTAAAGGTCGCGCCATCCACGTCCTTATTATCGACGAGCGCCTGCCCAAGTGTGGACCCGGGACCGGTCACAAAGTTCACGACGCCATCCGGGAAGCCTGCGTCGCGCAAACATTCGGCGTAGAGACGAACGATCCAGGCGGTATCCGTTGCCGGCTTGATGACCACCGTATTCCCGGCGACGAGGGCCGCGCCGGTTGGTCCACCTGTCAAAGCAAACGGGAAGTTGAACGGAGAGACGACGAGCCACACGCCGTACGGGCGCAGCACGGAAATGTTGCTGGATTCATATCCAGTGAGCGGATCCTTGCCCATTGGTTTCACGAAACCGTCGTTCTCTTCCATCATCTGGGCAGACCAATACATAAGGTCGGCTGTCTCCTGCACGTCACCGAGTGACTCCATGCGGTTCTTGCCGACCTCTAATGCCATCGCGGCGCCAAGTTCGAAAATGCGCTTCTCGATATTTGCTGCTGCCTTACGCACCAGCTGCACACGCTTCTTCCACGGTGTGTGGCTCCAGGCGGGAAACGCCCTGCGGGCTGCCTCGATCGCCATAGTGGCGTGCGACGCATCCCCTTTCTGCATCACTGCCAGCACCCAATCGGTATTCACCGGAGAGTGGTCTTCGAACTTTTGCCCGGCAAACACATCCTGGCCGTTGATGATCATGCCGTATTCCCTGCCAAGGTTGCCTTTTAGTTTCGTGACGGCCTTGTCAAAGCCCGTATGCATTGCCTCGGGCGGATTGAACATATTGCCATACGTGAGTTTAAAACCTGCCATGCTGCCTCCTGAAGGTAGAACTGTATGTTTGGTCGGGAGTTCTCGTTGGCAGTCTACCGACCATCACTGCCAACCCAAAGCACAAAGGGACTTAACCTAGTATAGCGTAGGATTTTTAATCAGTCAAAGTAGAGCGTCCCGTAGTAGGGTGATTTCCTTCTGTTAATGGATGCGTAAGGATTTTGTGCTACAAATGGACTACACAGTGCCTCCTGCGGAGCAGTTATGAGCGCCTTTGGCGCCAGCGGGGCCGCTCTGTGGGACTTTACTTCAGATATGAAATTCAGTCTACGGCATGTATAGAAAGTAAAGTTGATTATGAGACAAGAGGTAAGACTTATAACGGATAGAAGCCATATGACCAAAATTCGCATCCTTCTCAGCCTCAGCCTGCTTGCCGTTTTCCTGGCTGCGTGCGCCCCGGGAACTTCCACCGTTGCACCCACGGAACCGGCCACGGTTCCACCCAGCGCCTCCGTTCCTGCTCCCACGCCTACTGCGGATACATCTGCCCAGGACACGGCCGTTCCCACACAAGTACCTCCCGCGACCGCCGTTCCCAACGCCACCTCCCGCGGACCGGACTTGCACGCGACTGATCCCACCACGGTCAACCTGGCCTCCGGTGGGCTTCAACTGGTCGAATTCTTTCGCTTTACCTGAGGTACCTGCCGTGCAATGGCGCCCATGGTCCATGGGCTTGAAGCAAAATATTTCGGTAAGATCACCTTCTCCTATCTCGACGCTGATGACCCCCAAACTGAAGAATTCCAGCGCACACTTGGGTTCCACTATCAGCCAGAGATCTATCTGCTAGACAGTGAAGGGAACGTTCTGCAAAAGTGGGTCGGCTATACCAGCGAACAGCAACTGGAAGAAGCGTTTGCACAATATCTCCCATAAAAAGAAATCTCCGCCAAAGGCGGAGATTTCTTTTTATGGACCAGTCTCAGTCACGTCACTTGGTGAAAGTGTAGAGGCTGGTGCGTTCGTAGCTGTGGGCGGCGGCTCGTTCGTAGCTGTGGGCGGCGGCTCGTTCGTAGCCGTGGGCGGCGGCTCGTTCGTAGCCGTGGGCGGCGGCACAGGCGTGTCCGTATCTGTGGGCGGCACAGGGGTATTCGTAGCTGTGGGTGGCACGGGCGTCTGCGTGAAGGTTGGCACTGGCGTATTTGTACTGGTGGGAACCGGTGTAAATGTCCGGGTCGGGGCGCGTGTCGGCGTATTTATCGGAGGATGGCTGGAGCCATCCCTCGTTCTTGTGGGGGTGAGGGGAACGCGAGTGCGTGTGGGTGTGGGTTGCAGGGTTGCTGTATCCGTCGGCGCATCCGTCACGGTGCTGGTGTTCGATGGTGAAAGGGTTGGTGTGGGAATATACTCGGAAATCGAGTCCATCGTTAAAGCGGCCACGGTATTAATGTTCGAGACAGCCGAATCCACGAGATCCTGTGGTTGCAGGGCAATCGGTGTATGCGACATATCAGGCCCGGCCATTGCCGCGGCTGACACAATACAAAACAGGCTGAATCCCAAAAGGCCTGCTGTTAGCACGGTCAGAGGGGCTCGATACTCCCTAATCTTCAAGCGTGATTTCTCCTACGATTAAGACAAGTCTCTGGAAGATTTTTCTCTGCGGCGCTCTGATGCTTGTTGTTTCCGGACCTTCCTGCTTGGACCTCACCAAGTATAGCACTCTTCGATGCGCCAGTGCTCGGCGGTTATAATTCTGCCATGGAGCAGCTCATAAAAGTACTGGCGTTCTTAACCGGGTTCGTAGTGATTGTTCTCACGCTTTCCTCAGCCCTTTCCACATTTGTTTTGCCGCGCGGGGTGCGCAGTCAATTAAACCGCATCGTATTCGGTCTGTTGCGGCGTTTATTTGATTCCCTGCTGCACTTTGCGAAAAGGTATGAAGTCCGTGATGCCATCATGGCCTATTATGCCCCGCTGGGTCTCATGCTGCTTTTACCGACCTGGTACATCCTAATTCTGACGGGATACGCGGGCATCTACTGGTCGCTGGGTGCTGGGGATCTCTTTGCAGTATTTCGCTTGAGTGGTTCCTCGCTATTCACGTTAGGCTTTGACATTTCCAAGACGCCGCTGATTACCGCCGTTGCCTTCTCAGAGGCCATGCTGGGATTAATGCTTGTGGGTCTGCTGATCGCGTATTTGCCCACGATGTACTCTGCATTTTCGCGCCGGGAACAGGTGGTCAACATGCTGGAAGTGCGTGCGGGGAGCCCACCCTCTGCGTCCGAAATGCTGCTTCGTTTCCATCGCAATCATGGGCTCGAGAGACTTTCAGAGTACTGGAAAGTGTGGGAAAGCTGGTTCGCGGATATTGAGGAAAGCCATACGACGCTTCCGGCATTGATCTTTTTCCGGTCACCGCGCCCCGAAAACTCATGGGTCACAGCAGGGGGCGCCGTTCTCGACGCCGCGGCGATCACTTTGTCTGCGCTCGAGATTCCGTACGAGATCTCGGCTGCGCTTTGCATTCGATCCGGATTTCTGGCTTTCCGGCGGATTGCGAACTATTTCGATATTCCGAATCCACAGGATCCGCATTTTCCGGAACAGCCGATCTGCGTGGACCGTGCCGAATTTGATTCGGTCATCGATCAGCTCGCCGCCGCAGGATTACCCCTCAAACCCGACCGCGACCAGGCATGGCACGATTTCGCAGGCTGGCGAGTCAACTATGATCGTAGCCTGATCCTGCTCTGTGGGCTGGTCATGGCTCCCTCTGCATCCTGGTCAAGTGACCGTGCGCCTGAGTTCCACATGACGCCCCTGATGATCCTGAAGAAGCACACAGCCCTGGTGGAGAGCGAAGCGGTCTGACCGTTTTTGTGTTATATACTGCGTCCGATCGAATATCTGGAAGACGATTTGAACAACAAAAGGAGAAAAGAAAATGAAAGACCTATTCAGAGTTGACACCAGAACGATTGTTGCCATCGGCCTGGGCGCGGCGATCTTTACCCTGCTCTTCATGTACGTCAAGATCCCTTCCCCGGTTCCTGAGACCAGTTTTCAGACTGCCTATGGCTTGGGCGCTTTCTTCGCTGTGCTCTTTGGGCCGCTGGCGGGCGCGCTCATAGCTTTCATCGGTCATGCGCTCAGTGACGCCATTCAATATGGCTCGCCCTGGTGGAGCTGGGTCATTGCCAGCGGCGTTGCCGGTTTTGCCTTTGGCTTTGCCTTCAAGCGCACCAATGTGGAGGAAGGGACATTTGGAACAAAGGATATTGTGACCTTCAATGTGATCCAGGTGATTGGCAATGTTATTGCGTGGCTCCTGGTCGCACCTGTTCTGGATATTCTCATCTATCAGGAGCCGGTAAACCTTGTTTTTACCCAGGGTATTACTGCCGCGATCATGAACTCGATCAGTGCCGGCGTGATCGGTACCCTTTTGCTGCTGGCGTATGCCGCCACGCGCACAAGGAAGGGCAGCCTGAGCAAGGCCTAGGATTTCAACTCTTTCCAGTTTGTGATACAAGGCTGTTGGACTCAACAGCCTTGTATTGTCGATCAGCGGATTTTCCTCCATGGATACACAGGCCATCATCGAATTTCAGAATTTTTCGTTTCAATACTACAGTCAGTCAGAACCAACTCTTCACAATATCAACCTCACGATCTATCGCGGTGAGAAGATCCTGATCGTGGGACCAAGCGGCAGCGGAAAAAGCACTCTGGGTCACTGCCTGAACGGTCTGATCCCATTTTCGTATAAAGGAGAAATCACGGGCACTCTCAAGATCAATGGGCTGGAAACGAAAGAGCAGAATATTTTCAAATTGTCAAAGATGATCGGCACAGTGTTACAGGACGCTGATGGACAATTCGTTGGCTTGACTGTCGGTGAAGATATTGCCTTTGCGCTGGAGAATGACAATGTGCCCACTGCTGAAATGCATTCGCGGGTGAAAAAAGTGGCACAGATGGTGGAAATGCACAACCTGCTGACCTCTTCGCCTTATGAGCTGTCAGGCGGGCAAAAGCAGCGTACATCCCTGGCGGGTGTGATGATCGACGATGTAGAAATTCTGCTTTTTGACGAGCCGCTGGCCAATCTGGACCCGGCCACGGGAAAGACTGCCATTGAGATCATCGACGATATACATCAGAAGTCACAAAAAACCGTCGTCATTATTGAGCATCGCCTGGAAGATGTGCTGCATAAAAGTATTGACCGCGTGATCGTGATCAACGACGGCAGGATCGTCGCGGATATGAGCGTTCACGAGTTGGTTTCTTCCACAGTGCTATCTGAAAATGGAATCCGTGAGCCCTTGTATATCACCGCACTCAAGTATGCTGGCGTTAATATAACCAGTGATATGCAGCCAGGATATATCACCACGCTGCAGACCGAATTTTCCAGAAAGGCGCTAACTACCTGGTATAACGCCATACCGAGCGATACGCGCAGGAATGACAATCCATCCATCCTAAAGGTGGAACATGTATTTTTTTCATACGACGGTACGCGCAAGATTTTAGATGATATTACGTTCGATATCTGTGAAGGGGAAATGATTTCGATCGTGGGCAGGAACGGTGCGGGAAAATCCACATTATCGAAGCTCTTATGTGGGTTTGAAAAGGAAGACCGGGGAAGAATCCTCTACAAAGGGCAGGATATTCGGGACAGGACGATCAAAGAACGTGCAGAAATCATTGGGTTGGTGATGCAGAACCCAAACCAGATGATCTCCAAGCCCCTGATCTATGATGAGATCGCTCTGGGTCTGCGTTGGCGAAATGTCGCGGAGGAAGAAATTGCACAACGGATCGAAAAAGTTCTCACGGTTTGCGGGTTGGCGCCTTTTAAGAGTTGGCCAATTTCCGCATTGAGTTATGGGCAGAAGAAACGTGTGACCATTGCTTCTATTCTGGTACTGGATCCGAAGATCATTATTCTTGATGAACCGACTGCCGGGCAGGATTTCCGCCACTACACTGAGATCATGGAATTTCTGGTGGGACTCAACAAGCTGGGTGTCACGGTCATCATGATCACACATGACATGCACTTAATGCTGGAGTATACGCCGCGGGCGATCGTGATGGCCGGCGGAAGAAAGATCGCGGATACAGCCGCTTCCGTTGTGCTCACCGATCCACGGGTGATCGAAGAGGCCAACTTGAAAGAGACATCTCTGTTCAGCCTTGCACAACTGGCAGGCATCGAAGACGGCACACAATTTGTGCAGGGGTTTATCGACTATGAAAGGAGGGTCAAGAACCGATGAATTCCAAGATGAAACTCTTTTCGTACAATACTGTGGATACACCCATTCACAGACTATCCGGTTTGACAAAGCTGATATGCTTCTTATTGCTCACCTTTGCCGTGATGTTTTCGTATGATCTACGCGTCATCCTTGGGGTGATGATCTTCTCCCTCGTCATTTTGGTGCTGTCGAAGATCCGATTTTCACAAATCCGCTTAATGATCCTGTATGTGTTGATCTTTGTGCTGACCAATGCTGTTATTTCCTTCTTCTTTTCTCCTGAAGAAGGTGTGAGGATCTACGGCACACGGCACGATATTGTCGATCTCTACGGCGATTACAAGTTGACCTGGGAGCAGATCTTTTATCAGGTGACAAAATTCTTCAAGTATTTTTCGGTGATTCCACTCGGGATCATCTTCTTGCTGACGACCAACCCCAGTGAGTTTGCTTCCTCGTTGAACGGTATCGGTGTCCATTACAAGGCGGCCTTCGCGGTTGCACTAACCCTTCGGTATTTCCCCGACGTACAGCGCGACTATCACGATATTAGTCAGGCGCAGCAGGCCCGCGGTTTGGAACTTTCGCGCAGGGCAAAAGTAGCCGACCGATTCAAAAACTCCCTGTTGATCGTCATTCCGCTGATTTTTTCGTCCCTTGATAAGATCGAACTCATCAGTAATGCAATGGACCTGCGCGGCTTCGCCAAGAGCGACACTCGTACCTGGTACACATCCAGAAAATTCGCACAGGCAGATTATGCTGCGCTTACGGTCTCGGCAATTATCTTCGCGATCACCGTCTGTGTGTCAGTATTTATCAATCACAGCCGCTTCTACAATCCATTCATTTAGAAGTCATCTCAAAAGCCAATTTCCGTCACACTTGCACCTGGCGCAAGTGCAGGTGTTGCGAGGAGTGGCGCCTTAAGCGCCACGACGAAGCAATCTCATGCTCAATTTTATAGGCAATCTTGTGTGGGATTGCTTCGCTCCGTCCCGAAGGGACAATGACGCTGGCGAGGTATTTTTGAGATAAGTTCTAGATGGGCGTGCATATGATCTGTGCTAAGCTGGGAGATGAATCGAAAACGGCGCACTCAAAAGTGCGCCGTTTTTTAGTTCTGTCCGGTATATTTCTCGCCTGCCTCGACGGCCACGTTCAAATGGTTTTCTGGCGGCGGGAAGGTGCAGGTGGCGTAGTCGGTGAAGGCACAGGGCAGGTTGTACGCTTTATTGAAGTCAAGGAAAAATGGTTTGCCTTCCTCATAGGCATCGGTGTAATAATAGCGCCCGGAGGGGTAGGTAAGATTTCCGTTCGTCTGGTCCATGAATTGGATGAAGAGTCGATGGTCGGGTAGTTCGGTGGCGATCAAGTCGTGTTTTTGCCCATTAAACTCGAATGTGACATAGCCATGAATTTCCTCATCCTGCACCGCGCCCAGGATATCGGGCATCTTCACGATCTTCATCTGTTCATAACGGGTATAGGCAGCCGGGATACGAAACTCCTCTTTAACTGGATACCACTGTCGGCGGGGGAAGGTGCGGCGCTCCTGCCGGGTGTTGTCCCATACCCGAATGCCTACTCCCTTCGAGCGGCGCACGACCACCATGCGTATGTCATTGAACGTAATGAAGCTTGGCACATCTTCCTGGTCGGCGTCGAGCTTTATCCCTGCCGTGGGAACGCCGTTGACTTCCACGACGGTATCATCTTCCACGGTCAGCGTGACATTTTTGCCATCGAATTCGAACGTGCCGAGCCGTCGAGGAGCGCGTTGCGGGAGGATAATATCGCTGCTTCGGGCAGAGCCGATGACGTTGGTCCCGTGGCGCAGCCAGAACAAACCTGCCAATGCCAGCCAACCATTTTCGCGGCGCAGGTTGGTATCCATTTCCTGCCGCCATTTGTCGATGCTCTGTTCATATTGCTCGTTGACCATGTTGGCGATTATACCTGGGCGAAAAATTCGAACATTTACAGTTTTGTAATAACAAGGAGAGCGACTTTACGAGTCAGCCTCGGTAGATCTCACCAGCTTCGACGCGGAACGGGAGTTGGTTCTGCGCAGGAGCGAACAGGCAGGTGGCGTAGGGTGTGAACGCACAGGGCGGACTGTACGAGTAGTTGAAGTCCACGACGACTTTGCCATCGACCACCGGCTCGGTGTAATAGTAGCGGCTGGGTGGATAGGTTTCCTTGCTGCTCGTAAGGTCTTTGAATTTAATAAAGAGAGTCTGATGTTTCGTTTCAGTGACATCGAGCCTGTATTTTTTCCCCTCATAGGTAAAGCTGACGTAACCATCCAGATGGTCTTGCACGATCTCGCCGAATGAATCGGACTGCCCGGAGATTTTTGGTTCGGGATAGCGCATGTAGCGGGCATTAAAACGAAATTGCCTGTTGATCGGAAACCACTTCAAGGGCGGAAGCGAAAACCGCTCCTCGCGTTTATTATCCCAGACGCGGATGGCGTACCGGCCCCCGTGTTCATGCAGTACCATGCGCATATCATTCCATGTAACAAAACTGGGCTTCGCATCCTTGCTGGACTTGAGGGTGATCTTGTCTGCCGGCTTGCCGTTGACCAGCACCTGGATTCCATCTGCAGCCTGGAAGTGAGCGAGCCTGCCTTTCAGCTTGATGATTCCCAGGAAGGTTGGACCGCGTTCTGGTAGCGCCACTTCGCACAAGGGATTTGACCCGATCAGATTTCTCCCCTCTTTAAGCCAGTGCAATCCTGCAACAGCCAGCCAGCCGTTCTCGCGTATCAGATCGTCGTACCTTTTGGAGCGCCATTGAAGGATGCGTTGCTCGTACTCGTTGTTATCCATTTTTACCGCTTGTCTCATCATTACCTTTATCTGTCACAAGTACTTGCAGGCTCGAATCTATAAGTTAACTCACCTTGCGCAATTTTGCCACACACCGCCCCGGTTGGTCGGCGCCGGGGGAGCCGCGGAGAGCACGGAGAAAAAACCTTTATTTTCTCCACCTGCACCGACCGCAGGTACGGTGTCTGCGACTCTGTGTCTTTACACCTGCCCTGGCGGGCGGTGCCAGGGTTATCCCCGCCAGGGGACTGTGGCTGGACAGCGTAACATTCGTGATTTAAGTGGAGTAAATTCTGCGGCACTCTGTGATTATAAATGAACAGGCCCGCCGACTTCGACAGGCCTGTTCCCGATTATTGACTTGCTAGACCGGAACGACCGGGACTCTCAGATAGAAGACAAGCCCCAGTATCAGCATAACGAGGGCCAACGCGCCGAAGCCAAAGCGCATGTTGCTTTCGTCTTTGGCCAGCGAAGCCCAGGCTGCGAACGCCAGACCCAGCGCCATGGTGAGGACCACCAGTTGTAGACCGTCGCCGCGGTTGTCCCATGCGCCGGCGGTTTCGAAGCTGGCATCCGATTCGTCCCAGTAGGCGTAGCTGTCAGCGTACATCGAATCGTAGTACGCGTCGCTAAAGGGGTTTTCTGGATCGGCTGCAATCGCATCCTGAAGCTGCTGTGAGTAGCTGGACTGATAGTATTCTTCCTTGTCAGCCGTGTCGGCAATGTACCAGCCGTCGAACATTTGATAGTCGTAAACGATGAACTGATTGGCGCGTAGATACTCCGCATTGCCGTCATTCAGGTTTTTCATGCCGCTAACTTCGGACTCGTTCTGTTTTGAGTCAGCCATCGAGCCCTGGTAACTGGCGACGGCAGTAAACACACTCAAGAGGGCAATCATTGTTCCTAATACGAACTCATTACCGAGAAAACGCAGAAATTTCATGTTGGGGTGTCTCCATTGGTTAGCAAATTGGTGTTCGCATTATAGTGGCGATTTCGGGCTGGGAGATTTTCAATTATGCAAATGTTACGAGCCCGCCAAATGGCGGGCCCGTGATCGTTCGAGCACTTCTATTCTTCCAGCGTGCTGATATCGCCTTCAGGCAGTCCCTGCGCTCTGGCTTTCAGGACGCGTCGCATGATCTTGCCGGAACGGGTCTTGGGTAATTTGTCCACGAATTTGACATCTTCCGGCCTCGCAATGGGGCCCATGTGCTGGGCAACATGCTGGCGTAGTTCTTCTGCCAGTTCCGGAGACGCTGTAAAGCCCTGTCTCAATAACACAAACGTGTGGATGGCCTGTCCCTTTACTTCATGGGGAAGCCCGATCGCGGCGGCTTCCGCGACCGCAGGATGACTGACCAGCGCCGATTCTACTTCGGCAGTACCCAAACGGTGACCGGAGACCTTGATCACATCGTCCACGCGGCCGATGATCCAGAAATAGCCATCTTTATCGCGCTTGGCAGAATCGCCCGTGGTGTAGCGACCGGGATACTTGCTCCAGTATTGGCTCACATAGCGGTCCGGGTCACCGTAGATCGTGCGCAGCATGGCAGGCCACGGATTCTTCAGCGTCAGATAGCCCTCCGTCTCGTCGGGGACGGGATTACCCTGTTCGTCCACGATTTCGGCTTCCTGCCCAAAGAACGGACGTGTGCCCGAGCCGGGTTTGAGGGGCACGGTGGGGGTGGGGGTGATCATGAAGTTGCCGGTCTCGGTCTGCCACCAGGTATCCATGATCGGGCATTTCTCTTTCCCGATGACGCGGTAATACCACTTCCAGGCTTCGGGGTTGATCGGCTCACCAACAGAACCCAGCAGGCGCAGCGAGGAGAGATCGTGCTTGTTGGGCCAGGCCTCACCGAAGCGCATCAAGCCGCGGATGGCTGTGGGCGCCGTATAGAAGATCGTGATGCCAAAGCGTTCGATCACCTGCCACCAGCGGTTCGGATACGGATAGGATGGACCGCCTTCGAATAACATGGAGGTGGCGCCATTGATCATCGGTCCATACACAATGTAGGAATGTCCGGTAATCCAGCCTGGGTCAGCGGTACACCACCAACGATCATCGTCGCGTATATCGAAGACATATTTGAGCGTGGAGTAGGTGCCGACCATATAGCCGCCGTGTGTATGCAGGATGGCCTTTGGTTTACCGGTGGAACCAGATGTATACAGAATAAAGAGCGGATCTTCCGCATCCATGACTTCTGTGGGACATTTGCCGTTCGCGATGGGCAGCGCGCACATATCGTGGAACCAGTGATCGCGTCCCGCTTCCATATTGACTGGTTGCCCTGTGCGTTTGACAACGATCATATTTTCCACCGACGGGCAGCGCTTGACGGCGTCATCGACAATGTTCTTGAGTTCCACGATCTTGCCGTTCTGGAAGGAACCGTCGCAGGTGATCACCAGTTTCGACTGGCTGTCATCGATGCGTCCCTGCAGCGAATCGACTGAGAAGCCGCCAAAGACGACGGAGTGGATCGCGCCGATCTTGGCACATGCCAACATGGCAAAGACGATCTCGGGCACACGTCCCATATAGATGGTGACGCGGTCGCCTTTGTTCACGCCCATCGACTTGATGATGTTCGCCATGCGTGAGACCTCGCGGTTCATCGCGTAATAAGAGAAGGTGCGTTCGAGTTTACCGTCCTCGCTCTCCCAGATCAACGCGAGTTGGTTCTTGCGATGTGTTTTGAGGTGCCGATCGATGGCGTTATGGACGATGTTGGTCTTCGCGCCGACAAACCATTTGAAAAACGGCGTATTGGAATCATCCAGAACTTTTTCCCAGGTTTGGAACCACTCGAGTTCGTTGGCTTCAGCAGCCCAGAAGCCCTGCATATCGTTGCGGGCTTTTTCTGCCAGTGCATCCCAATCTTTTAGCCTTGCCTGGGCGATGACTTCTTCCGACGGGTAATAGACTTCCCCTTCCAATTCCTTCACGCTTCCATTGGTCTTTATGGCCATATGGGGCCTCCTCCGAGTGAACTTTTTGGACGTTTGCGGCAATTCTACCGCTTGTCGCATTTTTAAGTGAACTGTTTATGTCCGATTACGAGGAACTGGTCATGAATTCCCATGCCATGATGTGGGCAACCAGGATCAACAAACTTAAGAGGATCGCTTCCAACTGCAGCGGTTCCAGCCCAACGATCCGCGCCAGCCCCGGCAACAACGCAAAGAACAGGATGAGACCGTACAGCACCGGGACGGTCCAGCTGTTTCTGCTGAATGCACCGTTCATGTTTGAAGCCCGTGTGACTTGAATGAGCCGACTTGAAAAGGTAATCCCCGCGCCCGAGGCGATGATGAACACCAACTGCCAAATGAAGGCGTTGGTGCCGCCGATCTGCGCTGCCATGCTCATCAGGGCGGGGATCAGGAAGGAAGCATACACGCCTGCCGCCAGGCGTTTTGTCGTTTCATTCTTGAGCCACTCAGATCGATCCCTGACCACGGTCCACCATAGACCGACCAGGGTGAAACAGGTAGCCGAAGTGATCGCGTAGAATGTATTGGTATCCATATGCTTCTATCTCCTTGGACGATTTGTTTATCCGCTTAATTGACATTCCATGGAATCTGATCGCTCTTATTCGACCCAATCCAGAATCTTGTGCCAGGCGCCCGCCAGCGGCAGAAACCAGGGTGTGCCGTTATACAATCCCAGCGGCGCGCCCGGAAAATCGAACGATGCCAATGGATGATCGCGGATCGTACCCGTTAGCATCGCCTCCGCCACAGTTTTCCCGGAGTGAGTCGCCATGGCAACGCCGTGACCAGCGTATCCTAGCGAATAATAAACGCCATCCATTTGGCCCACATGCGTCATCATGTCGAAGGCAAAATCGAGTGTGCCGCCCCATACATATTCGACCTGTGTATCTTGCAATTGCGGAAATACCTCGACCATTTCGAGACGCAGAATCTCTGCGCTGCGTTCAATGGTGTGCGACGTTTCGGGGAAAAATGCCGCCCGCCCGCCGAAGATCATGCGGTTATCCCAAAGCCGAAAATAATTCAGATAATGCATTGAGTCAAAGATCATCCGGTTCTTTGGGCTAAGCTCACTTGCGAGTTTGTCGCCCAACCGTTCTGTAGCAATGATGAACGACCCGATCGGAATCACTTTCTTTTGCAGGTTCTTTATGAGATTGCCCGTATACCCAGACGTGCCCACCAAAACGGATTCTGCTGTTATGCGGCCTCGTTCCGTTTCGAGCTCGACGCATCCATCCCGACGCCTGAGCCGGGTGACGCGTGCCCGGGCGTGCAGTTCTGCCCCTGCATTTTCCGCGGCACGCGCCAGCCCGGCCACATACTGCGCAGGATTCAAACCGCCGCTGGTCTCGTCCAGCAGTGCGCCGTAATAAAGATCCGTGCCGATCTCTTTGCGCTGCTCCTCTTTCGGGACCAAATGGAGTATGTGATTGAATTCCTTCTCCATGAATTCAGCTTCGGCTTTCAACCCATCGAAATGATGGGGCTTATTGGCTGTCAGAAGATGACCATAGCGTTTGAAGCCACACTCGATCCCCTCGTCCTTGACGATCTGTTCGACCGTATCGATCGAATCAAGCGAATACTGGAACAGTCGTTTGGAAATTTCCTTTCCGTAGCGTTTCTGGATCGTCTGCATCCCAAGCTTGAGTCCGGTCAGCACCATGCCCCCATTGCGCGAGCTGGCGCCCCAGCCAATGGTCTCAGCTTCGAGCAACACCACCTTTACGCCCAGCTTTGCCAGCGTCCGCGCCGCGCTAAGACCTGTGTAGCCGCCGCCGATGATCGCAACGTCTGCTCGTTCGGGGAGCGGGGTGATCGTATTATCTTCCCCCGGCATATGGGTTGTAGTGTGCCAGTAGATTTGCGGATTGGGCATGCACGACCTCGAAAGATTATTTGAAATGAAATTCAACCTATGATGCCGTTGATACGTTTCAGTAGATCACGAATTTGGAGTGTGGCGCCTCGCGCCACCAGTTTGGACGGCAAGTGTCGCCACCCCGCCTCGCGGGGCAGGCTCTTCCACGGCGACGCCGCCCGACTCCAAAGCCGAATCTGTGATCTACTGCGTTTGGTTATTTGTGCGACAGGCGCTTGTTCGACAATCCCGAAGGCTTTTCCTTGCGCCTTCGGGATTGTACACTCTCAATGTTTAGTACGATAACACGTTTATGCCTGCGGAGTTATCAGAGCGCTGCTATCTCTCGGAATGTTTTTGCGCCTGCATGATGATGACTTGCGCCAGCGCGCCAATGATGAACAAGCCTGCCCCCACGAGGATCTCCGCGGTGGGACTGAGTCGGAATAGGCCGAGGACGTAGGCCGCACCAATGGCCGAGGAGACCAGGATCATCGCCCACTCCGTCAGCAATCCAAGGATGAGTGAACCGATCACAGCGCCGACAATGAATGGCAAAACAGGGACAGTCGATCCGCCGGGCGCAAAGTACTCGACCAGGAAAAATGATCCCGCGAGAAAGCCTGAGAGGAAGTAACCCACCCGTTCATTGATCAAAGCGATCGCCGCCGCAATCACAGCCAGGGCGCCCACAAACGCCCAGTCGCCCCAGGCAGGCCAGGTCGCGGGCAGGTGTGGCGCGATGCGAAAACTCCACAATGCCGCCATGGCAGCCGCAAACAGAAAATTGAGCTCGCGTCCCAGGAAGAGCAGGATCGCACCGATGATTCCTCTTAATACAAGTGGCATTATCGCTCCTTTCTCTAGCGCTTTTCGCGCAATATCTCGCGCAGATTTAGCTGAAGGTCCGTGGGCAGTTCGGCCGACATGCGCCGCAAAGCAATTGCGGGCAACGGACTCTTCGTCGCTTTGAGTACTTGCTGCAGGAAGTAGAGGGTCTCATCTGGTGAAGCCTGATAGAGAGTGATGATCAATTCCTGCAAGTCAAATTGTAACGCGGCCGGTGCCGATTTTAACGCCGGCTCGACCAGCTCAAAAATGGGGGGCAGGTTGTCAAAATCGGGGGATGAGATGAGAGGCACGAGCGCCTGGATCCCATTGGACCATAGACGCTGGCGTGCAGGATGCAGCCACTCTTTCACGAGGATCAGGAACAGGTCGGGCGTTTCACGTCGCAGCCGGGTGAGACTCGTCGTCAGCAGCGCGGCGCGGACGCTTGGGTCGCGTACGGCCTGGGTCCAGGCGGTGAGGCGGGCGAGCAGCCGCTCCTCCTGTGGCGGGATGCGTCCCAGAAGATAGGCCGCCAGCAGCCGCGTTTCGAGCCAGCCTTCATCCCAAAGGGCATCTGCAAGTTCGAGCGCCTGGAGCGGCTTCTTTTCGGCAACCGGCCCCAGTTCATGTTCGATGTGACGCAATACAACAGTTGGTGTGCGGTAGGTAGGGAGTACGGACGATGGCGCCACGGTCTGGGTCCGCAGCGTGCGATTGACGTAATAATCGAGGATCTCGCGATGTGCGCGCAAAAAATCCGCGGGCTGGTCGAAGAGATCAGCGAGACGGGCGGTTTGTTTTTTGAGACGGGCTAAATCAATTGCGGGCATGAGCAATGACCGTCATTGCGAGGAGCGCACTTCGCGACGAAGCAATCTCCTTGCCAGGTGTGAGATTGCTTCAGGCTATCGCCCTCGCAATGACGGAATTTTATATTAATAAGCCCTGGCGAAATACACCTTACGCGTCGAAGGCTTGCCGCAGACGATGCACGTCCCTTCCTGATCGGGCTGGTCGAAAGGAATGTTGCGCGTGGTTGCTTTGGTATCCTCCTTTACTTTGGCTTCACATTCCTTTGATTCGCACCAATAGGCAAGCGCCCATCCATCCGTGACGATCTTCTTCAGGTCTTCGTAATCGGCAGGCTCATGGATGTTGGCATCACGGAATTCAGTTGCGCGTTTGAGAAGTGCAGCCTGGATTTCCACCAGGAGATGGCTCACCGTGGTCGCCAGGTCTGTTTGGGGAACAAAGGATTTACCTTCCCTGCCGGGCCGGTCGCGGCGGGCCAGGGCGACGCTGCCCTTTTCCACATCCCTGGGACCGATCTCGACGCGGACGGGCACGCCGCGCAACTCCCAGTCGTTGAACTTGAATCCACTGCTGACGTTGTCGCGATCGTCCATCTTGACGCGAATACCACAATCCTTGAGTTCCTTGAACACGCGGTCGGCGACTTCCATGACCTTACTTTTCTCGGCGTCGTTCTTGTAGATAGGGACGATGACCGCCTGAATAGGCGCCAGGCGGGGAGGCAGCACAAGTCCCTGGTCGTCGCCGTGGGTCATGATGATCGCCCCGATCATGCGGGTGGAGAGACCCCACGAGGTGGTCTCGGCATATTGCAGTGTATTACTTTGATTCACAAACTGAATGTCGAATGCCTTGGCAAAGTTCTGACCGAAGTAATGAGATGTTGCCGACTGCAGGGCGCGCTTGTCCTGCATCATGCCTTCGATGGATGTGGTGATCTGTGCGCCAGCGAATTTTTCACTCTCACTCTTCTGACCCTTAAGGACAGGCAGTGCGGCTTCATTTACGGCGAAGTCGGTGTAGGCATTGAGTATTGTATACATTTCCTCGACGGCCTCCTCCTTTGTCGCGTGGGCAGTATGCCCTTCCTGCCAGTAAAACTCAGCTGTGCGCAGGAACAGTCTGGTACGCATTTCCCAGCGCAGTACAGAGCCCCATTGGTTGATCAGCACAGGCAGGTCGCGCCATGATTTGATCCACTTGGAATACATATATCCAATGATCGTCTCAGAGGTAGGCCGCACGACCAGGGGTTCCTCCAATTTTTCGCCGCCGCCATGTGTGACCACTGCCAGTTCAGGCGAGAAGCCCTCCACGTGTTCCTTCTCTTTTTCGAAAAACGACATGGGGATCAGCATGGGGAACGCGGCGTTGACGTGACCGGTTTCTTTGAAACGCTTATCGAGCGCAGCCATGCAGTTCTCCCACAGCGCCCAGCCATAAGGTTTCACCACCATGCAGCCGCGCACGGGCGCGTAATCTGCCAGGTCAGCGCGGAGGACGAGTTGGTTAAACCACTCGGAAAAGTCTTCTGCACGAGTTGTTAATTTTTCTTCAGCCATTTTTTCCTCAGATTCAGGTTGAGTCGGGATGACCCTTGCAGTCATCCGGTTTCTTTAGAATTCTTGGGATAGGGGCAAGCCCTATGCCAACATGTTTACAGCAGTTTGCACATCTTGCGCGAATTTTAGGATCTCGCGTTGAGGCGCGGTCATATAGGAGTTGAACTCCTGGAAAAACTGATCGAACGTGGACTGCCAACCGCGCCCGATCAGTACCAGCGGCCTCCGGTGCAGCGACTCCACGATCATCAGATTCCACATCAATGCAATTTCGGTCAACGTACCCGCGCCGCCGGGCAGGGCGAACGCTGCATCCGATTCATGGATGAGGGTATGCAGCCGTTCCACAAGAGTCTTCTTACGAATCTCTTCCATCACCCATGAATTTGCCTTGACGTGACGCCAAGCCTCAATATCTTCACAGGTCACGCCGATCACGTGTCCGCCGGCTTCTTTTGCGCCGCGGGAGACAGCTTCCATCACGCCGATATAGCCGCCGGTGAGGACGGTGTGTCCGCGTTGCGCTAACAGCCTGCCGAGTTCCAACGCTTCAGCATACGTCGTTTCGCCTTCTTTTGGTTGTGATCCGCCAAATACAGATACTCGCATGATTTCTCTCGCCTAATATCCGAAACTTCTCACTTTTTTCGTTCCACTTATTACTGCTCCACATCCCATTCTCTTGTCTTGTTCACTTCGATCTTATCCAAAATCGCCTTTTCCAGATCGATCTCAGTTACCGACGCAAGCTGCAGCAAATACAACGCTACATCCGCTAATTCACTTGCCAGCTCATCCTTGTCTTTGGCATTCTCCTGAAATTGAAAATGCTCCAGGATCTCCGCGGCTTCCACCGATAAAGAGATCGCCAGATTACGCGGCGTCTGCGGGCGTTTGCTATCGGCTTCGTACCAGCCTTTCGAACGGACCAGGCGTTTCATCTCGTCGGTGAGTTGTTTGATGTCCATTTCAGTTTCTCCCCTCTCCTGCCTGGGAGATAGAGAAGCATCCCATAACAGAGCGGAGGGAGGGCCGGAGGTGAGGGTAAATAAAAAACGGCTCGCCAGAGTCTGGGAGCCGTCTACACACGCGGAACTGAACCTCATCCAGACCAGGCAGGTTGACCGAAGATTCGAGGGGACGGGAGCGGGTTCAATCTCATGGCGCACATTATACCTGAATTTTGCACCGTGCCTCCTACGGATAATGTACGGGTGCGCTAAACGTTTGTAAGTCGGATTGTAGCAGATCCCGCCGCAAGCGGGGGCAACACCGTACTCCCTGGCACCACCCGCCAGGGTAGGTGTGCGTTCTGTGCAAGTGTCCGACCTGCGAACATGGCGAATTGAATGGCCAATCTACAACTTGTGATCGCTCCCCTTTACTTTGATCATCAATTTGAGCCTGCAAATGCTTGCGGCAGGTAAAGTTAACGATGAGACAAGCGGTCGTATGGAAGGAGTCTGGTAGAGGGTAAAATGGAAGCAACTCACCATGAACCTCTCTGATACCCTTGAACAGCAACTGACGCCGGAAGCGTTAGCCCTGATCCAGCTTGTTCGGACGGAAGCCGAGCGCCTCGACCTGCCTCTGTATCTGGTGGGCGGCTCTGTACGGGACCTTCTGCTCGGCCGCGCGATCAAGGATTTTGATCTCACCGTCGAAGGGGACGCGGCGAAACTGGCTGAAGTAGTTTTACGCAAATATGCCGGCCGGGTCGTGTTTCACTCGCGTTTCGGCACCGCCACATGGACGCTGGACGAGACCACATTCAGACGCCTGAACATCCCGTTGCTGGGAGCATCCGGCTTTCCGGCTTTCCTTGATTTTATTTCTGCGCGGGCAGAGACCTATGCCCAGCCGGGGGCATTGCCCACCATCACGCGCTCTACGATCGACGATGACCTGCGGCGCCGTGATTTCAGCATCAATGCCATGTCGCTCCGCCTGGATGGCAGGTTTTGGGGACGCCTGCACGATCCACTGGGCGGACAGGCAGATCTGAAGAGCAGGCGGGTCTGTGTGCTGCACAGCCGATCATTCATCGACGATCCCACACGCATGCTGCGAGCCGTCCGATATGCGACGCGCTACGGGTTTGAGATCGACGCCGAGACTCTGAAATTGATCAACGAGGAATCGCGCGAAGTTCTTTCACATCTGAGTGGCGAACGCCTGCGGCACGAGATCGATCAAATGTATGAAGAGTCAGACCCATCCTCCATGCTGCGGCGTGTTGCAGAGTTGGATCTACTGCGGATCCTTCATCCCTCCCTGGTGCAGGCTAACTTTCAACTGCCATTTCTGGAAATCCTATCTTCTGAGTTCGGCGAGTTCACCATTCCCGATATTATGACGTTTAAGCGGACGCTCGGCTGGATTCTCTGGTTGCTGCCATTGTCGGAGTACGACATCGACCTGGTCGCTAAACGACTCGACTTTCCGTTATTGCTAAGCAAGTCGGCCCGCGCAGCTTCGACCCTTTTGAAAGACCTCCCTTCCATGATCGAGTGGAAACCCAGCCAGTGGACGTTCCACCTTGAGCATTTGCCATCCATCGCTGTGTATGCGGTCTATCTCACAAGGAGAGAGACAGCCTTGCGTGATTTCCTGGCGCATTGGCGCAATGTCAAACCGACGATCACAGGCGATGACTTGAAAGCGCGCGGTCTCGAACCAGGTCCAGGATTCGCTGAAATCCTCCGCCAACTCCGCGCCGCCTGGCTGGATGGGGAAGTGAAGAATAAAGAGGAAGAGCTAAAGCTTTTGGAAAAACTTGAAATTTAAGCCTTGCGAAGGTTCTTGCTACAGGCAATGACGTTCCATCCAACCTTCGCAAGGCTTTGTACGAACAGTATATGAAGCATTATGCAGGTCAGTATTATCATGTTTATAATCGTGGCACCAACCGACAGCCGATCTTCGTAAATGAAGAAAATTATGATTTCCTACTACGGCGCGCAAGGCAGTTTCTTCCATTCTACGCGATTCGCATCATAGCTTACGTGCTGATGCTTAATCACTATCATTTTCTGATAAGAGTAGAACAGGATGGAGCACTGTCTCCATTTCTTCAACGGTTATTCAATAGCTACTCACAAGCCTTTAATATGCAACAACACCGAACGGGCATGTTGTTTGAAGGTCGCACTAAGAGCATTCTTGTTGAAGAATCGAGTTATATCTATGCGCTTGTTCGCTACATTCATCTGAATCCGGTCCTAGCAGGGCTGGTTTCTAAGCCTGAAGACTGGCGATTTAGTAACTATATGGAATGGATCGGTGTTCGTAGTGATACGCTATTTGATCCACAATCTCCGAAGTTATTCTTTACATCACCAGATGAATACAGAAACTTTGTGAACTCGGATATTCCTGAGGCAATGGAAAGAAAACTTACAAAGTACTATTTTGATTAGAATAACCTTGCGAAGGTTTTAAACCTTCGCAAGGTTGGGAATACTATGAACCTACAACCCTACTTCACTTTCGCACGACAACTTGCGTATCGCGCTGGGCGCATTACGCTCAGCCACTATAACAAAGGGATTCAACATGACCTCAAGCATGACGAGTCCCCGGTCACTGCTGCCGACAAAGCCACCGAGGAATTCATCCGCGGTGAGATCGAGAAGAACTTTCCGACCCATGCGATTGTCGGCGAGGAATACGGTGAATCAGCCGGGCAGGGCAATCCTTTCCGTTGGATCGTTGACCCCATCGACGGGACGAAATCGTTCATCAAAGGGGTGCCATTCTATTCGGTATTGATCGCCCTGGAGATCGAAGCCGTGGCACGCGTCGGCGCGGTCTGCTTCCCGGCGCTGGATGAGATCCTCTACGCCGCGGATGGGCTTGGCTGCTGGTGGAATGGCAAGCGCGTCCATGTATCGGATGTCGGTGAGATGAAGGAAGCTGTATTTTGCTATACGAGCTGGTCGGGTTTCCGCACACACAAGCGGCTGAAAGTCTTCGAGCGCTTCCACAAGGAATTCTTCTTTGGGCGCGGCTGGAGCGACGCTTATGGCTATCACCTGGTGGCTACCGGGCGTGTGGAGGCGATGCTCGACCCATCCATTTCCATCTGGGACGTGGCTCCGATGGCGCCGATCTTACGCGAGGCAGGCGGCTATTTCGGCTCATGGAGCGGCGAAGAAGGCCACACCCACGCGGAGGGGTTGGCCTGTAACGCCGCGCTCAAGCAAAAGGTCCTGAATTTGATTCGAGGCGAGCACCGCTCGTCTAAAGATTAGCTTTGCTTCATGCCTGCCTGCAAGCTGAAACATAATCTTCAATAAAAGCCAAAAATGCGGCACCCTGTAACACATCCTGCTATAATGGAATGGGATTTTCAACATGACAGACACAAAGTCTATCCGCGTCAAAGACAACGACGAGCGATTGCCCTATCGCTTGCGTGAAACATTTTTGTCCACGCCGGAAGCTGCTTTGTTACGCGTGCTGCAGAGCATGGCGGGGCGTCATTATATGATCTGTCCGAAGGTATCGCTGAACGATATTTTTTATATTGTGCGTCCCAATGAGAACGTTCACTTTTTTAATAAATTCTTCCGTAAACATGTCGATTTCCTGCTGTGCGACCCGAAGACATTCAAGCCTGCGATCGGCATCGAACTTGTCAAACCCGTCGTTCGGACCGAAACGCGTGAAGCCGATCAATTCATGGAAAACCTGTTCGTGAGCGCCGGGCTGCCACTTGTGCATGTCCCTTCAAGTGAGCGCTATTCTGAAAACGATCTGACGGAATTATTCCAACTGGCGATCATGAAAGTGAAAGACACGGCTCCGATGCGGGCGACGGTAAGAGCAGATTCTGTTCCCATGTGCCCTGTCTGCGGCAAGATGATGGTCCTGCGCATCCATCGCAACGGCTTGAGTGCTGGAAGAAAGTATTACGGCTGTATGGATAGTCCCAAATGTGGTGGGGTGGTAGAGATCAGATGAGTAAAAATGATGGCGCCCAAGCGCCATCATTTTTTTATAGAAACCTTAACCTGAGGTTTTCGGTGGGGATCATGCAAACATCCCGTTTCCCAAACCATTGATAGCGATGTTTGCCGATCTGGTTGTAGACCCAGTCGCGCAAAAACGTCGGAACGATCAGCCCCATCGATGCCAGCAGGGACCAGGGGAATTTTAGAGTCTGTCCGATCTTCAGCGCGGCAGTAGAACCGAGATATTTCTTTCCATGGTTGATCAAGACCACGGCCTCAGAATAATCGCCCGGTAACCCACACCAGGTTAATAACTGCCTGCCGGTCTCCGATTGAATGGAAGCGAATAAATAAACCGGCTTGGTTTCATGCTGGACTATGAAGATGACCGAGTGACTACACAGATTGCATACACCGTCAAACAGAACGATCTTGTGTTGTCGAATGTCATCTGTATTCATACGGGCTGGAGAGCGATCTCTAAAGCCTGTTCCTCGCGAATGATCCCGCGCCGTTGAAGCAGCCTGTAGATCCCATATCCGATGCAAACGCACATATACCCCCACAGCAGGGTAAGGCCGCCCACAGCCAGCGTGGATTCGGTGTAGCCTTGCAGGCTGGAGATTGGCATATCGGGGAATGCACTTACTCCAACGTAGCCGAACAGGAAGATGTTCATGAGAGCGAGCGTCAGGGCAGTCATCGCAAGCGGTGAGAGTGCACAGAGCGTGATCATGACGCGTGGCGAACCGATTAAGCTCGAAAAGAACAGGATGAGTGAAAGCAACAGGTAGGGAACGATCCACAGGACGATCCCGAATAGGTAGGCTCCTGCAAACGCGAACAGCAGGTCCAATATGCTGTTTGATTGTCCCAATGTGGGGTCCTGAAATGTGATTAGGCTTGCGGGTATCATAAACAAAAGACAAAGCAGCCATACCAGGATCGGGATCAACAATGACCATCGCAGGTACGTATTTGTTTTCATTGGTAATGCCTCTTGATTTCGGATGCATAGTTCATCCCAACAGTCGATTTGTTCGCTTCCAGCCAGTCCTTGAACGCGGTTTTGGCTAACGCGGGCTGTTTGGATACTAGTAGATTTGCCATCAAACCAGCCACTTCTTCGGGTGTGAGGATCACATCGCCGACGAAAAGACTCAGGAATTGTGCCACCAGTAATGCCAGGCGTGGCGGGACGGAGATCAACGGTCGTTTCGCGCCGATCTTTTCGCCGATCAATTGGACGAGTTCCTTGAATGTGTATGAGTCGGGCCCAACGGCATCGACGATGTAATTCTCTTTTCCATAAACACCCTGAACCGCAAGTTCTGCCAGGTCTTCCACATACACCGGTTGGATGCCATAGGATCCATCGCCGGGGATGAAGAAGAGCGGAAAGCGCCGCAGCAGGAAGGCAATATTATTGATCAGGATATCTTCCTTGCCGATCAGCACCGTGGGTCGCAGGATTGCATACGACAAACCCGATTCGATCACCGCTTTTTCGTTGGCTGCCTTGCCCCAATAATAGGGAAGATGTGAGTCGGCAGACGGATTTGCAATGCTGATGTGGACGATCCTTTTGACCCCGGCGGCTTTGGCAGCATTGACCAGCTTGCGCGTGTTTTCGACGGCGCGCGGCTGGGTGTTTTTGCCCTGGTCGAACCGCACCCAATAGGTGTTGACCAGCACATCCACACCCTGCAAGCTGCGGGCCATACCCGCTTCATCGAAATCCAGCGGAAAGGCTTTGACCTTCCCACCGAACGGGTCGGGGCGGTTCGGATGGCCCGTCAGGGTGATCACTTCTTCACCGCAATCCAACAAACGTTTGGCGATGTATTTTCCTGAGTAACTAAATGCACCTGTGACTGCTATTTTCATTTTTCCTCTACTTATTTACATTCTCTGGTTGTTTTTCTCGTTTCAAAGACCTGGACGCAGAAGCGGAGAAAAACAGAAGGACAAATCCGATGAGCACAAAGCCCAGCATAAAATTCGTCAGGTTGGATTTCAGCTGATGCACAATTGCAGTGACTGTATTTTCTGCCGAACCTGGCGGAGTAAAACCCAAGGCAGAGATCAGTGGAAGCGCTACCAATACAATATTCGTGAAGGTTGTCCAAAATTGGGCGCGATCGTCTGTGCTGCATAAGTCCACCAAAATTCGTCGCAGGAACGGCCGCAGATAGGCTAATGTCAGGAATACAACCAGCAGGGTAATCAGGATCTCGATTAGGAAAACGGTTATCGTATTCATGTTGTCTCTCTGAAAGCTGATCCGCAAGAGTTTATTTCAACACACCCAATATCTTCGTAACGTTTGCTAAACCTAATTTCTCCAGTCGCATGACGGCTTGCGAGAGACTATCGATGGCATTGAAGAAATCCTGCAATGCATGCACACGCTCATAGACAAAATTCCACTCTTCGTTCTCCACCCAATTCGCCTCCATGGTGGCAAGCGTGTCTTTTACCGAACGGACGGCACGGTCGAATTCACTGTTCTGGCGTTCCTTCAGGATCGATTTAATTGCGGCATAGAAGTCCGCTTCTGCTTCGTAGTAATCTTTGCGGTCGCCAAGTTTGGTGGAGCGGTGGACCAGCCCCATGCGGGCCAGGGCCCGGATCTCAGTGCTGATCGCGCCTTTGGTGAGTCCGGTTTCAGCGACGATCTCATCGAGGGAAAGTGGCGTGGGGGAGAGATACAGCACTCCAAAGATGGCTCCCATCCCCTTTGGGAAGCCCCAGAAGCGGCTGATCTGACTGAGTCCTTCGGTGAAGTCCTGCTTGATGCTGGAAAGCGATTGTGGCATGTTTATCTCGTTTTGTATGTTTAGTAATTACTAAACAAAATATACGACGAAATCAAATAGTTGTCAAGGGATAAAAAAAGTGACAGTCACCTTTTGACTGTCACTTAGCTGTCACTGTGCTTTCAGCGCTTCATAAATTTCTACATTACTCAACCCCGGCGATAATCCATGATACTGGTCGATATAGAAACTGAGCGACTCCTGCTGCCCGGCGGATTGGAATCCGATGCTCACACGGCCGGGGCGTGGACCCATGATCTGGTCGGGTGGGATCGAGTCGATCACCTGCATGATCTTCACGACCCACCCGCCTAGTTCAGCTTTGTCCATGATGTCATTCACGCGCAGTGTGACATTGAAATCTGTTTCCATGGCGATAAAGCGGATGACGCGTCCATCGCCCTGCAGGCAATTTTCCCCGAAGGCAAATGCGTTGCCCTGCGCTTCGGGTTGCAGTTGTTGAAGGGATTGTAAAAAATCAGCTGAGAGTTCGGGCAGATCCTGATATGCCCACTGATACCCGCAACCTTCAGGGTAGGATGGCACGGTTGTCACTGGGCCGTCCGGTCCCTGCTCAATGTGTGGGGTGGAGACCGTTGCGATGAGTTTTTCAGGAGGCAGAACAGGTCTTGTGAGAATGGGGAGCACGACCTCCGTTGGCACTTCGGTCGCGGGCGTCGTCGGCACGGCTGTGGAGTTGCCGGGAGGGGCTTCCGTGGAGAGTCCGCCTGCGGAACAGGCAACCAGGACAAGGCTTAGGAAGAGCAGCGGGAAAAAAATTCTTTGCATACTGTAACAACGAGGTACATTCTATGAATGTTCCCGGTTACAGAGAGTCTCATAAACAAGTAAACTTTCCGGGCTGAATTTCGAATATTAGTAAATCACAGATTCAGCTTTGGAGTCGGACGGCTTGCCGTCCAAAATGGCAGGAGCAAGTGTCGCCACGGCGACGCTCCTGCACTCCAAAATCATGATTTACTGAATTTTTCTGTTTATGCGGTACTCGTCAGTCCGGTTTTCTCTTCTTCCATCTGCATGACTTCATGAATGAAAAATCCGGCCAGTCCCATCACTATGCACGTTGCGCCTGCGATGCGGAACCAAACTGGGACACCGAACAGATCTGAGATGGGCCCGGCGATGATAAGCCCCAAAGGAGAAACAAGCGTGGCGGCGCTCATGATGAAGGCAAACACGCGTCCCTGCATTTCTGGCGCGATGACCGATTGCAGGATCGCGCCGTAGGAACCGTTCACGATCGGCAGCACCAATCCGCCGAGGGTATTGATCACAACCGCGAATAATAGAAAACTGGCAGGCATAAAGCCAATCAGCAATGTGCTGAGACCGAGAAGGATCAGGCCCAATTGTGCTGTGACGACGCGCTTTCTGAACCCGCCCCATGTGCCCAGCAGAATCCCGCCCAGAATGGTGCCAATGGCGAACATCGCCTGCCAGACCCCGAGGTTTTCCACATTGCCTTGAAAGTGTCTTGAGATCAGAATGGGAGTGAGCGATTCTGCCGCGGTGTAGAAGAAATTGATGACCATCACCATGCCAAGAACGATCGTCAGTCCGCGCCATGTGATGAGATACCGAAAGCCGGCCGCGAAATCCTGAAAGAACGTCGCCTGCGCGGCCGCGTCGCGCTGAGGTTGGGGAATATGAGTGAAGAAGACGATCGTGATGGCGATCAGCGCGGTCAGTATGTCGATGGAAAGAATTCCCTGCATCGGCAGTGCCCCATACAGAAAGGCTCCCAGTGGCGCCGATATGATGTTCAAGCCACCATAGAGAGCCTGGTTGAATCCCTGCACGCGCGAAAGCTGGTCCCTAGGCACCAGCAGTACCACGGAGGCGCCGAACGCCGATTGGTGAAACCCACCTGCTACCGCCCGCAGGAAGAGCATGGCGTAAATATGCCAAATCTGCGTCAGATCGAGCCAGAATAAAATCGCGAGGACGAGCGTTGCGATGGCAACCGTGGCATCTGCAAAGATGAGGATGCGACGTCGATTACCGCGGTCGACCCATGTGCCAATAAACGGGGAGAGGATCACCTGCGGCAGTAATCCCATTAGCGAGGCGATGGCCAGCGTAGTCGCAGAATTTGTCTGTTGGGTGAGATACCAGATGATCGCAAATTGAACAAGCTGACTGCCAAGCAGAGAGAGGGCCTGTCCGGTCCAAAGCGTGAAGAAACGCGGCGCCCACTTTTCATTCTTATTCTCTGTCATATCTTCATCCTAATGATATTTGAAAAATTAATTTCCGTTTCCAATGTCGTTGCGAGGAGGTGCTCGTCCCGACGAAGCAATCTCCCGGCTCAATGTACGCGAAAGTTTGCATGAAAGAAGGGATTGTGTCGCCATGGCGCCATGCGACACTTCGCGAAGAGCGCTCGCAATGACATGTTTGCGGCGGAAATTATTAATTCAAAACTCAGTAAGAATAATCTTGCGAAGGCATGTATCCTTCGCAAGGTTGGCTGATGGTTGCACTAACTGTACCGTGTTTCTTGTTCGAGGGGATGGCGCTGTGGTTGGATTAAGGGATTGTAATAAACAGTTCCAAAGGATTGGTCAGGATGAGTTCAGCGCCTAGGCGGCACTCTGCAACACATCCCACGCGGCAGATGCCATAAGCGCCGAAGCGCGCACCAGAACCTCTTCATTGAAATCGAACTTCGGGTGGTGATGTCCATAATCGAGATGCCGAGATGCATCATTCGAGCCAACAAAGAAGTAGCAGCCCGGAATTTTTTGCTGCATAAAAGCCATATCTTCGGCAGTCATGGTTTGATACTCAACATCCAGATCCGATCCAGGCAACAGGCGACGTGCAGTTTCCTGAACCCTAACGGCCAGTGAAGGATTGTTGACCAGCGCGGGTGTGATCAATTTGATCGATACCTCTGCCTGACATCCCATTGCCGATGCGACTCCACTGGCGATCTGCTCGATCCGTTCCACGACTTTCTGCCGGATCCCGTTATCAAATGTGCGGATCGTCCCCTCGAGTCTTACCTCCTGCGGGATGACGTTGAACGCCGTCCCGCCATGGATGTTGGTCACACTGACAACGGCTGTATCGAGTGGCGATACATTTCGAGAAACGATTGTCTGCAGAGACAGGACCATATTTGCGGCGGCGACGATGGGATCCACCGCCCGGTCGGGAATTGCGCCATGCCCACCTCTTCCTATGACCCTGATCGTGAAAATATCAGCGCCTGCCATAACAGGTTTGGCTGCGATACCCAGCCAACCCAACGGCTTTTCATTCCAAATATGCAGCGCCAGCGACATATCCACTTTGGGAGATTCAAGTACGCCATCCTGCATCATCAATACATTGCCGCCCACATCCTCTCCGCTAGGGCCCTCCTCAGACGGCTGGAAACAAAACTTGATCGTACCTGCCAACTCATCGCGGTGTGTATGCAGCATTTTGGCCACGGTCAAGCCGATCGCCGTATGGGCGTCATGGCCGCAGGCATGCATTACACCTGGATTTTGTGAAGCATATTCGGCACCAGTCTCTTCAGTAATGGGGAGCGCGTCCATGTCAAAGCGTACAAGTAGAGTCGGCCCTGGCCTGGTACCTTCGAGCAAGCCGACGACGCCTGTTTTTCCAACGCCTTTGGTCACTTCCATTCCCAGCGCTTCCAGTTCTTGCGCGACAATTCCACCGGTGCGGATCTCCTGGAAACCTAGTTCGGGATGCCTGTGAAAGTCGCGGCGCAGGGACTGTGCGTAGGGAAAAAGCTCTTGCGCGTGGGAGAGGAAATCTGGCATGGGAGATCCTTTGGAGAAGTGGAGAAGTGGAGTCTTGTGTCGAAGAATGTGTCGCTACTCCGCCAGGCGAGGTTTCGTGGCGATTCAGGGCTACTGCAACGATATGCTTTACCGATAGCTCACTACGCGGAATCTTTCTTCATAGCGTGGATTCTCATCCGTGCTGTCTTCGGTGCGGCGGGACTTCATGCGTTCGAGGAATTTATCCACTTCGCCGATCTGGGTTTTGTGCTGGAGCAACGCCTCGATCTTGATGCTCCATGTTTCGGTAACATCCACGACCACGTTTGGCTGCATCGTCAGCGAACACCAGACCTCTTTTGGCATGTGCGGCAGATGTCCCTCGATCAGCAGCTCGGGGAAAAAGACCGGGCTTCCCGCTGCGGGAAAGACTGCATCCATGGCAGCCTGACCGGCAGCGCGGTGGTCAGGGTGATTGATTCCATATACAGCAAATAAGGTCTGTGGGTCGCAGGTAACGAAAACATCGGGTTTGAACTTACGGATGACGCGTACGATGTCGCGGCGCAGATCGAGATTCGGTACAAGATAGCCATCGGCGCCATCCATAAAGTGGACAGCCTCTGCGCCGATGACTTTGGCCGCTGCAAGCTGCTCCTCATGACGGATGGCGCACAGCGCGTCGGGGGTCATGTCTGCGGGGGTGGAATCGTTGAATCCTTTGTCGCCGCAGGTCAACAGTTGATACGTAATGTGGTGACCGGCGCGGGCCCATCTGGCGAGAGTCGCGCCGCAGAAGAACTCAGGGTCATCGGGATGAGCCAATACAACGAGAATGTTTTGAGGTGAGTCCCAATTGTCGGGCAGTGTCATGGGTCTGGTTCCAGAGATTGAGGTGTCAGGTGCGACCGCGCTCGCTCTGTTAGGCGTTCTGTGAGACGAGAGGTGCGAGGTGTCAGGTCCCGCCCCGCGGGATGGCGCCAAAGGCGCTCATATCAGGCAGTAAAAATCAAGACACGGAGTTCAGAATTAATCTTCTCCGTGTCTCGGTGTCTCAGTGGCTAATTTTTTTTATTGCGCGGGGCTTTGCCGCAGGTGCATCCACCGCCGTCGTGACGGTCACAGGGCGCCTCCGATTTGCGTCGCAGAGCTTCGAGCTCGTCCCATGGCTGCAGGTCTTCACGGTCAAAGGTTTCCACGAAGCGCTTGCCTTCCTCGCCTTCAATGAGCACCATCACCTTATTGGTCATCGGCAAAACATCAATGACCTTGCCTTCGCCCTTCGGCGTGACGACACGCTTGTTGCGTTTCGGCAGCTCCTTGCGAGCTGCCACATATTGCTCATACTCATAAATGAGACAACAGCGCAGGCGGCCGCACATGCCCGTGATCTCATTCGGCGTGAGCGAGATACCCTGATCCTTTGCCATCTTGATCGAGATCGGGGAGAAATCGGTCAGGAATTTGGAGCAGCAGCGGGTTTCGAGTCCGCAGGCGCCCATGCCGCCGATGATCTTGGCCACATCGCGCGGGCCGATCTGGCGCATCTCGATATGGGCGGTCGGGTAAAGGTCATGCATGTCCCTTTTTAGCGATTTGAGATCGACCTTCTCTTCGCTTTCGGTGCTGAACAGAAAGGCCAGCCGCGAACCGTCGTAATTGTATTCTGCGGCGACGATCTTGACGCCATCCAGCTTGAGCTCGGAGGCGCGGGCGCGGCAGTTGATCATGGCTTCGGTCTGTTTGGACTGCCACGATTGGAGCAGCAGCAGGTCGCGCGGCGTCGCACGCCTCTCGACGGACCTCCAGCCGGTTTCCGGTTTCTCGGGCGCATCCTTCACCCGCTGGACGACTTCGCCGAGGTGTTTGCCGCGTGAAGTATCCACAATGACGTGCTCGCCGATGCCCACATCGGGGACGGCAGAGGTGTCAAAATGGTAGATTTTGCCTACTTTGGTGAAACGTACACCAATAATATTCGTATTCATGGGTTCAATTATACCGTATCGGGAATCCTCGCTCGACGCTGCACCGATTGATACGGATGATATAATCAAATTGGAGAGATTAAGTCAACATTCATCAGCACAACTGCATCGATTCGGTGGGGAAGGAGGTCGCTGCTCGACAGATACTCATTTCACAATAGGTTTCTTTTGAACTTCACTTTATGGTTCGTGGAAAGGAACAGGAGATGAAATCGAAACGATCTGTGCTTTTTACACTTAGGACTCTTGTCTTTATCTTCATGCTCACGCTCGCAGCCTGTGGAGGCGCCGCGCCGGCAACCAATGTCCCTCCGGCGGAGCAAACGGGTTCGCTCACCGTACTCGAATGGGCCGGCTATGACCTTGAAGATTTCTGGGTGGATTTCAAGAATACGTATCCAAAAGTAACAGTCAATTTTGAGATTGGCGCTTCAGACGCCGACATTTACTCCAAGATGAAAGCCGGCGACCAGGCAGATATCTTCCATCCGTATTCGGGGTGGCTGCAGTTCTATGTGGATGAAGGCTTGGTGGAAGAGATCGACACAAGCAAACTGCAAAACTGGGATAAGGTGTCTGACTTCCACAAGAAATTGGGCCAGATCAACGGCAAGCAGTACTTTATTCCCTGGGACATCGGCTTTACATCGATCCTGTATCGCACCGATAAGATTCCCGAAGGGGTCGATTCGTGGGCTGCTCTGATGGATCCCAAATACGCCGGTCATATCTCGATGTGGGACGACGGCCCGGGCGCCGTGACCATCTCGACCTATATTCACGGGTACGATGAAACGGCGGTCACAGACGAACAGCTGGCTGCTATCAAAGAGGAGTGGATTGCCCAGCGCGACCTGAATCTCTTCTATTGGAGTGGCGAGCCCGAACTGCAGGAAGGCATGAGGAGCGGCGATGTATGGGCCGCCTACGCGTGGCAAGGGTCATACGCCCTGCTGTTGGGAGAGGGCCTGCCGGTCGCATATGCCTATCCAAAAGAGGGCCGTAATTCCTGGGTTGGTTTCTATGGTATTCGCAAAGGCACGGAGAACCTTGACCTGGCTCTGAAGTTCCTGGATGCGAAACTTGCCGAGGCAACTGGCAATAACGTTGTGAATCTGTTCTATTATGGACACACGAATCAGGATGTAATGAAAAGTGTGACAGACCCGGTACTTCTTGAGGCGTTTGGTCTGAGTGATCCCAACATTCTCGAGAAGACAAACTTCACGCCCAACCTGACCGCCGAACAGCGCGACGCGTGGACGTCCATGTGGGCGGAGGTCAAAGCGGCGCCGTGAGTACGCCCACCCCATCCCTTCCGCAATTTCCGACTGAAGGTCGTCGGAAATTGCGGAAGGGTGTCCGAAGGATGGGAGAGGGACGGGGGTTGGATCAGCGCGCCACATTCTGGTTCATTTACCTGCCACCGTTGCTGTGGCTAAGCATATTCTTTGTGCTGCCAGTCCTCCTGATGGCAGTGTTTAGTTTTCGGGCCGATATGCGCGGCGATTTTCTTCAGCTGCGGCCTCCCACGCTCGCTCAATATGTCAGCGTCTCCTCCACCGGCAGCTACTGGCGATTGCTCGGCGTCTCAGCCCTCACTGCGCTTGGAATTGGTATAAGCACGGTCGTCTTGGCCTATCCGCTGGCCTATTTCCTGGCTTTGCGTGCTGGCCGCCGCGCTGGTTTTTATTTGATCCTGCTGCTCGTCCCATTTTGGACCAGTTATCTCATGCGGGTGATGGCATGGAAGATACTGCTTGGTACAGAAGGCGTGATCAACTCATTTCTGATTTACATCGGAATTATGCAGGAGCCGCTGACCGCCTTGCTGTACAACCGCACGGCTGTCATCCTGACATTGATCTATGTCTGGATCCCTTTCGCAGCACTGCCGATTCTGGCGGCACTGCAGCGCATCGACCCGATCCTGTTTGAAGCCGCGGCGGACCTGGGTGCGCGGCCACTGCAGCAATTCGCACGTATTACGCTGCCGTTGAGTCTGCCCGGTGTATTCGCGGCGTTCTTTATGGTCTTTATTCCGACGGTGGGTGAATATGTGACTCCCTTGCTTGTGGGTGGCAGCCGCGGATTTTTATACGGAAATATCATCCAGGACTTTTTCACGAAGGCGGCCAACTGGCCGCTGGGTTCTGCTTTATCGATGATCATGCTGGTTGCAACATTGATTCTTGTTGCATTTGCGACGCGACTGATCAACCTCAGGCAATTGTTCGAATGAACACGCAGCGCACTTCCATCCCGCTCACCCTCTATTATTTTGGCCTCATCGCGTTGTTATATCTGCCGATCGTTTTTTTATTCCTGTTTTCAGTCAATTCCAGTGCATCGCTTTCCTTTCCGATAAAACAATTGACGCTGAATTGGTACCAGCAGCTGTTCAGCGCGGATGCCATTCTACGCTCTGCTCGAAACAGCCTTGTGGTCGCACTTGGCAGCAGCCTGGCTGCTACAGTTCTTGGGACGATGGTCTCGATCTTGATGCTGCGTTACAAGTTTCGCGCTCAGAATGTACTCGTAGCGTTAGCTGTCCTGCCGCTGATCGTCCCGTATGTGGTACTTGGTGTCGCTCTGCTGATTCTTTTCTCTGTGCTGAATATCGACCGTTCGCTCTGGACGATTGGCATCGCGCATACGGTGGTTGCCTTGCCATACACATTGTTAATTGTTGCTTCGCGTCTCGCCGGATTTGACTCCAGCCTGGAGGAGGCTGCCATGGATCTGGGCGCGGACTACCCGACCACGCTTCGGCGCGTCGTCTTGCCCTTGATCTTTCCAGCGATGGTTTCGGCCTGGCTGACGGCGTTTACCGTTTCCTTCGACGAGTTTGCGCTGGCCCTCTTCCTGTCAGGCACGCAGCCCACGTTCCCGGTCTATCTCTTCAGCCAGTTACGTTTCGCCAACCGTCTGCCGATCATGATCGCACTGGCGGTCCTGATGATGGTCGGGACACTATCGCTGGTGTTCATTGCGGAACGCTTTCGACGACGGGAGGCGTAGGAGCTGATCTGAATGTTGTAGTGGCGAGTTTGGTTGCTGATATCAAGGATCAACGACTGAAGCCGTTACTGGCAATTGCATATTCATACTCCCCATCCCGATAGACTCTGCATGCAAAGACTTGTCATACTCACCTGGCCGGATTACATCAATCCTCAAACACTTCAACAATTTGAAGCAGAATCGAATGTTGACGTGCAGTTGGATATCGTCCCGAGCGCCGTCGAACTCATCGAACGAATGCAATCTCAGAATCCGAGAGTGGATGTCCTTGTCCCGCCTGATTATGCTGTGCGCGAGTTGAGTGCGCAAAATCGCCTTGCAGTTCTGGATCATTCCCAGCTTCCAGATATTGAGCATCTCTTCCCGCGCTTTCGGGTAGGGCGGCCCCATGACCCTGATTCGCGGGTTAGCATCATCAAGGACTGGGGGACAACAGGTTTTATGTATCGCACTGATAAAATCTCTGAAACACCGCAATCCTGGTCCGATTTCTGGGCGCTTGCTGAAAAGTACAGCGGTCATGTTACGGTGCTGGATTCGCCTGGTGAGGTGATCGGCGCGGCGTTAAAGCTACGCGGTCATTCCTACAACGCTGCCTCCTCAGAAGCTTTGGCTGCTGCCCGTGACGACCTGCTTTCTCTTAAGCCTCATTTGCTGGCATTCGAAACCAATTACAAACCTCTGCTTGCAGCCGGTGATGCTTTTCTTTCCCTGGGATGGAATGGCGACGCAGCCACATTGACCGCCCAGGGAGTTCCAATACGATATGTGGTACCCGTGGAAGGTTCGCAAGTCTGGGAGGATGATTGGGCAATTGCGGCCGATGCACTTGACCCGGAACTTGCGCATGCATTCCTGAATTTTGTCCTGCGACCAGCCGTCGCGGAGCAGGAGGCACGCTATACACGTTATGCTACCGGGAATCAGGCAGCATTTGAATTGCTGGATGAGAAGATTTGCACTGACACCTCCACGTATCCCTCGCCGGAGGTGATACAGAAGCTCGAAGCAGGCATGCCGTTGGATGAAGCAGGACAGCACCGACGCGACAAATTGTGGATCGAAGTGAAACGATAACGTAATCTAACCATCCTTGCATGGATGACATTTTGCTCGTATGATGTAATTCAATTCCTGTGTCAGCTGGAAAGTAAGAGGAGAAGCCCATGAGCGATTTCAACAATCGCAGATATGAAACTCGCCGCAAATTGATGGCATTCACGCCGGTCTATGATCTTCATCCAAGATTTTTGCTGGGTTATCTCGGGGATATGACGTTACAGGGTGCGTTGATCATCGGCACAAACCTGGTCACCGTGAACAAGGAAACAACGCTGGAGATCCAATTCCCGAACGACACGCCGGGCGCTCCTGTGTTGAAGGCAATCATGCCGGCGCGGATCGCCTGGTGCCGTCAGGATGAGAGTCCGCAGTACTACAATATAGGGGTTCAATTTACCGAAGTGACGCCAGAGAACGAGGACTTATTGGTCCGCATTCTGGAGCGCTATCACTTCCGCTATGTGCTTTCTGAAAAAGATTTTGATACCGAGTGAGCGCGTCAGATCGATAACGCAGCATCGAAGGTTGCGGGGTCTTTTCTTCTACGCAGCCATGTCCCAAGGAGGGGGATTCCAAACGTCCATGGCACGGTGAGCCAGGTCATGATCAGCCAGTAGTCCCAATATTCCTTTAGGGGGCCGTTCTCGCCCCAATCCCAGTGGCGCAGGAACCAGCGCCAGAGAATGTAATACGACAGAATGCTCAGTTCGGCCGTGATGCTGAACAGGAATGTGCGCCAATATGTGCGTGAGTTCAGGTTCAACGCGGCAAATGGCACCAACCAAAGCGGATACCAAATGCGGAATGTGGAACCGAGTATCAACTGGCTGAAGTACGCCAGGAACCCGGCTTCAAGCAACGTCATCTTTTTTTGCGCCAATTTGATCATCAGATAAGCATAATAAAGAATAAATATATTGCGTAATGTGGGCTCAGGCAGATTTATGATCGGTGTATTGCCCGGGTAGATCTCACGCAGCACCACGCGGATGGCATAGGCAGGCGAATATCCCAATCGTGCGAGTGCGGCATACCGGACTCCGTCGAACACTTCGGGGAAGGGTCCGGTGAGGCGATAGGCTACCAGAGTGGTGACGCTGAAGATCAGGAACATGCCAAGCCCCCGCGTCAGGCGGTCTTTCCAGGCGGGAGAGGCGACGAGTACGGCCATTCCAAACAACGGCAGCAGGATCACTGCCGTAACCTTGATCAGGACGGCCAGCGTCAGCGCCAGAGTCGCCGATGTCCATTGACCGCGTTGCCAGAGCACAAGACCCAGGGTCATTAGAAATAACATTAGCATGTCGTTGTGACCGTTGCCGATGGTCTGCATCAAAACCAGAGGATTCAACGCGAAGAACGTCAGGGCGGTGAGGCTGCTCACGTTATATTTCGATGAATCCTGCCGCGCATGCCAGCCGATCAGGATGCTTGTGCAAAGATACGAAAGTAATGCGATCACCTTCATGGCGATCACACCGCCTGCAATGCTGGTGATCCCCAACAACATGGGAATTTGCGCCACCAATTCCCAGAGCGGTCCATACGGCGATGGCTGCTTGGCGTATTCTCCAGCCAGGGTGATGAATGGATCCTGCGGGAAGTTCATCGGCAGGGCGATCATGGGACTGCCGTTATACAGCGTCCACAGCCTGGCGCGTACAACGTACAGGACAACGTCGAGGGCTGTAATGGGATACAAACCGATCAGAATCAGTCCGCAGAGCATTCCGAAGCCGACGATCCACTTGCGAAGGGTACGGGACCCTTCAAAGTCCAATTTGGAAAGCGTATGAACCGTTTGCAGCAGACGCCAGTAGGAAAAAAATAAAACCACCAGTCCCAGTAGATACAATAGCGCGATCCACTGCCTGCCATTCTTCAGAATGATCTCAATATCCAGTACGGTTTTGGATCGATCGATCGCAGGCAGCAGGGGAAAGAAAAAGAGGTATGCAATATAGATGCCCGCTGTAATTGCACCCCACTGGAACAACTGCTTGCGCGCGGCTGTGATGGCTACAGTCGAGTCCATTGCAGCTGTCATGTGATCAGATGATCGGGGAGGTGATCGGTGCGGTTAAGGTATGTGAAGCTCACTTCATCGGCGCGGAAGTCAAACCGGCTGATGGCACAGTTGTTCATCGAAAACCATGTACTGATCCCATTTGAAGACTGCCCCCAGGATGTGTTGAGGATGGCGAAGATCAGGTGACAATAGAATCCGCCATGGCTGAAGATGGCGACCCGATGTTTGGGCTGTCCTTCCCGGTCGCCGTGAAGTGTGAGCAGATCTTTCAGGAATTTCTGCGCACGCAGCTGGGCCTGTTCTTCGGTTTCCTGCGGGCGGCTGTTCCACCAGCCAGTTCCGTTCAGGTGATCGGGCAGAAGCAGTTCGGGGAAGTGTTCTTCGAAATACGAACGCGGCTTGCCGGGCAATCCCTTGGATTTCTCTTCTCCATCGCGCCCGAAAATGCCTCCGCTTTCGTGAATCTCCTCCAATGCAGCAAAGGGAAGTCCAAGCGCGCGCGCGGTGGGTGCGGCGGTATGCACGGCCCGTTCCATCAGGCTGGTGTATACGTGCGTCAATCCAAATCCATGGCGGTTCTGGATGTTCCAGTCTTTCGGGTTCAGGATGGTTTGAGCGTTCTTCAGGAAGTCCGCTACACAATTTGCCTGCTCGATGCCGACGTCTGTCAGCGCCGGGTCAGGGCTTTCTTTGTACTCAGGGTTGGTCCAGTGAGCATTGTTTTGCGATTGTCCGTGTCGTATGAAGTAAAGTTCCATGTATGCCGCCTTGATTTTATATTCGCTGAATGATACCCGTGAAACCAGATTTGGTGCAACGAAAAAGGCCCGACGAAATGCATTCGTCAGGCCTTTCTGCAAACGATTCTTTCATTCCACAATATTGATCGGCAGATCGTTCTTTGTGCTTAGCGCTGCCACGCTGACCTGGGCTGCGATCTTCTGGGCAATCTCGGTTAGCGATATTGCTGGCGCCGACTCAGGATGCGAGACCACGATCGGCTTTCCGCTGTCGCCACCGATGCGGACGTTCGGGTCCATGGGCACTTTGCCGAGGAAGTTGGCTGCTGTTGCTGCCGCGAGCTGCTCCCCGCCGCCAGAACCGAAGACGTCCATGCGCGTACCATCAGGCAATTCCAGGTATGACATATTCTCGATGATGCCCAGAATGGGGACTTCCAGCGTGCGGAACATGTTGAGTCCACGACTCGCATCTTCGAGAGAAACAAGCTGCGGAAGTGTGACGATCACCGCGCCGCTCAGGGGCAATGCCTGTGCCAGGGAGAGAGCGGCGTCGCCTGTTCCGGGCGGCAGGTCGACGATCAGATAGTCCAGCTCGCCCCATTCCACATCGCCCAAAAACTGACGGATCGCGGAGTTGAGCATGGGTCCACGCCAGATGAGCGGCTGCCCCGGTTTGACGAGCAGGCCCATCGAGATCATCTTGATGCCATACGCCAGCGCAGGGATGAGACGCGGTCCCTGTGGTGGAGGTAGTTTCTCCACACCCAGCATGGTGGGTGTATTCGGTCCGTAGATGTCCGCGTCCATCAGACCGACGCGTGCTCCCGTTTGCGCGAGCGCGACCGCGATGTTCACAGACACCGTCGATTTGCCGACGCCGCCTTTGCCCGAGCCGACCGCGATCGCATTGCGGATGGGCATGTTGACCAGGCCGCGCATACGACCGTCGTTGGGCACGTCTGAGTCCATTTTGATGTTGACGGTCTTCACACCTGCAACCGACATCACAGCCTGCCGGGATTCTGAATCGATCCGTGCGCGTAACGGGCAGGCGGGCGTCGTCAGCATGATTGTGAACGAAACCGTATCACCGCTAATTTCCAGCTCGCGGATCATGTTGAGTGTGACCAGGTCCTGGTGGAGCTCAGGCTCCTGGACTTTGCTCAGGGCTGCTAAAACTGCTTCTTTTGTTATTGTTGTCATTATTAATTCCATTGACGCTGTAGGGTACGGCAGCTGCCATACCCTACAGTGTTATTCATTTTTATGAGGCGGGTGTCGCGGGCGCTGCCGCTGCCCCGGCTGCCTTCGCGGCCTTGGCTGCTTCTTTGGCTTTGCGCTCGGACTCATTGCGGGCGTAATTCTCCGGGCGGATGCTCTTGTAATACGAGGCGGGCTTGAGCAACTTTTCCATGCCATAAATGTTGCGGCTGTAGGAGGCGATATCGAAATCGTGATCCATAATGATCGCGTCGAACGGGCAGTACTCGGCGCAGAAGCCGCAGTTCATGCAGATGTCGGCGTCGATGTAGAACTCGGTCGGCTCAGGGATCGGGCGTCCTGTATTGGGGTCGTTGGAACGGACGATCCAAATGCATTGCGGTGGGCAAACCTTCGCACAAATACCGCACGACGTGCAACGCTGTTCCTTTTTCCCATCAGGCAGTTCATCGTAGACCAGAAATGGCACGTAGCGGAACTCTTCCGGCGTGATTAGCTGCTCTTCGGGATATTGCACCGTGAAGATGCCGCGCGTGTCCTTGCTCGAGCGGTGCTTGACGCCTTCTACTGAGTTGTAGCGCTTCTTGCCGCGGATCAGCCACGAGATGTCATCGAGATATGTATCCCAGAATCGCTTCCAGGTAACGCTGAGTCCTTTAAGAATACCTTTTCCATACATAATTATTCTCCATTCCATGTCGTTGCGAGGGCGATGGCCCGAAGCAATCCCCCAATGCTGAGGAGATTGCTTCGTCGGCGAAGAACGCCTCCTTGCAACGACATTTAGCGATCCAACTCGCCCATCACAATGTCGAGCATTCCGAGCAGGGCGACGAAGTCTGCGATCTTGGTGCCAATACACATCTGTTCGAGGCAGGTGATATTGACGAATGACGCCGGTCGCACATGATAGCGCCACGGATTCGGTTTGCCGTTGGAGACGACATAGAACGCCAGCTCACCTTTTGGCGACTCAATACGACCATACGCTTCGCCTGCCGGAACGCGGACCTGATACTGCGGTTTCTGAGAGTTGATCGGCCCATCGGGGATCTGCTTGACGGCCTGCTGCAAAATCTTGAGCGATTCGCGGATCTCATCCAGGCGGATCATGTAATTGTCGTACATGTCACCATTCTGGCGGCAGGCGACGTCGAACTCGAAGCGGTCATAGATCGAGTAGGGATCGGCGCGGCGCAGGTCATAGGGCACGCCGGCAGCACGCAAAACGGGGCCGGTGACGGAATACTTGATCGCGGTCTCGGCATCCACAACCTTGACCCCCCTCAAACGGGAGACCAATACCTCGTTCTCGGTCAACAGGCGGTCCATTTCATCGGTCTTGCCGGGCAGACGGTCGAAGACCAAATCTTTAATTTTCTGCAGCACGCCTTCCGGCAGGTCGCGGACCACACCGCCGAAGCGCAGATAATTGCACATCATGCGGGAACCGGCCGTGGCTTCGAAGATATCGAGGATCAATTCGCGTTCCTCGAAGGCATACAGGGCGGGGGTGTACATCGCGCCCAGGTCGTTGAGCAGCATACCGATGAACACCAGGTGGTTCTGGATACGGCTCAACTCAGCCATGATCACACGCAGATATTCGGCGCGTTCGGCCACGGGGATCTTCATCAACTTTTCCACGGCGATGGCATAACCCAGGTTATTGCTCATCGAGTTGAAATAATCCAACCGGTCGGTGTATGGCATGTTCTGGAGGAACGTATTGCGTTCGCCGATCTTGTCGTGATTGCGATGCAGATACCCGACAACCGGTTTCAAGCCTACAATTGTCTCCCCGTCGAGTGTGAGCGCGGCACGGAAGACACCGTGCGTGGACGGATGCTGCGGTCCCATATTGACGACAATGCGGTCGGTACCCATGGCGCCATCTTCACCTGGCACAGTGTAGCGCTTGAGAGATGTGTAGAGCATCTCGTCGTTTTCAGGGATCCATTTTTCGGGGTCGAAATTCTCAGGGAATTTCAAGTTATCGTTGAGAGGATTCTTTTCTTCCGCCATCACGTGCCTGCCATCCGGCCAGCGGCTCTTGAAAGGCTTGAAATCCTCTTCGAAGAACGGTTCCTTCCAATCCTTGCGCAGGGGATGTCCTTCATAGCCTTCCCACATCAAAATGCGGCGCAGGTCGGGGTGACCGGTGAACTTAATTCCGAACAGATCCCAGGCTTCGCGTTCCTGCAGGTCGACGCCCGGCCAAACGTGGATCAGCGACGGAACTTCGATCGGGTCGACGCGCGCCACCTGCACGCGAAAGACGAGTCCGGGTCCGCCGGTAGTCTTGTAAGCGTGATAGACCACTTCCATTTTGTTATCGGGCAGGTAATCGACCGCGGTGACGGCCGTGAGCAGGTCAAAACCAAATTCATCGCGGACGGCTGTGGCGACTTCCACGAGATTCTCTTTTTCGACTACGAAGCCAGCATACCCGGGACGCGTCTCGGCGGTGACGATGCCAGGGAAACGGGCGGCCAGGTCAACGGTCTGAGTGGATTCAAGGGTTGCCATTATGCACCTTCCTGCACAGGCTTGGATGAGGCGGCCGCTTTGATTTCTGCGTTGCGGCGCGGGTCGATCAGATCCGGTCCGAGGATGGGAACCGGAACGTAATTAATATCTTCTTTTGTCTTCCTGCTGTACCAGGAGACCTTGCGAATGCTCTGCTTATCGATCTTTTCCTGCAGCTTGATCATGCCGGCGATCAATGCCTGGGGGGTGGGCGGGCAGCCCGGGATGTAGACGTCAACCGGCAGGAATTTGTCGATGCCTGCAACGACGTTGTATCCTTCTTTGAATGGTCCACCACCCGAAGCGCAGGCGCCCATTGCTACAACATATTTCGGCTCGGGCATCTGGTTATACAGCCGCACGATGGCAGGGACCATTTTCTTCGTAACTGTCCCCGAGACCAGCATCAAATCAGATTGACGCGGCGTCGGGCGCATCACTTCCATGCCGAAGCGCGCCATGTCATAGCGGGCGGCCTGGGCGGCGATCATTTCGATCGCACAGCACGCCAGCCCGAACATCAGCGGCCATACAGACGAGCGACGGCCCCAGTTGTAGAGCCGGTCGAGCGTTGTGATGGCTACGGCATTCTGAACATCATCGGGAATGTCGTATTGGGGCAAACTCAGTTTTTCATTGTCCATGGATGTACTCCTCATACCATTCCTGGTAGATTGCATATAGGATGTCGTCATTGGCAAGCAATGGATCATCCTCGAATTCCGAAAGTTTTATCGTCCAATCATAAATTTGTTGTAACGTCACATCTTCGATATTTGCTTCTGGGTGATGGCGGCGTAACTCTAAGGCGATGGCGTACGAAGCTTCCCAGGTTAAAGTCATTGGTAACCGGTAATTGGTAAATAGTAATTACTATTTACCAATTACTCCTCTCTGTTATCAATTTGGGCGCGCTGCAGCTTTCCTGAATAATCCACGTAGATCGATTTCCATTCCGTGAACACATCCAGCGCGGCTTGCCCGGCCTCGCGGTGCCCGTTACCGGTGCCGCGGATGCCGCCGAACGGGAACTGGATCTCCGCGCCGGTGGTGCCATGGTTGATGTACACCAGTCCGCTGAAGATGTCGCGCATGGCGGTGAAGGCGCGATTGACATCCTGGGTGAAGATCGACGTGGATAGTCCATATTGGGAGCGGTTATTGACTTCGATTGCCTGTTCGAGCGAGTCCACTTCGATGATCGAGAGCACGGGACCAAAGATCTCTTCCGCCTCCAGTGTGGACCCGGGCTGAACGCCGTCAAACAGAGTGGGGGCGTAGAAGAAGCCTTTGTTCTCAGCGGATGGCAACGGATGCACGGATTTTTCAACGGATTGTGGCACGGATGAACGGATGGAAACGGATGCAATGTTGCCGCCGATCAGGAGGCGGGCGCCTTCCTTTTGTCCGAGCTGAACGTAGTTGTGAATTCGTTCGAGAGAGGCCTTGTTGATCACCGGACCGATCTCGACCTTCGGATCGAGGCCGTCACCGAGCCTTAGCTGCTTGGTTCTTTCCACTAATGACTCTTTGACTTTGCTGGCGATGCCTTTTTGAACGATCAGGCGGCTGGCGGCTGTGCAGCGCTGTCCGCTGGTGCCGAAGGCTGCCCAGAGCGATGCATCTGTAACGAGTTCAAGATTTGCGTCTTCGAGAACGATGATGGCATTCTTGCCGCCCATCTCGAGTGAGACTTTCTTGTTCAAGCGTGCAGCGGATTCGCCGATCGCGCGTCCTGTGGCGGTGGAACCTGTGAATGAGATCACACGAACAGCGGGGTGATTAACCAACGCCTTTGCAACATCTGCACCGGGAGCCAGCAGGAGGTTGAATACACCGGCTGGCAGGCCTGCCTCTTCGAACACTTTGACGAACGCGGCAGAGATGGCAGGCGTTTCAGGAGAGGGCTTCCAAATGATCGTGTTGCCGGCCACCAGCGCCGGAAATATCTTCCAGGAGGGGACTGCGATGGGGAAATTCCACGGCGTGATTAAACCGACAACACCTGAGGGATCACGAACAGCCATGCCAAACTTATTTGGCATTTCGACGGGAGCGGTGTACCCGAGCAAGCGCCGTCCCTCACCGCCCATGTAGTACGCCATGTCGATGGCTTCCTGAACGTCACCGCGCGCTTCGGCAATGACCTTTCCCATGTCGCGGGTGAGCAATTGGGCAAGCTCTTCTTTTTTCTGTTTGAGACTATCACCGATTTTAAAGAGCAATTCACCACGCAGCGGGGCAGGCATCAGCCGCCAGGATTTGAACGCCTCAGTAGCAGCGCTCACGGCAAGGTCTACATCTGAAATTTCAGCCTGCGCGATCTCGGCCAATACTTCCTCATTTGCCGGATTGACAGTCTGAAATTTGTCTTTACCTGTGACCCACTTGCCGTTGATGAAGTTGTGAAATTCCATCTACAAAATGCTCCGGTAGTTACTCTTAAGTTATTGAAGTGTGAAATGTCACAAGTGAGGATTATAGTAGGTAAAACTTTAAAGTCAATGAATTACGTAAAAATATTTATACAAAATTAAAGAATGTGAGTATAATCACCTGAATTGGTATGACAGCTTGGAAACATCGAAGGCGAGCGCTTCGATTGCGTGCCGAACAGCACGGCCTCCGCTCAACGAGGAATACATGGTTACGGCCCGACAGAAAGTACTTGGTTATCTTACGAAGACCCGTGCCGCCTCCGCCCGGGAGATTTCGCGGGCGCTGAAAATGTCGGCCGCTACGGTGAGGCATCACCTGCGGGTGCTGGACTCCGATGGGCGGTTGGAAATGTCATTTGTGCGCAGGCGGGAGGGACGCGGCAGACCCGAGAAGGTCTTCTCGCTGCCGCGCTCGGCTTTGGGCGATAACCTGTCTGCGTTGGGAGACGCGGTTCTAACGGAAGCAGGTACTTCGGTCCGCATGGAGGCGGTGGCGAGGCGTCTCGCGGGGGAATCACACTTTGCAAATCATCCCATTGCGAAGCGGCTGAATCTAACGGTCAATCAACTGAATGAGATGAATTACCACGCTCGTTGGGAGGCGGGTCCACAGGGTCCGCGATTGATTTTCGGACATTGCCCGTATGCCAGGATCATCGAGAAGCATCCGGAGCTCTGCAGGATGGACGAAGAGTTGATCCATCAGCTGATGGGTGATACCGCGATGCAGATATTCAAGACAGGTAAAGATGGCAGCGCGATCTGTGTATTTGCGTTGGGGAGATAAAACCTTTTGCCACAGAGACACGGAGTGCACGGAGATTCTTAATGTTTTCTCTGAGTCTCTGTGTCTCTGTGGCTATATTTTTTAGCTATCAAATCCAAGCCCTAACCAATTCATGGTTCGCAGCCAGAGATTTTCGTGTCCCTGGTGGCGATCGGCCTGATCTAGCGACCAGCGCGAGAGATTGATGCCGATCGAGCGTAACGGTTCAGGCGGGAAAGGTAATGGTTTTGTACGTACCATCTCAAGTTGTGTACGTTCCGTCTGTTTATGATCCAACAGATCGAGCATCACCTGCGCACCAAAGCGGGTCGCGCCGACGCCGAGTCCGGTGTATCCCATGCTGTAGGCGGTCTTGCCGTGATGGGCCGTCCCCCAGAATGGACTGAAGCGCGAACAGGTATCGATGGCGCCGCCCCAGGCATGCGTGAAGCGGAGTCCTTCCAGTTGCGGAAATGCCTGGAAGAAGTGTTCGGCCAATCGGGCGAAGGAAGCGGGGCGGGTCTCCAGGTGGGCACCAAAGCCATTGTTCCAGTGATAGACAGCGTCGTATCCGCCCCAAAGGATGCGTCCATCCACAGTGGTGCGGAAGTAATGGAATTGATTGTTGCCATCGCTCAAACCTTCGCGTCCGTACCAGCCGATCGAATCGCGTTGTGTGGATGTAAGCGGCTCGGTCATCAACGCATAATCGTACACGGGGACCACATAGTGCGAGATGCGCCTGAGCAAAGGCGGGAACGCATTTGTAGCCAGCGCCACGCGGCGGGCGCGAACTTGTCCGTACGCGGTGTGGGCGATGACTGCATCGTTCGCCTCTTCCAATTTGGTGACCGGCGAACCTTCATACAACTTCACATCAGATTCAAGACAGGCTTTGCGAAGTCCCCATGCCAGCTGCGCCGGGTTGATGATGGCAGAGTCCATTCGTTTGATGCCGCCGATGAAGATGGGAGCATCGACCACGGCGCGTGTTTGTTCGCGATCGAGATACTTGAACGCGATATTGTACGGCCTGGCCAGTGCAATGATTTCCTTGAAGCTATCCAACAGATAAGGCTCTGTTGCAAGGTCAATCTCGCCGACCAGTTGATAGTCACATTCAATTCCCAGACGTTTGATGGTCGCTTCGATTTCTTTCAGGTTTTTCACACCGAGCGCATGAAGGGTCGCGATTTCGTTCGGCCAGCGCGCCAGCCCGTTCAGAAAACCATGTGTAATCGACGCGTCCAGGAAGCCGCCGTTGCGGCCACTGGCGCCGACGGCAGTTTCGCCCGCCTCGACCAGTACTACGTCACGCGACGGATCGGACTCCTTTGCAAGAAGGGCGGTCCACAAACCGGCAAAGCCTGCCCCAATGATCAGCAGGTCGGTCGAGATAGATTGAGTTAGCGGGGGTTCGGGATTTGGTTTGGCCGGGTCGTCAAGCCAGAATGGGGTGTGAATTACATCAGACAGAGACTTAATCGATTCGGAACGCGGGTGGTTGGAGTAGATCATGCTCTCATGGGTTGTTTTATACCTCTTGGGTAGTGTATTTCGCGTATTGTACCTGAGAGTGCGTAAAATGGGAGGTCGTGATCTTGATGAGTGCATGGCTGTAGCAAAGTCAGACGGGTCTTAACGTGAATGCCGCGAAAGAGCGAATTGTGCGAATTTTTACGGTTTCTTAGCGCAATTCGCCTGTTGGCGTACTTCGCGTTTAGAGCTGCGCCATAAGCTCAAAATTCTGTCAAGCGACTTTGCTACAGCCATATTGATGAGTGTGCCATGAGTAAATCGAGACCGGGTTGCTGGAATCAAAACTAACCGCTATATTTGCACGTATCTGTCACTGGGGAACTGAATAATTTCCGTGCTCCAACTTTAGGACTGTAGAGGAGATCCAGATGAACCTATTCCAGCGATACCTGGCAGACGAATTTGCAGAAGAGTATTCGGAAGGGCGGATCTCACGGCGTGATGCCCTTAAGCTGATCACATCGGTGACGGGTAGTTTGATCCTCGCCAATTCCATTCTGGCCGGATGCGCACCACCGGAATCCACTGAAACTGCAGCTATCCCTCCCACAGACTTACCGACCGAAGAGCCGACCGCTTCTTCCTCACCGACGGCTAAATCCGTTTCGACAGAACCTGCCGCCACTGCATCCTCCGTCTATGGGACGGTGATGCCCGATAACCCGGCTGTGATCGCCAGTGAAGTGCAGATTCCGGCAAGCGACGCGAATATCATCGGTTACCTGGCGCGCCCGTCCAGCGAGGTGATTGCGCCGGTGATCCTTGTCTGCCACGAGAACCGTGGACTCACACCACACATTCAGGACGTAACGCGTCGATTTGCGAAAGCCGGTTACGTTGGTTTGGCTGTGGACTTGCTTTCACGCCAGGGCGGCAGCGCGGCGGTTGGGACTGATAATATCCCTGGTGCGCTGGGGAGTATCGATCCGGCTCAGTTTGTAGAGGATTTCAAAAGCGGGTGGCAGTATCTTCAATCGCAGCCTTTTGCAGATGTTGCCCGAGTCGGCATGACGGGTTTCTGTTTTGGAGGTGGGGTGACCTGGCAGCTGGCGGTCCATATGCCGGAACTGCTGGCGGCGGTCCCTTTTTATGGGCCGCATCCAGACGCATCAGATGTGCCGAGTATCAATGCGGCGGTGCTGGCGATCTACGGTGAGAATGATGGCCGTATCAACGGAGGAATCCCTGCCATCGAAGCGGCAATGGCAGCCAATAGCAAAATATATGAGAAAATGATCTACCCAAATGCAGACCATGCCTTTCACAATGACACCGGCTCCCGCTACAATCCCGAGGCAGCAAAAGACGCCTGGGAGCGCACCCTCGCCTGGTTCGAGCAATATGTACGTTCCGCCTGAGTTGATTTATGCAACGTTCTTTGATCTTCTGCGTATTACCTAATAAGAGTAATAAACGATAGGAGATTAATAAAATGACTACTCAACCCCGACCTGCGTTGCGCCGCTCGCGCAGAAACCGTGTGCTCGCCGGTGTTTGTGGCGGACTTGGTGAATTCTTCGGAATCAATCCGTTCTGGTTCCGTCTTGGAATGTTCATTGCCTTCATTCCCGGTGGTGTACCAGGTATTCTGATCTACGGTCTCATGTGGATCATGGTTCCGAGCGAATAGCAGCATCCAGGAACAAGAGGAGCCGCGTTGTCCACGCGGCTCCTTGCGTTAATTTTGAACCACGGAGACACGAAGGCACGGAGAAAAACAATGAGAAATTCGGTGTCTCCGTGGTTACTGGTTTCTGTGCAACGTTCACATCACCCAAACTACGGCGCAGGGATAAATTCCTTCTGTGAGACTTCGATATCGGCAGCCCTCAAAAAGTTCGCGGAATTCTCGTCGACGCGGTAGGCGACACTATAGACGATACGGGAAATGCCAGCATTGATCAGCACTTTTGTGCAGTTGATACAGGGAAGATGGGTCACGTAACACGTGGCGCCTTTGGTGGAAATCCCGTGCAGCGCGGCCTGGATGATGGCATTGGTCTCGGCATGGATCGTGCGCACGCAGTGCCCGTCCACCATGAGGTGACCGATCTCGTCGCAGTGGTCCTGCCCGGCGGGGGAGCCGTTGAATCCGGTGGTGAGGATGCGTTTTTCGAGAACCAGCACGCAGCCCACAAAGGCCCGGTCGCAGGTGCTTCTCTCTGATACAGCGTAGGCGATTTTCATGAAATACGAGTCCCAGTCTGGGCGCATGTGTGAATCTCCGTGAAAAGGAATTGGCGCCTATTATACAATGTGCCAAATCGAAAACGCTATAAAAAAGCACCATCATTGCGAGTGGCGCCCCAGGCGCCACTCGCAATGATGGGAAATTTTATGCTTATTCGACCGTCACGCTTTTGGCCAGATTCCGCGGTTGGTCAACATCCAGCCCGCGCAGCGCTGCAATGTGATACGCCAACAATTGCAGCGGGAGAACGGTCACGATGGGGGAGAGCATCCACGGTGTCTCGGGTACCCATAAGATGTGGTCCGCCATGCCCTGCACCAGCTCATCCCCGTCGGTTGCCACCGCGATGACGATCCCATTGCGGGCCTTGGCCTGCTGGATCTGGGAGATCATCTTTTCATGCCAGGGATCTTTCGGCGCGAGGCAGAGGACTGGCATATGTTCGTCGATCAAGGCGATGGGTCCGTGCTTCATTTCGCCAGCGGGATATCCCTCAGCATGGATGTAGGAAATTTCCTTTAACTTCAACGCACCCTCGTACGCAATCGGCATATTGATACCACGCCCGAGATATAAACAATCGCGAATGTCCTTCAATGTATTTGCCACTACAGCCACGTCATTTTCGCGATCGAGCGTTCGACCTACAAGGTCAGGCACGAGCCGCAGATCGGAGACCAGCGCTTTGCGAGTCTTTTCATCGATCACGCCGCGCAGGTCTGCAAGCAGGATGGCCAGCATATACTGGTCCACGAGGGGAGCGGTGAAAGCTTTCGTCGAAGCGACGCCGATCTCAGGTCCCGTTTGCATCGAGATGAATCCATCCGAGACGCGGATGGCCTGTGAGCCGATGGCATTGACAATACTCCAGATGATCGCGCCCTTTTGTCGTCCCTCTTCCATGGCGGCAAGGGTATCGGCTGTTTCACCGGATTGCGAAATCGCCAGCACTACGGTTTTATCGTCGACGATGGGGTCACTGTATCGGAACTCAGAACCGATCACCACTTCCACGGGGATGCGGGCGATCTTCTCGATCAGATATTTTCCAATCATGCCCGCATAGGCGGCGGTACCACAGGCCGTAATGTAAATGCGTTCGATCTTCTTTGCCAATTCTTCGGTCAGGTGTAGATCGGGCAGGCGGATCCTTCCATTTGCAAAGTCCACGCGGCCGGCAAGCGTATCGGTCAGTGCTTGCACCTGTTCATGGATCTCTTTCTGCATGAAGTGCCGATATTCACCTTTCTCTGCAGCGATCGGATCCCACGAGACTTTATGGATCTGCGGTTTTACTTTCGCGCCATCCAGGTTTTCGATCGTTAAAGTGTCGCGCCTCACGACCGCCATCTGACGTGATTCCAGGAAGATCACTTCGCGTGTATGTTCCATAATGGCTGGTGTATCACTGGCAATGAAGTTCTCATTCTCGCCGAGTCCCAGTACCACGCCGCCGGCATTCCCGATGCGCGCTGTGACGATCTTATCGGGCTCATCCGCAGACATGAGTACCACCACATTCGCACCCTGGATCTGATTGAACGCTTTACGGGCAGCTTCCACCAATCCAATCCCTGTGGCGAGATAATGTTCCACGAGATGGACGATGGTCTCGGTGTCGGTATCCGAATGGAATTCGACGCCCTCTGCCATCAATTCATCTTTCAGTTCCAGAAAGTTTTCGACGATTCCATTCTGGACGACAACCACCCGCCCGGTCTGCCCAAGGTGAGGGTGGGCATTGCGGGCATTGGGTGCGCCATGGGTTGCCCAGCGCGTGTGACCGATTCCCGGCGCGCCATTGATAGGAGATTTTCCTACGAGGTCGATCAATTGCGATAATTTCCCCGCGTCTTTGCGGATCTCCAACTGGCCGCCGTCTAACACAGCGAGCCCGGCCGAGTCGTAGCCGCGGTATTCCAGCCTTTTCAGGCCGTTGAGTATGATCGGCGTCGCATCACGCGGGCCGATATATCCGACGATTCCACACATGGGAGTCCTCCGAAGTTTAATATATGTCGTTGCGACCGTACTCAGCGAAGCAATCCTCAGTTAACTGGAGATTGCTTCGTGGCGCCCCAGGCGCCACTCGCAATGACATGGTAGATTTACGCCATTCCTTGCAGTTTTATCCACGCAATTGCTTGCATGTCTTGTAGCAAGGTTACTATTTTCGGAGGGAAAGAGAAAACGGGGAATGGCATCCCCGAAGGGCTTCCGCTGATCTGTCGATTTTTGGACGCCGCTGGCGTCCTTAGCTCCATCGCGGCGATGGAGAACCCTTATCCTCGTCATCCCGCCTGAGCGGGATCATGCGCTGTCTTTCCCAGTGATCGAACTTGCTCCTTTCTTTTTGGATGGATTTCCAGCAATACCATGCTGATATCCCTATTCTAGTTGGAATGCGCCTGCCTGTAAAGCACACCGCCAGTTGGAGGGAAGTCCAACTGGCGGTGGGATCGATTCGAGTACTGTCAGCCTAACAGTCCAGACAGATGGTAGGTGTCGCCGGCGGACGAGTTGGGGTCCGCGTGTTGGTCGGCGCGATCGTCGGCGGAATTGTCGTATTGGTTGGCACGGGTGTCCTCGTACGGGTGCTCGTGGGTGGACCAGGCGTGTTCGTCCGCGTGGCCGGAGCTGGCGTGTTCGTTTGTGTACGCGTACGAGTGGGCGTGCGCGAGAGTGTAGCCGTTGGGCTGAGCGTTCTTGTGGCCGTTGGTTGTGTGGGCGTCCGGGAAGGCGTCAGTGTCCGTGTAGATGTCGGCCGGGTAGGTGTTCGAGACGGCGTTAGTGTGATCGTCGGGCTAAGCGTCCGCGTGGGTGTAAGCGTGATCGTTGGCGTGCGACTCGGCGTACGAGTAATCGTTGGCGTGCGCGAAGCTGGCACTGTGGGTGAAAGCGTCCGTGTTGGCGTCAGTGTCGCTGTGGCCGATGGTAGCGGCGTATTTGTGGCTGATGGTGTCCAGGTGACCGTGGCCGTGGGAGTATCTGACGCCGTAGGAGTGATCGACGGCGTACTCGTGGGGATACTCATCGGCAGCGGCGTATTGATAGCACGCGCCGAACGAAACTGTTCCACATAGCCCAAACGGTAAGACGCCAGATGAATTCTCTCCGGCCCAAGGCCAAAGAGTGGCATGACCATAAATTTGAAATCGTAGTCGGCAGCTACGTACACGCGTTGACCCGGTGAGCCGGCGTGTTCACTGGTAGTTGTTCCACCAGAAAGGGGAGTACAGCTGGCATATGTGCTTGTACCCTGTACAGGTGGGACGAACTTACGTTCGTCGGAACACACCGTAACATTGAAGAAAAGATCCGTTCCCGGTGTAACGCCTGGCTCGTCGCGGAGGTTCCGCAGGAAGAAGCCGATCACCATGCGTTCGGTTTCATCCTTGATCGACGGAACACGGGCATCATCCACTTCCGGGTCCGAGTCGCAGACTCCGCCGGGCAGAGAGGCGCAATATGTGGCGTCGTACGTGCCCGTCGTGGCATAACGGATGCCGAAGCGCGTCGAATTCTCCAAAATGATCCAGGCAAACAGCAGCCGCGAAAATTCGAAGATCCCGATGATCACAATCAGCAATAGTGGAAGCACCAACGCAAATTCCACCATGGCTTGCGCCCTGGACCTGGTTGAGCGGTGATGGGTTCTAAAAAAATACTTTCTCATGATGGCACCCGTTTTATTATCCTACGAAACGACTGTGTTGGACAGATGGCGCATTCGACGCCATCTGAAGTGGCTGTTTATTGAGTAATTCTGGTAAAGATATTGGCTGCGATTTCCGCAAAAATATCGTCGAGCTCCGCTGTTGTTGGAGCGTAGCTATAAAAACCGTGATTCGCAGGGACGCCAGTCTCGTCGCCGGCAACTTCAGCCGTATAGATTAATAAGTTTTCGCCGGAATACGGATCGCCTCTCGGTGCCTCTCGCACCAGGCCTCCGAGCCCGATCGTGAACACGGTCACGCCCTGTCCGTCATCCGGGTCGGCGATAAAGTCTGCCCATTCGCGGGCATAATCATCAGCGTCGTAGTCAGCGTCTGTTGGGTCGTAATGACGTGTGATTAAAACATTACCTGCATTGTCAAGATCTGAGTCGCGGCAAAATGGGTTCAATGGAGGCGGAGGAGTAGGCTGGTACAACCACGTATCCGCAGGGCAGAAGCCGTCCGGCTTTCCGGTTACGCTATCTGTAGCATTTGCGGGGCCGCCTGCAAGCAAAATAACGATCCACAGCGACTCATCTCTTTGATAACCTGATGCAATGAATCTCAGGCCAGCTTCGCGCAAAATACCGCCAATATTGCTCGAGTTGCAGGTGGTTGGGTCTCCGTCCGCGTTGCCATCCCCGTCCAGGTCCGCGCGCAAGGCCGGACAATCTAAGCCAGCGAATCCAAATACAGGTGCAGTGCCTGGGTTGTCGTCATGATCAACATCACCGTAGAGGATACAAGGCCCCTTGGACGGGTTTGTGTCACAATTAGGTGGCTCGAATACGGTGAGGTCATCGATCTTATTTTCTACCGCTGTCTGACTGCCAGAAAGCTCAAGGACTGGGGTTACGACCCGAGTTCCGCCCGCGTCTTGGCTCGTCATCGCAACAACAGCGACGCGATCGTACGGGAAGAACATCGTATCTACAAAATCACGCGCGACGGTCTTCACATCCGCAAGGGGTTGGCAAGGCGTCGTGGAACTGTAATTGCATATCGCAGGGTTCTCGGTATCGAAATACGTCCCGTCAGTAGCGCAATGAGTCTGTAGCGATGAAGTAGCGCAAGGACCTGTATACGTGTCGTAGGCCATTGAAGTAGATGTATCGATCGCCAATACCAGATCGATCGAAGCCGCTTCACTCACCGATGAGGCGCGGATCATTCTACCTTGAAGCCCAATGACCCGAAGGAAACTGAATGCTACCCAACGCTGCGCCTCGACGCGGATCAACTTTCGGCGAACGGGTTCGGTGCATAAGGCTGTATCATGTACAGTTCCATCGCCTACCGTCGCAGGGTCCTCTATGCCATCTGCGGGGTCATTATCCTTACAGCGATAGACGATAATTTGATCGGCTGCGGTATCGTTCAGAAGAAGGAAATTCTGGGCAGCAGCGACCAGGTCAGCTACGACAAAATTTTTGCGGAATTGCTGTACCGCCGCGATCGAGCCGGAGTCGATGCCGCGCTTGATCTTGCCTTGCTCGATGAACAGAACCCCCACATCTACCATCAAGCCGACGAACGCCACCAGGCCCACCATCGCCAATGCGATGAGCAGGATGGCCTGTCCGCTCTGAGCTGAACGTAACCTATTCGAAAATAATTTCATGGTCATAACTCCAGCAAATCAACGCGGTTCGACCGCGCTGAAGGGCATAATGGTGTATGCCCGCATTAATAGGGGATCCCTGAACATGAGCCGAACCAACAGCGGATTATAATGGTAATGAACCTCCACCAGGAGTATGCCGGCGCTCGGCGAACCGTCTGGCATTTGGGCTAAGATCATGGCTTGGGTGACCTTGGATCCAGTAGAATTATTCCATTGCCGAAATGGTCCACCGGCGGGGTATGGGATAAGAACGTCAGGGTCAGCCACATCCCAGCCATAGGCTGACACTACTATGTCATCAACTGTCGGGTCGAGAACGATGCGTCGTCCCTGATAAGCCTCATTCCCCGGCCTCACTGACGGATCCAGGTTAGCATACACCTCTGCCGCTACATTGGTGTAGAACGCCGGGTCTTCGGTAACACCATCATCCATGAAGGGAGTTGAGTTACTATAGAAGCGGGCGGCTTCACGAGTGGCATCCAGGAGGGAAAGATAATAATTAAGCGCAAACCCAAATTCCACCAGACCTGAGAACAGCAGGAGGAGCATAGGTAGCGTAATCGCGAATTCCACCAGGCTTTGCGCCTGAGATTTTCGCTGTACGAGTTTCTTGTGTTTTTCTTTCATCAAACTCATGATCGTGCTTCCCTTTTTTATATGCTCTCGATCCGCTGATTTCAAGGCATGGAGTGGACCAGTCACGACAGTCAGACCTTAACAACCAAACTATAATCTGTTCTCACAAAACGTTAAGCGACTGCTGTGAAATTATGAAGATACCTCGCTTCATTATATAAAACTTCCGAGGGCAAATTTAGTTTAATAGCAATGAAATGCAACCGGATGCGACATTGGTACTAATTTTGCCGTACCTTTCAATTTAGAAAGAGTACATAAACGGCGCCGGCAATCAGGAACGGGCCATACGGGATGAAGGTCATCAATGGCTGCCGGCGAGCAGAGTTCAGTTGAAAGATCACCAGCAGAACCAATCCCGCCACGCCTCCAATGAGGATACCATAAACGAGGGCGTTCAGGATGAAACGGTAGCCGAGCATAAGTCCCAGCACGCCGCCGAGGTACACATCTCCGCCGCCCAGCGCTTCTTCGTCATCGTCGTCCTGTTCAACAGACTGCAGCCGCCGAGCGCGGTAACGACTGAACAGCCGCCCAAGCTGGTAAAACAGGAACATCACCCCAAACCCGATCACGCCTCCCAGCAGGCTGGATCCCAGGGCGGTGAGGATCGCAAGTTTCAATGCCTGCGTATAGATGACCGTGCCTACGACTAAGCCGAGAACTGCACCGAACAGGCTGGTGGAAAATAAGATCAGCCGGTGCTCGAGATCGATCACCACCAACACCGCCAGGTACGTGACTACGATCAGGGTCAGCGGCAGATTCAGCGAACGAGGCGGGTTCATGGCAAAATAGACGAACAGAGCCGTCGTCAGAATCTGCACCATGATAGTTCGCAAACTTCTCGACGCGCCGCACGAACGACACGAGCGCAGCATCAAATAATCGACCCATGTGTATGGCTGTTCGCAGTTGTGACAGATCGCTTGACCAAATTGGCGCAGCCGCGGAAGTACATCGGCGGCGTAGTTGATGAACAGACCGGCTGCCCATCCTAGAATGGCGAAGGGGAGCAAAACGATACTCATTGAATTCATTATAGTTGAGATTCAAGACGAGTAAATTACTCATCATGGGTGTAAGTCGTTTGTAAGTTCTTGCGCCAGACTCCGATTTGACATACAATCTTGCGGAATTTGGGAGTGGAAAATTTGATCGGTTAGCCACAGAGCACGTACACCACGCCAAAGGCGTGGTGCCGTGGGAGATTTCGAGAAATTTCCACCTGCCCCGAACGTGATGGCGCTCAAGCGCCATCGTGCCGGGTCAGAGAACTCTGTGGTCTCTGTGGCTAAGGAGCAGGTAGCCCAATCTTTAAACCACTCTCCGGAATTTGAGGAGACGACATGGATAAATTCATCATCGAGGGTGGGACGCCATTATCTGGAGAAGTGACTGCAGCAGGTAACAAAAATGCTGCACTTCCGTTGGTCGCTGCCTGCCTGCTGACGAACGAACCCGTTACACTGCACAATGTACCGCATATACAAGACGTTCTCGTGATGAGAAGGTTAATAGAGAGTTTGGGAGCGCAGGTGGATGATCTGGGTGTCGCCTCATGGCGCATCACAGCCCGGGATGTGCGACCGGCCGATTTGAACCCCGACGTTTGCCGCCGCATTCGGGCCTCCATTTTGGTGGCCGGTCCAATGGCGGCACGAGTCGACGAGTTTAAACTGCCACCTCCCGGCGGAGACGTGATCGGCCGCCGCCGCCTGGATACACATATGCTGGCCTTACGTGCCCTGGGCGTGGACGTCCAATATGATCGCGGCTTTACATTTAAATCGCAGGGATTGCGCGGCGCCGATTTCCTGATGGATGAAGCCAGTGTGACTGCAACCGAAAATGCGATCATGGCTGCCGTCATGGCACGTGGCGACACGGTGATCCGCAATGCCGCCTCCGAGCCGCACGTGCAGGAGTTGTGTCACTTCCTGAACACACTCGGCGCGCAGATCGAAGAGATCGGCTCGAATACGCTGCACATCCACGGCGTCTCGTCGCTGCATGGAGGCGAGTTTACGATCGGACCCGATTATCTGGAGGTCATCAGCTTTGTGGGCGCGGCCGCTGTGACGCGCGGCAGCATCCGTGTGAAGAACGCAGGCGTGAAGAATTTACACATGATCGCGCATGTATTCGAGAGGCTGGGTGTGACCTGGAACGTGGAGGGCGATGACCTGCTCGTACCCGCCGATCAAAGCCTGGCGATCATCCCGGATATAGACGGCGCGATCCCCGAGATCAAGACCAACGTCTGGCCGGCGTTCCCGACCGACCTCATCAGCATAGCGATTACGGTGGCCACACAGGCCAACGGTTCGGTGATGTTCCACGACTGGATGTTCTCGGGCCGCATGTACTTCACTGACAAGCTGGTGGGCATGGGCGCAAAGATCATTTTGTGCGATCCGTATCGCTGCCTGATCCAGGGACCGAACCAGTTGTACGGCGAAAACCTGGAAAGCCCCGATATTCGCGCCGGGATGTCGATGCTGTTGGCCGCCCTGGCAGCAAAAGGGAAGTCTACGGTGCGCAATATCGGCCAGATCGAGCGCGGCTATCAGGACGTGGATAAGAAGTTTCTGGCCCTGGGAGCGCACATCGAACGCGTCTCGGAGTAAGATTGCTGATGGAAAACTGACAGAATTGCCGCTTGTCTCATTATAATAAACAAGCTTTGTTGATGAATTTGCAGGCTAAAATTCAAACACAAAGTTTGGGGAATTATGCGGCACTCTGTAAAATATTTTTGCTGTCACTTATCGGTAAAATATGCATCCAATAGGTAGTCTTGATTACGGATGGAAATCACAAAAGAGGTAACGACAACGATATGTCATCGAATGGAAATAGCAAACACGTAAAAGTATTAGTTCTCGGATCCGGACCAACCGGATATTCTGCAGCCTTGTACGCGGCGCGCGCCGAACTTCAGCCAGTGGTATTGACAGGTATGCAGCTTGGCGGGCAGGCCGCGCTCACCTATACCATTGAAAACTACCCCGGTTTCCCCGATGGCGTGGGCGGCGCGCAGTTAGGGGAGTTGTTCCAGAAACAGGCAGAACATTTTGGCGCGGTGACCGAGTTCGCTTCGGCGAATTCTGTGGACCTTTCCCAGCGTCCGTTTCGCGTGGATACCGATAGCGGCGAGTATCTTGCCGATGTGTTGATCGTCGGCACCGGTGCAAGCCCAAATCATTTGGAAATCCCTGGCGAAGTGGAACTGACCGGACGCGGCGTTTCGTATTGTGCCACCTGCGATGGCTGGTTCTTCAAGGATAAGAAAGTGGTGATCGTGGGCGGCGGCGACAGCGCGCTGGAAGAAGGACTCTTTATCACGCGATATGCCTCCTCGGTAACGATCATTCATCGCCGCCAGGAATTTCGGGCGAGTCCACTGCTGCAGAAGCGGGCCAAAGAACACCCGAAGATGGATTTCATTTTGGATACGGTTGTCACCGAAGTCATTGGAACCGATAAACTCGAAGCGTTGAAACTAAAGAACATTGTCACTGGTGAAGAAACGATCTACGAAACCGATGGCTTGTTCATCTTTATTGGCCACACGCCGAATACCGAGATGTTCAAGGGTCAGCTTGAGATGAGTGATCTCGGTTATATCAAGATCAATGAGCGGATGGAGACCAACGTTCGCGGGGTATTCGCGGCGGGGGAGGCGGCCGATCCACATTTCAGGCAGGTTGTCACATCCGCCGGCATGGGCGCGGCGGCGGCCATTCAGGCGACGCGCTTTCTCGAAGCGGAATCAGGTTGAGGCTTCGAAATGAACCGAAAGGGATTCCAGGTCAAGCAGGCGGGATCCCTTTTTTGTCCACCGTTTGTCTCATAATTAACCAAACGTTTCAACTGTGTTGGTAAGCTGAAAGTCAACGTCTACGCTAAACACGCCAGAGGTGTGCGGCGCTCTGCGATTTGTCGAAAAATGTGACAAATTGTACTATTATCCTGCTATTGTTTCGGATAAAATTTCGATAACATCGCTGGTTGTATGCGTCATTGAATTTGCCAAAGAATTCAAGCCCACAATCCCATCTGTGCTTTGGTTGAGTATGCAGCATAGCGTACCCTTTTTGGAGGAGTCATGAAAAAGATTTCGATCATCGGTGCTGGCATGACCGGCGCCACCGCGGCACACTGGCTCGCTGAACGTGAACTTGCCGATCTTGTGCTCGTAGATGTCGTGGAAGGGATGCCGCAGGGCAAGGCGCTCGATCTGCTGGAAGCCATGCCCATCATCGCCAAGGATGTGGAGATCGTGGGAGCAAACGATTACGCAGCCACCAAAGATTCAGATATTATCATCATCACGGCCGGTCTGGCCCGCAAGCCAGGCATGAGTCGTGATGATTTGTTAACGAAAAATGCTGAGATCGTCGGCGCGGCGGCGACAGAAACGTTGAAGCACTCGCCCGACGCGATCTTCATTGTGTTGACCAACCCGCTCGACACGATGGCCTACCTCACCATGAGGAAGACTGGACTGCCGCGTGAACGCGTCATCGGTCAGGCGGGAATTTTGGACTCGGCCCGTATGCGGGCCTTCGTAGCGATGGAGACCGGTGTGAGCGTGGAAAACATCGATTGCTACGTTCTCGGTGGACACGGCGATGAGATGGTCCCGCTGACGCGTCATTCGAACATCGCGGGGATCCCGTTAAATGAATATCTCCCTGCCGACAAGCTGGAAGCGATCGTCAACCGCACGCGCAAGGGCGGCGGCGAGATCGTCAATCTGCTCAAGACTGGTTCTGCGTATTACGCGCCATCCATGGCATGTACACAAATGGCCGAAGCCATCCTCAAGAACAAACACCTTATCGTCCCATGCGCTGCCTATATGAACGGCGAGTATGGGCTGAACGATATGTATTTCGGCGTTCCCGTTATGCTGGGACGTACCGGCATGGAAAAGATCATCGAATATACGTTTAATGATGATGAGAAAGCCATGTTCGAAAAGTCGGCTGCCTCCGTGAAGGAAACTCACGAAGCGTTGAAGAAGCTGGTGACGTTGTAGTGCGTTGTTGCGAGGAGGAGCGGAGCGACGACGAAGCAATCTCCGATTAAACGGGAAAAGCTCATCGACAAGCTGCCTCCGTTTGTCAGGAGATCGCTTCGGGCTAACGCCCTCGCAATGACGTAATGACTCAAAAGGAGCAATCATGATTCTGCACGAGAAACTTTCTGAACAGATACCCGCCTGGCGCGAACGGATCAAGACGTTGGCCAAGGAACACGGTGAAGTCAAAGTGGATGACGTGACAGTGGGTCAGCTGATCGGCGGGATGCGTGATATCAAATCGCTGCTCACCGATGTCTCCTTTGTGGACCCGGCGCATGGCATCCTCTTCCGCGGGCTGCCGATCCCTGAGCTGCTCAAGAAGCTGCCCAAGGCGCGCGGCGGAAAAATGCCGCTGGTGGGTGGTCTATATTTCCTGCTGATGATCGGTGAAGTGCCCACCAGGGAACAGGCCCAGGAAGTGGAAGCGGAGTGGGCCAAGCGCGCCACAGTTCCAGATTATGTGTTCAAGATGCTCAAATCGATGCCGAAAGAGACTCACCCGATGACTCTCTTCTCACAGGCAGTGCTGGCCTTGCAGAACGGCTCGATCTTCGCTTCAAAGTATCACAGTATGAAGAAGGATGCATACTGGGAAGCCGCACTCGAAGACAGCATGGACCTCACTGCCAAGCTTCCGATCGTTGCGGCATACATTTACCGAATGAAATATTTCGGTGAGACCTCCAAACCAAAATACAATCCCAAACAGGATTATGGTTTGAACTTTGCGCGCATGATGAAGGTGACGGATAAGAAGGGTTACGCTGAGCTTGCCCGCTTGTACTTCATCCTGCACAGCGACCACGAATCGGGCAACGTATCTGCACACACGATGCACCTCGTCGGCTCGGCGCTTTCTGACCCATACCTTTCCTTTTCGGCCGCGTTGAATGGCCTTGCGGGTCCGCTGCATGGACTTGCCAATCAGGAATGCCTGGGCTGGTTGATCGAAGTCAGGAATAAGTTTGGCGGCGTTCCGACTCGCGAAGAGCTGTATAAATTCGCATGGGATACCCTCAACAGCGGACATGTGATCCCAGGCTACGGTCACGCCGTGTTGCGTGTGCCCGATCCGCGTTTTATGGCGCAGATGGAATTTGCCAAGAAGCGCTTCCCCGATGATGATCTCCTGCGCCTGGCAGATATGGTCTTTGACGTAGTGCCACAGGTGCTGCGCGAACAGGGCAAGGCCAAGAACCCCGCCCCGAATGTGGACGCCATCAGCGGTACATTGCAGTATTACTATGGCGTGCGCGAGTTTGATTTCTATACCGTGTTGTTTGGCGTCGGCCGCGCTCTCGGTGTAACAGCCAATTACATCTGGGCGCGCGCGCTCGGAATGCCCATCGAACGTCCGAAATCGTTGACGACGAAGATGATTGAGGATGTAGTGGCAAAAGCAGCGGAGCCAGAGCCTGCGTAAAGAGAGAAACCGGAGCCGATGAGGCTCCGGTTTCTTGTGGAATAGACCTGTAGGGGACGGCAGCTGCCGTCCCCTACAGGTCTATTATAAACGTCGTGCCTTTTCCCACTTCGCTTGTCACATCGATCGTCCCGCCGTGGGCGTGGACAAGTTGCTTCGTGATCGCCAACCCCAGCCCGGTATGCTCGCGGTCACTGCGCGATCTGTCCCCGCGCCAGAAGCGGTCGAAGATAAATGGCAGATCTTCGGGGACGATTCCGACGCCTGTATCTTTAACCTGGATCCGTACGCCTCTTTCTACGCCTGAAGCTGGTCCGGTTTCGATGGAAACTGCCCCGCCTCTGGGCGTATGGCGAAAGGCATTCGATATAAGATTCGACATGACCTGCGTGAGCCGGTCATAATCGGCTGTGAGTTCCTGGCTGGGATTCGAGAGACTCGTTTGCAATTCGATGCCCTGGGATGCGGCCTGGGAGGAAAAACTCAACGTGAGATCCTGTATCAGGTCAGCGAGCAGGAAGCGGGTGGGATGAAGCGGAAGCTGTCCCGTTTCGGCGAGGGAGAGGGTTTGCAGGTCGTTCACGAGGCGGGTGAGCAGATGGGTCTCGTCCAGTGTGGCGTTGATGTGGTCCCGTGTCGGTTGATAGACACCGTCGACCAGGCCTTCCAGGTTTCCCTGAATGATATGCAGCGGCGTGCGCAGCTCGTGGGCGATATCGGCCGTGAGATTGCGGCGTTGTTGTTCAGAACGCTCGAGGTCGCCGACCATTTTGTTGAAGCGTTTGATCAGCTCGCCGAACTGGGGCGAATTGTCATCGGGTACGCGCACGGTGAGATTCCCCTCGGCAACAGTATCGATGGCATTGAGGATTTGTCTTAACGGCCTGCCATAGATGGAGTATAGAGTGTACATCGTGAAGATCACGAGGATCACTACGATGATGGGTGCGCCACACGCCAGCAGCCAGATGTTCCTGACCCCGGAGTATTCTGAAAAGGCCCAATAGAGCAGCGCAGCGGTCCCCCCAATAAATAGCAGCAATGCGACGATAAAGAAGATCGCGCACGGAAAGTATCGCCAACCGCTGTTTTGCTGTTCAGAAGGATTTTCGTCGCTCATGGGAAGTTTCTGGCAATCACCAGTTACGAATTGCAATTTCCGTTTATCGTTCGACAAACCGATAACCGATCCCGTAGACCGTCTCGATCATCGATTCACCGGAGGCAGTTTCCAGTTTCTTACGCAGGTTCTTGATGTGTGAGTCGACACTGCGGTCCATGCTGGAGGCGGCGCCATGCAGATCATCGAGCAGTTGTTCGCGCGTGAGGGTCTGACCAGGTCGACTGGCAAAGATATAGAGCAGTTTGAATTCATTTGGCGTGAGCCGCAGCGGGGCACCCTTGAACGTGACGGAATATTTGTCCGTGTCGATCTGAAGCCCGCCAACTCGAATTACGCTCGGCGCTCTGACTTCGCCGCGCGTCCGGCGGAGATGAGCACGGACGCGCGCCACCAGTGCGCGCGGTGAGAATGGTTTGACGATGTAATCGTCCGCGCCGATCTCAAGCCCGGTGACCTGGTCGATCTCCTCCGATAGGGCGGTGAGCATGATGATCGGTACATCGCTTTCACGGCGCAGAAGGCGGCAGACTTCGCGCCCGTCGATGTTGGGAAGCATCAGATCAAGAATGACAAGATCCGGCTTCTCGCGGCGGGCCGTTGCCAGGGCGGACTGACCGTCTGCTGCTACAGCGACTCGGAATCCATTTTTTTCCAGATAGTCGCGGGCAAGGCGGACCACTTTGGGTTCATCGTCGACGACGAGGATGAGCTGAGGCATGGGGTGAGTATAAGGTAGAAAGTGGAAAGTGGTAAACAGATACTTGTGTTCAGCAGGACGTGCCTGACGCTATTGCAGGAGAATTATGCCAGACTGGACTGTTGTAAACGACTGCTTTCGTTCCATTTTTCCACGTTCACACCTTTGACAAGCAGCCATAGGATTTGCGCAGCGCTGCCGATGAGAGCAAAGAGCAGAACAAATATGACCATTTGATTTCCGAGCGGAGGGTAGAGGAAGGTCAGCCACCCGAGACCTCCTAGCATCGATAAAACGCCGAGAATGCGTGGCAGAAAGTTGGAATTGAAAATCAAATACCCGTTCATGAATGTGGAAAATCCGAAAAAGGCCAGCGCGATTCCTGCGGCCAGGTCGTTCACATTGAGCAGGAGAAGAGCCAGTGCATGTAGCTGTTCAGCGCTGAATATATTCAAATACGGCGAACCTCCAAGGACCAGCAGGGGAGCTATATAGAAGAGGCGGCTGAGTGTCTTGATGGTACAACCAATCAGGCTAAACACGAGGGCAAGCAAAGCAATATTTCTGTTCACTGGTTTGAGCAGGATATAAAAGAGAACTGTCTGCGCGATCTGACATGACATTTCAATGAGATAGACCGTGAATCCCAATTGGAACAGGTTTTTATTGGCCAGAATATTGGCGGCTGTAGCGGATGCATCGCCGCTCACAATGAACTGTGCGCTGATGATCATTTGAGCGGTGATCCCGGCCGCAATGGTGCCCAGATACAGCAAGGCGGCAGTGCGGGCATATACTTGAGGTGATATTTGAGAAGCACGATTGTTCATTTTAACTTTTCCTGAAACGTGTCGGTTAAGTCCGGTGGATGTTGAAGAATAGTCAACCTGCGACGGCAATTACCACTTTGCCTTTCGTATGTCCATTCTGTACGTGACGATGCGCCTGCGCGATCTGATCCAACGGGTAAGTTCTTTCGACGACCGGCCGAATAATGCCATGTTCGAGCAATTCGCGGATGCATTCCAGATTTTCACCGCCTGTTTGGGTAAGGCCCGGACCCCTGTGTTTCTTATCTTTTGTCAGAGAACTGAGCAGTACCTGCAGAAGCTGAAATCTCGGTTTGGTGGGGTTTTCGGTCATGTAGAAACCGGTTGCGGTTAGTGAATCTTTGCAGCTGAAATACGTTCGTGCCGCGGATGCATCCAGGATGACATCGTAGCGCTTTCCGTTTTTAGTGAAGTCTTCCTTGGTATAGTCGATCACATGGTGCGCTCCCAGTTCCTTGACCCATCCAAGATTGGACGTGCTGCAAACGGCGGTGACTTCGGCGCCAACGTGTCTGGCAATTTGAACCGCAAAGTGACCGATGCCGCCCGACCCGCCGATGATCAGAACCTTTTGGCCTTTCCTGACTTGCGCTTTGTCTTGGATGGCCTGAAATGCTGATAGGGCTGCGCACGCTACGGCTCCTGCCTCGGTGAATGTCAGGCTGACGGGCATCTTGGTGATATGGTTTTCGCGCACACGGACGTATTCTGCATGGGAACCGAGACAGCTCCCAAACACCTGGTCGCCAATTTTGAATTTGGTCACATTCTTCCCGATGTCTTCGACTGTTCCGGCCACATCGATGCCCATGATCTGTTGCTTTGGGATTCTCCAGCCATTGGAAAATCGAATGGGCAGGAAGCCCATGCGATGATAAATATCGAATGGATTTACGGAGGCACTATGGACCTTGACCAGTACCTGATCTTCGTGACCCTCCGGCTCGATCACCGGCTTTACTACATCTTCCACCTTTAGCTCGTCAGGTGGACCATACGATTTGTATACAGCAGCTTTCATTGAGTATTTCTCCTGTAATGTTCGTTCGGCTCTCATGCCTTCCAGATGTCCCATTTTCCATCTCCGGTACGAGGCAAACCTTCGCCAACCCACTCCTCCATGGAACCGTCGTACACCGCGGTATTTTCCTGCCCGACCATCAGATGAGCCATGCCGTTCAGGGCCGCTGCGATACCACCGCCACAGTAGGTGATGATGTGTTTGAATTCAGATGTCTCCTGCAAGCGTGCCGCGAGCTGGTCATTTGGCAGGAAAGCGTCCATGTCGTGCATCAACTCGAGGCAGGGCACGCAGATGGAACCGGTAATATGTGAGGCTTCATGGCTGATCCGCGGTAAAACATTCACGATGGACACTCGCGAGTCATTCCTGGCCTGAAGGACAGCATTCTTGTCAGCAAACATATCCGGCTGGAAATGCCCCTCAAAGGTAGATGGTTTGTAACTCCGAGTTTCTGTTTCAAGCCTTCCGCCTGCATCCTTCCATGCTGCAAGCCCGCCGTTAAGCACGCGTACTTTAGGGTGTCCGGCATAGCGCAGGAGCCACCAGGCGCGGGCTGCAAAGGGGATCATTCCCCAGGCATAGAATATGACTTCTGTATCCTTGGAAATGCCAATAGTTCCGATTTGGGCAGCAAGTTTCTCATCGGGCAATACCGTGTACTCATACTTCCCATTCGGGTCAGAGAATTTCACATGATCGAAAAACGCCGCGCCGTGGATGTGTCCATGCACGTATTGATCGTCACTGACCGCTGCATCATAGATGCGGATAGTTTCGCTGCCGAGCTTACTTATTAATTCCTCGGGCTCGATTAACATTTCTTTACGGTTCATTTGTTACCTCTCCATCCTCACGCCTTTAAACATCAGCCAGACTGCAAATATCACTTCGAAAATTAACATGGGTAACCATACCAGCCAGGTGATGGTTGATGCCCACGACATGGAACCGCCAAACAATCCGGCCAGCTGGGCCGGCAGGATCACGACAAGCAAAGCTGAAGCGAGCACGCCCAACTGCGCCAGTGTGGTGGGGATCAACATGCCGCGCAGGAGCAGCCACGAGAACAAAAGACTCGCCACTGCAAAATAGATGGCGCTCTCGCCGTACTGGATGGCCTCGGCAATCCGACAGGTGAGAGCAAACAATGCGAGCACCTGTCCCTGCGCACGGGTGAGTTCATAGAGTGTTACTCCCAACACAAGGGCTGAAAAGGATTGCAGCAGGCTGAGCAGGTCCGCGAATTGCGACTCGCTGCCGAGCATCATGCTGGAGATGCCGGCCACGATGTAGAAAAGGAACGTGAACCCGGCGACTCTTGCCACTGCAAAATATGAGGATTCGGAGGCTTTCATAAACGGACTTCTCCTTCAAGTAATTTTCACTACTGTATCAATCCATTGTGGAGGAAATGTGGAGGAGTCGGTCAGGGATTGTAGAAGTCCCGGGAATCAAAAAAAGCAGTGCAAGTCTTACCGCACTGCTTTTTGTTTACACGGATGTCGTTGCGAGGAGTGATTGAGACGCGGTAGCGTCGAAATCCGACGAAGCAATCTCCAATTATTGAGACGATTTATCTTAACAAGATGTCTTCTTTTACGAGGAGATTGCCTCGCTCCGCTCGCAACGACATTGTGCTAAGCGTGCCCTCGTCTCCCTTTGCCGAACGTCTCCAGTTTTACGATGCGGGCTTTGTCGCGTATTTGCCAGGGGACGATCTGGCGGGCGTGCTCACGATTATCGGTTTCGATGATCGCCCATCCGCAGTGAGCGCCGTCGTGGCAGCCCCATTCGAAGTGATGAAGATAACCAGCAGCATGGATCTCCTTGATGATGGCATCGCAATCCTCTGCCTCGTGCGGCGATTCGACAAGATATCGGTCCATAAAAACCTCTCTCTATTCCAAAATGGACAAGCCTTGTCGAATTATACTCGTCCCGCGACTCTGTTTGGCGGCCAGGTCATCAGGACCTGGGTCGCCAGACTCGGATGCTGCTCTACAACATTATGGTATTGCGGCACTCGCTGCTTCAGAAAGTTCAACTTTCAGCGGAATTGTGCTCAATGCTATCTGATCCTGTACGACCGGAGGGGTGTACGTGCAGAGCGTATGGATCAGGAAGGCATAATCGATCGCGACTTCCTTGAGCGAATCGTAGCGTCCGCTGGCGCCGGCGTGGCCGGAGGCATAATTCGTTTGCAGGAGTAACAGATTGTTATCGGTCTTGACCTCGCGCAGTTTGGCCGCGAACTTGGCAGGTTCCCAATACGCGACGCGCGGATCGTTCAATCCCGTAGTGATCAAAAGATGAGGATATTGTGTAGGGCGGATGTTGTCGTACGGTGAATACGACATCATATATTGATACAACTCATAATTATCCGGGTTGCCCCATTCATCGTATTCCAGTGTGGTAAGCGGAATGGTTGGGTCGCTCATGGTCGTGACCACATCCACAAAGGCGACCTTGGCGATGACTGCTTTGAATAGGTCCGGGCGCATGGTGAGACAGGCGCTCACCAGCAGTCCGCCAGCGGAGCCGCCTTCGATGGCAAGCTTTTCTTTTGAAGTAAACCCTTCTTTGATGAGATGCTCGGCGCAGGCGATGAAGTCGGTAAAGGTATTTTTCTTGTTGAACAGTTTTCCTTCCTCGTACCAGGTGCGTCCCATTTCAGAGCCGCCTCGGATGTGGCCGATGGCGAATACGAAGCCGCGGTCGAGGAGCGAGAAGCGCCGTGAATTGAAATCTGCATCGATGGATGCGCCATAGGCTCCGTATCCGTATAGAAGCGTGGGATTGCTTCCGTCGCGGACCAGGTCCTTTTTGTAGACCAGCGAAATGGGAATAAACTTTCCATCGGCCGCAACTGCATAGGTGCGTTCGGACACATATTGTGAAATATCGTAGCCGCTGGGAATTTCCTCGCGCTTGATGACCTGCCATTCGCCGCTATCCATGCAGTAATCGATCACAGAGGGCGGCGTGATCAGCGAGGAATACCGGAACCGCAGGATATTTGTATCGTACTCCGGGTTGGATTCCAATTCCACATAGTAGGCAGGCTCAGGGAAATTTACATAGCGGACCTGCGATAGCGCGTCGGGGGAACTGATGCGAATTTGACGGAGTCCGTTCTGGCGTTCGTAGAGAACGATGTAGTCCTTGAACGAATCGACCCACTCGAGCAGAACGTCCTCCCGGTGGGGGATCACCTCGATCCAGTGTTCGAGTTCGGGCTGGTGTACACTTGCTTTCATCAAGCGGAAATTTTTCGCTTCATGATTCGTGCTGATAAAGAAAAACCCCTCGTGGTGCCATGCAAAATATTCAACGTCTTCGCGGCGCGGCGACAAGACTCGCAAATCGCCGTCCGGCTGATCGGCAGAGATAAATCGGACTTCGGTGGTGCGCGTGCTGTGATGGCTGCTCAGGATATAGGCGTCATCGCGGGTCCTGGAGATGTACAAGGTATAGGTCTCATCGTCCTCTTGAAACAACAGCCTGTCCTCAGAAACGGCTGTACCGATCTTGTGACTCCAGATCCGATACGGACGCTGTGCTGCGTCGAGTGTGAGATAAAAAATAGTCTGATTGTCATTTGCCCATTCCACGCCTGTGCGAACATAGACACTGCTGAATGTGTTTTCGATCGCCTCGGTGTAGATCACCTGATTCGTCAGGTCCTTGATGTAGATCGTATATACTTCAGTTCCTTCGACGTCCAGCGAATAGGCCAGCCGGGTACCATCGGGGCTGACGCTGAACGCGCCAATACTGCAAAACGATCTCCCCTCGGCGAGCAGATTCTGATCGAGCAGCACCTCTTCGGGACCTTCAAGCGAATCTTTCCTGCGGCAGAAGACGGGATACTGTTTTCCGGATTCGGTGCGCGTGTAATAAGAGTATTCGCCTCGCTTCTCAGGGACGGTTGAATCCGTTTCCTGCATCCGTCCCTTCATCTCGGCGAAGAGCGTTTCCTGCAGGGGTTTGGTGTGCCCCAGGACCTCTTCGAGATAATCGTTTTCTGCGTGTAGGTACTTGAGAACATCGGGATCCTGACGATCGCGCATCCAATAGTAGTCGTCTACGCGGGTCTGGCCGTGCTGGGTGATCTGGTATGGGCGTTTTGGCGCCCGCGGGAAGAATGACATAGTTAACCTCTCAAATTTAGGCTACAGGTACGGTAGAGTATCAAATTTTGGGGCTACAAATAGGAGTGACGTGCTGGTGGAATTCCATCTTCTCCAGGGATGGTTTCCTGGGTTAAAACCGGTTTGAAATTGTGAGCCGAAGCCGTAAAACGGGGGCAAGACGGGATTATAACCGCGTCACCTTAAAGCCACGCTTAGACCAAATTGTGGACCCGAATCCCCCTTTTGTGTCAGCCAGATTTGGCTGTATGGGGCCGGACATGCCCACCGGTGGATATCGCGCATTGACCATCTCGAAAGGCTTTTAGCCACGGACACTTGCACCTCACTGCGTTCGGTGCAGTGCAGGTGTTACACGGATTGTCACTGATTTTTTCTTTTCTAGGCACCTGACAGTTTGCTCATAGAGGGCAAAGAGGCAGGGAAAAAGGAAG
>CAZBAX010000005.1:0-156948 GCA_964489725.1 uncultured Anaerolinea sp. | reverse complement strand
CGTTACCGCCTGGACGTTCGGGCGTGAATTTTCCGATCACACTGCCAAAGACCTGATGGCGTTGCCTGCGTCGCGCGAAAACATCGTTCTGTCGAAACTGCTTGTCCTCACGCTGTGGGCATTTTGCGTGACCGCCTGGGTCTATTTGATCGCCCTCGTGATCGGCGCATTGGTAGACATGCCGGGTTGGAGCACGCAGCTTGCCTGGCGATCGCTGGCCGACGTTTTCGCAACTGCGGCCATGACGCTTCTGCTCATGACGCCGGTCGCATTCATCGCCAGCACGGGACGCGGGTATCTGCCGCCGCTGGCTTTCGCCGTGTTGACCATTTTCTTCGCGCAGATCATTGCAGCCACCGGCTGGGGTGACTGGTTCCCGTGGGCTGTCCCCGCCCTGTTCAGTGGAGCAGCCGGACCGCGCGGGGAACTCATTGGCATACACAGCTACATCCTGGTCGTGCTGGCCGGTATCGCCGGGCTGGCGGCTACATTTCATTGGTGGCGAACTGCCGATCAAACACGATAGCCTTGTCCCCAAAAAGGCGACAGGACCTTCGGATGGGACTGTCACCTGATTTCACAATGTATAAGGTTTATATGAATGACATAGTTCTCACCCAGCATCATGCAAACATTTTAGAAATCGCGCTTAACCGGCCGGATGCCTACAACGCGCTGAATCTGGATTTGATGCAGAGACTAGCCGAAACACTCTCTTTCGCTGCAACAGATCCATCTGTGCAGGGCATTATCGTGACAGGCAAAGGCAAGGCATTTTGTGCCGGCGGTGATTTGAAGTGGATCAGCGGACAGAAAGAGGATCCGCGTTCGGTCCTATACCAGCTCGCGCCGGAATTTCATCGATCCATCGTCCAGATCAGGCGCATGGATAAACCGGTGGTAGCCGCGCTCAATGGCATTGCCGCCGGTGGAGGCTTCTCGCTGGCCCTGGCCTGTGATTTTCGCGTGATGGCAGAGTCTGCGATCATGCGCCAGGCATACACGTCCAGCGGCTTGAGCATCGACGGTGGAGGGTCGTTCGCGCTGCCGCGTCTGGTGGGACTGGCGCGGGCCATGGAGATCATGGCATTCGACCAGCCCATACCTGCCGCGCAGGCTCTCGAATGGGGGCTGGTTACACAAGTGGTACCGGTTGATCAGGCTGTCAGCGCGGCGCTCGACATGCTGCAGAAATTGACCCGCGGCTCACTGCATTCCTTCGCCTGGTCGAAGCGCCTGATGGTCGATTCATTAGATCATGATCTCGAAACACAACTCGAACTGGAACGGAAAGGGATCAGCGAGTGCGCCGCACACCCCGACGGGCAGGAGGGGATCACAGCCTTTGTGGAGAAACGGAAACCGGCTTTTCAAGGGCTTGGGTAGGGGCAACCTACCTAAACATTGCACCACCAGTAACAAAAATCTCCTCGATCACAGAGCGCGGTACACTACGGTCTGCTGGAAAATGTCCAAATACAGCCTGGCGAAGGCGGCATGGAAGGACTCCAATATATGGGAACGAACCTTCGCAATGCTTCGCAGGTTCATTTCATTTGTTTTGAGGACCATGAATGTCGAAAATATTAGTTGTAGACGATGACGTGACGATGACGAGCTTAATGATGGCGCTCATGAAAATGGAGGGACACGAGCCCACAACTGTCAATGAAAGCCCCAGGGCTATCGAGATCGCGTCCACGCTCAAACCAGATCTGATCACGCTCGATCTGATGATGCCAGATCTAACAGGGTTCGAACTATGCGATCTGCTGCACAGGGATCCGCGCTTCGTAAACATCCCGATCCTGATCGTCAGCGCCCGGGATGATACGGAAAGCAAGGAAAAAGCCAAAGCGGCCGGTGCACGCGATTACCTGACCAAGCCCTTTGCTGTCGACCAACTCCTGGAAAAAATAAACGCCCTGACCGCCGAAGCCAAATCTGGGGAATAAATTCGACATGCCAGTTTCATCTGTCTACGTGAAGGATTTTTCGATCCCTGCCTCCGCGATCGACGAGAACGGACATGCAAACAACGTATCGTTCGTTCAATGGATGCAGGATATTGCCGTTGAGCATTATGCCGCGATCGGCGGCATTCATCCCATGCAATTGATCGGCGCAAGCTGGGTGGTGCGCGAACATAAGATCGAATATTTGCTGCCCGCCTTCGAAGGAGACGAGATCCGGATCCGAACCTGGGTGGAAAATGTGCGCCGTGTCAGATCGTTGCGCAAGTATGAATTCCTCCGCAAAACAGATGGCAAAATTCTCGTGAGAGGCGAAACAGACTGGGTGTTCGTGGATGCAGGAACAGGCATGCCGCGTGCCATCCCGGATGATGTGTACAAGGTATTCGCTGTCAATCCAGATGACTGACGTATTGCCTGATAGGGATGCTTGTGGAATCCGAAATTTCAAGTAAGAAACTTAATCCTCTTCCACTATATTCATTATTCCTTGCCAACGCCATCTCGTTGGTTGGCAATGTGATCACGATGATCGCGATACCGTGGTTCGTGCTGCAAACTACTGGCAGCGCGGCCAAGACGGGCATCACCGGATTCTTCAGCATCCTGCCTGTTGTGCTGGCAGGCTTCCTGGGCGGCGCCATCGTAGACCGTCTCGGGTACAAGCGCACCAGCATCATTTCCGACCTGGCCAGCGGAGTCACGGTCGCCCTGATCCCGATCCTTCATTTTACGATCGGGTTGGAATTCTGGCAGTTGATGGCGCTGGTGTTCCTCGGTGCGCTGCTCGACACACCCGGCGGCACGGCCCGGGCTGCGCTGCTGCCTGAATTAGCCGAACAGGCTGGGATGCCCATCGAGCGGGTCACCTCTCTGACGCACGTCATCGAGCGCAGCGCGCGCCTCGTCGGCGCACCACTGGCAGGGTTGCTGATCGGCCTGATCGGTACGGCCAATGTCCTGTGGATGGACGCGGCCTCCTTTTTCATCTCCGCCGCGATCGTTTGGATTCTGGTGCCACGCATCCGGCTTGCGCCTGAAACAGAAAACAAAGCGGGCAATTATCTGGATGAACTCAAGGATGGGCTGCGCTTCATCGCCCAAGACAGGTTGATCCTGTCGATTGTCATCATGGTGATGCTGACGAATTTTCTCGACGCGATCTTTGGCGGAGTCCTGCAGCCCGTCTACGTGAAGGAAGAGTATGGCGACGCGTTAAATCTGGGATTGCTCGTCTCTGCCAACGGCGGCGGCGCGGTCATCGGCGGGTTGATCTTTGCTGCCATCGGTCACCGCCTGCCGCGGCACGCGACCTTTGTGGGAGCTTTTCTGCTGACGGGACTGCGTTTCTGGGTGTACGTGCTATATCCGCCGGTGTGGATTCTGATCGTCGTCACCCTGGTCTGCAGTATCGGCGCGGGACCGTTGAATCCCATTATCGGCGCGATCGAGTTCGAGCGCATCCCATCCCATATGCGCGGCCGCGTGTTCGGCGCGATCACAGCAGGTGCATGGATCGCCATGCCTCTGGGCATGTTGCTGGGCGGCATCCTGACAGAACGCCTGGGGACGTTTGTGATGCTGATCGGAATGACGATCGCTTACTTCATCACGACCGGCAGCATGGCGTTTATACCGGCGATGAAAGAGATGAATCGAAAGATTTCAACCGGGTAGGTGACAGTCAGTTGATAGAAGTTCAAGCCGCCGTCTCGGCGGCGGTATCTGCAAAATTCCTGCGCCGCGGACGGCGCAGAGAGCAAAGGGGAAGTGACGTTCACCTGTGAATCATCCAACCTTGCGGCAAAAACCAAACGTGGGTATAGTTTGATCCGCACGAAATCACACTGGATAAGGATCCTATGACTACACTTGATGGAGAAGCCCCCGCACCGACGATCCGCAGCATCGTTGCAGGAATTGCCGCGGCGATACTACTTTTGCTGGCTGTTTTCAACCTGCCCATGCTCGTGAAGAGTTTAGGAGCGGTCCTTGGATTTCTTCCCAGTAAGATTGGATTAATGCAGGTCGTGCAACCGCATGAGGTGCTGACGGTAGACATATCGCTTTCACCCACCCTGGTCAATATAACAAAACCCGGCGATTATCTTCTGTACACCAACAACTATGATCTGCTGGTCATCAATGACGCAGTCGTCGAGGCAGAGTCAGAGCCATGGTTGACCATCGAGGCGGAGAATCAGGAAGAGATCCCCGTTCACCTGATCAGCCGGGGCATGGCCTGGTACGACACGATCCATGCAAAGGGTCGCCCGGTAGCCACATTTCACATCGAGTCGCCGGGCGATTACATCATCACCCATCCGACCCGTTACGATACCGCCAGCATTGTCCCCAATTACACAGTCGGTCATGAAAAATGGATCACATTCATATTTCTTGCCGAACTCGCCATCCTGGTTTTTATAATCTGGGATGTTCGAGGCGCGATACGGGAAAGACGAAAGAAAGCGCGCGAGGCGACAAACTAAGAACCTATCCGAAAAATAATTGAAAGGGGAGACGAAACCTGATAGAACAGGGTTTGCGAAAATCCGATCTAAAAGGTAACGTCTCCATGTCACAGGATAGCACAAAATCGAAAAACATTTATCGTATGCCAGGCAAGCTGTGGAAATTGTTGAAAAAACACTTGCCGAAAGAACCAAAGATTAGGAAACCAGGTCGTCCGCGTGTTAGCCATCGGGATGTGCTGGATGGCATTTGGCATGTGCTCTGGACCGGCTGTCAGTGGAAGTCGATTGAGAAAGAATGGTTCAATGCCTCCAGCAGCGTTTTACATGAGCGTTTTCAAACCTGGCAAAGTGAAGGTCTATTTGAGTTGCTGTTCAAAAAGATGGTCAAGTTCTATGCCCGAGAGTGCCAGATTGGCTGGAAATGGCAATCTGTAGACAGCATGATGAGCCCATCGCCCTTAGGCGGCTCGAAAACCGGCAAAAATCCAACCGACCGAAGCAAATTGGGCAGCAAAGTTCATCTCTTGGTGGATGAACGGGGTGCTCCTCTGGCAATCTTCATCACGGGTGCGAACGAACACGACAAGTGGTCAGCCGATGATTTGATCGTTCATATCGTTGCCAAGCGTCCGAACAGCGAACAACATTTTTGTGCGGACAAAGGGTATGATTACGAAGATGTCCATGTCTTTGTCGGCTTGAAAAATTACATTGAGCACATCAAGCATCGGCGCAGACGCAACGAGCCCCTAGAGGAGTGCCCTGTGCCTGGCGAAAAAAGTTATCCAGCCCGGCGTTGGGTCGTCGAGAGAACTTTCGGTTGGTTGGCCAAACGACGGAGCATCGCAACTCGTTGGTGCAAAAAATCTGAAAACTGGCTCGCTTTTGTTTATATGGCTTGTGCTCAAATCTTACTCAACATCATTTTCGGATAGGCTCTAATTTCATTGAATTCAGCAAGTCACAGGTTTAACTTTGGAGTCGAGCGGCGTCGCCGTGGCGGAGCCTGCCCCGCAACGCAGGGTGGCGACACTTGCAGTCTAAAACGGCAGGAGCAAGCTCCTGTACTCCACAATTAAAAAGGGTGTGCTCCTGGGAGCAAATGAGCGCGAAACAATAGCATTCGTTGCTCAATTTGCAGGGAGTGACTCACTACCATCTGGATGGGTTGTTTCCCGTAAGGAAATTTCTTAAAAAAGTATCACAAATCCCTGACATACATCAGTGTTGCTTTGAAGTAAATTTGAGATGCGGTTAAACAATTTACAAGTATCAACCCACCCAATCAGGAGGCACAACATGGATATGATCAAGGTTTCTGCAAATTCACGCACATCGGCTGTCGCTGGAGCAATTGCTGGTGTCATCCGTGAGCACAGGCGGGCAGAGGTGCAGGCCATCGGAGCGGGCGCAGTGAACCAGGCCGTCAAGGCTTTGGTGCTCGCCACTGGTTACCTCAAACTCGATGGGATCGATGTAGCCTGCATCCCGGAATTCGCCGATGTAACCATCGAAGACAAGGTCAGGACCGCCATTAAACTCGTGATCGAACCGCAATAACTCTTGACTCTGTACTAAATTTCGCCAGGGAGCCTTTCGCTCCCTGGCGAATTCTTTTTTTCCCGCAGCAGGCGATCATTCCACGTTGAATTCGATGCTCTGGGCGAGCGTGTCGTTCAGGTAGAGATCGATACGATACAGCCCGGCCGGCCAGGCCTCATCATTCAATAACTGGAAGTAAATGGATCCCGAAAAAGACTCCTCTGTGATGTCGAGTGACTGTTCCTGGATTTCGTAATCCGGGTCGGTATCGGCGGCATCTACGGCGGTCCAGACTGCCTTCACTACTGTATCCTGTGCAGCATTGGATAGATCGGCCACAGCATAAAAAACATCGCTATTGGAGAACGTGGAGGTCACCTTATCACCGTTTTCGTCATACGCCATGCGCAGGTTTTCCAGGCTGGCCTCCGGGCCAAGTGCCAGGCAGGCCAGCGAAGAAACGACAAGCGTCAGTGCCGCCAGCAGGATGGGGATGGATCTTTTCATTCGACCTCGATGTAGATCCGTTTGTTGATCGCGCCTTTGCTTTTGTAATCGGCAACACTGATTTTCCCAACTTCACTCGTATTGTGGACGTGCGTGCCGCCGTCGGCCTGCAGGTCCAGCCCTACGATCTCGACCGTCCGTACCTGGGTAATCCCTTCGGGCAGAAGGTTGATCTTGGTGCGGATCAGATCCGGGATCTGGAACGCCTCGTCGCGCGGCAGGATCTTGACCCGGATCTCGCGCGCCTGCTGCACCTCTTTGTTGATCGCGGCTTCGATCTCACGGACCAATTCTCCGCGCATACTTTCGAACTCGAAGTCCAGGCGGCCTTTGAGCGGGTCCATATCGCCGCCGGTGACCAGTGCGCCATAATCGCGGAACACCGTCCCGCACAGCACATGCAGCGCGGTGTGGGTGCGCATCAGCTTATAGCGCCGGGACCAGTCCAACGTCCCGCGTGAGGCGCAGTTGGGTTCAGGCAGCGGCTCACTTCCACCGAGAAAATGCAGCACGTCATCCCCTTGCTTTTTGATTTTCTCCACCGGAAATTGAACGCCCGCAATCTCGAGCGACCCGAAGTCGCAGGGTTGCCCGCCCCCGCCCGGATAGAATGCGCTGCGATCCAGTATGACCGCGCGTTGCTCCGCTAAGACGGCCGTCAGCGTGGCATCGAACTCCTGCAAATATGAGTCAGTTTGATAAAGCAGCTCGGTCATAAGTCCTCCGTTGTCGATTCGTTTCAGATTATATAATACACCACTCACAAATTGCGCAACCTGTTGTACTTGCAATGATTTATGTCATCCTGTACACTTAACCTGGAGGCCGTCATGCGACCAAAGCTTATAGTTATCGATGGAAAAACATACAACAGCGTCAACGAAATGCCCGAGGACGTGAGGCGGCTGTATGAACAGGCGATGAGTTCATTCAAAGATCAGGATGGGAATCGAGTACCGGATGTCCTGGAAAAGGACACCCCGAACATGCTGGAGGACAGGAATCGAAATGGCATTCCCGATGTCATCGAAAACACAGCCGGTGCACCGATCGTTGCCAACGCGATGAAGATCCTGTTCGATGGAAGGGAGTTCAATAGTATCAATGAGCTGCCGGCAGAGGCGCGCGCCCGGTATGAGCAGGCGATGGGCACACTGGATGCCAACCGGAACGGCGTCCCCGATTTTGTAGAGGGGATGATCGGAGGCATGGCAAAGTCGCACCAAAGCGCGCCGGTGGTCTCGACAAGTTTTGAAACCGATACAACGCGTCATGCATCGCGCCAGCCGATGCATGTCAGCCCAACGATCGAACCCGACCGGCCCAATGTCTTGCTGCTGGCATTGCTGGGGCTTGTATTGTTTTTTGGTTGCGTGGCTGTCGCCGCAGGAGTGTGGTACTTCTACCTGCGCTGATCGGAGAAGCCTTGCGACACTTGCGCCTGCGCGCAGTGCAGGTGAGGTTGTCTCAGGAGCACTTACAATTCTTATAGAAAGCCTTCGCAAGGCTCTTGCATCGGAAATCGGAGCAAACAAATCTGGTTTGCCGGGCACATTAGCATTTGATTAGAACTTCACAAGCTGCTTGACTTTGCCCGATGATTTTTGTATAGTAACTGAGTACTACCGCTTGTCCCTAAGAAAGTAAACTTTATAAATTTCTTTTTGGGCTGGACCTCAAACATGAAGTTTACTAAAATGCGGTACCTTGTACTTGGTAGAGTAAGGAGATGGCACCGTCGCCACATGGCGTCTGTGCCATTTGTTTGTCACAACAAAATATACCCTTCACGATCACACACCTGCCCTGGCAGGTGTGTGATCGGGGGCATCATATCTTTTATTAAGGAGCACCAATGATCCAAGTCAATGGTCTCACCAAAGACTATGGCGCTCGCCGTGCCATTGACAACCTCAGCTTCGATGCGGAACAGGGAGAAATCGTAGGCTTTCTCGGACCCAACGGCGCAGGTAAGACAACCACAATGCGAATACTGACAGGCTACATGCCGCCAACCGATGGGACTGCCATCGTAGCGGGCTACGACGTGGTCGAAGAGTCACTCGAGGTTCGCAAGCGCGTCGGTTACTTACCGGAAACCGTTCCGCTGTATAACGACATGACGGCGCTGGAGTATCTCAAGTTCATGGCCGACCTGCGCAAGATTCCAAATTCTGAAGAGCGCGCCCTCGAAACACTGGAGAAAGTGAACCTGGAGGACCGCGCCAATAGTTTTATCGGCAATTTCTCAAAAGGTATGCGGCAGCGCATGGGCTTGGCTCAGGCCCTCATCCACCGCCCCGAGGTGATCATCCTCGACGAGCCGACGATCGGTCTTGACCCGGCCCAGGTGGTTGAGATGCGCAGTGTGATCCGCGAGATCGGTAAGGATCGTACTGTGTTGCTCTCGACTCATATTCTTACCGAAGCGCAACAGATCTGCGATCGCGTGCTGATCATCAACAAGGGACAGATCGTCACCGAAGATACCCCTGAGAACCTGCAGGCCCGGCTTGCCGGGGCTCAGCGCGTGCTGGTCCGCGTGCGCGGCGAAGCCGATGAACTGCCGGCCAGGATCGGTAAGGTCAAGGGGGTGCGCGATGTGGAGGCCAAACCCGATGGCTCGGTTGAATTCGAATTCTCCGCCGGCCAGGATGTGCGCCCGCTCGTGGCGAAGACCGTCGTTCAGGCCGGGTTTGATCTGCTGGAAATGCGCCCGATCGGGTTGAGCCTCGAGGAGATCTTCCTGGAACTCACGCGCGACAACGCAACTGAAAAGAAATCTTCGTGAGGCAACTATGCGTAATGTTTGGACAATAGCAAAACGAGAATACGATCACTACTTTATCAGCCCCATCGCGTACGTGGTGGCATTCATGATCCTGTTTACGATCGGGCTGATCTTCGCCATCAATTTGTACTACTACATTCAGAATGCATTTCAATTCGGCGGGGGCGCGCCAGATATATCGTCGATCACAGGGGCATTTGGATTCTTATTGGTATTATCGATTCCCGCGTTGACCATGCGTACGCTGGCCGACGAGGCCCGCATGGGAACCCTCGAACTCCTGCTCACGGCTCCGGTTCGAGATTATGAGCTGGTGGTTGGCAAATGGCTGGGAGGCTTCCTGTTCATTCTCTCGATCCTCACTGTGACATTGATCTACCCCATCATCTTGAACGGGCTTGTCTTTGGTACAGTCACGATCCTGCCGCCGCTCGTATCGCCGGGTATCGACCGGCAATTGATGTTTTCCTCGTATCTGGGTGTGATTCTCGTAGCCGCTTCCTTCCTGGCGCTGGGCGTGGGAATTTCGGCGGTCTTTACCAACCAGATCGCAGCGTTCTTTGTCACCTTGAGCACATTCGTGTTCTTCTGGTGGCTGATCGGTTTCCCGGGCAACGTCTTGCAGGGATCGGCCGGTGAAATATTCCGCTATCTCAGCATGCAGACCCACTTTTATGAAGCGTTCAACCAGGGACGGATTCAATTGACAGACATCGTTTATTTTGTGAGCCTGATCGCGCTTGGGTTGTTTACTGGCACCACCGCTGTTGAAATCCGGAGGTGGAGCTAATGGATAACAAGACTCAACCCCGCAATTATTCCTTCCTGGCGCTGATCCTTTCATTAATCGGACTGATCGCGACGGTCCTGCTGGCCATCACGCGCGGAATCGTCGCACTGGGAGTCTTCACCGTCGCCAGCCCGGAGAATCTCAATCGTTATATTCTGATCAGCGCGGGCGTGGTCATCCTCGGTTTGGCCGTGTATGCGATGCTGGAACCTGAACGTGTACGTCGTTTCGTCAGCGGTCGCCAGGCGCGTTACGGCAGCAATGCTGTCATCATGATCCTTGCATTCACCGGAATTCTGATCGTGAGCAATGTGATCGCATTTCAGAACCCTGTGCCCGTCTCCGATCTGACGGAGGACGACGTCAATACGCTTTCACCGGAGCTGTTAGCAGCGCTCAAACAATTACCCGAGACAGTGAGCGCCACAGCCTTCTTCTCCTCGCAGATGGATACCCAATCGGCCGATCAGCTGTTGAGCAATATCAAGGCCAGCAGCAACGGCAAGTTTGTGTATGACTTCATTAATCCCGATCTCGATCCTCAGGCGCCCATGGAGGCCGGCATTACCGGCGATGGAAAAATCCTGTTACAGATGGGCGAGCAGCAGGAGATCGTGGCATTCGCCAGTGAAGATGAAATGCTCAGAGGGTTCCTGCGTCTCCTCAACCCGGATAGCAGCGCGGTCTACTTCCTGACCGGTCATGGCGAACGCGATGCGGAGCAAAGCAGCGATACATCCATGACACGCGCGCTTTCCACGCTGGAGACAAAAAACTACACCGTGAAGCCCTTGAATCTCCTGGTGGACAACGCGATTCCTGAGGATGCCAGTACCATCGTGATCGCCGGTCCCCTCAAGCCGGTCTCTGAGAATGAAGTAAAACTGCTGAAAGACTTTCTGGCCGGCGGCGGGTCATTGATCGTGATGGAAGATCCCAGTGTTCTGACCGAATTCGGCGATGACAAGGATCCGCTTGCAGAGATGCTCGCACAGGATTGGGGAATCATCTTCAACAACGACATCGTGATCGACCTTAACAGTCCCCAGCCGACGACTGCGGCGGCGGCCTATTATGACGCGGCCCATCCGGTCACGGTCAATATGAATAACCTGGTGGCATTCTTCCCGTTCACACGCAGCCTGACGATTTCGGGCTCCGCCGCGGATGTGATCGTCACGCCGATCGTGCAGACCAATGAACGTTCATGGGGAGAGACGAACTTCGACAGTCTCTCACAGGGCGGGCAGGTGCAACTGGACGAAAATGAAGTTCAGGGCCCGTTGACGCTTGCGGTTGCCGCTGAAAATTCAACCACCGGCGGACGTGTGGTAGCGTTCGGCACATCTGCGCTGGCTGTGGATCAGATCTTTGATTCGTACGGCAATGGCGATATGTTCGTCAACTCGGTCGATTGGTCTGCACAGCAGGAAGACCTGGCCAGCATCACGCCCAAGAACACCACAGAGCGAATGTTCAATCCGCCCAGTAGCATCCATTGGATATTGATCCTGCTCAGCGCGATCTTTATCATCCCTGGGCTGGTGGTGCTTGGCGGCATTACCACCTGGCTGGGGCGCCGACGACAGGGCTGATCCCGCAGGTATGCATGGATCTTTTCCGATTCGGTCCCACTTAATGGGCAAAATTAACTACGCTAAAATCTCAGGTCATCGCGGGATGGTTGTATGATTCGACGCTCGACTGTTGTCTATATAGTGATATTGCTTGTGTTGGCAGGCGCCTATTTCTACCTTAAAAATCGTGAGCAGCCTGAAGCAGACATTGCTGTAACACCCGAAGCAACTTTGGAAGAAATAGACTTTTTGTTTACGGCCGCTGATGGTCTACCAACAAGGATCCGAATCACATCGAATGCTGGAGAAATCGTCGAGGTGGCGCGTGACGCCGATAACGCCTGGAAGGTGACCCAGCCGATCGAAGGCATCGCAGAACAAGGGTCCACTGAAGCGGCGGCTACGCAAGTCACGAGCATGCGCATCCTGGAGTCGATCCCGGCTATCGATCTGGATCTGGTGGGACTCACTGATCCTGCGTATACCCTGGACATCACGTTCGACAGCGGCCAGGAACGAACCGTAAAAGTTGGGGTTGTTACTCCCACAGAAACCGGTTATTACGTTCAAGATGCCTCGGGCGGGGATGTGTTGATCGTGAGCAAAGGCTCCCTCGATTCGCTGATTGGAATGTTGACGTTCCCACCCTACCTGGAGACTCCCACTCCAAGCGCGGTCCCGTCGGAAACGCCGCTTCCCGTCACCGCGACGCCGGAAGCCAGTGAACCCGCGACCGAAACTGCAACAGCGCAGTCGTAACATTTGACCCTTCCCGGCGTCTATGAAAGAGCAATAAAACAGGCTTGAAATTTACACAAAAAACGTGTATTCTGATTAAAAAAGAAAAACGGACAAATAAACGAATGGATGTAGACAAAATATTGATGGTTGATGAAGAAGAAGAGTTTTCAGCGATCGCCCGACTCATCGAGTTGGGGCGCCAAAAGGGGTATATCACGCTGGATGACATCCTGCATTTCTTCCCGGAAGCCGAGCAGGATGTGGAGCAGCTCGAAGAAGCATTTTCGGCTTTGTTGAGCGCGGGCATCCCCTTTGTGGAGGATACAACTACCGCCGAACCTACAGAAGATGAACTGGTCGCCGTGGAAGCCACCGAGGCAGAGCCTGAGGTTGACCTTGCTCTGGATGATTATCTTGCGAACATCGATACAGACGATACCATCGGACTGTATCTGAAGGAAGTCAGCCGCGTGCCACTGTTGACCGCGGAAGAGGAAGTTAAACTGGCCCAGCGCATCGAGCGCGGACGTATGGCACGCGAGGAGCTAGCAAAAGGAAATGCCAGCCCGCGCCGCCGTACAGAACTCCGCAAGTTGATCGAGGACGGCTGGGCAGCTCGTGAACACCTAATCACGGCCAATTCACGTCTGGTGATCTCGGTGGCCAAGAAGTATATGGGACGCGGTGTACCGTTCCTGGATCTGATCCAGGAAGGGAATATCGGTTTGATCCGCGCCACGAAGAAATTCGATTATCGCCGCGGGCATAAGTTCTCCACATATGCCACATGGTGGATCCGCCAGGCCGTGACACGTGCCATCGCCGACCAGGGACGTACGATCCGTGTGCCGGTCCACATGGGCGACCAGATCAATAAATTGCTGCGCGTGCAGCACCAGCTCACCCAGCGCCTCGGACGCGAGCCGAGTGTAGAAGAATTGGCTGAAGCACTGGACGTCCCACCCAAGAAAGTGGAAAATATGATCCAGGTGGCACGTCGCCCGCTCTCGCTGGAAACGCCAACCGACGACGAGGAAGATTCGGTGCTGGGTGATTTCATCGAAGACGATGAGGCTCCCCCACCTGATGACACCGCAACCTACAACTTGCTCAAAGAGCACCTGGGTGAAGTTCTAAATGCGTTGCCACCGCGCGAGGTCCGCATTTTGCAGCTGCGCTATGGGCTGCTCGATGGACAGGCATACACGTTGGAAGAAGTGGGCCGCAAGATGGGCGTCACCCGCGAACGTGTGCGTCAGATCGAAGCGCAGGCGCTCAGTCGTTTGCGTCACCCGTCGATCCGGCGTAAGCTGCGTGACTACCTGGGCGAATAGAAATTAGAACCAAAATAGCGACTCGAAATCGAGACGCTATTTTTTTGTTTCGTACGCAAGCTATGAACCACTGAGACACGGAGTCACGGAGATTTGTTTTTCTCAGTGTCTTCGTGTCTGAGTGGTTAAGCCGTTTTACCTATGCCGCCCAGCCCCACAGGATAAATTGTGCGCTCAGGTAAAGCTGTAACAGCACTGATGTATATAAAATCAACCGGTTCACCCATGGATTCTTCCCCCACATTCCCACAATGATGAAAATCGGAAAGATCACAACGGCATAACGCATCATGCTGACGAGCGGCTGCGTAGTCGTCATGCGGAACAATGGCGCCAATAGCATTAGGAGCGAATACGATGTGTACTCGAATGGCAGCTTCTTCCCGATCACGAACAGTATTGCGATGGAACCAAGCGTTATGATCAGGTTTAGCGCGTCTACGATGGCGCCTTGGCCGCGCAGCAGTACTGAAACGGCCGCCCAGATATTCTGCCAGGGAAACACAAATCGGGCGTTCAATGTTCCCTGATAGGTATTGAGTAATGACAGGCTGGAATAGGCGAGGAAGGAAAGAGTGGCAATTGGCATCAGGGCCAAGGGTAGCCCGCGCAACACGAATTCCTTCCATGAATGCTTCTCATGCCACAGCATATAGGCCAAGGGCACGATCACGAGCACGCCCTGTAAACGCGTCAGCGAAGCACAGATTCCCCAAAGGGCGGCCCACGTCCAGCGGCCGCGCGAGGCGGAATACAAGCTGCCGATCGTGAAAAGCAGAAATAGGGATTCAGTATAGGCGCCCAGTAAAAAGAAAGAAGTCGGAAAAAGTAAAAAGTAAATCAATGCGCGCCGCGTGGTCGCAACATCCACGAATTTTGAGAACAGCCGATAGGATAGGACCAGTACGCCGATCAGTGCAAGATTCGAGATCAACATCGCCGCGAACAATGGATCCATGATCCATGAGAATATCCAGATCAGTAGCGGATACACCGGGAAGTACACAGTGCTGCCATCGGACCCATCGTACCCGCGGGCGGCGATCTTCAGGTACCAGTTCGCGTCAAAGCGCTGCCACACCGATAGCAAGATATTTTTCGCCGGCGTAACACCCAGATACGGAAAAATCTCGTCTGCAGAATGGGATGAGATGGCGAGGATCCTGCCCGCATAACTACCAGATATCGCGTTTCCATTTTGAATGGACCAGACACTGTTCGTCTGCTCGTCGATCACGTGTTGGGAGTCGATGGCTCGAAAGGTGAGCACAGAACCGTCGACAACTCGCGAATAGACGTAGCGCTGGCCGGTTTGCAGGTTGAACACCGTCAGGAGTGGATCACCAAACAGGTCAAGGTTTTGCTGTGCAACCGGGAACATCGTATACACGACCAGCGACCAGAGCGAGAGTATGAGTCGTGCAGTCACGAAAGCGGCGATGGCAAAGCGCCATTCCGGCAGCAGGTTGTTCCAGTACGATTTCAACTTTGACATGAGACGGCCCCGGCTCGAAGATGATTCCCTGCAATTATAATGTGCATATGAAATTGATCCATTTCTTTATGCCCAAACTGGAATACATTTTATTCCTCGCCCTGTTCTGGGCGGTGGCTGCCAACGGACCAAAGCTATTGAACTTTGACGGAGACCTGCCGCGTCATCTCCTCGTTGGTCAGTTGATCCGTGAGTCCAGAAGCGTTCCCACCACTGACATATATTCCTTCCGTACAGAGGGCGTAGCCGCTATTCCGCACGAGTGGCTGTCGCAAGTCATCTTTTCCATTTCGTATGACCTGCTCGGGTTAGGCGGGGTAGTCGTATTAACCGCGCTGCTTGTGACCATCGTTTGGGGCATGGTTTTTTACGAATCCAATCGAAGGGCAGGCAGCCTGTTCATTTCGTTGTTTATCACAGCTCTCGGGATCGCGGTCAGCATGATACACGTCTTACCGCGACCACATCTCTTCACCTACTTGTTTACAGCCTTGTGGATCGTATCGCTGGAACGCATCAGCGGTGATCGACCGCAGTCCTGGTGGATATTGCCGCTGTTGATGCTATTGTGGGTCAATCTGCATGGTATGTTCGTGCTGGGCGTCATCCTCTGGGGAATTTATCTGGTTGGCAGCTTTCTGGAACATCCTTCCCGTTCCTGGTTCCGCGACCCCACATCCAGATCACTGATACTGGGCGGATTGTTTTCGATACCGACCACGTTTCTGTCCCCCTCCGGAATACACATCTGGGAAGCGATCACATCGCTTGGCAGCAATGCGTATATTACATCCCGTATACCTGAATACCAATCTGCTAATTTCCATATTCCAGAGACCTGGCCGTTCATTCTGCTCCTCATGCTTACAATTGTGGGCTTTGCGCGGAACAGCCACAAGGCGCGTTGGACAGATATACTCCTAACCGCCGCGTTTGCAGCCATAGCGCTTTATACCAGCAGAATGCTTCCACTGTTCGCGATGGTTGCGGCGCCCATTGCCGCGAAGAGTCTTGCAGAGGTGGTGAGACAGGAGTTTTCGAATAGTCGCTTCATGACCACCGAGCAAAACTTTACTACCCTCAATTCCACATCGAGCGGAGCGATCTGGCTGCCAGTATTGTTCATAGTCGTAACAATCGTCTTTCGCTCAGGAAGCCCCATCGATCCCGGTAACAAAGGCAATCACTTTGACCCGGCGTTTTTCCCCGTGCAGGCAGTGTCGTGGTTGAACGCAAACCCGCAAGAGGGACACATGTTCAACGAATTCGATTGGGGCGGCTATTTGCTGCTGACACTCTCGCCACGTCAACAGATCTTCATGGACGGACATACGCACATCTACGGTGAAGCACTCACGCGCGAATACGAGACCATTGTTACGCAGCGCGAGGGCTGGCAGGAATTATTGGAAAAATATGATATTCAATGGGTAATCGTACGCGAAAGTTCAGCCATAGCGGAAAGTCTTGTGGAGATGAGTTGGGAGATCCTGTATCAGGACGATACTTCTGTTATTCTGCGCAAACCGTAGATGATTCCGCTGGGAGAAGAACTTTCAACCGCGAAGTCGCCAAGAAAACCAGGAGAGCATTATGCACTTTATGTTCTGAGGCTTATCTCGTATTAACGGCTTTCCTGACACCTTCCGCGAAGGATAGGTGTAGTCGCCCATTGCCAGAAAATCGACGACTAACCCTCAGCAGGGTGCTTCGCAAAGTCGTCACTACCATCAACCAATTTGAGAAGAACACTCGGAGATAAGACTGTTAGAACTCCGTGTCTCAGTGGTGAATGAGACTATTTCGGTTGATAGATCAGCACACCCTCTGATTCGTACACCATTTCAAATCCAGCATCGACTTTTATACTCGCTTCGAAGAAGGGGAATCGTTCAGGCTGACCCAGCGGCGTGCAATTGTTCACGCGCAGGATTCTCGAAATATACAGGTAATCATACTCTGAGCGAGGAGTCGCGGTGTCCAGGCAAGCGACGTCGGCATTCGTCAGGCACTGTTGTACGGGATAGGTCGAGACCACATAGTTATTGAAGTTAGGACCCTGTGTCCATTCAGTTCCCTGGACGGTGTATATGCTCTGGCGGCCTGTCAGCGCAGGAAACCATTCCATCACCGAGTCGCAGGACACGGAATCGGTTCCCGTCAGGACGAGGAAGCGTGAATCCGCGGCGGTATTCTCCTGCACCCATTGCATCGCCTGGCGGTCTGGCGGGTATACGGTCGCATTAGAAAGTTGAAATCCAAACTGATAGGTGGAGAACAGAAGATACAAGAGAACATAGATAAAAATATTGCGCTCCACAGATGTAACGTGCCCAGATAAATCCTCTGGCGCATCCCCATGCTCATCCAGACGCGGCTTGCCTGTCCAAAGCTGCATGGCGGCCAAGACGACGTCCACAAGCCCGATCGCGGCCAACATCGCCAGTGGGATCGCGGCCGGACCCGCCGCGCTGCGTCCCTCTACGAAGAAGGGAATCGCCATCCATAACGGGAGCAGATAATCCCTGCGGAGGAGGCGGTGCGCAATCCCGATCAATCCCAGCACAGCGATCACCGTTGCATACGGTTCCTCCGTGAAGACAAAGAAGATGAGATGAAACACCGCCAGGGCTTTTTGTCCCGTGGCCGCGCCCTTGAGCAGAGGTTCCAGTCCATGGTAGCTAATCACCGTTGCCCACCACGGCGCAGTGACCAACAGCACAATGAGCGCAACAAATATGGAGTTGAGAAATCCCTGGCGATTTCGGGAAAGCATAATCCAGAAAAACACGGCGGAGACGGCTGTATGTACCGCGGCTTCAGGGTGACTCATTACAGCCAACCCGCCCAGGACGCCAGCCAGGATGATATCCACACGTCGATTCTCTTCGTACAGTCGTACGACGATTGCAAGGGTCAGCAGCATGAAGAATTGACCCGGGCTGCGCGTCAGACCGCCGCCCATCACAAACCACGAAAGGGCGCGCGGCATCAGTGCGAAGAAGAGTGTGGAAACGCTGGCGTAATATTTATTCTTGAACAAGCGCAAGGCTAAAAGATAGAACGCCGGGATGGAAAGCGATGAAAAAAATGCAGGGACCCAACGCACGACTTCTGTGGAGCTTAACCCAAACAGGTCAGCAGTAATTCTGCCCAGATAAAAGCCGAGCGGCGGATAGGCGAAGGGAATGTTCAAGTGGTTGTATGTGGTGAACGCCGGGAGTAGATAACGGCTGGTCTTGAGATCGTCCACCATCACTGCGAACATGCCGCCATCGTTGATCGCAAATTCCGCCAGCATCGTCGGGTTGAAGCGCATGAATGCGCCCAGGATCATTGCAAGAAAAAAAATGAGGTCTGCCCACTCAGTTCGGCGAATTGGTTTCATTGAGTCACTCCATGATGATACTGGTGATTCTATCACCGCAAGACTGACGCTGGGCTTTCCGAATCTGGCTTGAGCCGAAGAAGATAAATCCGCTACTCTGATAGTCCAGCGGAACGTCGCGCGGAAGGTTATGCAAAACACAATCGTCCGCCAATCTACGCTAATCCTCGCTAATCTTATTCGCGTAGATTGGCGAGGGTTGGCGGAATCGGACTTTGCCTGCCCTAACCTTGCGCTGTAATACTAATTCCTGGTGCGAAACTCGCTCCCGCCGCCGTCTCGCAGATGCCGCGTAACGGTGCTCGGCGGCGATCACAGAGTAGTTCCTACGCCGGGGAGTATTAGAGGGGATTCGCGGACGATTCGCTTTCGGCCACAGAACGGTGATTGCTCAAGTAAAATGTGAGCCATGCCTACCTCTCGCTTTCAACGGATCTTTCTCATCGCTGGAATCCTTTCGCTATTTGCCGCGTACATCGGGTGGTGGTTCCGTTTCATCAATGATCCCGTGCAACGCACCGGCTCCGATTTCATTGCGTTTTACGCGGCGGGTAGAGTAGCCCAGGAATACGGATTCTCCAGAACTTATGAACCGGATCTGCAGCAGGCTGTTCAACAGGAAGTGGTTGGCTTCCCGCTCGTAGACGGGCAAGTGCTGCTGTATAACCACCCACCATACTCATCGCCTGTTCTGCGTTTGCTTGTCACCCCAGATTACGTCGAATCATTTCATCGCTGGGTATTCCTGCTGATCACAATTTATGTCGTATCGATATTCATTCTCAGCAAAATGCTCGAATATTCGGGCATCGAACGGCGAACACTCTTCCTGACCGCCGTCAGCGCGTTCCTGTTTCTGCCCATCTATCTGAGCCTGATGAACGGACAGGATACCGCGATCGTTTTTCTGGGCACGGCAGTCTGGCTTTACGGATTGACGACCGGCAAGGAGTCGCTGGCAGGGCTCGGATTAAGCCTGACCGTCCTGCGTCCACACATCTCACTGGCGCTGGCCATTCCCATGATCTTCAGATATCGCAAAGCTTTCTTCGCATATGTCGTGGGCTCAGCATGTTTGGTCATTTTCTCCACCCTCGTGATCGGTCTGGACGGGATGCAGAAGTATATGGATCTCCTGCTCATCAGCACGGGCGGCGAATGGCACGGCATGAATGAAGAATCGATGGTCAACCTGCTGGGACTCGGCCTGCGAATCCTGGGACCCACGATTGCCGATGCCATGCGCTTATGGGCATGGGTGATTTTCGGAGCTGCAATTTTTGTGCTTAGCTATTTGTGGTCCAGAAGGACGCAGTTTCCAGGGAACCTGATCGGTCTGACGATGGTCGTGACTCTCTTCACCAGCCCACATCTCCATTTCCACGATCTGACCTTATTATTGATTCCGTTTTATGAATTGGTGCGTTTAGGCTACTTGAAAAAATTTGCCGCGATAGCATTTCCTATCGCGGCGTCACTGTTACTTCTGATCAGCAATATCACCCCCGTTCTTCAATTCACAACACCTTATGTATTGATGCTGGTACTTGCAATTTACCCCTATCTTTCCAAAGAAGGAAAGCCTCTTACAGAACCGCATCGATCATGATCGCCAGAAAGATGAACACCAGATAACTGCTGGACCATTTATACATGCGCCAGGCAAATTTATTCCCGCCATGTTTCCAGACGGCCCAGGCTGCATAGAGCAGCGCCCCGCCTAATACGAGCGAAGAAACTAAATAGATGTTCCCAGCCAGGTTAAGGATCGGGAGCATTAATGTCACGATGACAAGCTCGATCGTGTACACGAAAATCTGTCGTCGCGTCTCCAGTTCGCCGCGCACCACCGGCAGCATCGGTACTCCTGCGCGCTCATAATCCTTCATGCGAACGATGGCCAGCGCCCAGAAGTGCGGAGGTGTCCACATAAAAATGATGGCGAAGAGGATCCAGGCGGTCCAATCGAGATTGCCGGTAGCGGCGGCATAACCAACCATCGGCGGGATCGCGCCCGCTCCGCCGCCAATGACAATATTCTGCACGGTCGCCTTTTTGAGCCACAGGCTGTATAGGATTACGTAATAAATAATGCCAGCCAATGATAACAGTGCGGCGAGCCCATTCACGAAACAAGCCAGAATGTAATAACTTACCAGCGAAAGCCCAAGCCCGAATGCCAGTCCTTCGGCATCGGTGAGGCGCCCATCTGCCAACGGGCGCTTGGCCGTGCGCTGCATATTTCGATCGAGCTCGCGGTCGATGTATTGATTCAAGGCGCTCGAACCACTGGCCGCCAGCGCGCCACCGATCAAGGTCCACACGGTCAGCCAGAACGACGGCCAGGCTTTCCCACCGATGACCAACCCGCCATAGGTCGTGATCAAAAGCAGTCCGACGATGAGCGGCTTGGACAGTGCAAAGAAATCCTTGATCCGTTGGCGCGAATCAAGCGTCGTCCTGGGCGCTGCATCATGCGCCAGTCTGCCCGATGTGTATACCAGTAATAACAGGGAGACCCATAACGCGAAGGTGGTCAGTTGATGCAGGAATACGAGATGAGGCGGATAGTTCTGAGTGACCTGCATGGCGCCCACCAATGCCTGCCCAAAAAACATTACGCCCAATACAGTGGTCAACGGAAGCAGGACGCGCTGCTCACGTTGTTCGCGCCACGCTTTGCGCAAGACAACCAACATCACGATCGAGGCGATGCCCACTAGCACGATATGTGCCTGTTTCAGCCAGCCCAATGGATGGCTTGGAGCACAGATTGGAAATCCATCGCAAAAGGCAATCGCGCCAGTTACCGCGACGATGCGTCCCATGATCGTCAATGCCAGCACGGCGAAGAACAATCCAAGCACCCAGCGTGAAAATGATGACTTCAAAGAATATTTCATGTTGTTTCCTGCTTACGCAAAAAGAACGGATAACCTACAAACAAAATTGTCGCAAACGTGAACCATTGCAATGCATATCCCATGTGAGGACCTTCGGTCAATTCGATGGTCGGTTGATATGGGATCGGTGGTTCGGTATCGTCGGCATTCATATCAGGTTGAATATAGACCGGCAGCACCGGATAGGGCAATTGAGCCGCGATCTGCTGGATATTGGCGTTGTTCCAGGTTTCAAGCCTGTCTCCGTTTGCAGGCAACGCGTCGTCGACTCCGCCGATGGCTGGTTTCGTTTGCCCAAGCCTGATCTGCCCAGTGAGTTCCACGACTCCACTTTCGTCATACTTGCGCCAATCGGCGGCGGTGGCATTCCCGTCAGCAGGGATCCAGCCCCGGTCAACGAGGACAGCCCACCCTGAGCCTGACGAAGGGCCATCGAACCGAAGCGGGGTCACTAAATGGTATCCGTATTCGTTCTGATAATACTGATTCCGCAGCGCGACCTGATTCGCAAAGTCATATTCTCCTGTGACCGCCACCGCACGCCACTCCATCCCGGAGATGGCGTCAAGTTGTTCCTGATTCAAATCGACAGCAGGCATGGCCCGCATCGACTCGACCTGGTGATTGAATGCGCGCCGCTGCTCAAGGCGGTCCAATTGCCAGATGCCAAGGCGGATGCACAACGCCGTGCCGGCCAACACTAAAAACGTGGCCAACAACCATTTTGGCTGGAACATCTTACGCACTGACGACATGTTCTTTCTTCTTTACAGGAAGTACCAGGCTATATAACGCCAGCAAAATGGCCAGCGGTGCGCCCACGTACAACATGCCATAAATACGAGTGGCGGTGGTAAGCGGCTCGTTCACTTCGAGCCCCAGATACTTGCCCGGCTGGAATGAACATTCGTAGGCGAAGCTTTGCTGTTGATCCAGGAATAGCTGGGCTGATGAATTCGCAGGGATCCACAACGGTCCAAGTTTGTGATCGCTTACATCTTCATTCTTCACGATCAACGTATCGCCCACCACAAACGACATGTTCTCCGGGATGGTCGGCGGCTGCTCCCCGCGGGCCACAAGCTCAGATGTGCCATTCGGAATCACCAGGGTGATCTCTTGTGGCGGGCGGGCAGTTTCCTGCAAAAAGATAAAGGGGACCTCGCTGATCACAGCGCCGAGCAGCAACCCGATCAGCAAAGAAAAGAAGAGTCGTTTTCTCACCAGACTTCGCATCGTGCTTCCTTGGTTGAATTACTTCAACAACAATTTCAGATCATGGACAATATCATCGACCGGTGTTTCGAATCCGTACGAGACACGCAGGTTTCCATCCTGGTCGATCAGCGTTATACGTGCCGTATGATCGACGAGATATCCCGCGGCCGACGTCCCCTCCACGATCTGGCGGAAGACACCATAATCATGCCAGGTCGTTTGCAGATCGGCTTCACTTCCGCTCAAGCCAATGAATTCACTGTTGAAATGATCCACATATTCCTGCACACGTTCAGGCGTATCGCGTCCCGGGTCGACCGTCACAAATACCACCTTTACATTTCGGGCCTTCTCCTCACCGATCTTTTCCAGCGCTGATTTTATCTCTGCCATGGTGGTGGGACAGACATCCGGGCAGGAGGTGTAGCCGAAGAACACCAGCACAATATTTCCGCGTAACTGACTCAACCGAAGACCATCACCGTTGCCACGCGTCAGTTCGATTTCAGGCGCAGGCGGATACGGCTCGGAATACACCGTGCCGCGCAAGGCAGCCGGCGGCGCAAAAAGATACACACCCAGCGCGGCGATGCCGACGATCAGAAATGCTATAACACCAACCCACAGAGTTTTTTTATCCATAGTTTCCAGGTTTGACTCACTGCCCCACAGGTGAAAGTATCATATTCACGAAGTGCCTGCCACCCGCGGGAGTATTCCTTCACTCGAAAACGGGGCGACCCCGCACGTCTCTTTCCGATTCAGTGAAACGTGCGGGGCGACCTGTTGGTCGCCCCGATGCTATCAGCCAGTATTCTTCTTTTATACCAGAGTTTCTACCCTTCACGGGCACTAAATTATGCTCCGCCAATCACCGTTCCGATGAGGTACAGCGCCGGGTAGAAGAAGATCCAGACCACATCGACAAAGTGCCAGTATACGGCCGCGGCTTCCACCGGATAATGCTTGACGTCATACAAACCCTTGCGGGCGTTGTTCCAGACGATACCCAGCACGATCAAGCCGGTAAACACATGGAAGGCGTGCATGCCGGTCATCATGAAGAAGACGGCGCCTGCCGGGCCAGACGATGGCGTGAGTGGCACAGTGCCCTCGGCTTCACCGAACAAATGCAGCACGTATTCGGCAACTGCCGGCCAGCTGTGCCATTCGATCAGGATGACGCCCAGGAAAAACAGCGCTCCCAGGATAAAGGTGATTCCAGTGTAACGCAGGAAGCCTTGCCTGTCGCCGGCTTTCATCAGGGTTTCGCCGCGGTTCATCGAGAACGAAGAGATCAGCAGCACAGCCGTGACGAAAAGTCCCAGCGCCTGATTGAGGTCCGGGCGGCTGAGCCCAAGCAGATTCACGCGAGCCGTCATTAATCCCGCGAAGACAAATGCATCGGAGATCAGGAACAGCCAAAGTCCGAGGCGATTCGTACCCGTCTTGTATTCATACGAATGCTCGTCGGTGCCTTCTGATTCAAGGTTGAGCTGGTAAATATGCATATAGTAATACAACACCAGCGCCGCCTTGACCAGTGCAACTACCACCAGCAAGGGAACCGAGTTGAAGGTAACGGCGATAAAAAATTCAAGCAAGGTCAATACTGCCAGGTAAATGAAGATCAGAACGCCCTGGCTCAGCATGGACCGATTGTCATGTGCATGTGTCATCGTTGTCATGTTTATCCTGCCCCGAGATTAGTGGGCCTTAACTTTGGGTTGTGTGCCTGGCTCTGCATGGGTGTCGGGTCCGGCGCCATTTACAAACTCTACATACTTGGAACCGGGCAAACCATAATCGTAGGGTTCACCGACGACCTCAAACGGAACCGCGTAGTTGTGAGCAGGCATGGGAGAAGGAACCTGCCATTCCGGTGAACGTGAGGCCCAGATGTTGCCCTCTGCCTTTTCACCATATTTGATGCTGTGGAACATATTGACGAAGAAGATCAGCACAGAGAGACCGATCAGGTAACCGGAGATCGTCAGCACGAGATGTTCCGTGTCAAATTGCAGCGCCGGGTCATAATCGGCAATACGGCGGCGCATCCCCAGCAACCCGATCCGCATCATGCCAAAGGTCAGCACGAGGAACGACGGGGTCATCATCCAGAAATGGACCTTGCCCCAGAACTCGTTCATGCGCCGACCGGTCGCTTTGGGGAACCAGTAATAGAGGGCCGCAAAGAACGGGAAGACAAACCCGCCAAAGATCGTGTCATGGAAGTGTCCCACCACAAAATAAGTATCCGTCAGGTGCAGGTCGACGGACACAGTGGCATGTGGAGGTCCTGTAAGCCCACCCATCAGGAAGACGAAGATCGCGCCCAATACGAAAAGCATCGGCGTGGGCGTTTCGATCTTGCCGCCCCAGAGCGTTGCCACCCACGAGAAGAACTTCACACCGGTCGGAACTGCCACAAGCAGTGTACTGTACATAAAGGGCACACGCAGATATTCGTTCATGCCCGAAGCGAACATATGATGCGCCCACACCAAAAAGCCGACGAGGGCAATGCCGAGCGAAGACATGGCCACCCAGCGATAGCCAAACAACGGCTTGCGTGAGAATACCGGCAGCAGTTCAGAGATCACACCCAGGCCGGGAAGTACGAAGACGTACACGGCGGGGTGGGAATAGAACCAGAACAAGTGCTGGAATAACACCGGGTTGCCGCCCCTGGCAGCGTCGAAGAACGGCATCCCCAGCAGGCGCTGGAACATCACCAACTGGAAGGAAAGACCGATCAACTGTGTAGCGGTCAGCGCGATGATCGAAGTAGCAACCGATGCCCATACCAGGATCGGCAGCCGCATGGCATGCATCCCTTTGGCGCGCATACGGACGACAGTAGCGATGATATTCAACGAACCGAGAATCGATGACCAACCGGCCGTGAACACACCCAGGAAGAACATCTGCACGCCGACCGGCGCACGTGAGGACAGCGGCGGATACCCGGTCCAGCCGGTATCGAAGCCGCCCAACACGAGACTCATCAACAACAACACCGAAGCAGGCACAGCCACCCAGTATGCAAAGGCATTCATGCGCGGGAAGGCCATATCGGGAGCGCCGAGCAAAAGTGGCACCACGTAGTTCATAATGCCCGAAACACCCAGGAGGATCGAGACGATCATGATCATGCCGTGCAGTGAAAGCAACGAGTTATAAATCTGTAAACCGTTCTGATTGAACAGTTTGAATGTTTGTGTGAGGAACTGCAACTGCGATGCCGCAAGTTCAGTACGGAAGATCAGTGCGAACGTGCCGCCCACCGCGATCAGGAACAACGCTGTGACCGTGTATTGAATGCCGATCACCTTATGGTCGAGCGAAACGTCGAAGTATTTTTCCCAGCCGGGTACGTCTTCATGATGCTCGGGCGTATCGATACCGCGCGCCCACTTCATCCAGTCCGTGACGACGCCTACACCGAAGAGGAAGGATATGACACCCACAAATGCACCGAACACCCAGGCGGGCTCGGTAAAGAAGAAGCTACCAAAGAGCTCGGCCCCGGTGAGCGCACGGATACCGGTGACGATAAAGCCGCCGATCAGGGTCCCTATTACCTGAAAGACCAGACCACGCGTGATGCCGCGATAGCCATATACGCCAAAGAAGAACGCCGTGACGGCAAGCAGCAGTGCAAATGCCGAAGCCACAGAACCGCTATAGTTCAGTGCGCCCGTCACCAGCATGTCGATGCCGAGTCCAATACCATATCCAACTGCCCCACCCACCACCAGAAGTACGAGTCCGATTAGCACCGGATTTGTTTTTCTCATTTCAACTCCTCCGCCGATTACCTGATCGTCTTGAGATACGCGATGATGTCATTGATCTGTTCATCGGTGAATCCGTACGTTGGCATCAACTGATTCTCAAAGCCCGCTACGATCTTGGCCTGCGGCGCTTTAATCGATTCATGGAGATACGCATCGTCGACACTGACAACGCTTCCATCGGTCAGCGCCTCCTGGCGCCCAAACAAACCCAACCAGGTGGGGCCGATGCCTGGCGCCCCGGTCGTTGTGTGACACGCCGCGCAGCCATTTGCAAGGACCAGGGCCTGCCCGCGGCCATCAGGCGTTGCCGCTGCTTCTGCAGCCAGCTTCACCTGCTCTGCCATCCAGGCATCGAAATCTGCCTGGGTCGAGACCACCACAGGTCCTTCCATATACGCGTGGGAGGTACCGCACAACTCTGCACAACGGACCTTGTAGTTGCCCACCATCGTCGGCGTGATGCGCAGCTCGGTAATGCGGCCCGGCACGAGGTCCTGTTTGACACGGAATTCAGGTACCCAAAACGAATGGATGACATCATTGGATGTCATCTGTAACAATACCTGCTTGCCCTCCGGAATGTGCAGCTCAGTGGTTGTCACCCCGTAAGCAGGATATTCATATTTCCATGACCATTGAATGCCGGTTACTTTCACAACCATTGCTTCCGGGTCCACCCTGCGAATCGCAGACAAGTTTCCCGCCCCAAGATAGGCAAAGATCATCACCAGGAACAACGGGAGCACCGTCCATGTGATCTCAAGATTCGTATTGCCCTCTACATGCTCGGCATCTTCAGTATCACCCTTCTTGCGACGGAATACGATGAGGCTGTACATCATGGGGACAACGATGAGGGCTGCCAAAAATGACAGGGTCATCATTTCCAGATTCCATAACCAATCGATCGGCCCAGCCTGGGCGCTGGCCGCAACAGGCATCAAGCCGGCAGCCGATAGGCCCACATACGTGAGAACCGTCAGTATAACAATGAGGATTCCCACCACAACAAAATGTCGCATGCTCTCTCTCCTCAAAAATGAATCAACGGGGACCGCCCCAGTCTACAACCGCTCTAATTTACCAAACTTTCCTCGATTTGTCACGAATAACGGCGGGACAAATCGCTTCAGTCGAAGCCTCAGCCTGATTCTGACTACACTGCCGCACCCAACGCTGACAGGATCTCCGCACTATGCTCCGGCGGCCGCACCTTCTCAAAGACCCGCACGATATTCCCGGCTTCATCGATCAGGAACGTGGTGCGCAGCACACCGTCATATTCCCTGCCCATGAACTTCTTCGGACCCCAGGCGCCGTACAGGTCACACACCTTATGACCTTCATCTGCCAGCAAGGGGAACGGCAGGTGATACTTCTTCTTGAACTTCACATGCGAAGCCACATCATCCGGGCTGACTCCCAGGATCACAACGCCAGCCTTTTCATAGGCAGAATAATCATCGCGAAAATTGCAGGCTTCCTTCGTACATCCAGAGGTATCGTCCTTGGGGTAGAAATACAAAACCACTTTCTTACCGCGATAATCGGAAAGCCTGCGAGGCGTTCCGGTATCATCCAACAATTCAAAGTCAGGCGCGGGAATTCCAGCGGGAATCGGCATCTCTCTTCTCTCCTTGGTTGTGAGTATTATATGACTAATATGCGTACTTTACGAGTTTAGCAGAGGGGAGTTACCCCGCTTCACAGGAACGTCAGAGAATCTGAGACTCTGCGCGAGCATGGAGGCGTTTGAGATCATTCATCAAGCGTGCGAATGAAGGATACAGCCTGCCAGATCTGTTCTTCAGTCAGAATGGACTTCCATGCGACCATTGACGTACCGGGTTTGCCGTCGCTGATCCGCCAGAACAGATAATCATCTCCAACGCTTTCCTCGAACACGGCCAGATCCTTGGGCTTTGGCTCCAGCGACTGGCTGGCAATACCATCCCCATGACCCTGCGGACCATGGCAGGCTTCACAATTCGTCTGGAACACCTTTGCGCCTTCCAGGGCAGCGTCCGCGCCAAACGGATTCGTCTTGCCGGCATATTCAGCAGGGACGGTCGCCAACGGCTCATTTGAACTTGTTGCATCGGATGTATCAGTGGACGACCCACATGCACTAAGCAACAGGCTTCCGGTCAACACAAAAAGCAAAATTTTTTTCATAGATCCTTTTTCTGAACGAGTTTCGCTAACGCCGCTGACTCGGCGGCTACAGAATAACCTTGCACCGGGGACGGCGCAGCGAGCAGCTTGGCACCAGGAACTGAATTAAGCTGGCTCGACCCTCACACTAGCTATCATTAAGAACCGCCACTGAATAGTGGCGGTCATATCGATTTTGAGTTACAGATCGATTATAACAACTTTGCTTTTTTCAGCACCTCTTCCAGCGTGTCGATCGTGGCCGGCTTGATGATCATGGCTGTCGCACCGAGCTTCATCACCTTTCGGCGCGTTTCGGGCTGGTCGTCGGATGTGATCACAAACACAGCAATTGGAATCAATCGCGGTTCGCGGCGTAAATACGCCAGGATTTCCGTTCCATCCACCCCGGGCATGTTGATATCCAGGCAAACAAACTGCGGCGTAAATCCAGTTCCTAACAATGCCATGGCGGCGCCGGAACCATAGGCCGGGCGGGCTTTGAAGCCCAGAACGTTGAGCATCTGGCAGAGGGCATCTGCTGTGGTACGGTTATCGTCGATGATGAGCGCTTCGGCCATCTAATCCTCCAAAAAATTGTGTCCATCACGGACACGTCGCATCGTATCCGTAGAGACACCGCCACTCGAAAACGGACATCGTCCCAAAGTCCGAAAAGAGGCGCAAGCAGGTCACATGCAGCACATTGATCCGGAATTTCCGGTCCACAATCTGCATGACCCGCGATGAGTATACTCTTCCTGAGAAGACCCGACAATGGACTTCGGTAGGATTGTCACTAAGTTCAAATGGACATTTAAGAACCCCCACCTTTGCCCTCCCCCATCAAGGGGGATGGGATCGATTGATTTCTATGCAGCTCAATAGCCTTTACTGATTCTCGAATCCGTGTGAGCGCCTTAGGAAGACTTTGCTCAACGATCTCGGTTTTGATTCGCAAGACTGTGAGTCCGAGGATTTCCAGAATTTCCTGCCGCGCAGTGTCGGCTTCTTTCTGAGACTCGTGGATGGGTCCGTCCACTTCGACAACCAGGCGGTACATGGAACCATAGAAATCAACAACGAAATAACCGATTGGTTGTTGTCGACGAAACTTAATGCCGTCCAGTCTTTTTCCACGTAAGGAGCCCCAGAGAATTTTCTCACCCGGAGTCGGCTCTTTTCGGAATTCGCGCGGGATCTCGATCATTTTGCGTCGAACTTCAGCTGGAATGACAATGCGTGGATAGTCGTTTTTCATAGAGACCCTCATCCCTTACCCTTCTCCCATAAAGGGAGAAGGGAATTGAGCCCCCTCCCCGCTAGTCGGGGAGGGTTGGGGTGGGGATGGAATTTACATTACCCCATCCATCGCCGCACCAAGTCTCTTCACGATCTCATCCACTTCCTCTTCATTAATACAAATCGGCGGCGAAAATGCCAGCGTATTCCCCAGCGGACGTGAGCGCAGCCCGCGTTCCTGCGCGGCTTTGAAGATTTTCATGGCCAGCGCCGGGTCAGCTGCTTTTGTATCCTTGTCCGAGACGATCTCCACGCCGTAGACCAAGCCGAGTCCACGCACATCGCCGACGAACGCGAATTCCTGAAGGGATTGCAATCCTTTTCGGAGCCGGTCCCCCATTTCTCTGGCGCGTTTTGGATATTCGTCGCGTTCCATAATTTCGAGATTCTTCAATCCCACCGCGCACGCCATCGCATGACCGGAATAAGTGTAGCCATGCATGTAGGCTTCGGTGTCGGAAGCAGATTCCATGGTTTCGCGGATCTTGTCTGAGAAGATGATGCCGCCCAGTGGAGCGTACCCGCTCGTGATGGCTTTAGCGAACGAGACGATATCTGGCTTGACATTCCAGTGCTTGAGGGCAAACCACTCGCCGGTGCGACCAAAACCCGTGATCACTTCATCGGCAATGAAAAGCACGTCGTATTTGTCACAGATCGCGCGTACCAGCGGGAAATAATCATCCGGTGGGACGATGACGCCGCCCACGCCCATGATCGGTTCGGCGATGAATGCCGATACCGTATCTGCACCTTCGCGCAGGATCGCTTCTTCCAATGCGCGCGCCGCGGCCTGGCCGACGGTTTCTCCCGCTTTCAATTCGCCTTCGTAACGATACGGGTTCGGCGCAGGGATGTGCACAAATCCCTCTACCGCAGGGCCGAACATGGTGTGATACTTTTCAAGTCCGGTGGCGAACGTGCCAGCCAACGTCACGCCATGGTAGGAACCTTTGCGTGCAATGACTTTGTATTTTCCGGGTTTGCCTTTGCGCTTCCAGTAATAGCGCGCCGTCTTGAACGCCGTATCATTTGACTCCGATCCGCCGGAGGTGAACATGGTTGTGTTCAAGCCTTCATAGGCAAAACCGGCCAGTTTTTCTGCGAGCCTGATCGACGGCAGATTCGTCATGCCAGAAAAACCCGACGTGAATGCCAGATCCTTCATCTGTTCGTAGGCGGCCTTGGCGATCTCCTCACGCCCATAGCCGGCGTTGACGTTCCACAATCCCGCCATGCCATCGAGAATTTTCTGTCCATCGGTTGTGTAGAGCCAGACACCTTCGCCGCGCTCGATCACCAGCGGATTGGCGTGTGTCTTCGGATGGTACGTGGGATGTAACTGCTTGAAATCTCGTTCAACCCATTGTTTCGCTAGATCAGTCATCATGGCTCCTTTGGAAAGTAGTAAGTAGAGAGGTAAACAGGTACACAAGTAGACAGGTAACAAGTAGACAAGGAGAGTAGAAGCAATTTACTTTTTCCTTTTCACTTCTTTCTTCTCACTCAAACCTATCCCAACACTTCCACATCGTGGGGGCCCGATTCTCGGAGTCCCGCGCCTGTCATTCGTACAAAGATAGCCTTCTCCTGCAACTCTTCGATGGTCTGTGCGCCGCTATAGCTCATGCCAGATTGCAAACCACCGACCAGCTGCGTCAGCACTTCGCGCGCCCGCCCTCGATACGGGACCGCCGCTTCCACACCCTCGGCGACGTACTCTTCGACTTCTTCCACTGTCAGATCGTTTCCTTCGCGCCGGTTGCGGTCGATGTTTGCTTCGCGGGATGCCATGCCACGCGAGGCCTTGTAGCGATGACCGCGGCGCGTCATCACCAAGCCGGGGCTTTCATCAGTTCCCGCCAGCAGACTGCCGATCATGACGGTTTGCGCGCCGGCCGCCAGAGCCTTGGCCACATCCCCTGGCTGACGGATGCCACCATCTGCAATAATCGGGATTCCCTGTTCACGCGCCGCTTGTGCACATTCGATCACCGCGGTCAACTGAGGAACACCTGAACCGGCTACCTGCCTCGTAATACAGATGGACCCCGGCCCAACACCCACTTTGACGGCATCCACGCCGGCGTCGATCAGCCGTTTCGTGCCATCGCTGGTGGCGACATTGCCGCCGATGATCTGCGCCTCGGGGTGATGCTTTCTAATATTCCTGATCATCTCGATCTCAAGATGAGAGTCTCCGTGAGCGATATCTACCACGATACAATCGGCGCCGGCTTCGAGGACCGCTTCGACGCGGCGCATTTCCATGTCGCGCACACCCACCGCCGCGCCAACAGCCAGGCGTCCCTTCGCATCTTTGGTGGCCTTCGGGAATTGGGTGATCTTCATAATGTCTTTCAACGTCACGAGTCCCACGACTTTGCCGCTGCTATTCACCAATGGGAGCTTCTCCACGCGGTATTCGTGCAGCAGGCGCTCGGCTTCTTTCAAGGTCGTATCTGGTGCAGCCGTATGGACCGGGCTGGACATGATCGCGGTGACTGGTTTGTTCTCGTTCTCCTCGAACAACAGGTCGCGTGTTGAGACGATACCGATCAATTGATCGTTCTTATCCAGGATCAAAATGCCGCCTGTACCGGTTTCTTCGACGATTCGCTTTACATCGCCAACGGTATGGGCATCGTTCATCGTGATAGGCTGGTCGACGATAAACGATTCGGCCTTCTTGACACGCCCGATCTGTCGTGCCTGCTCGGCGATCGTCAGAAACCGGTGGATCAATCCGATGCCACCCTCACGCGCCATGGTAATTGCCATTTCGGTTTCAGTGACCACATCCATGTTGGCAGAGACGATCGGAATATGCAAGGCGATCTTCTTTGTCAGACAGGTTTTGGTGGATAGAATGCGGCGCGAATCGACGTTCGAATATTGCGGCACGAGTAAGACGTCGTCATACGTCAGCGCCGTTTCAGGCAAAATCTTCATGCTAGCTCCTCAGACTTCACAGGTCTGTTCCTCTTTTTTGCGAGTGCTTACAAAGGAAAATATCAAAAGTCTTACTTTTGAAAACCGCACGAATTATAATGCTTGACGTTTGCTTAATGCCGTGTAATGAAGAAAACTCAAAATTCGAATCTCAACGTACAATTCAGCTCGAAAAGTTTAAGTCTTATGAGATCAGCGATAAAACATCGATACTCGAATATCCCTGCTATTCGAATATCGTGAATTCGAGTATCGGAGGCAATATGACAGTCACAGCAGTGATCGGTTCACAATGGGGCGACGAAGGTAAAGGCAAGGCGGTAGATTTCCTGGCTGAGAGCGTGGATTACGTAGCTCGCTTCAACGGCGGGAATAACGCCGGGCATACCGTCATCAACGAGTTTGGCACGTTCAAGATCCATCTCGTGCCCTCGGGAATTTTTGCACAGAACACCGTGGGTCTCATCGGCGGCGGCGTGGTGATCGACCCTGCCGTATTGATCGAAGAGATCGAGATGCTGAATACGGCCGGCGTCGGTGTGGATGGACGCTTGTGGCTGTCGCCGCGTTCGCACGTCATCATGCCGTACCACAAAATCCTGGATGGACTTTACGAGGAAGCCAAAGGCGCCGGCGCCACCGGGACAACCCGCCGCGGCATCGGCCCGGTATTTGCGGATAAGGTCAGCTATAACGGGATCCGCTGGAGCGATTTTGCCAGCGATGCGTTCGAGTCACGTTTGGCCGTTCAATTGGAGTTGAAGAATAAGATCATCATCGCCTTGGGTGGGCAAGCCTTGAAGTATGAAGAGATACGCGATACCTACCGTGAACACTATTTGAAGGTCAAGCCTTATATCCGTGAGCTGTTCTCGCTGGTACAGGATGGTCTAAAAAACGATAAACACTTCCTGCTTGAGCAAGCCATGGGAACATTCCTTGACACCGATTGGGGGACGTACCCATTCGTCACTGCCTCGACGACGATCCCGTCCGCCGCATCAGCAGGACTTGGCATCCCGCCGCGCTATATCACGAATGTCATTGGCGTCACCAAGGCTTACACCACCCGCGTCGGCGCGGGACCTCTGCCCACGGAAATCCATGATACCGAAAGTGAAGTCTATAAGAAATTCGGTGAGGTCGCCGCAACCACCGGACGCACGCGCCGTGTTGGCTGGCTCGATTTGGAGATCGTTAAAACTGCGGTTCAGTTAAGCGGCGTGACCTCGCTGTGCCTGACGAAACTAGATGTATTGAGCGGTTTGGATGAGATCAAGGTCTGCACACGTTATGAATTGAGCTGTGACCCGGTCCGGTATGCTGAATTGGATGCTTACAGCCTGGAGAAGGTCGAAACTGTATACGAAACGGTCCCTGGCTGGAAGCAGGATATCAGTACGGCGCGCTCGTTCGAAGAGTTACCGGAGACCGCTCAACGTTACGTGCGACTCATCGAAACGGCAGCAGATGTCCCCGTGAAATGGATCGGAGTTGGGCCTGCGCGAGAGGCGACAATTCATAGATGATCCCTGCATGTTAAGCCTTGCGAAGGTTTTTCCACAGGCAACATAGTTTTTTTGGAGCAGCCTTCGCAAGGCTTTTGGGAAAAACAGAGTATTTGCGTCCCCGTCACAAAGACGGGGATATTCGTTTTAACAGATGGCTGGATGTGGTAACGATTCTAAGGAATCAGGAAAAGCTTAATCAGAAGTGTGCGATTCCGTAACAGTCATTAATCAGAATCGTAACTTATTTTAAGCAGATACACATCTGCCAGGAACGGACCAAATCAAACAAATCTGGAGGTAGAATGAACATTATTTTGTGGATCATCTTCGGTGCGCTGGCCGGTTGGATCGCCAGCATGATCATGGGAACCAATGCCCAAATGGGCGCCCTTGCGAACATTGTCGTGGGTATCGTCGGCGCAGTGATCGGCGGTTTCCTGATGAATGCGTTTGGCGCCCCAGGCGTGACTGGTTTCAATCTCACCAGTCTGATCGTGTCCATCCTGGGCGCGGTTGTGCTGCTCTTCCTCGTAGGACTCGTCCGGCGAGCCTGACCAGGGACAGACAGCGCTAGACAAATAGAGTAGTGAATTCCACCTCCTCGAGTGATCTCTGGGAGGTGGTTTTCCTTCCGATCAGCTGTGATGAAGAAGATTTTTTCTGCATTACCGAACTTGTTAAAATTAACCTATCAAGGGTGGAAGCAAGACAATTCTTCGCGCCTGGCCGCGGCTTTGGCCTACTACACGATCTTTTCGCTCGCTCCGATGCTGGTCATCGCCATCGCGGTTGCCGGTTTGATCTGGGAGCGGGGCGCTGTGCAGGGTGCTGTGATGAATCAGATTGGCGGCCTGGTTGGCAGCCAGGGATCTGAGTTTGTCGCCGGCCTGCTGGAAGGCGCGAGCAACCCTCGCGAAGGGATCGCCGCCACAGTCATCGGAGTGATTACATTGCTATTCGGTGCACTGGGTGTTTTCAATGCCCTGCATGATGCGCTGAATACGATTTGGGAAGTGAAAGAGGAGGAAACCAAGGGCATTTGGAACTCGATCAAAAAAGTGGTCGTCAATCGTTTCCTATCGTTCACCATGATCCTGGGGATCGGATTCATGTTATTGGTCTCCCTGGTGATCAGCGCCGCTATTTCCGCGTTCGGCACCTGGATCGGCGGCTTGTTCCCGTTTCAGGAGTTCCTGCTGCAGATCATCAATCTCACTATCTCGATCGGCGTGATCACTGTATTCTTTGCTTTGATCTTCAAAATTCTGCCTGATGCAGATGTAGCCTGGCGCGACGTTTGGATCGGAGCATTCTTCACGGCAATTCTGTTTTCCATCGGCAAGACGCTGATCGGGTTATATCTGGGCAGCAGCGCGGTTGCCTCTTCGTTCGGGGCTGCAGGCTCGCTCGTCCTGCTCTTATTATGGATCTATTATTCTGCTCAAATCCTATTCTTCGGCGCTGAGTTTACGCAAGTATATGCCAACCAGTTTGGCTCACGGATCGTTCCCGAAGGTCAGACAGCGACCGCCTCGCGGCCGACCACCACCGCAGGTCCCACCAGTAAGGCGATCATTCCAGTAACCTCCGCGCCCATCCATGAGATGAACCCCAGGATCGAAAGAGAGAACCAGCAGACCGCGCGCGTCATTGCCGGACTGATGGGGGTGTCTTTCATCACCGGAATTCTGGCGACCATCTTTGGTTTGAAGAACCAGCAAAAATAATCTCCATGTTTTCGATGAAAACATTAATCAGCCGCTTCCAAAATGGACGCGGCTGTTGATTTGCTGCTGTGACGACTCTACGGCATCGTACTCGCAGAGTAAGCCTCCCTACCGGATCAGTCGTCGCTAGTTGCTCAATATCGGCGCCTGCCTCAACCATTGATCAGAGGTCAACTGCTCGAGCATGAAATCTGCCAGGTCTGCACGCGTCACTTTGAAGCTCGGGTTGGGGCTTCCAAAAAATGCGTTCACCGAGCCTTTTGCGGGTTCATCGGTCAACCGAGGTACGCGCACAGCGACCCAATCCACAGTGCTGGCATTCAAAACAGCGATCTGATTTTCGCGGTCCACGAATACCTCTTTGAGAAGCAGTTTCAGCAAACTATCGATCAGATTCTTTTTGCGGTTGTCCTGCGGCACGGCAATCCCTGCCACCGATACAAGCACGAGACGTTTTACGCCGTGTTTCTGCATCGCGTAGACGATGTTCTTCGTGCTTTGCGCAGCCATGACTGCTGGTTTACCCTTGGGCCCAAGAGTGCTAAGCACAGCATTGCATCCCCGAACCGCATCTTCCACCTGTGACGGGTTCAATGCGTCGCCTGTGACGGTCTTCAATTTGTCGTGCGTCACTCCCAGCTTCGATGCATCGCGCACAAACGCAGTGACATGATGTCCCACCGATAGGGCCTTTTCTACCAGCAGTTTACCGCTTGCAGACGAAGCTCCAAATACAACGATCCTCATGTTTTCTCCTCAATGAATTCTATTGTGCAAGCAATGCTTTCAATTGTTTCGCGACTACGCGCAGCGGGTCGGCCGTGTGATAGGTTCGGCTCAAAAGTATCCCGCCCTCCACAGAGGCGGTGATGAACGTGGACAGACCTTCTGCCTCGCGTTTTGAAAACCCACTCTCGATCAGCTTTTCCTGGAAGGCAGCCCGGATCAGTCCATACGCCTCCCGACAAGCGTGATTGATTCGCTCCGATTTTGTGGCGGTCTCCATGGCGACCGCCGTTAAAGGGCCGCCAGATGCGAACCCGGAGCGTTCCACATGTTCCGCGATCAACAAAATGAAATCGTGAATGGCTTTCGCTGCGCTGGTACTCCCCGCCAGTCCGTTACGAATACGTTCGGCCGTAGACTGCCCGGACTGCAACACCGCCTCCGCTGTGATCTGTTCCTTACCATCGGGAAAGTAATAATACAGCGACCCTTTCGGTGCGCCGCTTTCCTTGACGATCTCATTCAGGCCGGTACCGTGAAAGCCCTGCTTTTCCAGTAATGTACAAGTTGTTTGTAATATTTGCTCTCGTGCAGTAGACATGATGTTTGTCCTCTTCCCAATGGCTGCCAATGAAATTATTATAACGACTGGTCTATATAAAGTCAAGACAGGAGAAACGCATGGAAACACCAGTACTGGTCATAGGCGCGCTGGGAAATGTGGGGACAGAAGTAGTCAGGAGTTTACTCACCGACGGCAAGCGAGTTCGGGCAGCAGATATCGATCAGAACAGGCTTCGCCGAACGTTCGGTGACTCGGTCGAATGTGTACGCTTCGATTTCACCGATCCACAGACCTATGCCGCGACGTTCGCCGGCGTGCAGAAGATGTTCCTGATGCGACCGCCGCATTTATCCAATATCAAACGCGATATGCTCCCCGCCATTGTGGCAGCGAAACAGGCGGATGTGAAGCATGTCGTCTTCCTGTCATTGATTGGCATCGAGAATGCGAAGTTCGTCCCCCACTACAAGGTGGAAACCCATCTTCGGGAGCACAACTTTGACATCACATTCCTGCGCTGTAGTTTCTTTATGCAGAATTTGAGCACGACGCATCGCAAAGAGATCAAAGAGCGCAATGAAATCTTTGTTCCGGTTGGAAATGCCAGGACCAGTTTCATCGATGTACGCGACATCGGCGCAGTAGCGGCACACTGTCTGATCGACGCCGGACATGCCGGGCAGAAGTACGATCTCACAGGAGTGGAATCGCTCGATTACTGGCAAGCCGCTGCAATCCTAAGCAAAACCCTTCAGCGAACGATCCGCTATCGAAATCCCCACCCGGTGTACTTTCTCTTCGAAACGATCCGGCGCGGCACACCGTGGATGTTTGCCCTGGTGATGATGGGCCTGTACATATCGACGCGGTTCGGCATGGCAGAACCGGTCACACACGAAGTAGAGCGCCTGCTCGGCAGAAAGCCGATCACCTTCCAGCAGTACACCCAGGATTTTAGGCAGACATGGCTAACCCCGTAACGCTCACAATTTGCATTGGCGGCTATATAATCAGCCATTATGCCAAAACTTATCATCCTGTCCTCTGATAAAACTGAATATCAGCAACTGATCGATGCAGCGCAGCTTCCCGATCTGGAAATTGTGACCGATCCCGCTCGGGCAGAGATTGTGCTCGGTGCGCCGAACGTGATTCGGGATGCACTGCCGAGTCTTTCGCAGCTGAAATGGGTCCAGTCGATTTATGCGGGTGTTGAACCTTTGGTGGATGCGCGCCAGCGTCGCAATTATGTGTTGACGAATGCCCGAGGCGTCTTCGGCGAGTTGATGTCTGAGTACGTCTTTGGTTATTTGCTCTTTTTCGAACAGCGAATGCTGGAACGGATCCGGGCACAGCAGGCTCACCAATGGCAACGAAATGAACCAGGCAGGTTGCGCGGCAGAACCCTTGGTTTGCTCGGCGTGGGTTCGATCGGAGCACACCTGGCAGGGACGGCGAAGCATTTTGGGATGAACGTCCGAGGATACACGCGGAATTCGGAGACAAGTACACAGGTAGACAATTATTATCACAGCGATGATCTGTTGAAGTTTGCAGATGGCCTGGATTATGTAATTAGCGTGTTGCCGCGTGTGAAGGAGACCAATCGGCTGGTCGATGAGTCGTTCCTGAATGCCCTGCCGGAGCACGCAGTTTTCGTCAACGTCGGACGCGGAAATTCAGTCGATGAAACCGCCCTCGTGAAATCCTTAAAGGAAGGCAAACTCGCCGCCGCGGTGCTGGACGTGTTCGAAAAGGAGCCCCTACCGCCCGAGCATCCATTTTGGGACACCCCAAATCTGTATATAACCTATCACACCTCCGCGATCAGTTACCCAAAAGACATCACCCGGGTATTTATTGAAAATTACAGACTCTTCATCGAAGGAAAAGCGCTGAAATACGTGGTTGATTTTGAGAAAGGGTATTAGGAGCGTAAAGCAGTAAACACGTAAACAAGTAGACAGGTAAACGAGTATACAAGTAGGCGTACGCGGATAGACCTGCGTCCATACCTGTTTACCTGAGTACTTGTCTACTTGGCCCGCAGAGCGGCCCCGCCAGCGCGGGATCTACGAGATGTCGCCGAGGCGCTCATTTAATTTTCCATGGAGCCAACATGTCCGTAAGTCTGCAAGATATTCGACAAGCTGCACGACGTATCAAGCCCTACATCCACCGGACACCCATATTAACCAATCAAAGCTTGAATGAAAGGGTCGGGGCGACGGTATATCTCAAATGTGAGAACCTGCAGAAGGTGGGCGCGTTCAAGTTTCGCGGTGCATCGAACGCGGTCTGGTCGCTACGTGACGAGGAAGCTGTGCGCGGTGTTTGCACGCATTCGTCAGGAAATCACGCTCAGGCACTTGCGCTTGCAGCCAGGATGCGCGGGATTCCGGCCTACATTGTGATGCCAGACAACGCACCGGCTGTGAAGAAGAATGCAGTTGCGGGGTACGGTGGTCAGATCACGTTTTGCGAGCCAACGCTTGAGGCAAGAGAAACGACGTTGGAGCGCATCCGGCGCGATACCGGCGCGAACGTGGTCCATCCATATAATGATGAACGCGTGATCGCGGGCCAGGGGACCGCGGCCATGGAACTCCTGGAAGATATCCCAGACCTGGATGTGATCATCGCACCCGTTGGCGGCGGCGGACTCTTGAGCGGCACATCCATTGCAGGGACCGAGATCAGGCCTGGCATCCGAGTGATCGCGGGCGAACCCGAAATGGCAGATGATGCCTTTCGCTCGATGCAGGCCGGAGAGATCATCCCATCGCTGAATCCAACGACAATCGCAGATGGGTTACTGACCTCACTGGGAACACTTACCTATCCCATTATCCATGAGCGTGTGGAGCAAATTGTTACAGTAAGCGAGAAGGGAATCATCGATGCAATGAAGTTCATCTGGGAGCGCGCCAAGATCATCATCGAGCCGTCGGCGGCTGTTGCTGTTGGTGTGCTATGGGAAAAGAAGATCGATCTGAGCGGTTTGAAAGTCGGCGTGATCTTGAGCGGAGGCAACGTGGACCTGGAAAAGCTGCCGTGGATGGAGAGGTAAATATGTACACAGGTACACACGTAGGCCGGTACACAAGTAGGCTCAACTTAACTCTGTACCTGTGTCCTTGTCTACTTGTCTACGCCCGCAAGGAGTCATCATGCGCCTCACCAACATGATCACTGCGATTGACCTGCATGCCTGCGGCGAACCGGGACGCGTCATCACCGGCGGCATACTCGATGTTCCGGGCAGATCGATGTTTGAGAAGATGAAATACTTCGAAAAGAATCTGGATGACATCCGGCTGCGCCTGTTACGAGAACCGCGCGGATACCCGGCCCTATGCGCCAACATCATCATGCCTCCCACACATCCCGATGCATCTGCCGGATTCATCATCATGGAACAAATGGAGTATCCGCCGATGTCTGGGACGAACACCATTTGCGTAGCGACGGCCCTGCTGGAGGCCGGGATGCTGCCAATGAAGGAACCTGTCACGGAGTTCATGCTGGAGGCGCCAGCCGGGCTGGTGGGCATCCGCGCCGAGTGCCAGGATGGAAAGGTCACGCAAGTGACGTTCCAAAACGTTCCGGCGTTTGTGGTTCATCTGGATGTCAACGTGGAAATTCCAACCCTTGGCACGGTCACTGTGGATGTGGCCTGGGGCGGCATGTTCTATGTGATCGCTGATGCGGCTCAATTTGGTTTACAGCTGACGCCGGATGAAGGCAGGGACATCACGCGCATCACAGAAATGGTCAAAGCCGCGACGGCACAACAGTACCCTGTGGTGCATCCCGATAACCCGGACATTACAGGTCCGACGATCGGTCAGCTCAGTGCGCCGCCAACGAATCCAAAAGCGCACCGCAAGAACGCAGTCACCGTTTCAACAGGCAAAGTGGATTGGAATAAGCCATCCACATGGACCGGTGTGATCGACCGCTCTCCCTGCGGCACCGGCACATGTGCCAGGATGGCAACGATGTACGCGCGCGGTCAGCTGGGTTTGCATCAGGATTTCGTCCATGAGGGAATTTTGGGAACACTCTTCACGGGCCGGCTTATTGAAGAGACTCAAGTCGGACCATACAAGGCAGTTGTTCCCACGATCGGCGGCACGGCCTGGATCACCGCCATCAATCAATTCGTCGTCGATCCAAGCGATCCATATCCAAATGGATTTACGGTTGGAGATATTTGGTAAACAGCTGGCTCGCAAGGGGGCTACGCCCCGATGCGAGCGGGAGTCACTTATGCTCTTCCTCTCGCGCAAAGAAGTTGAACTGTTACTTGATCCTGGCGAACTCATCGTTAACCTTGAAGATGGATTCAAAGCGCTCAGCAGTGGTCAACTCAACGTGCCGCCGCGCAACCAGGCCATCGCACCCAGGGGCATCCTCGTTGGCATGCCCGCCTACATGCCTCGGCAGCATATGTCAGTCAAACTTGTCACCGTCTTTCATGAGAATCACAAGGTGGGCGTCCCTGCCCACCAAGCCACCATCACCCTCTTCGACTCAGACACAGGCACGCCACTCGCCTTCATGGACGGCGAGTACATCACGGCCATGCGCACTGCCGCAGGCGCGATCCTTTCAGTGAAGTATCTGGCGCGCGAAGATCAAAAATCAATCGCAATCGTTGGCGCGGGCGTATTAGGGCATGCACATTGGAAGATGATCGGGACTCTGGTCGGCATCGAGCAGATCTGGATCGCTTCGAAAGACGTTTCTCCCGCCCAGGCCCTAGCCGCCCTCGACTCTCGCGCCCGAGCGACTGATTCCGTTCAGGAAGCTGTTTCTCAGGCGGACGTTGTCTGCCTTTGTACGTCCTCTGTTGAGCCTGTCATTCAGACGGAATGGGTAAAGCAGGGCGCGCATATCACGTCGGTTGGCTATCGTCCGCCTGGTGGAGAATTACCACGCGACCTGATCGAAAGAAGCCATCTCTTTGTGGAATCCAAAGTTGCCTTCCATGCGCCACCTGTGGGATGCTCGGAACTGCAAGGATTGAGCCCGGAGTTTGGAACAGAGCTCGGTGAATTGTTATTGGGTCAAAAACCGGGAAGAAAGAACAATACAGAGATTACAATTTACAAGTCTATGGGACACGCAATGGAGGATCTTGTGGCAGCGAACCTGGTTTATGATCATGCAGTCAAACAAGGAATCGGAAGTGAAATTCACTTATGAAGGGAACTTGAAATGAGCAGACGTAAACGACATGTTGAGAAACAAAGCAAAGATATTCAAATCGGGTGGCTACAACATCGCACAGGGTATCCGTCAGCTGAAGAAAGGCAGAAGATCCTCGTTCTACGGGAGGAGCTTTCCGCACAGCTCATCTACTCGATGGTCAGCGGAGCCAAACCAGACAAGGCGCAGACTCTATCCCTGATCAGAAAGTATGGTCGCGAGGAGGTGCAGCACGCCATCCGGAAGTTGGAAAGCACAGTTGGACAAATGCCGGCTTTCATCGCCGATGATGCGAAGAGCTACCGCGAATACCGTCATCGCTATGCACGCTTTGGTGCCGGATTGAAATTTTATGCCAGCAAAGAAATCGATGAGTTGTATAAAGCCAACCTGAATGCGGTCAAAGAATCCAACAATTTGGCCGCGTTATCTGAACTGAATAGACTATTACTATTTGGCTGGCGCGATTGGGAGGATCTCACACCTCCTGCGATTCCTCCGCGGCCCGATGACTTCATCGCGCCGCAGCCTGCTTCCTATCCCGCGCCGGTACATGAATTGCTTGAATGGGGGGCGCAGTTGGATCAATCTCATGATTTTGTGGCGGATGCAAAGTTCATACAATGGCGTAGATATATCCCTGCACTGACACGCATGGCTCTTGACCCCGGACTTCTCAACGGCTGGCCGACAGAGCCGGGCAGTTGGGCGCCGTGGCACGCCATCCATATGCTGGGCACTCTCGAAGCATGGGAATCTGCTCCCGCCCTGGCAGAACTGGCAGACATGGAAAATGACTGGCTGTCTGACCACCTTCCGCACATCTGGGCAGAAATGGGACGGCAGGTCGAGCCATCCTTATGGATGATCCTTGAGAATGCGTCTGCTACTGAAAAGAGACGCGGTCTGGCTGCTGAGGCGTTACAAATGATGGCCCAAGACGACGAAGCGATCCACAACAAAGTGGTCAGAGGATTCGAAAAGATGTTGAAAAATACAAAGATCTTCAACCCCACCGTGAACGCCTATCTGATCCATTTTCTCAACCACATGGAAGTCGCGGATGAAATTCAGGAAACGATTCAACAGACGTTTGATGAGGAACGCGTGGATTTGGCCGTCATTACACCTGAAGACATGGATGGCGATGATTGGAACGATTGGGACGATGAAGTGGAGGAGGAAGAGTAGCGAACGATCCGGTCACTGCCCCATGTGCCAGGATCGATCACTCGTCAAAATGCAGGATTGCCACATTTCCATCGAATGCTTCGGCAAGCTGTTCGGGCAGCTTTCCGAGTGTATCGGCGACGCGCTTCCGCGATCCAAATCCGGGTATCACGATAAAGCTGTTGATGCTTTCTTCTTCCAACAGGCTCGGCTTCAGAGGAGTATCCAGAGTTTCAATGCCGACTGACGGCTCCGGGCCAAGTTTTGCAAGCAATATATCAATGGGCTTTAGGTAACTTTTATCGGCACGGATCTCAAGCGGAATGTTCAGCGATTTCGCAAGTGTGATGTTTGCCTCGAGCATACGACGCAAGACGATCAGCGGAATTACTTTCGGTGGCACCAGGAAAAGTACCCGCTCCATGCTGTTCAGCGACACCTCCAGATTGGCGATGATGACTGGGGTGTCAGAACCCCAGACCACCTCGTCGAGCACGGAACCAAGCACATTTTCACGAAACGTCCTTTTACCGCGCCAGCCCATCATGATCAGTGACACATCCCGTTCATGGGAAGTATGCAGAATACCCTGGGCATGTGACGCATCTATACGAGGAATGAGTTCGATTTCCGCCTCAGGGTCGCTCAACGTCTCATCGACGCGCCCAAGCAGATCTCTGTGATACTGAAACAAATCCCCTTGATCGGGTCCAACATCGCGCGCGACACTGACTGCCAGCACTTTTCCCCTTGCTGTACGCGCCAGCAGACTGGCCAGCGAAAGAAGTTCAGCGGCTCGTTTCTGATCGGCGATGGGAACGAGAATCCTTGCAAACAAAGCAACCTGCTCTGCTCCTGTTGTAGGAGCCGGCAAGTGAGGAGCAAACTTCTGTACAACAAGCGGAGATGTGATCGATGTGAGCAGGATCATCAGGATCGCAGCGTTGAAAAGTGTGGAGTCGAACAAACCTGTCTCCAGCCCGATGACTAATGTTGGGATGGTCACAGCCGCCTGGGCATGTGAGAGTCCGTACACGGTCCAAAACTCGGCATGGGAGTATTTGTAGATGCGAGCCGTGACCCAGGCTGCGATCAGTTTCGATATATACGCGACAATCGAAACGCCCAGCGCCACGATCACCGTTCGTGGGTTATCCAGAAACGACAGCGGGTCCGTGATCAAACCACTGTGCAGCAGAAAGATGGGAATAAAGAATGACTCGCCGATGAACAATACATGACCGATCACAGGACTATGCCGCGGCAGCATCGAATTGACAGCCAGCCCGGCCAGGAATGCTCCGACCACCTCATGCACACCAATTAATTCTGCCGCGAACGCAGCCACAAACAACGCCACGATGACGAATTGAAATTCGACGGCCCGTCCTGTCAGTTTTTGAAACAGGACCTTTCCCAGGCGAGGCAATCCCATCACAATCGCTGCCGTGAATACGCTGAGCATCACAAGCAGTTGAACAAAGTAAGCCAGCGAGATACCGCTCCCCGATTTCGCTCCCAGCACCACCGCCAGTACAATGAAGGCAGCAATGTCGGTCAGTACGGTCGCGCCGGTCGTCACCGCTACGGCTTCGTTACGCGTCACACCCAGCTTTGTCAGAATGGGAAACGCGATCAGCGTATGAGATGCAAACGCGGAACCGAGCAGAATGATCCCCAGCCAGTCGAGCCCGAGAATATACCCAAGCCCCATACCCATGATCTGCGGCACGAGAAACGTGATGAACCCAAAGAGCAATGCACGTGAACGTACACGTATGAACTGGGGCATGTCCACTTCGAGCCCCGCACTGAACATCAGATAGACCAGGCCGATCGTCGCCAGGAATTGGATGCGGTCACTGTCATCCACCAGACCAAATCCATGGGGGCCGATCAACATGCCGCCGACAATAATACCGACGATGCCCGGTAACCGCACGCGCTCGGAGAGCAGCGGCGTGATCAGGATCATTGCCATGATGAGCAGAAAGAATCCCACCGGCTTATCGAATAATTCAAGCATACAGTACGCTCATTTCAGAAGCAGGAATACTCTTGCCGACGATAGGATCAGCGAGGGTTCCGGAATCAATTGTCGGCTGTGGAATGAGGCGGAACGATCGATCGAGCGCTTCGTCTGCCAGCGGAATCATAGATCCGGGCATCGTTCTAACGCAGCCAGAATGTCAGAGTCAGGAAATAGGCGGTCAATCCAAATACAGCTAGCGCGGTGGCTGTGAGAAGGACCCAGTTTGCTCGTCCACCGAGTGCGATACTGCGAAGCTGGAAAATTTGAAATATAGCAAATGGAAGTGTCAGGAAGGCCGGCCAGATCAGCGAGAAGGAGAGTTCAAGCAGGGGCATGAGAGCCAGGAAGATATACCCGAACAACAGGAAAATATGATGCAATGGAACAACGCGCTCCCAACCAAGCCGTGTCAGGAACGTGGTACGGTTGTATTTGCGGTCTGATGCAAAGGTGGGAAAATCCATCACGATAAAGTAAGCGAACGCCAGGAATGTGACCGGGATCGTCAGCGTCAGAAAACGATGCGTTTCGTCTGCCTGCAGCAGATACGCAATGGTCGGGATGATATATCCAAGATGGGCAGCCAGCAGAAATTCGCCAAAGCCGCGATTGCGAAACGGAGGCAGCGAATACGCCACCACGACAAACAATGAAAGCAGCAGGAACGAGAACGACGCCGCGGCCAGATGACCACTATTCAGGAGCAGGAACGCAATGACTGCATCCACCGTCAGCGCTGCGATCGAAACATATAGAGCGTTGTTGCGCAGCATCAACCGTTGGCGGCGCGTTTCATTTTCTGTGAGCGGTTCGGCATCGAGACGAAATACTTCTGACAACAGGCTCATACTCGCCTGAGCCAGGATCACAGCCAGCAGCCCGAACCAGAACGAATCGGCACGGAAGGGTTTACCGAGATAGCTTGCAATACTCGCGCCGAGACAGAACGTCAGCGCGGCCAGAAGCAGGTGAAGTGGGCGGGTAAGGCGGAATAGAGTTCTCAAGTGGGGTTTCCGAGTTACGGTGTTGGGTTTGGGAGTATTGCTAGCTGCTACTTTGTAGGAAAGTGGAAAGTGGAAGGATAAAGTTATGTCCTGGAAAGAAAATCTTCTAATCGTTCGACGGCCTGGGGAAGATTCTTTCGTCCGAGGCCGAGGCGGAAGTGATTGCTGGAGTCATCATATACTGTTCCGGGCAGAAGCAGGACGCCGGCTTTCCTGACAAGTTCATCGCAAAATTTCTCCACATTGCCGCCCTGGTAACGCGGGTATGCCATCGAGCCAGCCCGTGGACGGATCCAGGTAAAGAGCGATGCGTAACGACTAAATAGTCCTTCTATAACTGAAATATTTTCCTTAATGAGGTTGACGTTGCGCTCTATAAGTTTCTTTCTGTTGCGCATGGCAACTTCGGCCAGGAACTCGCTGGGTGCCGAATTACAGATCGTGGTGTAATCCTTGAGCGACGCCATTTTTTCGTAGATCGTTTTATTCTTCGTCGCGATCCAGCCGATACGCAGACCAGCCAGCCCATAGGTTTTGGATGTCACCCCCAATGATACAGCGTGTTCCCCATAATCACAGCCTGCGGGGAGACGCATGGCCGGGTCATATTCTGACTCGCGATAGACCTCATCTGAAAATACCAGCAGCTTGTTTTCCTGTGCAAATTGATGGACTGCATCATAGTCTGCACGAGACATTAAATAGCCGGTGGGATTATGCGGGGTGTTGATGACGATGGCTTTGGTGTTTGTGCGCATGAGATGACGGAGTTCATCGAGATCGAGCGCCCAATTATTTTCCTCGCGCGCTTTCCACAAACTGATGTCACAACCTGCACCGCGCGCCGCGGCTGCCAGTGATTGATACCCGGGTGAATGGACGATGATATGGTCATATTCCTTGAACATGGAGAACATGAAGATGAAGATCGCCTCTTCCGCGCCGGTGTGGACAAGGATCTCCTCGGGCGAAATCGTTTCGTACAGCCTGCAGATCTCTGCGCGCAACGCCGGGCTGCCCTGCGATTCGGTGTAACCCAGCCAGACGTTCTGGAATTTTTCAGCAGCGCCCGGTTCCAAAGCCAGCAGTTCTGAGATAGTCATGGCTTCACAGTCTGATGAGCAGAGCAGATATTCTGTGTTGAATTCGTATTTGGCAAAAAAACGTTCGAGTTTGAAAGGCGGGAGATTCATAGGGAATAGTATCCGGTATTCAGTGAACGACAGTCAGCTTTGAGTAATCGGTATGCAGTAAGCAGTAACTAGTAATTGGTAAAGGGATTGCATTGTACTTTTTACTTCTTTACTTTTTACTGCTTTACCTGTCTACCTCATCACCTTCTTCATATCGCGAAAGTGAGTCATATTATGAATATACAGCATCTTGATCATTTCACGAATGGTTGTCATTTGCAGAAATGGATGGCGGCCCATCATTTCCAGTTCTTCCTCTTTCAATCCTGAAACCCATGCAACCGAGTTTTCTCGAATCTGTTTAAATTGCTCGATCAATTCGGCAGGTGAGGCTTCCTTTGTCCTTTCCTGCATGGCTGCATTGTAACGGTCAATCGAAAAATCGTCTGCTGCTCCGCTCCCACCCTGACGGATCTGCTCAAAGAGTTTGATCAGCCCACGCTCAGAGGTAACGAAGTGTGCCAGTACGTTGCGGATCGTCCATGTGCTGCCTTCGGTATAGACTTCGCGAGTCCATTCGTGATCGCTGAACTCCGCGAAGAGGGAGAGCACTTTTTCACCTTCGGCTTTTAGCTTGTCTGCAAGATCGGTGACTTCTGACATATATATTCTCCTCTCGTAACGGCGCTTCGACTGCGCTCCCACCTGCACTTTCATGCAGGTGCAAGTGTCGAAAAGCGGTGTCCTTTGGGAGCGCGGATTACACTAACGAATATCCACCATCGATAACAATGGTCTGTCCTGTAATGTATTCATTCTGTAACAGGAATTCGAGCGCAGAGGCGATCTCCTCCGGTCGGGCGGGACGTTTGAGTGGAACCCGCTTGATCAGCCGCTCCCACTCCTCAGCAGGGACAATTTCGGACTGTAATACAAACCCCGGAGCAATCGCGTTGACGCGGATTCCTGGCGCATAGGCCCGCGCAAGAATTCTTGTCAACGACTCAAGCGCGGCTTTACTTACAGTGTACGAGGGATAACGGCTCCACGCCTTCTGCGCGCCGACATCCGTGATATTGACGATCAGTCCCCCAGCGGCCATTTTCTTTGCACACTCCTGCGCCAGCAAAAACGGAGCGCGGAGATTCAGATCGAGTGATGTATCCCAATGTTCGAGGGAGAGCCGATCTACGTTTCCGCTGGGCATAAAGGCGGCGGAGTTAACGAGGACACCTACTGGCTGGAGACTGGAAACCAGAGCTTGGATTTGGGCAGGGTCCGTCAGATCTGCCTGGGCGAGGGTGACGCGGCTTCCAACGGATTCAAGCTCCGCCTTGGTTTGAAGCGCTGCGTCTGATGCCTGGTGGTAATGAAGGGCGATATCGAATCCATGCCGGGCCAGAGTCAGGGCGAAGACTTTCCCAAGGCGATGCGCCGCGCCCGTGACCAGAGCAAGAGGTGACATGCGGGAATTGTAAACGGAAAAAGTGAAGAGGTAAACAAGTAGAAAAGTAGACAAGTAAGAGGTAAAAAGCCTCGCCTGTCTACTTGTCTACTTTTTTCACTTCCTAAAGAAATTGGAAACAAAGAACCAGATATTCGCAGGGCGTTCGGCCAGGCGGCGCATGAAGTACGGATACCAGTGCGTTCCGAATGGAACATAGACGCGCACCGCATAGCCTTCCTTCACCAATTGATCCTGCAGATCGCGGCGGATGCCGTACAGCATTTGGAATTCGAGTCCCGTCTTTGGCAGGCCCACCTTTTCAGCGTACTGCTTTGCGAATGCAATCCGTTTCCCATCGTGCGTGGCAATCGCAGGAATGGGAGGGATGCGGCCATTCTCGCTTAATGTGTTGTTCGGCAATTTGAGATTGGCATCGATCATGATCTTCGTCAGCAGATCATAGTTGGCATCGGTATCGGCTTTGTTCGGAAAGGCCTTGTCTGCCGGTTCCTTGTACGCGCCTTTGACGAGTCGGAAACGGGTATTCGACTCCAGCAGCGAACGCACATCGGCTTCGGCACGATAGAGATACGACTGCACGGCCATTCCCATATGCTGGGTGGTGAATCCGCGCTCGAGCATGGCGTTGTACATCGCGATCGTCACATCGGTGAACGGCGTATCCTCAATATCGATGCGCACGAAGTTACCACAATCTCTTGCGCGTTCCAGAACGCGGATCAGGTTCTGGCGGCAGATGTTTTCGTCGAGCCCCATGCCGATCTGGGTCAGCTTGATCGAGACATTGGCTCTCACCTCTGCCTTATCGATTTCGTTCAAAATAGAAAGAATATCTTCAGTTGCGTTCGATGCTTCCTCGGCTGTCGAGGTATGTTCCCCCAGGTGATCGAGTGTGGCATTGATCCCTTTGGCGTTCAATTCGCGTACCACACGGATGGCGTCTTCGGCGCTTTCCCCCGCCACGAACCTGGATGCAGCTCGCCATGCAAAACCCCAACTGGTGACCAGTTTCTGTGCCCAGGCTGCTTTGGATAGATAGATTAGAAATGAGCGTAACATCGTCCCGTCCTGCAATTGGATTTGAAAAAGGCGAACAAAAATCCCTAAAGGGCTTGTGCGTGTGAAACATTGCTCTACGGTTGAAGTTGCCGCAAATACACCTTTTGTTTCGCCAGACTCACCTTTAGGGTTCGATTTTTGCAGATTTATTCTAGCACAAACGCAAAAATGAGTGTGTTATACTTTTTTGCGATATTTGTCATATTTTGGAGGCAGTTTGCGGAACCGTAGTTCCATCCCGATCCTGAGAGGCATCTCCATCGCGATCCTGTCCCTGGCGCTGGTGCTCGTCGTGATCTCCCTGATCGGTTATAGTCGTCAGCGAAACAACTATCCGCGCGGCATGACCATTGCAGGTGTGCCGGTCGGTGGTGTGAACCCCCAAATCGCACAGGAACGCGTATTACAGGTCTACACATCGCCCATCGAAGTGCAATATGCCGGCGCTAGCATCCACGTCGATCCTTCGGTGGTCGGCTTCGAATTGGAGATGGACAGTATGATGGCTGCCGCGGACCTGGAGAGGACCGGCGGTTCTTTCTGGGGCGGATTTTGGAACTACGTCTGGAACCGCGATCCCGACGCGGTCGAGGTCCCGTTAATCTACACCATCGCAGAGGACCGTTTAACCAATTACCTCCAAAACGAAATCTCGGCCCGCTATGACGAACCTCCAACTCCTGCACAACCCATCCCGGGCAGCACATCGTTCGCAGCCGGCGCGTCAGGGCGCGTCCTCGATATCGAACGCTCCGCCCGCCTGATCGAGGATACACTTCGCTCCCCCAATAACCGCGTCGTTGTGCTTTCGTACGGACAGAGCCCGCCCATGCGTCCGACCATAGGCAATCTTGAGATCCTGCTCAAACAGATCATCAACACGTCTGGCTTTGATGGGATCATCGGTCTGTATATGCTCGACCTGCAAACCGGCCAGGAAATCCACTTTGCGCTGGAGAACGGGCAGGATATTTCTGTCGATCCTGATGTTGCCTTTACAGCAGCCAGCACGATCAAGATCCCGATCCTGGTTTCGTACTTCATCAAGAACGGGTCTGGTCAACTCGATGAACGCACCGATGCCCTGCTGCTGGAAATGATCCGCAAATCAGACAACAACGCTTCCGATGCGATCATGAACCGTATCGATCCGAACACCGGTCCACTGATCATTTCCGATTACATGGCGACCATAGGCCTGGAGAATACATTTCTGGCCGGCTTCTTTGCTCCCGGCTCCCCGCTGCTAAGACAGTACTCCACGCCCGCGAACTCACGCAGCGATGTGTTTACCGACCCAGACACCTACAATCAGACCACTCCGATAGATATGGGAATGCTGCTGGCAGATATTTACCAGTGTGCGAACACGAATGGTGGCGCCTTGATCGCGGCCTTCCCTGACAAGATCAACCGTGAAGTCTGCCAGCGGATCATCGGGTACCTCTCCGCAGATAAGATCGGCGTCTTGTTTGAGGCCGGTGTCCCGGAGGGCACGCAGCTGGCTCACAAACACGGCTGGGTAACGGGCTTCGACGGGTTCATCCACAACTTTAGCGATTCAGGCATCATATATTCGCCCGGCGGGAATTTTGTCCTTTCCGTTTTCGCGTATCATCCGGCGCAGATCGTCTTCGATGAGGCCAATCTGTTATTTGCCAACCTGGGCGATGCAGCCTACAACTTCTATAATCTTCCTGTACAGTAGGGAGTTCGGATCCTTCGCGCCCCTGGTCACCAATTGCCGTTTTCACTCTACAGAGTGCCGCGTAATTTAGTAAACTTGAAATTTGAATCTTAGCCTGCAATTCGGTTCAAAAAGTTTACTTTATTTGACCTCTTGCAAAAGCCCAAAACCTTAACCGCGGAGACACCGAGTCACGGAGTTTTTCTTAATTTTTCCACCTGCACCGACCGCAGGTGCGGTGTCAGTGTCTCCGTGTCTCAGTGGTTCAAAAGGGAGTTAATGGGCATTTTCATATACTTATGCAAGAGGTCTATTATGAGACAAGCGGTATCAGAAGCGCAATTGGTGACCGTGAAGGGTATAATCTAATTATGAGCGCCGCACTGAGTCTGTATCGTCTTCAACAGGTGGATAGTCAAATGGATCAGGCCCAGTCGCGTTTGAAGGTGATTCGTCAAACCCTCGAAAACGACGTCGAGTTACGCGCTGCAACAGAGAAATTTGACTCTGCCCAACAGGTTTTCAAAAATGCGGACCGCCTTGTAAAGCAAAACGAACAGGATGTTGAAAAGCAGCGTCTTAAAATTCAGCAGATCGAAGCCAGCCTGTATGGCGGGCTTGTGCACAACCCAAAAGAATTACAGGATTTGCAGAAAGATGTCGCTTCTCTCAAGCGGCATCTTGAAACGTTGGAAGAGCGTGAGCTCGAGTCGATGGTGGCAGCCGAGACTGCCGAAAAGGAACTGCAGGAGGCACGTGTCGCGCTGGAAGCTGTCAAATCGAAGCTGGGCGTGCAGCTGCGGGATCTGAACCAGGAAAGCGAATTCATTAGCAGGGATATCGAGAAACTATCGTCTGAGCGCAGTGCTGTGATGCAGGATCTCGCCAGCCAGACTGTGAGCATTTACGACCAGCTGCGCAAACAACGACGCGGCGTTGCCGTTGCCATGATCAGCGATGGATCTTGTGCTGCCTGTGGAACATCACTGACCCCGTCGCAGCAACAGAATGCCCGCTCCACCAGTCAATTGTTTTATTGTCCATCCTGTGGACGTGTGCTTTATGCAAACTAGAATCATTGAAACACAGGGTTCGTGAATGTCTTTTCTTGATCCCATTTCCTTCGTTATCGGGTTTGTCGTCGGCATCGCCTTTACGTGGCTGCTGAGTCGTATCCGTCCGCTTTGGGCACAGTGGCGCGAGGGGCTCAAGGAACAGCGCGAAGCTGCCAAGGTACGGCGAACCACCGGGCTCGAGGATAATCATCGCCGCATCACATTGCGACGCGCACAGGGGATGCACCTGGCAGCGTCTTTATTTTCGCTCAATGAAATCCTGCAGGAACCGTGCCTGATCGCACCTCCAGCGCGCGTCGAACCGGGTGTGATTCCCATTCAGGAAGATATTATTTCACAGACCCTGCCCTATATGCCTGCCTGGCCGGAAGTTGCCGCCACGTACCGGGCTGCCAGCCTCAGCGTTACGGAGGCGGTTGCCGGCGGCGCGAATATCGTCATCATGGGCGCGGCGGGAACGGGGAAAACTGTCGCATTGGCACACCTCGCCTCGCAGGCCGCCAACCTACAGGTCCAGTTTGATTCGAAATCGGACACTTACGCCGTCCCTTATTTGTATCATGTCGCTGATCTGCTGTTGCCGTTCGATGCCGCAAAAGATCCGATAAACGTGATTACGAACGCCGTGCTCGAACGTGCCCCTGTCTTCGATCTGGGGCGTTTGCCGGGCTTCATCCAGCAAACTTTCAACGATGGGCAGGCCCTGGTGCTGATCGATGGATTCGACGAATTGGATCCGAAGGCCCAGAGCGAAGCTGTCAATTGGTTCAAGGCATTGATCACAACCTATCCCAAAGTCCACATTGTAACGACGGGCTGCTACGGTCAATTGAACGGGCTCATTTCGATCGGCTTTAGTCCGCTGGCGCTATGTGCCTGGGATACCCAGCGCAGCGCGGAATTTATTCAGCAGTGGGGCGAACTGTGGTCACGAACGGTTGCCTTGGAATCGTGGGCACAAACAGGCCCGGAGCAATTGGACCCGATCTTACTCAATACATGGCTGCTCTCAGACAATACCGGTCTGACTCCCTTTGAGTTGACTCTGAAAGTCTGGGGCGCATACGCCGGCGATAGTTTGGGGCCGCGCGTCCTGGATGCGATCGCTACTCACGTCCGCCGGTTAGCTCCCAGCGGAACTCCGCTGGCCGCCCTCGAATTGCTCGCCATGCAAGTGGTGTTGACGTCGCAACCGGTCTTTGACCCGCGCAAGGCCCGCGCCTGGGTGAAACAATACGATATCGTTGACGATAAACCCGGCGCCGATAACACTGCCCAGATGGTGGATACAAAAGATCTATCGCTGACCGAGTCACAGAAGATACGCATTAGAAAGTCGAAGGCGGGCCAGGCAGTTCCCAGCTACGGTCTGCTCAGCAAGATGGTGGAGAGCGGATTGCTGGTTTCGCATCCCAACAACAAGATGCGATTCCTGCACCCGGTGTTGAACGGATATCTCTCCGGTCAGGCCATCGGCGATCACGAAGCGGACGCAACGCTATGTGCCCAACCAGACTGGGACGGAAAGACGTTGTCTCTACGATATCTGGCGGCACGCGCCGATGCGTCTGTTGTAGCCGATATGTTGCTCAAGGAATCCGACGTTCCGCTGCACGCCTCGACCTTCCTTGTGGCACGCTGGTTGCGCGATGCTCCAAAGGAAGCGCCGTGGCGTAAGAAGGTCTTTGCTGCGTTACTCACCCTGCTCCAGGCAGAGGGACAACCAATCGCCCTGCGCGGGCAGGCAATGGCTGCCTTCGTAGCCAGCAATGACCCGGGCGCGGCCACTCTCTTTCGCCAATTGTTGAGCACACGTTCGTTCGAGTTGCTGCCGCTGGCGGCTCTGGGAACGGGAGCCCTGCGCGATGCAAAGGCAGTCGATGCATTGGAAGAGATCCTGCAGGCGCCCTCAGGCGCCGTGCGACGTGCTACCTGCCTGGCGCTGGTGGCCATCGGGACCGAGAAGGCACTCGAGGCTGTTGCGCGCGCCCTGCTGCAAGGCGATGAAGAACTGCGGCGCGCGGCTGCCGAGGCGTTGTCCAACGATCCCAGGGAGGGGCATGCCATGCTCAAGGAAGGAGCCACCATCGCCGACGATATCATGGTACGCCGCGCCGTGGTCCATGGTCTGTCACGTATTCACCAACCCTGGTCGGTCGAACTGCTGCAGAAAATTCAGGTGGAAGATGACCAGTGGGCCGTCCGCAACCTGGCCACCCAATATCTTGAGCAGATATCACAGATCGATCCGCGTGTGCCGCGTAAGCTGAAAGCACCGTCTGATTCGCCGTGGCTGATCGCGTTTGCCGGTAAGCAGGGTATGGGAGTTCCACGCGGCGCGCCCGCCACCGATGTGCTGCTGGCGGCATTTAAACTTGGCGAAACAGAAGAGCGCCTGGCTTCCCTGCCGTATCTCAAGCGAGCTGCCAGTGATGGCATCATCGGTGCATTGTACAGTGGCGTATATGGCGACGACCCTGAAGTACGCGAAGCATCGTTCTATGCCATCGAAGAGATCGCCGCCAACGGCACGAAAATCCCGCACCCGAATCAATTTGGTTTAGGCTGATATGCTGATCATCAATGCAACTATTATCACGTGGGAATCGGAAAACCGCATTCTCGACGATCACGCCATTCTCATCGAAGGCGACCGCATCAAGGACATGGGAAGCAGCACTGCCCTGGTCGAAAAATATACGCAGGCAGAAAAACTCGATGCACGTGGGCAATATGTGCTGCCCGGCAATATCTGCGCGCACACACACTTCTATGGAGCATATGCGCGCGGCATGGCCATCCCCGGCCCTGCGCCGAAGGACTTCCCGGAAATCCTGCAAAAATTGTGGTGGCCGCTCGATCGGTCGCTGGATGCGGAGAGCATCCAATATTCGGTGCTGCCCTGCCTGGTGGATGCGATCAGGCATGGCACCACAACCTTGATCGACCACCATGCCTCACCGAACGCGATCGATGGCTCGCTCGATATCATTGCAGAACAAGTGGTTCAGGCGGGACTTCGCGCCTGCCTCTGTTACGAAGTGACTGACCGCGACGGGACAGAAAAAATGCGTGCCGGCATTCGCGAGAATGTGCGCTTCATCAGCAAGACCCAAAAGGACTCTTCCGCACTCGTTGCTGGCACATTCGGACTCCACGCATCCCTTACCCTCTCCGATGCCTCGCTGGATGAATGTCGTGCCGCGGTTTCATCCGATACCGGTTTCCACGTCCACACGGCTGAGCACGAATCCGACGAGTACGACAGCCTCAACAAAACCGGATTGCGCGTGATCGACCGTCTGCACAAACATGGCATCCTTGGACCTAGAACCATCACCGCCCACGGAGTCCACTTCGACGCGCGTGAAATACAGCTTTTGTGCGATACAGAGACCTGGCTCTCACACCAGCCGCGTTCGAACATGAACAATGGAGTTGGCGTTACCCCGGTAGAATCGATGATGCGGGCCGGGATCAGGGTCTGTTTGGGGAATGACGGCTTCTCCAACGCCATGTGGGAAGAGTGGAAGGCAGCGTATTTGCTCCACAAGGCCCATCACCGCGACCCGCGCCGTATGCATGGCTATGATGTCCAGCGAATGGCGATCTATAATAATGCCGCACTTGCGAATGTCTTCTTCCAGAATGCACCCATCGGGCGATTGATCCCTGGCGCGTTCGCGGATATTATTTTTGTAGACTATCATCCCAATACGCCGATGACAGCCGGAAACCTGCCCTGGCACATCATTTTCGGGCTGCAGCAAAGCATGGTGACCGCGACAATTGTGGCCGGTAAATTATTGATGAAAGACCGTCAATTGCTTACGCTCGATGAAGAAGAGATCAGCGCAAAAGCGCGTGAAATCGCACCGAGAGTCTGGGGACGGTATCAGGCGGAAGTTGCCAAGATCATGTAGATGAGATCATACGCTTTGCGACACTTGCGCCTGCGCGCAGTGCAGGTGAGGTTGGCTGGTAGAAACTCATAATCTGCGCCATAGACCTTCGCAAGGCTATACCAAGGAGATTGCATGGATAAAGAGACATTAATGCTGACCATCGCCGTCCTGGGTGGGACCGGCAAGGAAGGCAAGGGACTCGCCTATCGCTGGGCCAAGGCGGGTTATAAAGTATTGATCGGCTCACGCTCATCTGAAAAAGCGGTCACCACTGCATCCGAGATCCTCGAAATGCTGGATGGACAGGGTTCTGTCGTGGGGACGAGCAATTTGGAAGCGGCAACCCAGGCAAACATCGCGGTACTTACCGTGCCGTACGCGGCCCACCGCGACACACTGGAAAGCGTCAAGGATGCGCTTGGCGGGAAACTATTCATTGATGTAACGGTGCCTCTTGTACCGCCCAAAGTAAGCAAAGTGCAGATGCCGCCAGCCGGGTCAGCTGCGCAGGAAGCGCAAGAGATCCTCGGCGAAAGCGTGGAAGTGGTGGCTGCCTTCCAGAATGTTTCGCATGAGCACCTGCTCGACGATGGCGATGTGGAATGTGACGTGCTGGTTACGGGTTCAAGCAAAAATGCCCGCCAGGAAGCGCTCAAACTGGTCGAAGCTGCCGGTCTGGTCGGGTGGGATGCGGGTCCCATCGAGAACTCGGTTGTCGTGGAAGGACTTACCAGCGTCCTGATCAACATCAACAAACAATATGGGTCCACGCACGCTGGCATCAGGATCACAGGAGCGAAGAACAGTAAACAGTAGCCGGTAGCCAGTTGTCAGTATTCAGTTGCCAGTATTCACTGAGCAGTGACCTGTATACTGAACACTGATTACTGATTACTGAACACCGAACACCGAATGCCGAACATTGAACACATGCCCCTCACACTCACTCCTCTCCAACATATCCCCCTCATCCGCCACGGTGACGACCTGGCGGATATTGTTCTTAAAGCCATGCCGCAGAATGATCTCGCCATCGAGGACAACGATATTTTCGTCCTTGCCCAAAAGATCGTTTCCAAGGCGGAAGGGCGGGCCGTGAATTTGGCCACCATATCTCCATCGCCGCGCGCCCTGCAACTGGCACAGGAAACCGAAAAGGACCCACGCCTTGTGGAACTCATCCTGTGCGAAAGTAACGAAGTACTGCGCACGCGCATTGGTGCGATCATCGTGGAACACAAGCTGGGTTTTGTGTGCGCTAATGCCGGCATCGACCATTCCAATGTCGCCGGGGCGGGAAATTCCAGTGAAGAATGGGTACTGCTCCTCCCCGCGCAACCAGACCACTCCGCACAGCACTTGCGGACCCACATCCAATCCAAAACAGGAAAACAGATCGGCATCCTGATCATCGATTCGCATGGACGTGCCTGGCGCAACGGTACAGTCGGTGTGGCAATCGGTATTGCGGGAATGCCCGGGCTGGAAGACCTGCGCGGCAAGACCGACCTCTTCGATTTCACATTGCGTATCACGCAGGTGGGCGCCGCCGATGAATTGGCAGCAGCCGCATCATTGGTGATGGGACAGGCAGCGGAGGGAACTCCCGTAGTCCATGTGCGTGGATTCCCGTATCCGCTTCGCGAAGCATCGTTAAAAGAATTGGTCCGTCCCAAAAACGAGGACCTATTTCGTTAGAAGGAGCCTTGCGAAGTGTTCCTTCGGCTCCGCCTCAGGACATGCCTTCGCAAGGCTAAATTCCTCACACATGAAATGAGCGCCTCCTTCTGGAAGGCAATCACCGAGGCTGCAGCTACGAATCTCATCGCGATCGATGGTCCGAAAGGGACGGCTCATCCGGAATCTCCCGAATTGCTCTATCCGTACAATTATGGTGATATTGAAAATACTTTCGCGCGCGGTGGCGAAGGAATGGATGTATGGTTCGGATCAAGCAATGACAAAATGCTAACAGGAATCTTATGCATGTTTGATAGACTTAAGCGCGATGTAGAGATCAAGATTCTGATCGGCTGCACGCATGAAGCCATCGAAACGATTCGGAACTTCAACGACAAGATGCAAACACTTTTCCTTCCAAACCCTATGGTGGCAGATGACTTTTCCGGCTGAATTTCTTGACCTGGTCACCGATGACTCCAAAGCCTTGCTATATTTGGCAACGATCATGTCAGACGGCTCACCACAGGTCACACCCGTCTGGTTCAGCACCGACGGTGAAAATATTCTCATCAACACAAACGAAGGACGCACAAAGGATCGCAACATGAAGGCGCGCCCGAAAGTGGCCATGACCATTCAAGACCCTGATGACCCGTATCGGTATCTCGGCATCCGCGGTGAGGTCAGTGGGTACACAAGAGAAGGCGCCAATGAGCATATCAACAGTCTATCCCTGCGGTACGACAACAAACCCTGGAAGCCTCGTGAGGGACAACGACGGATCATCTTCCGGATCAAGCCCACGCACTTTGACCTCCACGACTGATTTTCACAACTTTCTACGGACTCGCCGTTCCATCCGCCGCTTCGAGGCGAAGCCGGTCCCTGATTCCGTTATACAGAATATTCTCGCCACTGCCACGTTTGCGCCATCTGCGCACAATCGTCAGCCGTGGCGATTTGTCGTCGTGACGGATCCATCAGTCAAACAAGCTCTTGCCGAAGCGATGGCCATGGATTTCGAACGCGACCTCCGGCGAGATGGTCTCGCAGCTGAAAAGATTCAAACACAGGTCACACGCTCGAAACAACGCATTACATCTGCACCCGTCGCAATCCTCTTGTGCCTTGACATGCGCGAGATGGATACCTATCGCGACCAGAAACGTCAGCAAGCCGAACGGACGATGGCTGTCCAATCCGTTGCCGCGGCGGGAATACAGCTTCTCCTGGCCGTCCATGCCGAAGGACTTGGCGGAGTCTGGGCCTGTTGGCCGTTGTTCGCGCAAGAGACTGTTTGCAGAGTAATGAGCCTGCCCGAAGCATGGGAACCGCAAGGAATGTTCTTTATTGGATATCCAGAAGTGATTCCAGAACCGCGTGAGAAAAAATCGTTGGAGGAAATAACACTATTTTGTTAGCCATTCGATGCTCTGTGCGCCGTCCTCGACGCATATTCCATGAAGATGCCGCCAAGGACGGCGGCGGGAGCGAATCAAGTTGAAAATTGTTGCTTTAGCCGGCGGAGTTGGCGGTGCAAAACTCGCCCACGGACTTGCTCAAATCCTCCCGCCTGAAGATTTGACTGTCATTGTCAACACAGGCGATGATTTCGAACATTATGGCTTATATATTTGTCCCGATCTGGATACGGTTTGCTATACACTGGCAGGCATCGCGAATCCGGAAACAGGCTGGGGACGAGTGAACGAGACCTGGAATGTGATCCAGAGTGCGAAACTGCTTGGCGGTCCCGGTTGGTTCAATCTCGGCGACCAGGACCTGGGAACCCATCTGGAACGCACGCGGCGGCTGAAAGATGGTCAATGCCTGAGCCAGATCACACGCGACTTCTGTAAGGCCTGGGGCATCCAACATACTGTCCTGCCCATGTCTGATTCGCCGGTGCGGACGATCGTCGAAACTGATGAGGGTGAGTTGGCGTTTCAGGAGTACTTCGTTCACCGTCGCTGTGAACCGCACGTCCGCGGCTTCAGGTTCGAGGGCGCCGATCGAGCGGAACCAGCTGCCCGGGCGCGTGAGGCGCTCGAATCTGCGGATGTAGTTGTCATCTGCCCGTCGAATCCGTGGGTGAGCATCGATCCCATTTTGACAGTCCTTCCGAGGATCGAAAAACCCGTCGTTGCAGTATCGCCCATCATCGGCGGCGAGACGGTCAAAGGTCCGGCGGCAAAGATGTACCGCGAACTGGGAATAGAACCGACTGCAGCCGCGGTGGCACGTCATTATCGCGAACTTCTCGTTGGGTTTGTATTGGATGAAATTGACAGGCAACTGGAAGGAGAGATCATGCGTTTAGGGTTTAAAACTGCTGTAACGAAAACTCTCATGAAGAGTCATGATGATAGAATCCGACTGGCGCAAGAGGTTCTGAGTTTCATTGGGAATATGGTATGACACTTTGGGCAATTGTTCCTGTAAAGCCATTGCGGCGTGGCAAGTCTCGCCTGGCTGGAGCGTTATCAGAAGATGAACGAACGGAACTGAACCGCACACTCTTACAACACACACTACAAACTCTTTCTGAACTGAAGGAACTGGAAGAAGTCCTGGTGATCAGTCGCGACCCACAGGCGTTGACGATCGCACGCAATTACGGCGCCCGCACGGTTCGCGAAGATGGGCAGCCGGAATTGAATACAGCCCTCAAGCGCGCTACTGTCATTGCGCAGGTTTACGCGACGCGTGGAGTACTCGTTCTTCCTGCCGACCTGCCCTTAATCTCGCGTATTGACGTGCTGACATTGATCGAACGGGCAGGTGAGCCTCCCGTAGTAGTGATCGCCCCCGACAGACATGAAAAGGGCACCAATGCGTTATTGATCTCACCCTCCGGTCTGATCGAATATGACTTTGGAGAAAATTCGTTTCAACGGCATTGCGAGATGGTCAGGAAAGCCGGGGCAAGGCTCGAGGTTGTAAACCTGCCATCGCTGGGGCTCGACCTGGACGTGCCGGAAGACCTGGAACTGATCCGCAATATGGAAAAAAGTATGAGTCTCTAAGCATTGCAGAGTGCCGCTTCATTTCCTAACCTTTAGATTTGAATTTCAGCTTGTGAATTTCAGTAAACCACAGGTTTGTCATTCTGAGGAGCCAACGTTCTTCTGGCGACGAAGAATCTCCCGTAATTTGCGCCGAGACTCTTCGTTCGCAACGAACGCTCACTCAGAGTGACATGAGAATCGTGATTTACTAAATTTATGTGTAAAGTGTAGTTACTATAATGAGACAGGCGGTAGAATTCGCGGTCTATCCAAAGCGGGCATTGCGAAGGTCTGTCCGGACGGGCACGCTGGAAGGATCTCTTCACAAGGCGCTGGAGTTTTATCGAATTTTGCGTCCGCAGGTTTACGAAGTGCCCGTGAGGGTATACTTAAGGTAAACCTGCGGACGTCCACTATTCCAACCGCAACCAAGGAGAATCCCATGACTGAGCGCGTGGCACTATATCTGCAAGATTCGCATGATTTGCGTGACGGGCTTGATTATGCACGCTATGCTGAGGAGAAGGGCTTTGAAGCTGTGTGGCAGGCAGAGTCGCGGCTCGTTCGAGATGCAATTGTTCCGATGGCAGCATACGCGGCGGTAACAAATACGCTCAAAGTGGGTTCCGGCGTCATCAACAACTGGACGCGTAACATCGGTCTGCTGGCGGCGACGTTTCTTACATTAGATGACCTGGCTCCCAACCGCGTCATCTGCGGCATCGGCGCATGGTGGGATCCGCTGGCAAAGAATGTGGGTATCGAACGCAGGAAACCGCTGCTGGCAATGCGCGAAACGGTGGAAGTGCTGCGGCGCTTGTTGAACATGGAACGGGTCACGTTCCACGGGGAATTCCATCATGTCGATGGCATCGAGCTGGACGTGGTCCACGGCCGCCGTGAGCCGCGCAATATCCCGATCATGATCGGTGCAACCGGCGATCTGATGATGGAAATGACCGGTGAGATCGCGGATGGCGCGGTGCTGAATTACTGCGTTCCGCCAGAGTACAACGACAATGCCCTTGAATTGCTGCAAAAAGGTCTCAAGAAAGCGGGCCGCAAAATGGAAGACTTCGACTGTCCACAGTTGATCGTCTGCTCGGTGGATGAAGACCACGACAAGGCGATTGAATACACCAAGGAACTTCTCTGCCAGTATCTCGCCCAGCAGCCGCATATTGCGAAGGCCTCACGCGTGTCGCAGGAAGTGATCAATGATATTCAATCGATCCTGGGATGGCCCGCCACCAAGGAACAGATCAATAAAGCGAAACATCTGGTGCCCGATGAGCTCGTGCATGACATTACAGCCTCGGGAACGCCGTCGGAAGCAAAGGCTAAAGTCGAAGAGTATAAGAAGCGCGGCTGCACCTGCCCGATCCTGTATCCCGTTGGCGGAAACTTCAAATTACTGATCGACACATTCGCACAGAACTAAGGGAGTGTAAATCGTTAACCTCCCTCCTGACGTTGCGAGGAGTGGCGCGCTGTGGCGACACAATCTCCTGGCACTTGAAATAGCCCGTTTATCTAGCTCTTCTACCCTTTTTGGAGGTTGCTTCGGGCAAAAAATGCCCTCGCAACGACATCGTTTCGTTGCTCGGTGAGGGAACTCATATTTCTGCGAACCTTAAGATTTATCGGAATAGTCTTCCATAGATCGAACAGCCGGACCAGACGGTCCGGCTTTGCTTATCTTGAATCACTCGCCAATGTGCCATTCAAATACTCCAACAGGAATTGCAAAGCCGCATCTGCCGCTGACATTTTGACCTGGGCGCGCTCACCGCTAAACTGAAAGCGGCGCGCCCACTCCCCATCTTTCGTCACCAGGCCAATCCACGTCGTCCCGACTGGTTTTTCAGGTGTGCCACCACCTGGGCCGGCGATCCCGCTTACAGAAACGGCAATGTCCGTATGGAGTGTCTGGCGGGCGCCCCTGGCCATTTCCAGCACAGTCTCGCCGCTGACCGCGCCGTGCATTCTCAAAGTTTCCCACGATACGCCCAGGAGATCCACCTTGGCCTCATAGGCGTACGAAACTACAGAACCCAGGAAATACTCAGATGACCCAGGCACGTCTGTAACCCGGCTGCTGATCAGTCCACCGGTACATGATTCAGCCAGGGCCAATGTTAACCCACGCTGATGTAACAACGTGCCTATCTCAATTTCCGACGCATTTGCCACAGGAACCTCAACAGATTTGTTATGAAGATTATACACGGCTCACGATTCAATCTCGGTTATAATTTTATTCAATATGGCAGACTGGGCAGGAAAAACGCTCGGCAAGGTCAAAATCGCGGAACTTATAGCCCGGGGGGGCATGGCTGAAGTCTACACGGGCAACTACGAGTCTTTCGGGCAGGTCGCTGTGAAAGTCATGAGAGGACTGCTCGATCGAGATTCAGAGCAACTGGCCCGCTTCCAACGGGAAGCGGAGGTCGTCGAAGGCCTGCGTCATCCCAACATCGTACAGATGTATGAATACGATGTGGTTGATGAATCTCCGTTCCTGGTGATGGAGTATATCCCCGGCCCCTCGCTGGCCGCTTACTTAAAATCCCTGCATGACAATAAACAACGCCTGCCGATCGGCATGGTTGCACAACTCTTAAAGTCGATTGCCAGCGCGCTCGATTATGCCCACAGCAAAGGCATTGTCCATCGGGATATCAAACCGGGCAATGTGCTTCTGCGCTCCCGAACAGGAGTCATTCAACTCAATAAGCCCCTGCCACAGGATGTGGAACCGGTTCTCACCGACTTTGGCCTGGTCCGCCTGCTCGATTCGACCATGCACACGACGGCTGGTTCCGTGTCTGGCACGCCCACCTACATGAGTCCCGAGCAGGCACGCGGCGAAAAAGTCGACAAGCGCACCGACATCTATTCCCTGGGTATCATGGTGTACGAAATGCTGGCAGGGACTGTGCCCTTCCAGGCAGATACCACGTTCGGCATGTTGATGAAGCATATCAACGAGCCTCCACCGACCATCAAAGGACTCTCGATGGAGCTGCAGGCCATCCTGGACCGCACCCTTGCCAAAGATCCTGCGCTGCGCTATGAAAATGCCGGTGACCTTGCCAATGAATTCATCGCCTTATTCAACGGGCAGACCATCTCACCAGGAACGCTTCACATCGCGCAGCTGGCGCGCGAGGCAGCCGAAGCCAGCCGCCAGCCGCCCTCACCCGAGCCAGAGCGCAATTCCGCGCGCTGGACGAGAATTGGCATTGAGGTTGCGGTCGTCGCCATTCTGGGTCTTTTCATCCTGCAATTCATACTCTCGCGGAATTCCAACAATGGCGCGACCCCTACGCCAGCGGACCCAAATGTGCCGGTGGGAAGGCTACGATTCGACGATTTCAACTTCTTTATGGATAACGGCGTTATTACCTTAACAAACGTTCCTCACCCCGCGGCAGGAGAACATCTTGAGGTCTGGTTCCAAAGTGATGATGGCACGAATATCCGTGACGTTGGGTCGGTGGAATTTAGCGCCACGGGCGCCGGCCGCCTTGAAATTAGCGACCCCAGCGAAGCAAACTTGTTGCTGGAATACAGTCATGTCTTTATCACGCTGGAAAAGGATGGCGTGGCCATTAACGGGCCCACAGGTGAAGTGATGTATTCATCTGTCTTCCCTCCCAACACCCTGACCCACGTGCGGCATGTTCTCGTTTCGTATGGCAAGCTTCCCGATAAGGGCCCACTCATGCAGAACCTGTGGTATTACAGCGCATCTTACATCAACAGATCCATCAACGGCGATGAATTCAACGAAAGTTACAGCGTGGGAATCATTCAAGCGTATGATGATGGCGATGAAGCAACATTGCGAAGACGGCTTGAAGAGGTCGTTAATTCGATCGTTGGGAGCATGAGCGATCAGTATGGCGACCATGACAAGAACGGCAGCATAGACGATCCAGGCGACGGGTACGGCAGCTTCGCAAATGGGGACCGCCTGGGCTATCTCCAGGAGACAGCTCTGCATGCCAGCTACGCAGCAGACGCAGCCGACTCAACGCAAAACATTCGAAGCGCCAGCGACAATGTTCAGGTATGTATCCAGAATTTGGACGGATGGACCAATCAACTCCTGTCGCTTGCTCTACAACTGCGGGATATGCCCTTCGGTCCTGAGATGGAACCCCTCGTCACAGAGATGGCTGTTTTAGGAAAGAACTTGTTGGGCGGCGTGGATGCAAATGGGAACGGAACAGCCAAGGAGATTCTTCCAGGCGAGTGTGGTGCAGATGTTGCCTACAAGGAAGCCTATTACATGGCAGATATGTTCATTTACCCGGGTGCCGATAGGATACCGCCCTCAGGAAAGTAAAACTCCCGCAACTGTGCGGGAGTTTTTTTGTTCCTTATGGCAAAGTGTTTTGGATGGTACTAAATGTATTGCCGATGGCCGGTCCCATAAGTCTCATAACGGCGATCACAATGATAGGCAGCAGACAGAGTCCGAAAAATACTACGGTGGGGAGCAAATAAGCAGCAATCGCCTGACCCCAACCGAACTTATTAACTCCTTTGACGGCCATAATGGACAGAACCGCAACATATACGAGTAAAAGGATACTGAGAGGCCATAAGCAAAGCCCGAGAAATGGGATTGCTGAGAATACCGACAGGACCGAGGATATTAACGTGGTGGGAGCAGAGATGGCGCCCAGGGCATAAGCGAGTTGACCGTAGCTGCCAGCCCCCTTGAACATTCCTGCTACCCACTGAACCAATCCGGTGCTAATCATGAAAGCAAGTACAGCAACCCCGGCTAAGACAGGGACAATGCAGATCAAGGCTATCATCGATCCGCCCAGCATATCTCGGTAATCACTCATTTGCCCACTGGAGCCCAGGAAAATTGCCTGAATCAGGAATGAAATGAAGATATTTACCAAAGCCGCAAGAAAGATCCATAAATATGCCTTACCAGGACTGGCACCTGGAGATGTTGCTATCTCAGCATAGGTCTGTTCGTTGGGCTTAGTTAGTGCATTCATCCACACGTCAAAAAAGGAGCTGGATACACTAGGTTGGGGGGACATAGGGGCATTCATTGGGTCATTCATCGTATCCTCCATAGACAAGATTTCATTCATTATGGCATGAATGCCCGTCAATTACAACAATGTAAATCTATATGCAATGCAAGAGTTATACATGATGTAAAATTATCACATGGAAATTTCTGAGAAGCTGCAAGGCATTCTTGCCACGCTGCCATCGAAACCTGGCTGCTACATTATGAAAAATGCTGGCGGCACGATTGTTTATGTTGGTAAGGCCATCAGCCTGAAGAATCGCGTCCGCTCGTATTTTCATGCGGATGCCGGTCACGACGCAAAGACACGCCGCCTTGTTCGTGAGATCGCCGATATCGAATGGATCGTGGTCGGGTCTGAGCTGGAGGCTCTCATCCTTGAGATGAACCTCATCAAAAAACACCGTCCGAAGTACAACATCCGTCTTAAGGACGACAAGCGCTATCCCTATATCAAGATCCACTGGGCAGATCCCTTCCCCAAAGTGACGGTGACGCGCCAAATGGTGGAGGATGGGTCGCGTTATTTCGGTCCGTACACATCTGCCTGGGCCGTATACCAAACGCTGGATGTGCTGCGCCGCATCTTCCCCTACCTGACGTGTGATCGCGTCATCACCGGCACCGATCTGCGCGCCTGTCTGTACTACGATATGAAACGCTGCATCGGGCCCTGTATTGGCGCGGCATCGCAAGCGCAGTACCGCCAAATGATCTCTGATCTGATGGACTTTCTAAATGGAGAGAGTGAGCCGATCACGACGCGCCTGCAGCAGGAAATGGAAAAGGCTGCTGGAGAAATGCGCTTCGAAAAAGCAGCCGTCCTGAGGGATCAACTCAAAGCCGTCCAAACGATCATCGAACGTCAGAAGATCGTGTTCGCTACAGATTATCTTGATTCGGATGTCCTTGCCATGGCTCGCAGCAACGGGGAAGCCTGTGTACAGGTCTTCTTTATTCGCGGCGGCAAGTTGATCGGACGCGAGTATTTCATCCTCGAAGGGACAGAAGATGAGGCCAGCTCGGAGATCATGGAGCAATTTGTCACGCAGTTCTATACCGAGGCTGCAACCATTCCTGAACAGGTGATGCTCCCGGAAGAAATCGAAGAGCGCAAGATCATCAGCCAGTGGCTGCGGTCGAAGCGCGGCGGTGAGAAGGTGGAGATCTTCGTCCCCAAATCAGGGCAGCCGCGCGAGCTGGTGCAGATGGCAACCGAAAACGCGACCGAAACCCTGCAGGCCTTGCGGGCCCAATGGGAAGCCGATACGCATAAACAGGAGCAGGCCCTCACCGAGCTGCAACAGGCACTGAATTTACCCACACCGCCCAACCGCATCGAATGTTATGACATTTCGAACACCCAGGGAACGGCCATTGTCGGCGCCATGGTGGTGTTTACACAGGGCGTGCCCGATAAAAAATTGTACCGGAAGTTCAATATCGAGAGCGTGGTCGGCGCGCCGGATGATTTCGCCTCGATGGAGGAAATGTTGACGCGCAGATTCCGCAGGTGGCGCGGCGCTCAGCAAACGGAGGCAGAGCCCGGGTCCAAGCCCGACGCGTCGTTCTCCTTCCTGCCAGACCTGATCATTATCGACGGAGGTAAAGGCCAGTTGGGCCGAGCCGTCAATGTCCTTGAGAAATTCGAGTTATACGGTAAAGTGCCGGTCGTGGGGCTGGCGAAACAACAGGAAGAAATCTTCTTCCCACACAAATCCGAGTCGCTGATGCTGCCGAGACATTCCCAGGCGTTGTATCTGGTGCAGCGAATCCGCGACGAAGCGCACAGATATGGTATAACTGCCCACCGCAGGAAAAGACAAAAGCTTGGCATGGCGTCCCAATTGGATGCGATCCCCGGAATTGGACCGGCGCGGCGAAAGGCATTATTGAAGCATTTCGGCTCTGTGGATAAGATCAGAGAGGCAACTGTGGAAGATTTGAAGGCTGTGGTCCCTGAAGCTGCAGCACAATCGATCAAGGCGCATCTGGAATGAAGGAGATCTGGATCATCGACGACGATGAGGAGATGGCACGCGCCGTTGGCTTAATGCTGAAATTGCTGCAGTGCAATGTCACAGCCTTCCTGAGCGCACGTTCCGCGGTGCAGACCCTGTTGACCGGCAAACAGCCGGAGCTGATGGTCGTGGACATCAATATGCCGGAAGTATCAGGGCTGGACCTGATCGAATTTTTGCGTCGACGCTCTGAATGGAAGGAAATGCCAATTGTTATGCTCTCCTCGGAAGCTGCGGATACAATGGTGGAAAAGGCCTTGAACGCCGGCGCCGATGCGTACGTGACCAAACCGGTCACGATAGAAGAACTTGAGAAAGCTATGACACGGGCAATTTCCACACACACAAGTAGTGAGTAAATATGTCAGCTAAGAAGTCGAAGAAAAAACCGGTACAACAGGCAGCGAATCGCGAATCTGCCCGCCGGACCCGGATCCTTCAGATCATCGCGATCCTATTGTCGATCATGCTGGTCCTTTCGATGATCCTCTCACTGACAAGTCAGTAGAGGACTCCTGTGGCTGGTATAATCTGCGTGCGCGGGGCAGGTTGCCGCGCATTTCTCTTGTCACATTACATCCCGTAGGAATTTTTATGCTCGACAAACTCAAAGGCATCGAAGACCGATTTGAACAGCTGGGAAATGAATTGCTTGAAGTGGGCAATAACTACCAACGCGCAGCCGAGATCAGCAAGGAACGTGTGGGACTCGAGCTCATTGTGGAAAAGGCCCGCGAGTACCGCCAGGCCATGAAGAGCCTGGAAGAGGCCCGCGCCATCCTTGAGTCTGGATCGGATGTGGAACTGACCGCGCTGGCCGAACAGGATGTAGTCGATCTTAGCCCGAAGATCGAAGCGCTGGAAAAGGAAATCAAGGGTATGCTCGTCCCGAAAGATCCTCGCGACGACAGAAACGTGATCGTGGAAATCCGCGCCGGCGCGGGCGGAGACGAAGCCGCCATCTTCGCTTCGGATCTGTTCCGTATGTACACCCGCTACGCGGAAGACAAACGCTGGAAGACCGAGATCTTGTCTGAAAACGCGATCGGCGTTGGCGGCTACAAGGAAGTGATCTTCGAGGTCAAAGGTAAAGGCGCTTACTCGAAGTTGAAATATGAGTCGGGTGTCCATCGGGTGCAGCGTGTGCCCGCCACCGAAGCACAGGGACGTATCCACACGTCTACGGCAACCGTGGCAGTCATGGCAGAAGTGGATGACGTGGAAGTGGAGATCCCCGAGAGCGACATCGAGGTCGAAGTGTATCGCTCCTCCGGCGCGGGTGGACAGAACGTGCAGAAGAATTCCACGGCGGTCCGTCTGTATCACAAGCCCACCGGCATGATCGTCACCTGTCAGGATGAACGCTCGCAGTTACAAAACAAATTGCGCGCCCTGAGCATTCTGCGTGCGCGTCTTTATGAGTTGGAAGAAGAGAAACGCCGCGCCGAGATCGAATCGGATCGTCGTTCACAGGTGGGAAGCGGCGAACGGTCTGAGAAGATCCGCACCTATAACTATCCACAGAACCGCGTCACAGATCATCGCATAGGCGTATCGAGTTATAACCTGCCAGCAGTCATGGATGGCTCGATCGAGCAGTTCATCGACGAACTGTCCACGCGCGATGAAGCCGACCGTCTCGCCAGCAGCGGATTCGACGAAGAAGAATAATCGTACATTTCTCACCACGAAGGACACAAGGCGCACAAAGGACGAACTCTTGTTTTTCCCCTGGTGATCTTGGTGTCCTTTGTGTTTAATGGAGGTCTTGGATGAACGACAACCCAGCCTTCGGTGCGGGGCTGCAACCCTTCATGGGAATCCCGTCCTTCATGCGGCTGCCTGTTACACGAGAACTGGCCGGCGTCGATGTGGCCATCCTGGGTGTGCCGTTCGACAGCGGAACATCTTATCGGACCGGTACCCGATTTGGTCCGCGTAAGATCCGTGAGGCTTCGCTGATGATCTGGGGGCATAATTCAACTCTCAATGTCACGCCTCTCAAGAAACTCAAAGCGGTAGACTACGGTGACGTCTCTGTGATCCCCACATCCATCGAACATACCATGGATGCGATCACAACCATGGCTGGTGAGATCATTAACTCAGGTGCAACCTTGATCACACTCGGCGGGGATCATTCCATCGCACTACCGCTTCTGCGGGCCCACGCAAAGAAATATGGAGCGGTGTCTGTTGTCCACGTAGATGCACACATCGACACCTGGGAATCAGAATTTGAAGCAGTACCTTATAGCCACGGCACACCGTTTCGACATGCATTGCAGGAAGGACTCATCTGCGAGGGCGAATACGTGCAGATCGGGATACGCGGTCCGCTGAGCGGGGAGAACGATTATGCCGATGCCGCCACACTTGGCGCCCGGACGATCACGATCCATGAGGTAATGGAGAAAGGCATTCCTGAAATCCTGAAAGAAGTACAGGCACGCATGACAGGCCCCGTCTACGTCACCGTGGATATCGACTCTGCCGACCCGGCGTTTGCGCCCGGCACAGGCACTCCTGAGGTCGGCGGACTGACGAGTTATCAACTGCTGCAGCTTGTGCGTGGTTTAAATGGACTTAATCTCGTTGGATTTGATCTGGTGGAGGTTTCGCCGCCGTTCGATCATGGCGATATAACAGCAATACTGGCCTCCAATATCGTCTTTGAATACCTGTCGCTGCTTGCGATCAAAAACAGGTAAGATGCCCTCGCTTCTTTCGGAGATCACATCTCGTCTCTCTTCGACCAGTGACACGCCGGCCCTGGACGCGTCCGTTCTGCTCGCCCACGTCATCGAGAAACCGCGCACGTGGGTGTTGGCTCATCCCGAATTCACCACCACAGCAAAACAACAGAGCACACTAAACGATCTGATTTCAAGACTTGTCAGCGGCGAACCATTGCCGTATGTGTTGGGTCATTGGGAGTTTTTTGGGCTCGATCTGGATGTCACGCCTGACGTGTTGATCCCTCGCCCGGAAACGGAACTGTTGGTCGAGAGTGCAATTGCCTGGCTGCGGAAATATCCCGCCCGCAGGACAATTGCCGATGTCGGCACAGGTTCAGGTGCGATTGCGAGTGCAATTGCCGCGAATATTCCTGATGCAGGAATTCTTGCCACCGATTTTTCCAGCAGCGCTCTGGATGTTGCCAAACGAAATGCCAGGAAATTTAACGTGGATTCGCGCATCGAATTCGTGGAATGCGATCTCCTGCCATCGAAACCGGGATTGTTTCCTACTTACCAACATCTCGATCTGCTTTGCGCAAACCTGCCGTACATCCCCACCGAAACATTGTATACTCTGCCTGTATATGGGCGTGAACCAACGCTCGCGCTTGATGGCGGCGAAGACGGGCTTGCATTGATCCACAGATTGCTCAACATCGCACCCGCATGGCTTGCGCCAAATGCGATGATCCTCCTTGAAATCGAAGCCACAACCGGCAGGCAGGCGCTTGATCTTGCCGGCAACATTTTTTCTGAAGCAGAGATCCACTTGCATCAGGACCTGACAGGCAACGACCGGCTGCTTGAGATCAGACGATAACCATGGAAACAAAAATCCTTACCGCCGACTCCCCCAATGCCATCACAACCGCTCTGGAGATCCTGCTCTCTGGTGGATTGGTTGCGTTCCCCACCGACACCGTATACGGAGTTGGCTCGCTGGCATTTCACGAAAAAGCCATTGAATCGATCTATATTGCCAAAGAGCGCTCGATAGAAAAGGCGATTCCCATCCTGATCGGCGACTCTCCGGATCTCACTCGCGTCGCGGAGGAAGTTCCGCTGTTCGCGATGAAGCTTGTCGCCCGCTTCTGGCCGGGACCTCTGACCGTTCTCGTCCCCAAAAGGCAAACTCTCCCCGAAGTCATCTCTGCCACGACCACCGTCGGCGTGCGCGTCCCAGACCATGATGTCGCGCGCTCGTTGTTAAGGCTGGCCGGTCCTATGGCGGTGACCTCCGCCAACCTTTCCGGCCATCCCAGCCCGACAACCGCGCAACAGGTGTTCGCACAGCTCAACGGACGCGTCGCTTTGATCATCGACGGAGGCGAAACACCGGGCGGCGTTCCATCCACGCTGGTGGACTGCACTGGTGAGGAAATCCAGATTTTGCGTGAAGGTCCGCTTTCAAAGGAAATATTGCTTAATGCAATCTAAATTTCCAGCCCTGATTCTCTTATGCAATGTTAAAGAGGATTTCAGCTTTGACTAAAGTGCCGGACTATAATAAAGATTGCATTCTCCTTTACAAACCGCCTACGGCTCGGGCAAGCCAAGGGCGGTTTGGGTTTTAACATCAAAAACCCTGCGCAGGGTTTTATTTACGATAGCGGCCAGGTCGGCTGCACATCCATCCCCAGATCCGAAGTATGACCGAGCACATAGCGGAAATATCCTGCTGAGGCGATCATCGCCGCGTTATCGGTGCACAACGAAAACGCCGGGATATGCACTCGGAATTCTGTTTGCGATTGGAAGGCCTGCCGTAGCGCCCGGTTCGCCGAGACGCCGCCGGCAACAAGGATCTCTTTGGCACTGAAGTCGCGTGCTGCCTGAATGGTCTTGTGGAAAAGAATATCGACCGCCGCAGCCTGGAATGATGCAGCGATGTCTTCCACGGGCAGCGCGGTATGTTGTTTCTTCAAATCATTGACCAGATACAGCACTGCCGTTTTCAGCCCACTGAATGAAAAGTCGTACGGATTCTCCAATTTAGGGCGCGGGAATTTGAAGCGCGCTGAGTCGCCTTTCTCGGCGGCCTTCTGCACGGACGGCCCGCCTGGGTATGGGAGCCCCAGCAGGCGCGCCACCTTGTCGAAGGCCTCACCCGCTGCATCGTCCCGCGTGGACCCGAGACGTTTGTAGGTCAGATGATCGGTCATCAGGTTCAGTTCGGTGTGTCCACCGGAGACGAGCAAAGCCATCAATGGAAATTGTGGTTCCAGAGGAGCAGTATCGCCAGCATTATGGATCCAGGACGAATAAATGTGCCCTTCGAGATGATTGACACCGATCAGCGGCAGGTCGGTGCCGAGCGCCAGTCCCTTCGCCATGTTCATGCCGACCACTAATGAGCCGGCAAGCCCCGGGCCGCGCGTCACCGCGATGGCGTCAACATCTTTCAGTGTAATATTCGATTGGACCAGTGTTTGTTCGACAACGGGAATAATGCTCAACACATGCTGCCGCGACGCGACCTCAGGGAACACGCCGCCGTAGCGCGCATGGATATCCATCTGCGACGCAACTGTAGACGCTAAGAGCGCGCGTCCGTTCTCGATGACAGCGCAGGCGGTTTCATCACAGGATGTTTCGATAGCAAGAATTCGGGCGGGTTTAAATCCACTCATGGTAAGTTCATGTCATTGCGAGTGGCGCCGTGGCGGCACAATCTCCCGTATCGTAGGGAAATCTCATTGTCGAGGAGATTGCATCGTTACTCACGCTTCGTCTTCGCTCGTTCTCACTCGCTCCGCTCAGCGCGGATCCTCCTCGCAATGACACGCTACTCCTTTTTCCACTTCTTCATCGGCAGCACAAAATCATATGGATACTCCGCAAGCAACTCCATCTTCCCATCCGGTCGCACCCAATACGAATCTTCGATGCGGAAACCCATCCCTTTATCGGGATAATACAAGCCGGGTTCGATGGTGATCACCACGCCGGGCTTGAGAATGTTATCGGTGCCGTTATCCACCAGGCGCGAGGATGGGCGTTCGTGGATGTTCAGCCCCAGGCCGTGTCCCAGTGAATGCACATAGCCTTCCAGCGGTGCATCTACGCTCAAAGGCGTCTTGTGACCCTTTGACTCAAAGTATTCACAGGTCATACGCTGGTACTCAACGAAGGATGCGTTTAGGTCCAGATTTTCGACAACCTTGTTATAGACTTCCTGTACCTGATCATACATCGCCTGCGCCTCGGGCGTCGCATAACCGAGACTCCATGTACGCGTAAAATCATAAAAGTAACCGCCGCCCTTCTCTGCGGGAAAGATGTCGAAGACAATGGTCTGTCCTAATTTCATCAGATCCGCCGGGTCGCCAACAGAATGTGGAATTCCGGCATCGCGCCCGATGGCAAAGATAAGTCCTTCCACATCCACAGCATCGCGCTCGGCAAGCCAGAGGGCTATTTTGCCTTTCACGTCGCCAATCGTCAGCGGACTTCCATCCTCTTTTACAAGCACCTCATCTTCGCGCACATCGCAGGACGTCAGATACTCCTGAACCATCTTGACAACCGTTGTCGTCACAGCGCCCATCTTGCGGATGCGGGCCACTTCCACATCGTCCTTGGTTTCCATGGCGCGCAGGACCGTGGAGTCAGATCCTGTTTCACCAATAAACTGAGCCTCTGGCATCACTTGCATGAGTTTCATCACGATACCAAACACCTGTGAAAGCTCGATCTTGCCAAACAGGGCAATTCTTCCACCAGTTAAACCATGGTCGGCAAGGATCTTCTTAAAACGCAGGGCCGTGCCAAGCGAAGCATCGCCATCGGCTTGGTCCATGAAATCAGAAGCAGGATATTCGCTATAGGAAACTGTCTTCAATCCACTCCTGGCTGCCTCGTCGCGCTCCATATCGTTATAGAACAGTACCGGCTCAGCACCCACCTTTTTAATGAGCATCGCGCCGCTCACATGGCCGCCGCCGGTAAAATAATACATCGGAGGGTTGTGTTCGGCGTCGCCGAAGACGAGCAAAGCATCCAGATTGCGAGCCTTCATCAATGTGTCGATGTCTGATTTCATCAAATCTCCTGCGGGTTCATCGCAATGAACTCTCGCGCAATTTCGTCGTTCTCAAATGTGAGTTTTAAGATTTTTCGATTCTCTGCAAAGCGGGTGGAAATGCCGATCAAATTTTCGGAGTCAGCAAGCACTGAGAAGATCGTCAGTGGGCGCTGCAGCAGTAATTTCCCGTACACTGGCGCCAGCAGCAATTTCAGTCCAAATTCTACCAAAGTCCCGATGATTATGCCTGCAACCAGGCCGGCAGCTGCGCCAAGCACGTAGGGCAGCTCATACGTCTGCGGCGTGGGACCCACCGGTGAAATCAGCCAGACCGGAACAAACACGACCGCACAAACCAGTAACCCGGCAAGAAAGAAGGGGATCCAGGTGACGTTGCCGATTCGATTCTCTTTCGCAATACAATCCGCACACAAGGGTACGTCGAGTTCAAGCTGCACCATTTGTCCACGTTTCTGGGCGCCTGTATTCAGCTTTATCGACCAAGTCCGCGCTTTGGGTTGGCCACAATTGTTGCAGCGATCAGGGAAGTTCAGTTTGGGTGGTTTCTTCGGGTCTCTAATTGGAATGTCAACAGTAATCATAAAAATTCTCTTAACGCGAAACTCGCGAATGGGCGAATGGCGCAAAATGATTCCGCTACTCTGCGCGAATGTTTAGCTGCTTAGCAGAGATGAGCGTAAATTACTGAGTTCTGAATATCATGAGTCTCTCGTTTCCGTCATTGCGAGGAGGGCGGCCTTCCCGACGAAGCAATCTTCGGCTCAATTTTCCGGTAAAACTGGTTACAGAACTGAAGATTGCTTCGTGGCGCCCCAGGCACCACTCGCAATGACGGGAAAAGATTGACATTATTTTTTCAAAACTCAGTAGAAGACAGACAGTTCAAAGATTCAGTGCCTTTCGCAGACTTCTCAAGAACAATTCATCATCAAGAACTGTATGCGGATCGAACAATACCCGGTTGTTCTCGGTTCGAGCGATGATCGGCGGACTCGTTTCACGCAGTTTTTTCATGAATTTATCTGGCGATTTGACGTCCAATGCCAGCACAAACGTGGATATGGATTCCTCAGGCAGGCTGCCACCGCCTACCGTGGATTCTGACGGAACGACTTCCCCCTGCCCCAAGGCATTCCGCCACGCCTCTGCCCGGACCCAGACCTGCTCGGGCGTTAACGACATCATCTTCCAGATGGGAATTTCCCGCTCCGCCTCGTCCGTGAGATAGTGCAGCAATGTGGCGGTGACTCCCGCCAGGCACGTCTTATCGGCACGGACCGCGCGCGCCAGCGGATGTTTCCTGATCCTGTCGATCAGGTCCTTCCTGCCGACAACGATCCCCGCCTGCGGGCCGCCCAGCAGCTTGTCACCAGAGAAGCAGACCAGGTCTACACCGGCAGCCAGAGATTCCTGCACAGTGGGTTCGTGAGCAAATCCATATTTTGCGGTGTCAAGCAATGCGCCGGAGCCAAGATCGTCCACTACATTGATGCCGGCTGCATGAGCGACATCTACGATCTCGCTGAGTTCAGGTTCTTCGGTGAAGCCGACAAGCTTGAAGTTGCTGCGATGGGCACGCATCACAAGCGCTGTGGGTTCTTCGAGAGCCAATTCGTAATCAGACAAGCGGACTTTGTTGGTGGCGCCGATCTCAACGAGCCTGGCGCCGGATTGCTTCATCACATCTGGCACGCGGAATCCGCCGCCGATCTCCACGAGCTGCGTGCGCGAGATGACAACCCGTTTTTTGTTTGCCAGCGCCGAAAGCACCAGCAGCACAGCGGATGCGTTATTGTTCACGACGATCGCTGATTCCACGCCCAGCAATTTTCGCAAGATCGCCTCCGCATGGATCAACCGTGAACCGCGCTGCCCTTTATCCAGGTCATATTCGAGAGTCGAGTAGCTGGCTGCAACATCCTGCATTGCCTGGATGGCAGCAGTCGATAACGGAGCACGTCCAAGGTTGGTATGCAGGATCACACCGGTCGCGTTGATGACCGGCTGCAGCGTTGAGCTTGTCCATGCGGCAAGTTGAGATGCGGCCTGGGCTACGATATCGTCTGTCGAAGGCAGCCCAGCTTCCGGCTTGGTCTTGAAGCGGGCGCGGGCTTCGTCCAGAGTCCATCGGAGCGCATCCAGTGTCAACGGGCGGCCAAACTCTTCGATGAGATGATCCGCAGGCGGAGCGTTTAAGAGTTGTTCAACAGAGGGAAGATCACGAAGGCTGGTCATCGTCGGTGACGGGAGGTTTCCAGTGCGATTTTTCGCGCAGGCGCGTGAAGTATTCCAGAGCGGCCAGGCCGCCCGCGAGACCGAGGACGATATAGACCGTCACGAGTCGCCCGATTTGCAGCCAGGCAAGCGTCGCTCCGTAAACACCAACCCACATGGCCTGGCGGACGATCACATTTGATTCGGCAGGCTTGTCACCGGGAAAACGTCGATGCAGGAAATAGACGATGGGCAGCACGGTGCCGGTAAGCGCCGTCAGTGCAAGCACGAAGAATCCCCAGCGCGGCCAGACATACGGAAGAGTTTGTGTGATCACGAAATACAGCCCACCCCACCCGAGGACCATGAGGAACAGAGATGAAAGTGCGAAGGGTTTGAATGTAAGATGTTGTTCTTCCATTGCGAGAATTATACACGCTGAGATAGATTGGGAGGCGGGGGAGAAGGGAAAAGTGAAAAGTAAAAGGTAAGAAGCGAAAAGTCAGCGGTGAAAGAAAATGCCGACTCAACGGAGTCGGCATCATATTTGGTACCGCGACATTTATGTCGCTATCAGGTTTGCGATATGCCCCGCAGCATCGCGTTAAACTTTCTTCTTCGCCTCTTCCACAACTTCGATCAGCTCCGGCAAGTCCATGCCAAGGGCGCCGAGTTTCTCCACGGTGGGAATGCCGTTCGCATCCCAGCCGCGGCGTTCATAGACCGCATCCATGAGCGATTCGTATTGGGCTTCGCGATATTGACGCAATGCTTTCATCTTTTCTTCGGTGGTCAATTCTGTGGGATCCAGTTGGACCAAGCGCTTGAGCTGTTCATCGTAGCGGTCCTGCCGTGATTCGTATTCGAGTTTGGTGACCGGCCCCATGGCGCGATACGGAGGATAATCGTGCTTGCGTCCGACGCGTCCCATGCGAAGTGCGAAGACTTTCTGGAAGTTGTACACACGCTCTGATTGTGCAAGCAGGTCTTCGACTTTGGTCGGCTTGCCGGTCACGCCCTGGTGGATCCATGTGTAGTTCTCGACATGCTCTTCGACCTTGGCAGGTTCCTTTGTCTGTTTGTTGTTGGCAGGCGAAATGTCATTCCATGGAAGCTTGCACAACCCATGCAGGCTGAACCACGTGCGCCACATCGGGAAGTAATGCAACGCCTCCGCTTTGTCTTTGAAGCTCGGGAGCAGGTTTTGAATCTGATCCATAAAGATCAGCCACGCTTCATCATGTTGCGGACCTTTGGTCGCAAGGCCGTAACCGCCCTGTTGAGCAAGTGATTCTTTGGTGAGATATTCAGAAACTTCCATGCCCTTGATCTCCATGCCGATGTCGTGCATGAAGACCGGGTCGGCGCCAAATTCGCGGGCGAAGTATTCTTTCATGTAGCGCACGCCCTGGCCCACGATAACGCCAAATCCCTGACCGCGTGCCATTTGATGTAACAGTTCAAGCGCAGCGTCGGCATTGCCAAACTTGAGTTCCAGGCCGCCTGTGTTCTCTTGGGTGATGAGTCCTTCTTCGTAACATTCCATCGCAAAGGCGATACAGTTCGCGACGGAGATGGTATCGATGCCGTAGGTATCGCAATAAAAATTGAGTTCCAGAACCTTTTGCGGATCAAAGTTTCCGATGTTGGAGCCCAGCCCGGCAGCGTTCTCGTATTCCGGTCCATCGACGGTGACGCAGGTGCCGGCATACGGCCCGGTCTGGACCGGGAACTGATCCACGCCATGCGAGCAGGACATCGTGCATCCCAGCCAGCATCCATCAGGCATGCCCTGTGTAAACTTTTCCTTCCAGACCTTCGAATCGATCTTATAGGACTCGGGGTGCGAGCCAAAGCGGAAGTTATGGGTCGGCAGCAGATCGAAGTGATCCATCACGTCGACGATGTTGGCAGTGCCGATCCTGCGCATCTGGTTCTGCGAGTCGTCGAGTTCGGCGATCTCTTTGTTGATGCGCTGCCCTGCCTTGCGTACGAGCGGCATATCAGCAACATTATTCTTGTCACCGCCCATATCACTGAATCGGCAAACGATCGCAGCGATATGCTTATCACGGAAGACACGTCCCGCGCCGCCGCGACCGGCCTGCTTGAGGCGCGCTTCTTTGCGGCGAACGTCGTACCAGGTGGAATTGATCGCGGCGATACGCGTATGCTCAGCAGCCTGCCCCGCAGAAAGGACAGCGACTCCGCGCCGGCCCTTCTCGTCGCCACCATAAAAGGCGGTCAGCATGTTTCCAATGAGATGCGAATCTTCCTGCTCAAAGGAATACGGCTCGATCGTGACCTTGCCAGTATCGCCGTCGATGAAGATGATCACATCCTCAGCCGCCTTGCCCTGGATCTCGAGCGCGTCGAAGCCAGAGAACTTGAGGAACGGACTGAAGTATCCACCGACATTGCTGTCAATGACATTGCCCGTCAGTGGACTCAGGGTCACAACTGTGGCTTTTCCACTTCCAGGGTATGCCGTAATGCCACAGATCGGACCGTTAGCGATCACCAGTTCGTTCTGCTTGTCATCCCATTTCGTGTTGGGTGTGACCGCATCCCAGAGCAGTTTGAGCGCGAACCCACGGCCGCCGGTGAACCGGTCTTTCATCTGCTGCGTGACCGGCTTTTCGTATATAGTGTTGGTATCAAGATTGACGTAAAGCGTGCGGTTTGCATATCCACGCTCAACCGGTCGAAGCTCGTACGTAAATTCAGCAAGTAACGTTGATTCAGTAGGAACGGCCATGGGCATTTCTCCTTGAATGATTCAAAACTCTTACATCGATTATCCCAATTTCCAGGTCGCTTGCCTATTGACTATCATCCCATTCTGGTAGTGCCAAGAGGCAGGCGGATATAATGGGAGGGAAAGTAAAGAGTGAGAAGTAAAAAGTGGAAAGTCCCGTAGAGCGGCCCCGCCGGCGCGGGATCTACGAGATGGCGCCAAAGGCGCTCATGAGGAGCAAAAAGGAAGAAGTAGAACCCGGTGGTTGTGCGCAAGCAGTCGAAACCACCGCGCAGCTGGATAAATAGTGTTGGGTTCAAACTGGTGGTCTCGGTACGTGGCGCGAGTTCGCGCCACACTCGATCACCGATTTTGGAGGTCAGCGATATGAACGTGTCAGATGCCATTCGCACAAAACGAGCGGTACGCAAGTTTCAAGATAAGCCACTGCCCGATGACGTGATCCAAACCATCCTGAACGCGGGACGCAGGTCGCAGTCATCGAAGAATGAGCAGGCATGGCAGTTTATTGCTGTTCGCGACGGATCCATCCTCAAAGCGCTGTCAGAATGCGGCACATGGGCAGGACATCTTGCCGGTGCAGCATTGGCAGTGGCGATCCTCACACCGGACCCCGAAAGCAAGTTCCAGATCATGTTCGACGCCGGACAAGCCGCGGCATTTATGCAGCTTGCGGCCTGGGAACTGGGAGTCGGCTCGGTCCCAGCTTCGATCTATGAAGCAGAGAAAGCGCGTCAGATCCTGGAGTTTCCCTCTGAGTGGCATTTACGGATCGCGTTGTCGTTTGGCTATCCAGCGGAGGAGGCGAAACTGTCTGCCGCGCCGAAGAAAGGTGGACGGAGGACTCTGGAGCAAGTAGTGCATTGGGATAAATGGTAATCATTGCATTCTGGCGGAGACCCATGGAACAATACACAAACTCTATTTCACTGCTTCTGCGGCACGCGGAACGTTTCTTCGAGATCTGGAATTTTCAGCTCATCATCGCGGTCGCGGCAGTAGGATTCATCATGTCTCATGAGGGGCTGACGGCAAAAGACCGGGTGCGGGTCAATATCACGATCGTGTTTCTCCTGATCGCCGTATTCAGCGTGTACACACTGTCGGTTCACCATGAACGCGAAATCCTGGCCTGGAATGCAATCCAATCACGCATAGAAACCGACGAGACGCAGCTGACGTCTGCCGAACTTGAATACATCGAATCGCTGAAACCCTCTGATTTTCTCCGCAAGGCTGCCGCGCTTGTCATTGCGGACCTGCTTGTCATCGCGATCACCTGGATCAGCCCGCGCATGAGGGAATTAAATTATGGTACATCTGAATGATCGGCATGCAAAAGTGCAGGCTATAGTGCATAAAAACCCAATCACCCCTGGAGGAAACCTACATGCCTACTGCTGAGCAACACGAGATCGACTTATTACGAACCCGCATCAGCCGACTGGAAGCACAACTGGATTTTGTATACAAACACTTTGGGCTAACCTTTGTGGAAAACGCCCAACCTGGTGATGACCCGCGTGTCATCGATGCCCTGCGCAGAAACAATCTGATTGAAGCGATCAAGATCTATCGGGAGCTCACCAATGTCGGGCTGGCAGAAGCGAAGGCTGCTGTAGAGGCCATACGAGCTCGACGCGGGATATGAATAGGGCAAGCACAGGACAGGACTTGCTAAAAGTGAACCCATATTTTTCAATGTTGCTCCCAGCGCCGTCCCCGGCGCCGGTGTTCATGCATAATCGCCGCCGGGGACGGCGGCGTGAGCCGGGCGAAACCTGAGGCAAAATGACTTTGCACAAGCCGTGAGAATAGGAAGATAATTGTTGTATTGCCGTTCGAAATATTGTATAGTTTAGGAAGAACCCCAGAAAAGGAGAGAAAAATGGCAGAGAGTGTTTATAAGGTAATTGAACTGGTCGGAACCAGCACGGAGTCCTGGGAGAGAGCAGCCACGGCAGCCGTGGAGCGGGCATCTCAGTCATTGCGCGATCTGCGCATTGCGGAGGTCGTGCAGCTGGATATGCAACTCGAAGAGGGGAAAGTGGTTGCCTATCGCGCCAAGTTGAAAGTCTCGTTCAAATACGAGAGCGCCGATTAGGTTTGCCAACATAGGGGGCATACGTTTTTAAAATTCAGCATCGAAAACCTTCCAACAACTCCGGAAATGTTAAAATCCTGGAATGGATTCCTCTTTGATTCCCTTCTTGCGGCCCAAAGGTATCGCCATCATCGGCGCATCGACATCACCTGAGAAGCTTGGTTATGGCGTAGCGCGTAATCTGATCCAAAGCGGATATCAAGGTGAAGTTCACTTCGTCAGCCAGAAGGCGGGAGAACTATTTGGGAAACCGTTGTATACAAATTTGAGTCAGATCCCTGATTCTGTGGATTTGGCGATTCTGGTCGTACCACCAAATGCAATGCCGAAAACAATTGAAGAGTGTGGTCAGCGCGGCATTCGAGCTGCGATCATTACAACGGCAGGATTTCGGGAAGTGGGTGCCGAGGGCGCAGCGTTGGAGCAGGAGTGTCTGATGGCTGCGCAGGCACATGGCGTACGTTTGTTAGGTCCAAACTGTATTGGAGCGATCGATACCCATCTCCCCCTCGACACGACCTTTCTCCAGCCGCCCATGCCTGCACAAGGTCATATTGGGTTCATTTCACAGTCCGGCGCGTTCTGTGCTGCGATCATTGATTGGTCGCGTCACGAGGGGTTTGGATTTTCGCAGCTCATCAGCCTCGGAAATCAGGTGGATGTCAACGAGACCGACGCGCTCGCCGCGCTGGCGGAGGACACGCATACGCGCGTCATTGTGTTGTATATGGAATCTGTTTCCGATGGGCGACGATTCGTGGAGGTGGCACGTGAGGTCACAAAACGCAAGACCGTCGTTGCGTTGAAGGTCGGTCGCTTCGAAGCTGGACAAAAGTCGGCTGCATCGCATACCGGCGCGTTGGCTGCATCGGATACGGCTTTCCAGGCGGCGTTCGAGAAGGCCGGAATTTTACGAGCGGACTCGGCGGAACAGTTGTTTGACTGGGCGCGGGCGTTGGAGAATTGTCCATTACCGAGAAGTGGGAGAATTGGAGTTCTCACCAACGCCGGCGGACCTGGAGTGATCGCCGCCGATGCTCTCGAAGATAACGGGTTGATGCTTGCCCAATTGAGTGAGTCCACGCTCGAGGCGTTATCTGCCACTCTCCCTGCTGCGGCGAGTATTCATAATCCGGTCGATATGCTTGCATCTGCTTCACCGGACGTATACGCAGCATGTTTGAGAACTTTACTGAGCGATGAAAATGTAGATGGCGTGCTGGTCATCCTGCCTCCACCACCGATGTTCAAAGCAGAGGATGTGGCGGAGAGAATTATTGAAACTTTGGAGTTGGACGACTCGCCGTCCGCAAGCGGCAAGCCGCTTGATTCCAAAAAACCGATCGTTGTCGCATTGATGGGATCGGACCAAATCGAAAACGCACGAGCTGTGTTTGAACGCGAACATATTCCAACGTTTCCGTTTCCTGAAAGAGCAGCGTCGGCGTTAGGAGCGTTGGTTAAGCGAGCAAAAATACTAGCCACGGAGCCACAGAGCCACGGAGAATATTTTGAGTCTCCGCGTCTCTCCCGCCACCGCTCGCCGGGACAGGTGCGTGACTCTATGGCTTCTCTTGATGAACTGCTGAAAGCATATAGTATCCCGACGGTGCCCATGAAACTTGCGCGTGAACTACACGAAGCCGAATCGATTGCCGATGAGCTTGGCTACCCGGTGGTGATGAAGATCGCATCGCCAGATATTTTGCATAAGTCAGACGTTGGTGGTGTGATATTGAACATCCAAAACCGCGAATCTCTTGCGATTGCCTACACGCAGATTTTAGAGAAAGTGAAGATTGCCAAACCGCACGCACAGATCGACGGAGTCCATATTCAACGCCAGATCCCGGCGGGACAGGAAGTGATCGTCGGCGCGGTGCGCGATGCACAGTTCGGGCCGTTGATGATGTTCGGCTCGGGCGGCGTCGAAGTGGAAGGACTCCAAGATGTATCGTTCGCCTTAGCACCGCTGACTCAGGCCGAGGCGTGGAAAATGATCCGCAAGACGTGGGCTGGTAGAAAGCTGGCCGGCTTTCGCCACATCCCCCCTGCTGATGAGGAGTCGGTCGTCGATGTCCTCGTCAAATTATCTCTTCTTGTTTTGGAAAGTGAATCGATCGAGGAGATCGAGATCAATCCGTTGCGAGTTTTGAGCAAAGGCGTAGTAGCTGTGGATGTGCGCGCAAAATATTCGCAGAAAACCCGGTGATTCGAATTCAGATGGAAGTTGTTGTAGCCGTTTGATACAATTGCGCCCATGACTCAACCCAGACAAATCATCATTTCATCTCTGATCTACTACCCAATCAAAGGCTGCCGCGGCTTCGAAGTCCAGTCAGCACACGTGGAACGCATGGGGCTGAAATATGACCGCCGCATGATGGTCACTACTCCTGACGGTGGATTTCTTACGCAGCGCGAACACCCACGGCTGGCGCTGGTCACTCCTGCACTCGAGAAAGATACGCTGGAACTCTCAGCGCCGAACTACGATTCCATGCGCCTGGGAATTCAAACAGCGGGAACTCCGGTGTTCGTCGATATCTGGAAGAGCAAAGGCGTGCAGGCCGTCGATCAGGGCGAGCAGGCCGCACAATGGTTCTCCGATTGGCTTGGTACAGCTGTGCGGCTGGTCCACATTGCGGATGGATATAAACGCGTTGTCAACGAATCGTATGCGGTGAACGCTGACGACCATACCGGCTTCTCCGATGGGTATCCGATCCTGCTGACGTCCGAAGCAGGTCTGGCAGATCTCAATTCACGGCTTGAATCGCCTGTACCGATGAACCGATTTCGGCCCAATGTTGTAGTGCGCGGCTGTGGTCCGTTCGAGGAGGATTCGTGGAACCGAATACGAGCCGGAGACGTCCTATTAGCCGTGGTGAAGCCGTGCGCACGCTGCGAAGTAACCACGATCGACAAGGAAACCCTTGAACGCAGCAAGGAACCGCTCAAAACATTAGGCAAGTTTCGCAAGCAGAAGCTCGGCGCGATCTTCGGGCAGAATGTGATTCCATTGAGTGAAGGCAACCTGCAACTCGGAATGAGCGTGGAAGTTATATCATAAACGCACTGCGCTTCGTCTTCGTTCGGGCAAAAATCGCCCTCACACCGCTCAGCGCGATTTAATCTCTGATATTGACACTCCCCTGTTTCCTCCAGTATAAAGTTCACATGAATCTGATCAAACGAATGGGCCAACTCGGGGCGATACTTCTTGTCGCCGCGTGCCAGGCACTTCCCACACCCATGGCCACAACGGTGCCCACGATTACACCCGGTGGACCCACGCTTACCCCCACGCCGACAATTACTCCCACGCCGTTGCCCACTCTGCCACCCGTTCAACGGATCGAGTCGGGCGATCTGGCATTGTTCTACGGTGATTATGATTCCGCCCGCGAACAGTATCTCAGCGCGTTTAACGAGTCGACCGATAATGGCTTGAAAGCCGCCGCGATCTGGGGGCTCGGGCGCACAGAGCTCGCCGATGGGAATTATCAGACGGCCCTCGAACGATTCACAACGCTGACTACCGAATACTCTGAGTCCACGTATGCGGCGCGTGCGCCCTTCCTAATGGGACGCGCCTATGAGGGACTCGGTCAATATGTGCAGGCCGCCGAGTCCTACAACAACTATATGACGCGCATTCCCGGCGTCCTTGACGCGTATGTGCAGGAATATCGCGGCGATGCGTTGTCACAGGCGCAGGATTACGCTGGCGCTCTGGCGGCCTACAATTCAGCTCTCAGCGCCTCGCGCCTCGACGATGGACTGGATCTGCAAATCAAGATCGCCGCCACCCGGGCCTCGTTCGGCGACTACGCCGGGGCTTTGATCCTGTACGACCAGATCTTTGCCACCACGACCAACGACTACGTCAAAGCGCAAATGGATTATCTGGCGGGCAACGCGCATGTGTCGCTTGGGCAAAATGAAGAAGCATACGCGCGCTATTCGAACGCAGTCAACAATTATCCGCTTTCTTATTATGCCTATCTGTCACTGGTGGCGCTGGTCGATGCCGGTGTGCAGGTGGATGAATTCAACCGCGGGCTTGTAGATTATTACGCCAATCAATATGACGTGGCGCTGGTGGCCTTCGACAAATACATCGCTTCCAACCCAACCAACGACGGGTCCGCCCATTATTTCCGCGCCTCCACGTTGCGCGACTTGCAGCGCACCGAGGACGCGATCGCCGAATTCGATTACTTCATCGCGAACTACCCACAACACTCGCGCTGGGTGGATGCATGGGAGGATAAAGCCTTCCTGCAATGGGCCGTGCTCGATGACTTCGATGCAGCAGCCCAGACCCTCCTGACATTCGTTTCTTCCGCCCCCGACTCTCCATTTGCTGCTACAGCATTGATGGATGCCGCCCGCATTCAGGAGCGGGCCGGGAAGTTGGCCGAGGCATCCCAAACGTGGGAGCGCGTGGCGAATGAGTATCCGGGCAGCGAAGATGTGCCCAACGCGTTATTCCTGGCGGGCATCTCGCGCTACCGGTTGCAGGATTATGCCGGTGCGTTGACGGTCTTTCAGCGCAACCTGCTGCTCTCCTCACAGGCAGAAGACCGCGCCCGCGCCTATCTGTGGATTGGCAAGACTCAACAGGTGCTGGGTGATACGACATCCGCGCAAACATCCTGGCAGGAGGGACAGGCCACCGACCCAACAGGCTACTACAGCCTGCGGGCGCGCGACCTGCTGCTCGGACGTGCTCCTTTCGAAACGCCTGCCAATGTCAACTTCAACCCTGACCTTGAGCAGGAACGCAGGGACGCGGAGGCATGGGTGCGCGTCTCCTTCAACCTGCCTCCCGAGACCGATCTGACCGGGCCAGGCAGCCTTGCACAGGATCCACGTTTTGTACGCGGCACCGAGCTATGGGAACTCGGCATGTACGGGGAGGCACGCACAGAATTCGACGCGCTGCGCGAATCGGTCAGCACAAGCCCCATCGATAACTTCAGGCTGGCCAATCATTTATTGAAGATCAGGCTGTATCGTTCAGCGATCTTCGCCGCCCGGCAGGTGTTGACGTTGGCCGGACAGGAAAGCCAGCAGGCATCCCTCACCGCCCCGGCCTATTTCAATCATCTGCGTTATGGGTTGTACTATCACGATCTCATCATCGATGAAGCGCTACAGTATGGCCATGACCCGCTGTTCATGTTCAGCGTGATCCGGCAGGAGAGTCTCTTCGAAGGTTTTGTCAGTTCGACCGCCAGCGCACATGGACTGATGCAGATCATCCCCATCACAGGTCAGGAGATTGCCACAGAGCTGAATTGGCCGCCCGTGTATGAGGAGGCAGATCTATATCGCCCGCTGGTGAGCGTGCGCTTTGGCTCCTATTATCTGGATAAAACAAGAGATATGGTAGGCGGCAGCATCTACGGCGGACTGGCTGCTTACAATGCAGGTCCTGGCAACGCGCTTGTGTGGAAGGGACTGGCAGGCGATGACCCCGATCTATTCCTGGAGATCGTGCGATTCCAGGAAACGCGCGATTACATTCGATTTATTTACGAAATCTACAGCACGTATCGAACTTTATATAGCCCCTCAAGTTAACTAAAAAGTGACAGTCATGGCGCCTGAGCGCCATGACTGTCACTTCTATACTAACCAACGTGCGCAAGGATGCGCTGGTGGACAGTCTCCACGTCCATATCGGTGACGGCGATCAGTTTGTCACGCCCAGCGGCCCCGGCAACAATATCCAGCCGCGATTTTGGAACGCCCAGGATTTCAGACAGGAATTCGAGCAAGGCATCATTGGCCTCATTATCCGAAGGCGGCGCGGCAAGGCGGACTTTGATCGTGCCATCGTCGAGCAACTCCACGATCTCGTTGCGGCTGGCACGCGGCGTCACGCGTACAGCCAGCGCTGAGCCTTTCTTCCCATCATGTAGTTGGAATTTACGATCAGACATAATCACCTCAATGAAAGTAACAAGCGAACCAATAGACTGGAACTAAGCTGGATCAGAATAATGAGGATCAGCGGGCTGAAATCGAGCATTCCCACTAATGGCACGATCCGGCGTATGGGCATAAGCATGGGTTCAACGATGCGGTCTATACCTCGTCGCACAGGATGGTAAGGGTCCATGAAGTAGGACAGAATTACAGAAATAAATATTAACAGGATGAGGATCCACTCAATAAAATTGATCAATGTTATCAGGATACTAATCAAGCTTCACTCTCCAGCTTATCCATGGTTCCATCGGCGCCACCACGCTTGTAATGGCGTGTTCCAACGATGGCCGTCCCTACTCTGACCAGGGTCGCACCTTCTTCGACCGCCACCCCAAAATCCGCGCTCGTGCCCATCGATAGCTCATGCCACTGCGCCTGGGGAAGCCGGGATGCAAGATGGTCACGTAACCGCCTCAGGCGTTGAAAGAAGCGCCGCGACTCTTGCGCGTCTGTACCCAGCGGCGGCATGGTCATCAGCCCCTGCACGCGCAGGTGAGGCAGGTCCACGATGGCCGTGAGATCAGGCAGCAGCCCATCCCAACGCGATTCGTCGGCGGCATCCCATCCCGATTTGCTTTCTTCACCGCCGACATTCAGTTCGAGCAAGACTGGCAGAGTACGGTTAGCTTCGGCGGAGAAACGGTCCAGGCGCTGGGCAAGTTTGAGGCTATCGAGTGAGTGTAAAAGTGCAAAATGATCTGCTACGAGACGAGCTTTTCGGCTTTGGACGTGACCGATCATATGCCATTCTACACTAGTTTGCGCGGCGAGTGATTGAATTTTCATGACACCTTCTTCGGGATAATTCTCTCCGAAGATACGCACTCCTGCTTCGATGGCAGCCTGAACTATTTCAATGGGCTGCGTCTTCGTTACCACGACGAGACGGATCTCATTGGAGTTACGGTTTGCTCGATGAGCGGACTCTGCAATTTGGTTAAGAACGCGTTGATGGTTTTCGCGAATGGAGTTGACGAGGTCGGTCATGTGGTGATTATAATGCGCGGGGGAGGTTAGAAAGTGAAAAGTAAAAAGTAAGAAGTAAACAGCGAGAAGTGAGGAGTAGAAAGTGGAAAGTAGATGCTGAATTACAAAGACTTGTGGGAACCTTTGCAAGGTCCTGCGTTCGGGAATTACTGCAACGCAATCAGAGCGCCGAAGCGACCGGTGCGGCCTTTTTCAGCCCGGTGGGAGTACCAATCATGGGTGTTGCAGGCGGTACATAGGCCGGAGATTTCGATCTGCTCGATCCCGGCGCGTTCCAACAACATGCGGTTGGCTTCCCACAAATTGAAATGGATCTTGCCATGGTGCGATTTGAGCACCCGTTCAGAATCGTCGCCGAATTTCTGCATGACCTGCAATATGACGTCGGCCCCGATCTCGTAATGGTCCGGCCCAATGGAGGGGCCGATGCCGGCCATGATATCGGATGGGTTGCACCCGTAGGTCCTTTTCATTGCATTGACTGTCGAGGCCGCTACGTCGCGCAGCGTTCCCATCCAGCCGGCATGGGCAACACCGATCACACCCAGGCGCGGGTCGTGCAGCATGAGCGGCACACAATCTGCAAAGCGCATGAACAACGTCACATCTGCCTGATCGGTCAGAATACTATCGGCCTGACGATACGATTCGCCATGTGGGCGCGGCGCACGTGCACAAACCACATCGGCGCTATGGACCTGCCATACATCAAAAATGGATTCGGGGTCACAGTCCAGGGCGCGGAAGGAACGGATGCAATTCTCCTGCACGCGGTTCAGGTCATCGCCAACGGTACCACCGACGTTGAGCGTGCCCCATGGCTGCGGACTTTTCCCGCCATGACGTGTAAAAATTGCATGTTTGGTCTTCAGGGAATCAAACTGAAAATAGCGGATCTCGTCACATTGGATCATTGACATGGCCGCTCGTCTCGCTACTCAATAAATTTTTCAAATTTTTTTCCATTTTGTGTAGCTGTCTTGAACTGCGCTAATTCTGCGGCACTTCGTAAGCATTCCTCTTGTTCGATTGATCGATGGCTGCAAATTTTTTGATAAAGAACTGACGTGTCTGTGAAAACGATTCTTCCATGTACGGGTAGGCAAACCAGGCAGTGGTCACGCCAAAAATGGCGCCGGTGAGGGTACGCAGGAACGGTGTACTCTCGCGATACGGAAGGATGCTCGCCAGCCATTGCCAATCCATCTGGCTGAAGAGCTGCGAGAAACCATCGAGCCCAATCGGAATCATACCGAGCGCCACCCATAGGATCCAATGCAATGGCTTGATTTTTCGACCGGTCGCGGCGAAGAGCAATCCAAACAGGAAGATACCACTGTAAATGGCGATGTCACGTTCACACAGCGCCATCTTGTACCCGACCTGCTCGTTGCCGATGAACTGGCGCGCCTCTAATCTTGAATATGCCGCCGGGTTGTGCAGGTCCTGAAAACCGGTGATCTCTTCGAACGTCGTCACGCCAGGAAGCCCGGCTTCTGCCAGCGGATAGTAAGGCTGTGCTCCGAACAAAAAGAACGACCTGAACCCAAATTGATGACAGAGCGGTTTATAGATGGTGTACAACACAGCAGCTGGAAGCGGCGCGCCGGCTTTCATCAACATCGGCGCCAGCATCGCCAGACCGAAATACAGGAACATGAACAAGTTAACGATTGCGAGATAATGCCGTGAGAAACCGAACATGAAACGGTCCGCGCCGCTGATGCTTTGGCCGCGGCGCAGGCGATCATGGTGATCTTCGCGTCCCAGCTTATCCAACTGACCGCGCCGGTCGCCCGCCGCACCGAGAGTCATCGAGAGTTTCTGTTTATCAAAGGGAGCTTTGAGAACGTACGGCCCGGCCTCCACCACAGGGATTTCGACCAGATATGTTTTTTGCAGGAGGGGATCCGAGTCGATGTCGATTTCCACGAGTCGATGAGGATGTTTGTCCTGCAACGCGTTCAGATCAGCTTTGGCCTGATCGCACAGTTGACAATCCTGCCGCATGTAGAGGGTAACGGTAAGCATATTGAAAATCAAACCCCTATAGACCGAAATCGATCCAGAAGAATTGTCCGGCCTGGGCAATGCGTTCAAAGATACCCGCAAACAACATCACGCCGATAATCACGAGGATCACGCCCATGGTGATCTCCACATAATGCATCACCTTACCATATTTGCGGAGTGTCGCCGACACCCAGCCCACGCCGAGGGCGGCGATCAGGAATGGGATGGCGAGTCCGGCTGAGTAGGCGGAAAGAAGCGAGACGCCCGTCGATACGGAGCCGCCATTTAATGCAAGCGTCAGGATCGAGCCCAACACCGGTCCCACGCAGGGAGCCCATCCCGCAGAAAAGAAAACACCCATCAATGCCGAGGATACATATCCCCATTTGCGATCAGGCAACTGCTGGACCCGCGTATCGTACTCCAGGAACGGAATGCGAAGTATGCCGATCATGTGCAGACCAAAGACCACCACGATCACGCCGCCGATCTTGGCGAGCCAAAAACGGAGGTCAAACAACAATACACTGAAGGCAGATGCGGCCGCGCCAAAGGCTACAAATACAGCACTGAAGCCGAGCACGAAGGCCAACCCATGTGTGAAGGTGATGAACCGATTGCTCTCGTTCATTTCACCGCCCGCGGCCCGTCCTCCCAAATACCCGATATAGGCCGGAACAAGCGAAAAAACGCACGGCGAAAGAAACGAAGCAAGGCCGGCGAGAAAGGAAAGTCCCAGTGTAACGTTGGCGATATCCATCTTACAAATTGCTCCGCATCAAAACGTGGTTTCTGTGGTGGTCACGACCGTACCGTGATCGGGCAGGCTGACTCGCATTTCACTTTGCGCCAGAGAAACGTAAGGCGTGGTCCAGCGGAAGATCCATTTGGCATCTTCGGGAGTCACATTGATACAGCCATGTGAACGTCTCTCGCCGAACGCATTGTGCCAGAAGGCACCATGAATGGCAATGCCATCGCCGCTGATCAATGTGGACCAGGGAACGGCGGGTGTCGAATAGCCGGCCTGAGAAGTGCCAGCGGTCATATTTATAGAGATGATCTTCCAGTGCGTAAGCAAATTACCCACGGGTGTGGCCAATTTGTTGCTGATCTGTCCATCAGCATCATATTTTAGACCACTGGAGATCCGACAAAAATAGACTTCTGTACTTCCTTCAAAACAGGATAAGGTTTGGTTGTCTAGATTGGCTGTGATCTTCTTTTCACTGGGATCGACATCGGCATTGATGGGAGCTACGTCTGCATCTGTAAGAATTTTCAACCCAGCTCCATCCGCCCAGAAGAACTCGCCATAGGCACCGTAACCGTAACCATGCCCATTCGCGTCTTCATTCCAACGATATTCCACAAAGCCATTGGTGGTGCGAATCTGGTCGATCCACACCACCTGACCATAATACAGACGTGGCGGGAAGCGATATGCAATATTTGACTGCAACCACGGCGAAGCTACCGCACCTTCATGTGCCAGATCTATATATGGAACGGTGACTTCGGCCCAAAAGCCCGGCTGCCCAGCGGGAATCTCGGTCACAGGTGTGTTGGGAAGATTACGCGTAGGCTGGACAACAGGTGCATAAATATAGCCCTGCGGAGTCTCAACATAACGTTGATTTGTTAACCCACCGCCCACTCTTCCGACAACCTGCCGTCCCCATTCGACAAGGTCATCTGCATTGGCCTGCGCAATTGTATTATTCAGATTGGGATCCGAAGGATCATATAGGGGTTGGCTACGTACGTCAATACCGTTTTCGACCACACGACCGATGATGGCGCTGCCGGGGAATTGCGGTAAGCGCTTGGGGCTGGATAAATATTCAAAATTCACACGCCTGTACGGATTGAAGGCGAACGAAGTGAGGGCCCCCAGACCTGCACCAGCGATTTTCAGAAAGTCACGACGAGAGATGTTTTGATTCATTAATTCACCAAAATGTGATTACCCCGCCCAAAGCAGGCGGGGTTGCGAGGAGGGCGATCTCCTGACGAAGCAATCCGAAAACAAGTTGGAGATCGCTTCACTGCGCTTCGCTCCGTTCGCAACACTTGCACCTCACTGCGTTTGTTGCAGTGCAGGTGTGACGCGTAATTCTAAGGATACCTGCAAACAAAGGGCTAGTCAACGTCCGACTTAGAAAGGATTAATCTGCGAGAAAATCCTTTAGGGCGCGCAGGCAGTTCACGCTGACTTTGTGTCCTACTTCATCTTCACAGTAGGTTACGTTGGCGCCCGCCTGCTCAAGGATCGCGATCGACTCGCGCGCCCGTTCGATACTGACCGTATCGTCCTTGGTTCCATGGGCCACGAAGAACGGCTTCCCTTGTAATGGACGCCCTGATACCAGCTCTTCTAACCCACCGGGGACAAAGCCAGCCAGAATACCGGTCTTGCGGATGCGCTGCGGAACTAGGAAGGCCAGCATATTGCACACGGCCGCGCCCTGGCTGAACCCCATCACATCGAAGGTACTCGCATCGATACCAGCCGAGGCCGCATACTCGTCGACGAGGTGGATCAACCCCTCAAGGCCCATCCGCAGCTGCTCGACCGTTGGGCGGCCGAACTGCGACGAGTCAAACCCTTCGCGCCACGAGTACCCGCTCGGCGCGGCGCGGTATGGGGCACGCGGTGCAATGATCCAGTAGCTGGAGGACAGATTGCGCGCGAACACCCACATCGAGTTTTCGTCGCCGGTCAGCCCGTGGATCAAGACCAGCAGCCGGGGCGCGGGACTCGCTGCTTGGCGAACTCGCAGCGTCCAATTTTTGAATTCAATGAGGTTCGTGTTATTTGGGTCTGGCACGCTTGAGGATCCATTCTATACCGACGAAGACGGCCAGGATGAGAATGACCGGTACCACGGCGGCCAACAGACACAGAAATCCCATGCCTGCAGCCGCCTGCCCGTAGATCGCCCAAATCAACCCGATTCCCACCACGAACAACAGGAGGAACGCTCCGACAGCGAGTCGCACGTTTGTGTCTCTGGAAAATTTTCTCAGGTCTCTGCTCAAGCCTTTGCTCCTACGGTTTGTCTTATGAGTATCTTACATGCGAAAAGCAGACTTTGTAAACTTGCCGCCTGGCTCAGTAAGAATTAAACGTTTGATGGCAATATGTAGATTAGATGTTCAGGTCTACAGACGCCAGAGGCAAGCTGAAGTTCAAATTTCGAGTTTACCTAATTTTGCGGCACTCTGTAGCGCGCGGCGGAACCGGTTACGCAGCGTAAACTTCTGCTTCAACTGCGGGATCACTTCATCTGCAGCCTGTTCGCCGACCCGAATCACTTCATGTACATCGACGACGTCAAGTGTATCAATATTTCCAACGCGCGGACGGACAATGATGTCTGGCTTGTCCACTTCGAGACGGTATTCTGATACCGCACGGCTGACAATGTCGAGTGAACGCATGAAGACATCCAATACCAACCCATAGCGCATCTTGCTAAACCGGTCGACAATGATACGCGGCAGAAAACCAGGCAAGGGGATCGACCACGAGCGCGCTGCCGACCCAAAGGGTATACCCAAAGCGACGGCAACCACAGGCAGCCTGGGCGCGAGGTCCCGGACCGGCGCCACAGGGACCGGATCCAGTGTGCCGCCGTCGACAAGTTCGAATTCTCCCACGTGGCGCGCCGGGAAGATGCCCGGCAATGCGATGGTAGCAAGAATGGCATCCACGAGCCGTCCTTCCGACAGGATCACCTCAGTTCCACCTTTTAGATCGGTGGCGGTCACAACGCAGGGAATGCGCAAATCGGCGAACGTGCGATCACCGATCACGCTTTCCAGTAGTTGAGTAACCCCTGCCAGCCCCAGGAGAGCGGGTCCATCGTTGGCTGTGCGTCCGTAAAACTGTCTCTGGTCCAGCGAAGCAAACATCTCCTCCAGGTCGTTGGGACGATACCCCAATGCATACAGGATCGCCACCAGCCCGCCAAAGCTTGAGCCGGCGATGGCTTTGATGCGGAATCCTTCCTTTTCGAGACGGCGGATGACTCCGATATGAGAAATCCCTCGTGACCCTCCGCCGCCTAGTGCAAGTGTAATATCCATAGGCTATTCCTATCTGTTCCTCTAAAATTCTTATCCGTCATTGCGAGTGGCGCTACAAGCGCCACGAAGCAATCTCGCGGCTGAAGTAGCCGGAAAATCACGTATAAACAGGAGATCGCTTCTCGAAGGTCGCAATGACACGGTGAACCTGTGATTTACTGAAATTAACGGACATTCGGCAGAAGTATTACTTCCGAGGCATCCTGTCCGACCCAGGCCTTCAAGTGCTGGAGAGACTCGTAAAAAGGATAATCCACACGGACGATCCTGCCGTCAAGGATGCGCAAGGTCACTCCCACTCCACCTTCATTCGAAAGAAAAACAATGGCGTATTCTCCGCGAGGATAGTATTCTTCCTCAACTCCATCCTCGGAGACACGATAGACGGCAAACAGCGCCTCGGCATTCACACCCGTCCAAACATCGATCTCCTCTTTGCGAATGAAACCTCCTTCACTACTAATCATGGGGATTGCTTCAATGGGCGTACCTTCTGATTCTCCTTCGCGGCATTTTGGTGGACCTCCGAATCCATCACGGGTAGTGCACGGTGCGGTTGTGTAATCGATGAGGCTCTCCAATTGGGCACGATCTCCGCTTGCGACCGCGACGAGCACGTTATCAATTTCATCAATGCCGGTTCTCGTTTCCAGAGAGTATGTACCCTGTGAATTCTTGGCAGGTGTCGGGCTGCCGTTCGAGGAACAAGCACTGGAAAGCAGAACCAGCCCCAAAATCAAGTTAATAGTCAGACGTCGATTCATGATAAGACCTTTCGTAGCAGGCTGTCGGAGAGCCGAGTCAGCGCCATCGTTTCACCGCGAAGCACGCTATGATCGCTAAGAAAGTGCATTAAACTTCGCGTGCTTGGCGCACTTGGCGGTTCAAATTGGCATTTTCCGCCACCAAACGCGGCTCTCCGACAAGCTCCTGGTTAAATAATTCACCTTACGCGGCGATACCTGTAAGGCGAGATTTATCTCGCTTTTAAGGCGTTGCCTGCATCAAGGCGACATAAATGTCGCGTTACAGAAACTCGTTTAACCCGTTTTGTGTAGAGTAAGTTACTAAAATTATCTGGTATTCTGTAATTAATACGAATAAGATGCGGTACACGTTGCCGATCTTTAGTTGTGGTTACAGCCGTGGGAAGGGACGATTACAGTGCAACTTGAGGCAAAAGGGATTTGAGCGCATCCAATAACGCGTCGGCATCTCGCCGGTCGTTATATGCCTGCACGGAAACACGGATGAGATGTATATCATTCCATTCGATCAACGGAACTTCGATTCTATACTCGTCATATAAACGTTTTTTCAACTCTACAAGATTCGAAGGTGGTAATGGAGCCACGCACATTTGGCTGTAGAAATCAGACTCCAAAGGATATAACGGGGGAAGTCCGGTCAGGTCGCAGATGCGTTCCAGCGTTTCGCGCAGCAGGGCATGACATTCAGAACGCACTCGGTCCCAATTCTGTTCCTGCATGAATTGGATCGCCGCCGGGACGGACAATGCAGCAGCCGGGTCTTTGGTGCCCGTCCATTGAAGCAAATCTACAAAGCGAGAACCAGTGGTCGTCTCTTGAGTGGCCTGATATCCCCAGCTTACGATCAAAGGTTCCGCCAGGTGCTGAAGTTCGCGTCTGACATACAGGAACGCCGCGCCCTTGGGACTTAACATCCATTTGTGGCAATTGCCAAATACCACATCCGCGTCGAGCGACTGCAAGTCTACGGGGATTTGCCCGGGTGAGTGTGCCGCGTCGACGATGGATACGATGCCGGCTTGTCTGGCGAGCGCGCATATCTTTTCCACGGGCAATCGCAGTGCTGTGGGAGATGTGATGTGACTCAGATAAACAGCCTTCGTGTGCACGGTCACGCCCTGCCAGAACTGCTCCACGATCTCATCCTGAGAACACACTGGAACCGCAATGGGTCGATGGATATACTTCGCCCCGGCTTTGCCGCACAGAAAATCCCAGGTATAGTCACAGGCGCCATATTCGTGATTTGTGGTGATGATCTCATCTCCGTTACGCAAGTCCAGCGCGCGTGCGATGATGTTCACGCCATGTGTGGCATTGGGGATATACACGAGATCATCCGCATCGGCGTTTAAGTATTTCCCTAGCGCGACCCGCGATTGCAAAAGCAGATCGTTGTATTCGCGTCCGAGGAACAACACGGGCTGGCGTTCCAGGCGCAGCTGCCAGTGCTGGTATGCATCAAAAACAGGTCTGGGAGTCGCACCAAAGGAACCGTGGTTCAGGAAAACAATATCTGGATCGAGCAAAAAATATTCTTTGAGTCCGGGCATGACAATATTATAAAAGAGAGTAACCTGCCCCCACAACGTTTTGCTGCAATAGAAATCGAATTGTCTATGATGTGATCGGGGCAAAAAAAATCGCGCCGACGCACATTCGCTTGTGGTCGGCACAGATTTCGCAAAATAATCTAAAGCGTGCGCTTATCCGAAAGAGATCCCCAGGTCCCTTCCTGTTCGAACGATCTCGGAATCCATCGGCACCAGCTTCATTTTGCCCATGGCTTCTTCGATGGGCACATATTTCACATCTGGCGGGTCGAGTGCGACCATGACGCCTGCCTGCCCCTCGTCGAGCCCGCGCACGGCCGCCGCGCCGAAACGCAATGCAGTGAGACGGTCAAAGGAGGTTGGCGAACCGCCGCGTAATAAATGACCGAGCACCACCACCCGCGTCTCCTTGCCGGATTTGGCATGGATCTCTGCCGCGACCTTCTCGCCCACACCGCCAAGACGTTCTGCTCGTCCCGCTTCCCTCTCTACGATCGAAGTATCCCCTCCAACCGGCAGCGCGCCTTCTGCGACCATCACGATCGTGAACTTATTGCCACGTGCATCCCGTTCGCGGATCTTCTCGATCACATTATTGATGTCATAGGGATGTTCGGGAATCAGGATCACGTCTGCAGAACCTGCAATACCGGAATGCAGCGCGATCCAGCCGGCGTAGCGGCCCATCACCTCCACGACCATGACGCGACCGTGTGATGCGGCAGTCGAATGAAGCCGGTCGAGTGCGTCGGTGGCAAAGCCCACCGCGGTATCGAACCCGAACGTGACATCGGTCTTATCCAGGTCGTTATCGATCGTCTTGGGGACAGAGATCAGGCGCATTCCCTTCCGGGCGAGCACACTGGCAATGGCAAGCGACCCATCACCGCCGACCGTGATCAGGGCGTCGATATGGTGCAATCGGAAGGCAAGCACGATCTCATCGGTGCGGTCCACTTCTTCGATGGTGCCGTCATCGCGAGTGATAGGGTATCGCATGGGATTATTGCGGTTGCTGGTCCCCAGAATGGTGCCGCCGAGGTGTGTAATTCCGCTGACCCGTTCGCGCGTCAGAGGCATAAGCCCGCCGCCGGGGTACTCCTCGGGTAATAACAGCCCATGGAAACCGTCGCGGACGCCGTAGACTTCCCAGCCGCGTTGGATCGCCGAAAGCGCAGTAGCGCGAATGACAGCATTCAAACCGGGCGCATCACCGCCGCCGGTACTGATCGCGATCTTCTTGATAGGTTTATTCGTAATGGTAGACATCATGATTCTCCGTCGAAAATTAACTCTTTGAACTGATTATCTTACAGAATCCTTTTGGGCGCAGATCAACTCTGATTCGAGACTGCCTAAGATATAGAAAACACCAGTTAATGTCACCCTGAGCAGAGCGAAGGGTCTCCCATGGACTTGAGCCTTATTCGGCTCAAGTCCATGGGGATTCTTCACTCCCTTCGGTCGTTCAGAATGACATACTGTTTTCTGCGTCCCAGATCAAAGTGTAAAGTAATCAATCCTTTGAATTATAGTCCCGGCTTGACTGCTTCGATTTATGAACCGGTTAACATTTGTCACGTTTCCAGCATTACACTCCCAACCCCCAACTGAGCAAAACGTTTCACCCTGTATTTCGTAAGCCCGCTGCGATCCCGTTGATGGTGATCGTAATGACCTCACGCAGCGATTGCGCCTCTTCGCTTTCGGGGTCGGGCAGGGCGCGCAAGCGCCGCAGCATTTCCACCTGGACGTAATTCAACGGGTCGACGTACGGGTTGCGCACCTGGACCGCCATCTGCGTGACCGGTTCTGCGTCGAGCAGGTTGACGTGCCCGCTGATAGATAAGACCGCCTCGCGCGTCCGTTTGTATTCATCCAGGATGAGTCCAAAGAATTGTTTACCCATCTGTTTGTCCGGGACAAGCTCGACGTAGAGCGCGGCAATATCCATATCGGCTTTGATCAGCGACATCTCGGTGTTGTCGAGCATCGTCTTGAATAGCAGCCAACCGCTATACATTTCACGCAGAAGACCTTTATCGTTAACTGACAGCAGCGCCGAGCCTAACCCAAACCAACCCGGCAGATTGAAGCGGCTCTGCATCCATGAGAACACCCACGGAATGGCACGGATCTTGTTGACGGCCGTACTTTTCCCGCGCACCGCCGGGCGTGAGCCAATATGCAATCGTTTGATCTCGTCCAGGGGTGTTGCGGCCTGCCAGAAATCGATGAAGCCAGGCGTTTCGTAGACAAGTCCGCGATACATTTTGAAAGCGGTCGCAGACATATCATCCATCGCCTTTCGCCAATGGGACTGGACCTGGTCATCGATATTCGTCGGCGAGGAAGCCATCATGACCGCATGGACGATCTGTTCGAGGTGACGGTGCGCCAGCTCAGGGTTGGAATAACGCACAGCAATGGTCTCGCCCTGTTCGGTGAGGCGGAATCGACCATTGATACTCCCTGGCGGCTGGGCGCGGATGGCGCGGTTGGCCGGTCCGCCGCCGCGCGCGATGGTGCCGCCGCGCCCATGAAATATCGTCAGGTTGACGTTATGCTCGCGTGAAACGTTTGTCACCTGTTCCTGGGCCTGATACAGCGACCAGTTGGCAGTCACATAGCCGCCATCCTTGTTGCTGTCGGAATACCCGATCATCACGATCTGTTGATTGCCGCACGTGCCCAGATGTTCGCGATAGACAGGCAACGAATAAAGAGATTCAAGAATGGCGGGCGCGGCGCGCAGATCTTCGATGGTTTCAAAAAGGGGCACGATCTGCAAACCATTGTCGCAATCCGTCCAGCGGGCGAGCAACAAGACCGTGAGTACATCGCAAGCCGATTCGCACATTGAGATCACGAACGGTCCCAGCAGCTTCGAGCCATAGACCTTGTTCACGCGCGCCATCAGCTGAAACAGAGACCATGTCTCCTCGGCGGCAGGTGTCACCCCGGGGTGAGACGCAAGCTCCGGGCGTGGATCTTCCAGAAGCCGCGAAAGAAGCGAGCAGCGCTCCTCCAATGGCATGGAGGGAAAATCATCCGCCAGATGCAATGCACGCAAGACCTCACCTAATGCCATGTTCAAACGGGTCGACTCTTCGCGCAGATCCAGGCGCATGGTGTGTAATCCGAAGATATTGAGTTGGCGCTGCACTTTTTCGATCTCCCCTTTTGCGAGAGTAGCCGGCAAATGTGCAGCAATGAGGTTTACAGGTTCGAGCAGATCGTGGACGTTAATACGTGCTCGATGTTCACCGCGCTCCAGCAGGCGGGCGGTCATATCATCGCGCGAAGCGTCTGCCAATTCGGCGGCCAGCAGTGAAAGGATCAGCCGATACGACTCGGCAACATAACGTCCTTCGATGAACGCAACGTGCGGCGGGAACGGGCGACGCGATTCGATCCACTGCATCAATTGTTCGGGGGGCGTAAAACGATGATCGCTGAGGCTCAGGTGGCGTGCTAGATTTTGCAGAGACTCACGGTGCCGCTCCACTGCCAGACCGCGATGCAGGCGGAGCGTCTCGGCGGTCAGGCGGTGAGTCACATTCGGGTTGCCGTCACGGTCGCCGCCCATCCACGAAGCGAGGCGAAGCCAGTCCGAAGGCGGTTCCACTGTCGGGTAGTGTGAAGCGAGGGCGTCCTCCAGGTCCTCATACAGCCCAGGCAGCGCGTCCCAAAAAACAGAGTCGACAAAATACAACCCGGTACGCACTTCATCGGTGACCGCAAGTTTCGAGGCGCGATGCCGGTCGGTGAGCCACAAAGAGACGACCTCGGCGCGGATCGAATCGCGGGTCTTCTTTTTCAATCGCGGCAGCAGGGATTCACTGGAAAGGGAATCGATTCGCTGCGCGAGACGCTGCAGTTTCGAGATCACCGTGCGACGACGCGATTCGGTCGGATGGGCCGTCAACACCAGCTCAATCGAAAGCCCGTCGAGCAGTGACTGCATTTGCTCAGGCGTTACACCTTCCTTCTTCAGCGATGCGATCGCTTCACGCACCGATTCACCGAGCGGTTTGGGATGCTGCGTCATTTCACGCTCGCGCAATTCGTGAACGCGTTGATTCTCCTCCGCCAGATTGACGAGGTCGAAATAGGCCGCGAACGCGGCCGAGATGACGCGCGCCGAATTGACGTCCAGCGATTCGACCTCCGCCGCGAGTTGCTGCGCAGCTTCAGCCTTGCCTCCCCGTCGCTCTTTGGCCGCGGCACGGATGCGTTCCTCCGTTTCGAAAAGCTCGCGCGACTCAAGCTCGCTGATCACGCTGCCAAGAATGTCGCCCAACAAATGAATCGTTTGTGAAATGTCCATGTGTCAAGTATAACGAAAAGCCCGCCAAAGTGGCGGGCTTTGATTCGAATCAGATGACGGCGCATGACCTCGCCGATGGTGCAGACTGCCTTACTTCTTCGTATCCGGAATTCGGACATCGATCCACACCAGTTTATGATCGGAGCTTGGGAAGGGGAACAGTCCAACCAGTGCAAAGAGTGGATCGTCGCTGCGCGGCCAAAATACAGCGCCATCGAGGATAGCCATATTCCTCCTCGGCAACACGTAATCTGCTCTGAGATTACCAGGTGCCGTGTCGGCAAAATCCGCCGTGTCGAAGGCCGGGTCGCTCCGATGGGTGAGATTTGCGCCGCCCTGCAACGCTGCCTGTTCAGGGCCTCCCTCGCTGCTGGGAGCCCATTTGCCATTGACAAGTGGATGGCTGATCAGCTGCTGGATGGCGCCAGGGATGCTGTCTCCATCGAGCGGGTCAGAATTCTGATCCCCTGCGATCACAAACAGGGAGCCGGCCGGCAATCCACCATGCCTGCCCGCATCGTCATAGATATACCCGGCTTTCTTGCCGCCTAAGTAATCTGCCCAGAATCGAATTTCATCGTAATTACGTGTCCCGTTGCGATCCTCCGGCCCATCGAATACCGGCGGCGTCGGATGACTCACAAGAAAGTGAACCAGTTCTTCTCCGATCTGGATCGGGATATCCCAATGGCTCTTGGAGGAAAGCCGGAACACATTCAGTTCCTCGGGCGAATACCAGTCCGCCGGCCCCGGCATGGCTGGATCATCAGGCAAGCGTGCGCCCGGCATATCCTTCCACAGGAAGAACTGGAAGGTTCGAATGTCGTCATAGCGGATTGGATACATGGAATAGACCGCCATGCCAAACTGCCCGGGGAAGAAACCAAATCCGAAGGCATCGTTCGGGCCGCCGACAGATCCGTTGTTATCGAGATCGAAACCAGACGGGATACCCGTATTGGAGGGTGCAACAAAATAGTATGGGTACTCGATGGGGCCTGCCCCGTTTTGAGAGACTGAAAGGTAGTTATCCTGGAACAGTTCGGCGGCAACGCCGTTCTCGACATAGTCAAATTCGTTGATGAGCAGCACGTCTGGGCGTGTGCGCTGGATGATCTCTGCGATCGTCCTGGCCTGCGCATTGTTTGGCGTGGACAGATCGGACACGAGCTGCCCCGCCGCACTTCGATTCAAGGATGCATTGAAGGTAGCAAAGCGCACGGTGGGGGCTTCAGAGTCCTGTGCACCCGCCGGGGTGGCGCCCACAGAGACGGCGAGCGCCAAGATCAATACGATAGCGATTGCGTTCCATTTTGTCCTCGTATACATTGGGAATTCCTTTCTCAGAGATCTGTCAAATTGGGTATGAATTAAGGCTGGCGGAATTCATGTGTGGTGGGCGTTCCAATCCGCCAGGGCATTAAAATATCCACCACGTTTTCAAAAGGGAGTACCTGCACGAAGAGAAGCTTTCAAGCATCGCAGACAGCGGAGGAGAGTTCCGCGATCTAACACTCCACTCGGTTCACCGTCATGGAATCAAACAGGGGACTCTCGCCTTAAGCAAGCTTGATGTGTGATCAAACTGCAAGCATGGGCTACTGCGCAGTCAATCTTTCTGGAGAATCGATCAGAGAACGCCCAATACCTCCGTCTTGATCCGATTATCGCACTGGACGCATCCTCCCCAGTTAATGGGATGTTATGTCTTTGTTATCGTCATGTTGATGCAGCTCAGTTGTTTATCTCGGTAATCAGAAACTCTGCCTCGTCGCAATTTGGATCCATACAAATGAGATCGAACCAGATGATCCCGTCGGCCACTTTTATGCCGTGCTCTGTAAAGGTTAACTCCGATTCATCGGTGGAAATGAACTTCTGAATGACGTCCGCGCTGAATATGTTTTGGAAATTGGCTTCCAATTCTGCAACATACACGAACGCTTTTAGCTGTCCATCCACGTTGGCTGTAATCGGATAGCGGACTTCTTCGGCAATGTGTTCGTACTCACCAAGCGCCATGTTATTTTTTAGCTCATAGAAGAAATGGAAGGCTTCCTCTTTTTCTTCCTCGGCAATGGGCTTCGTGATCGCGGCCAGGGTGGGCGTTGGCAGCGGTGTTGGAAACTGGTTCAGGATCTCTGTTGGCGTTCGAACGACGGGGATTTGCGAGGATGTACAGGCAGATAACGCCAAGAGGCATATAAACAATAACGGTCTCATCCATTTACCTTCTTGAGGGTTCTACCCCTGACGGTCACACACCTGCCCTGGGGCAGTGCCAGGGAATTGTGGCTCTTCATTCCATACAAAGCACAATATGCGACCCCGGGCATGATGTTGCAGAGCTTCGTGCAAATTAACAAGGCATCCCGCCGATTGAGAACGGGATGCCTTGCCATCGAATCACAAACTGGTTATGGGAGCAGTACCGGGCAGGCCGTGGCGCCTGATGTTGTACAAACGATACGTCCCTGAATGCTGGGGGAGATCGGGGAACCCGCCGTTACGTAGTCGGCGAGCACCTGCTCCATAATTTCACGGCTGACCACACGACTCGCGAAATTTGGATAGCCGTCGCCGCCGTTTGCCATGAAGTCATTTTCAGCGATCGTGTACGTGGAAGCGTTTGTCAGGTCGATCGCCGCGCCTGTACAACTTCCATCGGCCGCCTGGCGAACCGCGCTTGTTACGCGAGTACCGACCGGCGCCGATATATCATACGTAAAGCACAGGCCAGACACCTGAGCAAAACGTCCATTCGCGCCTGGCATAGCCGAGACACCATTCTCAAGCATCGACTTGAGTTCTGCGCCATTGACCGAGAGCGTTACAACCACATTTCCAAAGGGCAGAACGGTCAGTACCTGTCCGCGTGTGATCGGGAATGGGGGAGGCGTGTACGCAGGGCAGAAATCGCTGGGGTTGTCAGTGGTGGGACACGTTAGCGCGGAGCGCAAGCCACCAGAGTTTGTGATCGCAAAGTCCACTTCGTAACGTTGGCGCAGCGCGTCTGTGACTGTGTTGCCAACGAGCGATTCACACAACCGTCCATCCGAGCGGCCGCAGGCATCAGACCTGGGAATCTCGACGGTGGCAGAGCCAACTTCTGTGCTCAAGATCGGGGTCAATTGGTCGCGATAGGGCGCGAGCAGACTTACGATCGCGGGATCCGGCGTCACAGCACTCACGAATGGCGTCACAAATGTGACCGATTTATTGAGAACCTTGTGATTATTCGCATCCACGGTGATCACAGCCTTTGCATACGTAAGGCCCCTGCTTCGGTTTTCGTAGACGAGAGCGCCGTTAATAATGCCGCTGAACTGAAAGTCCGTGTGATCACCGACGATCACATCGAACCGGGATTTATTATTCTTGCTCACCGCATTGGCGAAATCGATCAATGGTCCAAACGGTTGACCGTTGCCATCGAAGCCAGTGACACCCATATGGGTAATTACGACAAAGACTTCAGCGCCGGCAGCCTTTGCTGCTCTATGGGCCTTGAAGGCAGCCGCGACCGGGTCGCTGGGAACAATCGTTCCGAAGTTGCCAGGGAAGACCAGTTCGGGCGCCTCTGGATTCGTAATTCCGATTACGCCAACTTTCACACCACCCAGATCGAAAATCTCGAAATCTTTGACGCCGGTCAGGTTATCATCGCGGTTGGTCAGGTTGGCCGAGACATACTGGAATTCGGCCAGATCGATCTGGCTCTGCAAACGAGCGATCCCACCATCAAAGTTGTGATTGCCCAACGTATCCACCTGGAATCCCATGAGATTCATGGCCTGGATGGTTGGCACATCATCAAAAAAGCTGGACAAAGGGGGAGTAGCACCGACTGCATCTCCGGCTGTCAGGGTTAGGCTGTTGGGATTGGCAGCACGGTCTGCCTGGAAATATGCAGAAAGGGCCGCTGCGCCACCCACCTGGGCAGTGCCCACAGTCAGCGGATCCAGTTGTCCATGCCAGTCAGATACATTTAAGAGCTGGATATCGATGGTGGCGCCTGGAGCCGCCGACGCACCTGCGCCAGGCATCAGGACAAGCGCCGCCAAAACGAGCCAACTGGCAATTGTTTTAAAAATGTTTTTCACTTTATATTCTCTCCTCTGTAGGTCTAAACATTATCGACTGCAAGCATGGGCCGATGCGCAGCCGCTCCTCCTCATAACATCATAGACAGATTGCCCATCACCTCCACCTTTTTTGGATAAAGCACTAAAGGCTGAAATCGCTAAAGAGTATCTATACAGTTGGTGTGCAATGACAACGGGATTGAACGATTACCGCGGGTCTCTCTATAGTAACTAATCTTCTCAACGGCATTGGCAGGTTGAAATTCAAATCGTAAGTGTAGAGACGCCAGAGGCGTGCGGCACTCTGTACTTGATTCTAACAATCCTGATAGTATAAGTCAACAAATATGGGTTATTTTTTGATTGTTGAATTATTAATATTGGTTACACCCTGGCGGGAATTCATTCACGGCTCGAAACGATCAATCCAACGCCGATGAAGACCCCACCCAACAGGAACAATGGCGTGATCGTTTCTCCCAGGAATAACCAGCCCAACAAGCTCCCCACCACCGGTTGCGCAAAAAATGTAAGTGACGCCAGACTCGCATCCAGATATGCGAACGCCGTATTCCACAGGACCATTGCCAGGGCTGTGGAGATGACGCCAAGAAAAAGGACGCCTCCCACGACGCCGGGAGTGATCGCCCCCACCCCAACCGTGGACCACTCCCACGCGCCTGCAGGCAGTGTCACAGGCAGACCGCCGATGAACGCCACAAAACTGAACAGAAGCACGTCGATATTCTGTGTCACCTTGCGCACCAGCACAGAATATAGCGCCCACGTGACCGCCGCGCCGATCAGGAACAAATTGCCGAGAAACAATTCGGGGTCCAGTTGCGCCGTACGAGGGTCGATGACGGCGATCACGCCAAGCGTGGCCAGAAACAGCGCCATCAGCCTGCGGACCGTGATCCGTTCATGCAGCAGCAGCCAGGCAAAGATCAGTACGAATGCGGGCGTCGCGGACGTGACAAGTGATCCGTTCGCCGCGGTGGATAATTTCGTCCCGAGAAATTGCAGGCTCAACGATACGCCATAACCAACGAACCCCACGCCCAGAATTTGGAGGAACTCGATCTGTGTTATTCGTGGAAACCCGCTCAATAGGAGAATCACGGCCAACGTAAGGATGCCCAGAATTAAACGCAACGTGACCAAAGCAAACGGTGGAATGATTTCTAAAACGACCTTGCTCACAACATACATTCCACCCCAAATGCTTGCGGCCCCAAGCCCACAGAGAAGTCCGATGATGGTTTTGTTCATAAGGCGACGATTATAACTGTGAACCTGCTGGGTAGCCCACGTGTATAAACCCATGCAATTATCCGTTCCCTGCAATCTTAAGAGTAAAACCTCCTCTACCGCCCGCGATCTAAATTCTACTTCTCACTTTCTATGAGCACCTTCGGCACCATCTCGCAGATCCCGCTCCAGCGGGGACGCTTCGCGGGACTTTCCGCTTTCTACTTTTCACTTCTTACCTTTTACTCTCCCCCTCCTCACTACCACTCCTTACTCTGCCGCAGCTTCTTCACCTCGCCGCGCTGTTTCTTTGCCTGTAATCGTTTTTCTTTGGAAGCGGCGGTGGGCCTGGTCTTATGGCGCGTCCTGGGTCTTTTGAACGCACGCTGGAGCAACTCCACAAGGCGCTTGACCGCATCTTCCCGATTCTGTTCCTGTGTGCGGAACTTCTTCGCCTCGATCAACAGCTCACCTTCGCCTGTGATCTTATTCCCGGCGAGATGTGCAAGTCTCTCCTTCACCTCATTCGGCAAGGAAGAGTGAATTACATCAAAGCGCAATTGCACGGCCGTCGCCACCTTGTTCACGTTCTGCCCGCCGGGCCCCGACGAGCGCACAAAAGCGAACTGCAATTCGCTTTCCTCGATCGAAAAAGTTGGCGTGATCTGGATCATGAATTAAGTATACTCACAAAACAAAACCCCTCTCCCGCTGGGAGAGGGGCAGGGGTGAGGGAGAATCCCCGTCTAAAACATCAAAGCGTTGATCTTGTCGATCATAGCGGGAGCCGGCCTCAGGTCCGCTTCGGTGAGACGGTTGAGCGGCGTCTCCACTAGATTGTATACTTCGGTCAGGGACGGCTTATCGGTCTCAATATAGATCAACCCAGTGGTCAACCAATTATTCTGATGCGACTCAGCCAGGACGCGCATTGCTTCGAAGCGATTCGTGGGGTCGTATTCCTTCTCCAGTTTTTTCAGGACCACTACCGAACCATCGTGCATCGACACTTCACGGATCTCGCCTTGATTCATTTCTTCTTCGAGAATGATCTCATTGCGCGGCGCCACATAGGTAATATCGTGCAGCGGCTGTTCGTGGTCCTTACCCCAGGCATACGAGTGATAGGCAACGTCCTCATTGTTGAACGTCACACACGGGCTGATGATGTCGAGCACGGCAATGCCCTTATGAGCCATCGCGGCCTTCAACAATTCCTTCACCTGCTTCGGGTCACCTGCAAATGAACGGGCAATGAACGTAGCATTCGACGTGAGCGCTTCCATACAGATATCGACCGGCATATACTGATTCGCGCCCTGCTTCTTGAGGCTCAATCCCTTCTCGGCCGTCGCGGAAAACTGACCTTTGGTAAGACCATAAACGCCGTTGTTTTCGACGATGTAGACCATGTTGACATTGCGGCGCATGACGTGCTTGAACTGTCCCATACCGATGCTGGCAGAATCGCCATCGCCAGACACGCCCACACCTTTCAGGGTATGATCGCCGAACAGCGCGCCGGTGGCGATGGATGGCATTCGTCCATGCAGACTGTTGAACCCGAACGAGCGGTTCAGGAAATATGTGGGACTTTTGCTCGAACAGCCGATCCCACTAAACTTGATCACCCGTTCGGGCACGACGTTTAACTCATACATCGCGCTGATGATCTGGTTCGAGATCGAATTATGTCCGCAGCCCTGGCACAGCGTGGTCGGGTTGCCGCGGTATTCATTTTTTGTAAGGCCGGCAAGATTCACGTTTGCATTGCCGGGCGTGCCAGCCATGGGAAGTGGTTGTGTCATGTGATTGTTCCTCTCGCTCTTACTTATTCCTGTTCGCAGATTTGGCCCGGGTCGCCGTGGATTTGGCCGCAGCCGGACGTTTGCCATTCCCATTCACCTTGGCTGGGATCGCATACTTCGCCAGAATGCCCTCACGCACCCATTTTGCAGAAGCCGGCATACCATCGCCATACGCGACAGACTTGAAGTAAGGCGCCCTCTGTGGATATTCGATCGTCAGGATCTGGTTCAACTGTCCATCGCGGTTCATCTCGACCACAAAGACCTGGTCATACGTATTGACGAAGTCGGTCACTTCCTGCGTACAGGGTAACGCACGGATCCGCAGGAAATCGGCTTTGATGCCATGCTCTGTATCCAGTTGCTGCATCGCTTCCAGAATCGCAGCTTCTGTAGATCCATAACCGATAATACCGACCGTTGCACCCGCTGTCGTATGGACTACAGGAGCAGGGACATATTTGCGCGCCGTATCATGCTTCTTCTTCAGACGGTCCATGTTCTTGAGAAACACGTTTGAGTCTTCGGTGTAGCGTGCATTCTCGTCGTGACCGGTGCCGCGCGTAAAGTATGAGCTAAGTGTGTGATTGTTGCCCGGAACGGTGCGGTACGGAACGCCGTCGCCATCCTTATCGAGATAGCGGCCCCAGTTCCCTTTCAATTCTTCGAGATCCTTTTCCCAGAGCACCTTACCGCGATCCATGGGAACGTCGGGATATTCGAAGGGCTTGCTCATCCACTGGTTCATGCCCATGTCGAGGTCGCTTAGCACAAAGACGGGAGTCTGGATGCGCTCGGCGACGTCGAACGCCTTCCAGCCGAATTCAAAGCATTCGGCCACATCACCTGGCAGCAGGATCACCGATTCAGAGTCACCGTGACCGATGAAATAGGTGAAGCTCAAGTCACCTTGTGATGTGCGGGTCGGCAATCCGGTGGATGGACCAATACGCTGTACATCCCAGATCACAACCGGCACTTCAGCATAGTATGCCAGCCCGGCAAACTCGGTCATCAAGCTCAACCCCGGGCCTGAGGTAGACGTCATCGCCCGCAGACCGCTCCAGCCCGCACCGATGGCCATGCCCAGCGCCGCAAGTTCATCTTCGGCCTGCACAACAGCATAGGTACGCCTGCCATCTTCACGCTTGCGCAATGTGGGCAGATAATCGTTCAAGGCCTCTGCCAGCGAGGAGGCGGGCGTGATCGGATACCACGCCGCGAACTGCACGCCACCGAACACCGAACCGATCGCCGCGGCTGTGTTACCATCTGCCATGATCAATCCATTGGTCTTGTCCATCGGCTCAAGATGGAAATTGTCCTTCTTCTCAAGGTTCGCCTTGGCCCATTCAGCGCCTGCCTTGACAGTATTAAAGTTCATGTCGATGGGCTTCTGTTTCCCTTTGAAATGAAACTCCAATGCGGCCCGGATCGTCTCGAGGTCGAGTCCGATCATCTGCGCCAGCACACCCACGTACACCATGTTCCCCACGAGATCGCGATAGTCAGCAGGGACGTTTGGGTCGCTGCGCACGAGCTGCTTGACCGGCATGGGATAGATCGCAATATCGACGCGCGTGATCGGCTGCTTGATATCGTCAGAGTAGAAAAACGCCCCGCCCGGCGCGACCGACGCCAGGTCACGCGCGAACGAATCGGGGTTCATCGCCACGACGATCTCCTGCTCTTCGCGCCGCGCGATGAATCCATTCTTATTGGCACGGATCGTGTACCACGTGGGCAGGCCCTGGATGTTGGATGGGAACAAATTCTTGCCAGACACCGGAATGCCCATCTTGAAGATGGCCCGCAGTATGGTGTTGTTGGCGGTTGAACTGCCCGAGCCGTTCTTGGTACCCACCGTGATCGAAAAATCATTCACTACTTTGTTCATGTTGCTCCTCGTTGTTAGCTTTTCCGTCATTGCGAGGAGTAGCGCCTGTGCGCCACGACGAAGCAATCTCACGTTCAACGGGATTGCTTCGCTCCGCTCGCAATGACGGGGAAATCTATTTATGATCGATGATACAAAAGGTCGGTGTGAGCTGTCAGCGCCTCGTGACCGGCCTTGTAATCTCCACTGCAAATCGAGGCGACCATCTTCTCATGATAGCGCCAGACTTCCTGCAAATACTCGTATCCACCGGCGAACACATTCAGACCGACGGTTTCGTACGCATCCCAGTACGCTTCGAGAATGCCCGTAACAAATGGATTTTCCAGGCGGCGATAGATCGATAAGTGCAGTGCACGATGTTCCTCATGCGGCACCTGAATTTGCACGCCGCGCAGCTTCTCCCAGGCGCGCGCCACCAGTGCCTGCAATTCGGCTTTGTCGGTATCGGTCAGTTTCTCCACGGCCTCATACCAGAACGCGGCTTCGACGTGATTTCGCAGTTCGGAATACTTGCGGAAGTGCTCATCGTTGAGCGCCAACGCGTATTGCAGGCTTTGCCGTACTGCAGGCGCGAACGTATACTCCCGCCGCCTCGTCCCCAGCCGCGGGCGGACCTCCACTAAACCGAGGGCCCGCGCCACTTCGAGCTGTTCGCGCAATGAAGCCAGGCTCAACCCAAGCTGGTCGCTCAAGTCCTTAAGCGAGGGCAATCCGTGATCGACCTCGGTACTGGTCGCCAGATACCGCATGAATTCGGAGATTTCAGGGGAAAGACGATCTCTCAGCATAAATATGATTAATCCGATAAATCAATTTTATGCATTTCGAGTAAAAAAGTCAAGATAGGAATATTTGCCGTATTGCAGGAAAGTGTAACCCACTTACGATGCTGAACAATCCCTTTTCAAAGTGCACGCGGCTTTCACACAGCTATGCAGCACCCCTTGGAATCAGCCAGGTTCACATTCCCAGCAGAGACATCTCGTGCCTGAGCGTCGACTCCAGTCCTTCTGTGAGCGGACGCGGGGTATATCCCAGGAAGCGTTTTGCTTTGCTGTTATCTCCCCAGTAGGTGACGCCCGAAAGCACCCGCATTGTCTCTGAGGTGTACGTTTCAGGTAGAAAAGCATCGAAGGGTTTGACCAACATAGCCACCGTTTTGAAGATGCGATACGACACAAAGTTCGGCGCCGGCCTGCCTGTAATGTGACTCGCCAACGTGAAGGCATCCTGGTACGTATGCGGTTCTCCGGCGATGATATAGCTTTCGCCGATCGCACCTTTTTCCATCGCCAGAATATGGCCATGCGCGGTGTCCTCCACATGGCCCCAGCAGAAGCCGGCTGTCGTTGGAAGCATTGGCAGCTTGCCCTGTAGAAATTGGATCAACGTGGTCCGCAGCACGGAGGTATCGCCGGGACCATAGATGCCACCCGGCATCACGATGATCAGCGGTAAACCATCCATGATGAATTCCTGAGCGATCTCATGCGCTACAGCTTTGGTGCGATCGTATTCAGTGATGTGCTTTCCAGTAAAGCGATATTTTTCATCTTTGAGTTCGCCATGTGTATCAGAATTGACTGCTAACGTGCTGGTATAGACTCCCTTCAAGATGCGCAATTCCTGCATCAACTCCAGCACATTACGCGTGCCCTGTATGTTGACCCTCTCGCCGTCGCTCTTATCGTGTGCGCCGATCTTATACCAACCCGCGACGTGGAACAAACCATCTACGCCCTGCATCCCCTCGCGCATGGATTCTTTTTCGGTGATGTCGCCTTTGAATAGCCGCACACCCAGGCTTTGCAGCTCGCCGCCTTTGCGAAGCTCTCTCACCATCGCATGGACTTCATGGCCGGCCTGGCGCAATTGTCGCGCCAGCACATTGCCAAGAAAACCAGTCGCGCCTGTAACAAAATATCTCATGAATGAATCTCCACGACAGAATATAAAATGTCACCCATCCATTCATGCAGGGTGACATAGTTCAATCCGTTATTGGGCAGGTCCAGAATTTAGTTGTCCTTCTCCTGATTATCCATGAGCGCATGGATCTGATCGAGGAGGTGTTGGATCTCCTGACGTTCATTGATGGATTGATGCAGGGAGATCTGAAAGGCTGGCTTCTCCTCCTCAGGCAGGGTATCCATGAGCCGTTCTGCGCGGGTGATCTGGGTGTTCTTCTGGATCAGCTTGGTTTCGAGCCGTTTACGGTACTCGTTGTAGAATTGCACCTCATCGAGGGGCGTTTGTGTGGACTTGAAATCCATCCCGACCAGTTTCTCAAGAGCCGGCAGGAACTCTTCGAAGTTTACGGGTTTCTCGATGAACTGGATCACACCCAGAGTCATGGCGAACGATTTATCCTCTGGCGTGACATAGGTAGCGGAAAGAAAAATGATCGGAATGTCGCGCGTGTTCGGGTTGATTCGCAGATGATGGACGAGGCTGAAGCCATCCATTTGCGGCATCAGGATATCTGTGACAATCACAATCGGACGTTCCTTTTCAATGGCCGCGAGCGCTTCGTTCCCATTGCGCGCAGTGACCACGCGATACCCCTTGAACGTGAGGGTGGTGTCTAGCAGGTTGAGGATATCGGTATTGTCTTCGACAACAAGCAGAGGCCCGGTATTTTTTTCCATAGGTAGATTTTATCACTTACGGTGCAGGTACAGTGGACGTTGGATCGGCTGGCGGCTCGGTCGGCGGTTCCGTAGGCGGTTCCGTCGGTGGTTCGGTCGCTGGCGGCTGAGTGGCAGTAGGTTCATCTGTAGCAGACGGTTCGGCCGTCGGCGGCTCGGTAGCTGTAGCTGTTGGCGGCGGCGCGATCGTCGGTGCATCGGTTGATGTGAAGGTGGGTCGTGGCGTTAACGTCGCAGGCGGCAGGCCTGGATTCTCACGATCTCGGTCTGTGTCTGTAGGGGTCAACACAGGTCGGCGGGTGGCAGTTCCCGTGCTCGTAGGCATGGCGACAAGCGTCGAAAGCAGAGTACGTGTTGCGGTACCCATGGGCGTGGCTGTCAAACTAGGACCCGTAACTGGCAGAAGGATCTGTGTAGGGCCAAACAGGAGAGCATCGACAGTCATGGCTGCGGCTGTCTTATACACAAGCATCTCCGGGTCCTGTGTCTCCAACGAATGGACCTCGGCCGCGGTCGGTGGGTTGGGATCGAAGAACGCCATCGTGTAAACCATCCACATCAGGCTGATACAGGTCAGCACCGCCAATAATGCCTGCAATGGGACAGCCAGCTCCCTCACTCTCATGTTGCCGCGGATCCTCTCATGGAGATGCATCATTCATCTCCGTACGTCTAAGTTCGGTGTTTCGAGTACGATTAATTGTACTCAATAACTTTGATTCGTGACGGTTTTGTCGCTAGGTTGATACACCGCGAGTAACGTGAATACAAGACCAATCACAATATCGGCGGAAGCACTTGAAATGCAAGAGCCTCCTACGCCGGAGGCGGATCCGTTGGCGGTGGGTCGGTTGGCGGTGGGTCGGTTGGCGGTGGGTCGGTTGGCGGCGGATCGGTTGGCGGCGGATCGGTTGGCGGCGGGTCGGTTGGCGGCGGATCAGTTGGTGGAGGTTCTGTCGGCGGCACATCCGTGTTTGTAGCAGGTGGATTCGTGCGAGTAGGCAGCGGGGACGGAACCGCTGTCTGGTCTTCTCTGGGCGGGCGGGTCGCTGTGGGTGGGATCAGCGTCCGTGACGGTGTGGCCGTTGCGGTCGCGGTCCTGGTTGCTGTAGCGGTGCGGCTGGGCGTGCGCGTGGGGGTCGTCGAAGGCGTGAACGTCGATGTCGGCGTGGGAGTACGTGTAACGGTTGGGGTGAGAGTAGACGTGAGCGTCGGGCTGCTCGTAAGCGTCATTCCGCCTGTATCGGGAATCACGAGTTCCGCGTTGTCCGCGACGGGATATAGTATTCGACTGATGATGATGGGTAAAGAGTATGCACCGATGCTGACAACAAAGAATGCTGTAACAAGCATATAGAGCCTTGCTTTCACTTCGGACTTTCCTTTCTATACCAGTAAACGTTGAAGTTCATACCACTTTCATTTTCATCGCCTTCAGGGTTGATGATGAAGCACCATTACAGGATCGGCGGAAGTGTTGGCAAAGGCAGAATCACTGGCGGTGGACTTGTGGGAGGCGGATTTGTAGGAGCCGGATTTGCCGGAGGCGGATTCGTGGGTACCTGAGGATTCTGTTGCCCGGGTCTGCGCGTATTGGTTGGCGGGATTGGAGTCCGCGAGGACGTGGCCGTGGCTGTCGCGGTGGGAGTACGTGTCGACGTCGGCGTGAAAGTAGATGTCGGCGAAGATGTGAATGTCCATGTTGCGGTTGGGGTGAACGTATGCGTCGCAGTGTAAGTCAGGGTTGATGTCGGTTCCGGGCTGCTTGTAAATGTCAGTCCCATGGTATCGGGCATCACAAGCTCAGGACCTGCACCGCCTGGATAGAGTGTTCGATTGATGAGGATGGGTAGTGTGTATGCAGTGATGCTGACAACAAGGAAAACTGCAATCAGCAAATAAGCCCTTCTTTTCACCGCTTTTCCTTTCTGTGCCGATAAGCGCACTGATTGTATCAGAGTGAACGTGCATTCCTGATCTCGTTATGGAAGTAATATGTTTACGGAACGAATACATGACTGTAATTGAGTGGTTTTGATACTGCGCTGCGGTGGCTAAATCCTGGTTTGCAGAATTTCAGCATATCGTTTTATACTCAGTCTATGCGCGTTCAGATTGACATCGATGGTGTGGCACATATCTTGCCGCCGCCGCCGTTTCGAGGGCGGCCAGCAGGCGTGTTTGCGTTCATGCTGCATGACTATCAGACCAGTGAGTTCTTCCGCAAAGATTGGGGCTACTCAGTGCCGCGTGGCTTATTGGAAGACAAGGACGGACTCAAGAATACACAGGGTTGGCCGGAGATGGTCCCTTTTCAGCCGCGCGTTGGTGTAAAGCTGACCGAGGAGCTGCAGTGGTTCTGGTTCAAGCAGCTGGTCCTATCCTACTATGGGCATACAGACGTCAGCCGGTTAACTCCCCCAGAAATGGACTTCCTCACGAATGCCTGGCGCGGCATCACCAAGGGTCACACTGCCTTTTGCAACAACAAAGGCACTGATACATGCCGTGACTTCATCCGGAATGTGAATAAGGACGAAGAACTACCTGTGCTTTGGGAAAATACCTGCGGCGGTACAACAGTGGAACTGAACTCGCATGCCGTATATTCAAAAGGGCATAAAGTCAAAACCCTGCGAACCTCCGATTATGAAACCTGGAAGGATTGGACGTTCATCGATCATCCACAATTCTTTACGTTTGGCACCAACGCCACGCCGTACCGGGCCAGGTCAACAGATACCCTATCGACCACCGGGCCGTGGAAGGTGGACCCGATGCATTATCTTGATGGCAAGCATGTGCCGGTTCCGATCATTTCGAAGGCGGGACATGTGTTCGTCGAACCTCACAGGGTTCGTATCTTGAAATCCTGGGAGCCCACACCCAGCCCCTACGTGAAATGATTTTCGAGGATCCATCCATACTCCCTCTCTAACCCAGATCATAAAGCTGCCCCGATGGAAATCCATCGGGGCAGCCTCAACTTCTGTACAACGCGTTCGGTGCAGTGTTAGCGTGGCCCAAACCTGCGGGTGATGGGCGCGGCTTCCCGCATCGACGCGGCCGCCACGGGTGTGAGCGCGCCGGTCATGATATCGACCGCGACCTTGTCAAACCCATTATCATCCAGGGATGTGTTCAGGGCACTGCCAAAGGCCGGGTCATCCACCATCAGGAACAGTCCCACATCGAGGCTTTTCAAGCGGTTCTCAGCGACCCACATATCGCTTCCCGAGAGGAGGAGCCCCATCGTTCCAGATCCCTGCATCTTCGGGCCGACGATCTGGTTGCGCGTCAGTGCAGCATTGAACGACAGATTGGAGACTACGCCAAGATTCGCATTCTCGACCGAGTTCTGCCGGATCGAAACATCGTGGGTAAAGAGCGTGGCGATCCCGACGCCCGGCAGAGGATGGGGCGCAACCGTCAGCGTATCAGAGACGTTGTTGCCTTCGATCGTGCCTGTCACGCTGAACTGCGGTTCTGAAAAATTATAGCCACCGAGAAAGATGCCCCATTGATCGATGACATCATTCGCTCCCTGCGCTACGATCACGTTATCGGTGATGTGCGCGGTCAAGGTTGATTCAGCAGGATTCATAGGGTCCGTTTCTGCGAAGACAGTGATGCCGACACTGTTGAACTCCGTGACCCGGTTCTCGGCGATCACGATCGTGCGCGCGGTCGCCATCTGGTTGGCCACCACGATCCCGTTGCCCTGATAAAGAGGCTGCCCGTCGATGACCGGCAGAGTCGGTTCACCAAAGCCGATATCGCGTATGACGTTGTTGCGGATCTGACCTCCCGCGCTGACGAAGGTGATGCCATCCAGGAATGGGTTTTCTGCGGCAGAGTTCCGTCCGTCGACGATCAGGCCGCGCAGCGTGACATCGGCTCCGGCAACGAGAATGATCGGGCGTCCTTCCACACCGGCCACTGCCGACATCGTATCCTGCATGTCATGCGGCGCCTCGATGACCGCTCCCGACTGACCGATCAACGTCAGGTCCTTTTCGAGAATGGTGATCTGTTCCACATACGTCCCGGAGCGAATCGTGATCCGGTCGCCGTCATTGGCAGCGTCTACTGCCTCCTGAATCGAAGAGAAACATTTGCTGGCTCCGGTGGGATGCACACACAGACCAGCGGCCTGCGCCACAGAGGCGCCCGCCGCCAGCATCGCCAACAGCAATACCATGATGATCGATCGTTTGAATCGCATGATGAAATCCTCTCTTTTGGGTTGTAATGAATCGATGCTGTAATAGATCAAATTGTAACGCGGAAGGAATACCCCGCTGTTTTCGGAATTGCAAGCTTGCGGCGGGACCACCCGTTAAGATTGCGATCCCCTATTTCACGATGTTACGACGAACCCCCAGTGACGTGCACGTCACGTCAGATCTGCGACTATTTCTTTCTCAAGCCTAGAAGAAAGTAGAGTCCTACTCCGGTGGGGAACAACGCGAACAGGCCAAAGAGGAAGAGAAGAAGCAGAAAATCGCCGAAGGCAGACATGCCAGCCGATGCCTGCGATGCGGCGCTTTGCGTGAACCGTTGATATACAGACACAGCGCCGCCCGCGGCCAGGCAAGCCAGCACGTATCCAGCGATGACCAGGCTCAGTTTTGCCAGTTTGCTCATAGTCCAATGTGCTCCTTAAGTTCAAGGCGATCGTGGTCATTCAATTATTTCGACAACGAGGTTATCAAACTGGACCTCTGCAGTGTGTCCTCGTTCCACCAGCACCACCAGATAGCTGTCTCCGGCAGTGCGTATATTGCCATCCTGCACAGGCGAGATCTGGTTCCCGTTCAACAACGGCATTAGGTCTGCACCTTTGATTTCGATACCGAGGACATTGGTTTCGCCGACGCCCTGCGCAATGAAGTCTGTGGGTGTTTCGGAGAGGATGGTGAATGCCCCGGTCTGCGTCACGCGGCTGATTTCATATAAACCCTTCGTAATGACATAATTCACGTAGTAGTAGCTATCGTCACTTCTTCTCAGTTGAAAACCGACCATCACACCCGCGTCGGTTGAGGCGCTTGTAATCGTGGTCTCCATTTGCATACGAAAACTGCGCGGAAATGCAAAGGGGATCTTGATAAAGTTTCCACAATGTGTGGAATAACCTGCGGCAGGGCAATCCAGTACATGGTTGTAGACCCCGGCGAAAACCTCGACCAGCGTCGGATTCGTATACCAGTTGTTGCGATTATCGATGAACGGTTCATCAAAGGTCATCGGCCCCTCTGGCAGGGTAGGAGCAGGAACAGGCGTGACTGTATCAGTTGCAGACTCAAAGATTGCTGTGTCCGTTATGGTGAACGTGTCTGGCGTGGTCATCGGTACCGTGGGGCTTTGCGTTGACGAATCTGGACTGCACGCGAAGTTCGTCAAAGTGAGGCAAACCAGGGCGCCCAAGGGACTCCAGGATCGTATCTTCATTTCAACTCGCCTCTCGAATACCTTTAATTCAACGGCGGCTGACCCTGGAGTGCGTTGGTATCGTGATAGATGCACACTTGATCGCGCCCTTTCGCTTTGGCCTCGTATAAGGCCAGGTCTGCCTGATGGATCAGCAATTCCGCGTCGATATCTGTTCCATGCAGCATACTGATCCCAATGCTGAGAGTCAAAGGACGCGGGAGTGACAGCCCAGCGTGCTGCAGGGTACGGCGGATTTTTTCGGCCACATAGGTTGCTCCCGAAGCGCCGGTTTCGGGCAGGATGACGGCAAACTCTTCGCCACCTATACGGGCGACCACATCCGAGACGCGGCGTTCCTGCTGAAGACAACGCACAATCAACTGAAGGGCCTTGTCGCCAAGCGGATGGCCGAACGTATCGTTGTAAGCCTTGAAGTGATCGATGTCCAGGATCATGATGGCCAGTGTGCGTCCAAACCGGCGGCTGCGATCGACCTCATTCTTGAGAAACAAGTCAAAATAACGCCGGTTCGAAGCACCGGTCAGCGCATCGGTCAGGGACAGTTCAAGCACCTGGGTATGCAGGCGCGCGGCTTTGAACGTAGCTCCCAGCTGCCTGGCCAGGATCTCACAAGGTCCAAGATTGGCCGCATCGAAGGCTATGTATCCATACGTTTCATCCTGAAACACCAGCGGCACAAGCGCAAGATTCAGTAGTTCATTTTCAGGGTACAGCCCAGCTGGCGGGAACTGGCGCGTGGGAAAGCGTTGAATCGACTCGTCAGAAACAGAATTGAGCAGGACACTCACAGCAACGCTGTCCCCGGGATAGCTATCAAAGAGAGCCACGCGCACATGTCGGATGCCCACGGAAGGCGATTGCGATTCCAGAACCTGCACGGCATGTTGTTCATTCAGGCTGGCGCTGAGACGCGCCGTAAGCTCGCTGATGGCCTGGGCCATGATTTCCGATTGATACTGATGGCGATGGTCCCGCCGCTGCACACTTTCACTGATGGCAGCCCGTGCCTGGTGAAGCATATCCTCTGCCAGGTGCTGCGTTGGCGCCAGGGCCCACGCGGCGGGCAGCTGCGTCATCTCGCCCCGCAAGACAGAGATGATGCTCTGCCAGGAATCGATGTTTTCTGCCGCAAACTCCAGTTCCTGCAGTATGCCCATGAGCACAGTCTGGAATGAAACAGCATTGTTTTCATTCAAACTCGTGCAAAAGGCCTGTACCAGCCGGGTGCACAGGCGCCTGGTTCGTTCTCCCAAAGGAAAGAGCGAGGCAGCAGGAAGCATGGCGAGCATTTCAGCCACGATGCTTTGTTGAATCGTCGCGAGGTCATGGACCTGCGCGTCGGACTGGCCGGCTGACAGCTCGGAGACGTTCCCGGGGCCGGCCGCGGAGGAGACGAACGTAGGTATGCAGCCGCAGGATTGACGTGGGACGAGCCTGGTAGGGATCTGCACCGACTGAAGCGCATGGCCCCCCGTCAGGTGGTCAAACATGAGTGCCAATGCCTGCTCGCCCATCAACACGAGCGGAACATGTATACTCGTTAGCGGTGGGATTTGGGCGATCGCATCGGGTTGGTCGTCAAAACCGATCACGGCAACATCACCAGGAACTTGCAAACCATGATCGCGGAAGGCCTGCATCGCGCCCACAGCAGAATTATCGTCACTCGAAAGCAGCGCTGTGAATCGGGCGCCAGATTTGAGCATCTTTTCTACGGCTTCGTATCCTCCAACGACTGTATGCCAACCGTACACGATCAATGCAGGGTCCGTTTCCAGATGATGTTCTGCAAGTGCAGCATGAAACGCTTCGAGCCGAGCGGCACTGTCTCCCTTGTCAGCTGGGTCGCCCGCAACAAAAGCAATATGGCGATGCTCATGACTTACCAAATGTGCGACCGCCTGGTGGATACCACCCCTGTTGTCAACTGAGATGGTAGGTCCTTCTTCTCCTGTGGCAATGTACAGAACGGGAAATCCCTGTTCGCTGAGCTCCTGCAGATAGCGCGAGCGAGCTGCATGACGTAAAGGCGCAAACACGATCAGCCCATCTGTATTCCATGGACCTACGGGCACGAAATCGGAATCGGACGCAACCTCAGGCCAGGCTGGGTATGTGTGGCCGGCAGATTGGGCTACGCGTCCCAGACCCCACGCCAGGAGTAGATGACACTGCTTGACAAGCGCGGCAGACTGAATGCCTTTCAATGCAGATGCCAGATAACGATCTGGAAGCACGCCCGCCAGGCCCGACCACCCGGGCAGAATACCAATCGTAGGACGATCGCGTTTGAAATTTGGCATGATCGTGTCATCACTCCTGGATGTCGCTATATTACCACCCTCCGTCTGATATGGTGTGTGCAGCAACCACTGTCAGCATCGATTGAATAGAAAGGGATCTTCAATGAATTACTCACCTTACGCAGTCAGCAGAAATTCGAACCGCGAAGGCGCCAGGGACAGGGAGAGAATTTTTTTCTTCGCAAAGGAAGAAAAGGCTTCGCAGTCTCACCTGCACCACGCCTCTGGCGTGGTTTCGCGTCTTCGCGGTAAAAATAGTAATGCACTGCGTACCATCAGTGAATACGAAACCCCGTGGCCGTGGTTCCAACAGTATTGTTCGGTCAACCGGTTAACTTGCAGCCACTGTCATGGAGCAGTTATACCCAACCCACCATCTTGCTGAAGATCAAGGCGCCGAACTCGTAACAAAATAAGGTGCCGCGCGAGTAGGTCTGCAGCCATTTATATCCGTAGGCTGGCTCGCCTTTTGAAAACACTGACAGCCAGAAGAAATCTCGCCAACCCAGTTTTCGAGCGGTTGCCACAGCCCGCCGTGTATACAAATCAAGAGTGACCAGCGCAGGTGGACCGAGACTGCGCGCCTGGATGATCTCCATGGAATACAGGAGATTGGTGTAGGTATTCCATGAGCGGTCCTCTTCGATCACGTTGGCGCGCGGCACTCCCAACGAAACAGCATAGTCTGCCATGACTTTGGCATTTGTGATACCGAGCGCCTGATTATCGCCCGTCGACATGATCAGTTTCGCATCTGGAAATTTCGTCCACCATGCAACAGCGAGCTCGATCTGCGCCCGGGTTGGTCGTGTGGGCTGCGACGCATTCTTTAATGCATACGATGGGATCACAAAACAGCCCGGGTCAGCAGGTGGATGGTCATCGATCGTCCAGAAGCGTTGGATCAGTTTTTCCATTGCGGAGGCTCTGTACACACCTTTATCTTCGGATACTTTATTCACACCGGGGAACAACGCGTTGAGCCGGAGATTATCGTTCAGGCTCTCAACGATTTACGAAACGCTTTCCGGAAAAAGGATCGACCACGACTGTTCATCACCTGCCAGCAGGCGCAGCCCTGAACGATCCGGTTTGGCACATGGATGCCCACCGCAGGCCTTTGCCACATCGACGGCAGCCGGCGAGAAATATGCAATAACCTCGCAGTACAAGCGATTTTCCGATTCAGGTCGCGTATACACAGCCATCTCAGGCGGCTTCCCGGCTGCCGCAAAAAATGACAGGAACCGTTCTTCGATCTCAGGGGATAGGCCGCCAGACATGACTCCATCACCCAGACTGAGCGCATACCAGCTATTCATGATTTATCTCGAATAAGATAGTATTCACATTGACATCAATGGATTACGGTAGTAACCGCTTCGCGTCAGTCGTCGGTTTTCGAGCAGTAAGCGCCTTGCGGGAGCGACACTTCGCAAAGTCGCCACTACGTTGTAAGGCAATTATGGTTAGCCTGAATAATAGATTCTCTACCGTACATCACGCCATTTTTACCGCTAAGAGCGCGAAGAACGCAAAGATTTAAAGGTTTTCTTAGCGCACTTTGCGGGCTTCGCGGTGAAGATGTACGGTAGCAACATAATAGGTTGATGGTCTGTGCGAGTCATTTCGCCTATCCATAGATGCGAAACGAGGCTCATACTATTCACACAAACACATTATAAGGGATGACCAGCGTCAACATGGCCAAAACGATTTCCCTGCGGCACAATGCAGACAATAAACCAGCGCCGTGCCCGGCGCTGGAAACGTTGTAAGATCGATTGGTAGGCAAAGCCCGTCTTAAGGGTAGCTTGGATAACCGTGCGACTTGCAGGTCACGCTAAAGTTATCCACAGTGGCAGCGACCCCACCGCGGGAGTTGACCGTGGCATGAACATCCAGATGAAACTCGAATGGCGCCGCGGGCGGCTGGCCGGTCACCAGGAACGAGCTTTCAAAGCTTCTTGTGAAGCCGACCTTACCACTGAACGTCCCTTCAGTTCCTCCACTGGCCCGATACGCGGCCCCCGTCGAAGAACCCGTACCAACGATCCCCTTGGTCTGCAGCTCATACTGCGTCTCATAATGTCCCTGCTTATCCAAGGTCGTGACGAACACAATGGTCAGGGGTCCAGAAAGCCAGACATTTTCTCCTGCGCCGCTGTTTGCACAGGGAACAAATACATACGTGTTAAGAGGGAACTGATGGGTGCTGGTGACTGTGTTGGCTTTTGCCAGTACTTGCGCCACGCCCAGTGAGGCCAGCAACGCCAAAACGACCATCACGAATAAAATCTTTGCAGGAACCAACCGATTGAAGTTTGCTATACGATTCATTGAATCCTCCTATTTATAAGTTGAATGCAGAATAATGAGTTGCATTGGATCAAATAGACGCCTCCTTCGATCGTGCCGACAACCAGCTCGATGTTGTGATGGAAACCCTGTTTCTTTTGTTACCTATCCATACAACGGGGATTCCTAATTTGGAGTTCCACAGTTATTGAAATCATTATAGGTATTTCCCACCTGAAAGGCAATGGGCTTAAGGTTACAGTTGTCGTACTGAGCGGAGTGGCGCCGTGAGTGCCACGTAGACGAAGCGCGCCTTCTCCTGGAGGATTGCGCACCGTCTTTGCCTGACGCCGCTTCGCGCCATATCGTCAGCACCCGATCACTTGATAAAGTTCCACCCTCGAGCGGGAAAACACAGGTTGGTACCATTCGGGATGCTCCCTTAATCGCGGCGCGTGAAAGCTCAGCCCAACCCCTCCGATGTAGATATAGTCGATCTCCATCCTGCACAGAGACTCGTACTTCTTGTCCTTGCTGAGATTGGTGGAATACAACATAGGCACGGTAGCTCTGCCCGTCAGGGAAGTAATCCAGGCTCCCGCGTCTGCTGGCGCGTAGCCTTGAGGTAAGTCGGAGGAGGTGACCATCAACTCATCTGCAGAGATCAGGATCCTCGCATCGGCTTCCACGTTCGTGCGGATCCAATTCATGGCTTTCATGTCATCGCGACCTGCGATGATGCAGCAATCGGATGGACGGTATTCATACGACACAACGACGGTTCCGGTCAGAAACACTATGAACACAATTCCGATGAGTTCCACTCGCCATGCGCTGCTCACGGTTTCATGCATGCCAACCTGCTTCAGGGTTTGAGCCAGGCCCGCAAATCCCAATCCACCGAGCAGGGATAGCGGAAGATAGAGAATCATCTCCACAAAGGGCCGGTCCAACAACGTCCGATTCGCGAAACGCGGGATCAGCTCTGGTGTGGGAACGAAAAGCGCACACAATAGAAGAAATATGGCCGCAAGAATCGCAATCGTGAATTTAGGGTATATGCGTTGCGCGAAGATGGATAAGAATAGCACCAGCCCCGTAACATAGGTTCGCTGTGAAATATATGGATTGAACAGCGTTTGCAGCGTTTCCTGGTTGTAAATGAAGGCTCCTCCGAACAGAATCCCCAGCAGAAGTGCGCAGAAAACAAGGAGCCGCGGCCGTTCAGGAAGGCCCTGCCACCATCCTGCGAGAGTCCATGCCAGGGCTGCGAGCGCGATCACCACAAGCGACCGGCTGTGCAGGAATCCGCACATCGCGATGGCAAGAGCCAGCATCGTGTAAAGAGTCCACTTCTGTTGGTTTGTCAATTCGTTCCGGCTTCGTACGGCGAGATAGGCTGCGCTCAAAACAAAGGGAAGCAGGGCCAAACTCGTCACCGCAGGATACTTCCCCCAATTCAACGCATAGGCGGGCATCGACCATCCGAATCCCGCCAGGAGCACAGCGACCAGTGCCGCGCTGTTGGATCCCGTTTCATGCCGAATCAGGAAAAAGGTCGAAAGCGGCATCACCGCAACGATCATCTGTCCCAAAACCAATATAACTTGAGCAACATCCAGATCCAGAGTGGCAGTCAACATGGACGCCAGCAAATGAAAGCCAATGTGATAATAGTCGGTCCTTAACAATGCCAACCCTGCTGGCGACGCGGCAGGTCCGAGGCTGCTCATTATGTCATTGACGATCGCATAATGGCGAGTCGAGTCAAAATACAATGGCAGCACGAGTGTCGAAATGAAGGCAAGTCGAAGCGGGATCGAGATACATAGGATCGCCAGTAAGCAGATGATTATCCCTCTTGCACGTTCACCGATCCATACTCCCCATCGAAAGAATAGCATGACCACAAGAACGGCAAACAGCACGATCAGTATGCCAGCGTTAAGCTGCGGACGAACAAAGATGTGTAACACATACCCAATCACAGAGAGCAAACAAGCCGGCAATAACCAACCGGCCATGCCTAGCGAGAAATATTCTTCTTTGGTCAACTGATCGCCAAAGATCGATCGTATCAGCACGTGAATGGCGAGATAACTGACGAGTATTAGTGCTGCAATAACGAGCACAAGCTGCCAATGATCCTGCACGAGAACAGAACCATCCTCAAGTGCCTCAATGAAACTATTCACGTCTCTCTCCCACTTATGTCCACGCGCTTACCTCCTTCCAGTTCTTTTGTGGGTGTTCTCAGCTTGCTGTGCCTAATCCGACCCTGGAACAGCTCTACTGATCGAGGATCTTTGCGTAGCACCCTGTAAAAGGCCAACACAAGCCAGTAACTGAGCGAAGGTCTCCTACTCCGAAATTAATGGAGACCGTCGGTCCGTACTGATTTTTGAAAATTAAAAGTCTCACTTCTCCGTCATTGCGAGGAGGGTGCTCTTCCCGACGAAGCAATCTTACACTCAAGTTACGGGTAAATCTGCTGATCGAGTGTAAGATTGCTTCGCAAAGAACGCTCGCAATGACGGAAACAATCGGACATTATTTTTTCAAAACTCAGTAGGCGGCTCGGTCGGAGACCGTCACAAAGCAAACGTTCTCTATGGCAGCATGGTAAGCGAGAACTCTGAAAATTGTGCCGTAAGCCCGCGTCCACTTGTGGAGGATGCCATTAGGAATATCTCAACTGGATCCCCAAAATTTGCGACATAATTCGGCTCCAGCACGATCCAATTTGTTCCATCCTCGCTATAAGAGAGATTCAGCGACGGTCCTCGCCGTTCGATCTTAAAGAAACAGACCTCACCGGCATAGGCGACATTGCCAAGAAGGGAACTATTTCCCTGTTGATTTGACAACACCATAATACCCTGACCGCCGCTGATCGCATTATGATAATTGCGCGAAATGTTGGCCCATGTATTAATATCCTGCGAGGAACGTACACCAATTCCAGCGCGTTGAAAAATTTCCACGGGGCTTGTCTCCACTCGTACACTGACATCGAAGTCGCCGCTGACCGGCAGGACGATAAATGGACCTGTGTTCGTTCCCTGCCATTGATCGGTGCCCCCACCTGCGATCAGCGTCAGGGACTCGGGCCTGAGGGTCAGGTCATAGGCATTCACGCCGGCGCTCCCCGGCTGCCACACCAACGTTGGGTTCAGCGCATTCGGGTCATTTGGGTCTGTGAACGACAAGCGATTGACACCATTCGTCGTCGCCGTTGCAGATGGCTGAGGCGCAACTGGCGCCGCAGTGGGCTGACTCAACAATCTCGATCGCTCCTCTTCCAGGAACGCTACTGTTGCCTGCACAACCGACACCTGCTGTGCTGACTGCTGCAGTTGCTGCCACAGCAGGAATACAGCTGCGCACAGAACAAGAATTATACCGATCTCAACGGTTTGCACGGCGATGCCGATCAACCGCCGTGTCTGATTACCTCTTTTGGATGGGTTCATCTAGGCCTCCGATTTCATACGCTTGCTGACCACGATACATGCAATCGTACACGCCTTCAATCGCTATTAAGTACTCATACCAGCGTGCCTGGCTGCGGTTCTGTGGCGCCGACCAGGGCAGAGCGCCGGCATCCCGTTCCAAAATGAGGGACTTTCCGTCATATTGCGGCTCAGCGTCTGCGTCAACAGCGGGTTGGAGGGATTCTTCACAGTTTTATTAGGATTTCATAACAGTGCCCTGAATTTAAGCTTCGTTTGATATGCTCGTGTGTTGTACCTATAACGCTAAAGGAATGCACATTTACAGTTCTTCGCTGGCTCACCGGTGCAAAATGGCGGCTAACTTTTCGAGCGTTTTTCCGTCGTGTTAGGGCATCCTTTGTGGTGAGATATAGAGTACGGTGACCTTGGATTATTCAATAGAGAATCTGGAGTGAACATCATGGAAACAACATGGAAATCAATGCTGCGCAACGTCAGAAAGACAGGCATACTGCTTCTCAGCATTCCTGCTGTCGTTTGGGTCGCGATGCAAGCCAATTCCGCCAAATGGATTTCGGCCACAGGCAGCGAAACCTTACAGGTGAAGACGCTCTGGGATTGGATGGATCTGTTACTTGTCCCGCTGTTCATCGCGACGGGCGCGCTGCTATTGAGCAGAACCCAGCGCGTAACGGAACGTCAGCGTGCAAAAGCCCATCTGGCTGTTGAGCAGGAGATCGAATCTGACCGCCAGCAGGAGGAGGCGCTGCAGTCCTACTTCGATCGCATTATCGAACTGGTACTGAAAGAGAAACTATCGCGATTTTCTCCCGAGGAAGTTCGCAATGTGGCCAAGACCCGTACCCACACCGTCCTGCGTCTTCTCGATGGACGGCGCAAAGGCATGGTAGTTCTGTTCCTACGCGATGCAGGATTGATCGACCGGTCGGATGCAGTCATCGATCTGTGTGGAGCAGATCTGCACGGGGCCCTGCTCCCCTCGGCCAGCTTGAAGCGCGTCAACCTGGCTGAAGCCGATCTCAGCAACGCCGACCTGAGTGGGGCAAACCTGAGCGGTTCCTATCTCAGCGCCACGAAATTGACCGGGGCAGATCTTCATGCCGCAAACCTGAGCGGCACCAATCTTTTCGAAGCCAGCCTTAACGACGCGAACCTCAGCCAGTGCAATCTGCGCGATGCAAACGTGCATGGCGCCGACCTGCGCGGGTGCCGCCTCAACCAGGCAGACATCCGCCGAGCAGACCTGCGCGGTGTCAATCTTAACGTCAGCGATCTGGTCAAAGCGGATTTGCGCGGCGCCAAACTCGAGGGCGCCAAACTCCTCGGCGCCAACTTGAGTCAGGCAGATCTCTCCGGCACGGAAGGCGCCGGCGCAGCCCTGGAACAAGCCAAATCGCTGGAAGGCGCCACCATGCCCGATGGAAAAATACACGAGTAGTCCTCCACATCCGGTGATCGTCACGTTTATTGCTTCCTGCGTCGGCAACGGCGCAGGATTTATTTTCAGCCCGCCGATGGAGCTTCTATTGCACCAACCGCAGCAACTGTTTTTCCACCTCTTCCCAGTCCGCCGCCAAATCCACGCCTTCGATGCGGATGATATGCCCCTGCAGCTCGACGCGCTCTGAGAGCTTTGCCCGCACGGCAGGATACAACAGGATACCCTGCGCGCTTCGATACTCAGCCGATACCTGCTCCTGCGACCGGAGATATGCGTACAACTGATAAAGATGCGACGAGTCGTAGATTGGCTTGCCCCACTGGTTCTCCACCACGCTGCGCGCGGTGAACTTTGTATCCATCATAATGACGCGTCTGGTTTCGTGTTCCTGCAAGATCAGGTCAGGGATCATCATGGGGAGATGTTCGTTTGCATCTTGCGTGTGCCAGTCGAGCCGCTTCTGTGAGCTGACATCCCAACCTTTGAGATGCATCTTGTAAAAATTGGCGACGAAGCGCTCATACACGCGATGCAGGATTAATGTCTTTTGATCCACAAGTGGAAGCGTCTTTGTCCCGTCATCTTCGAGCGGCATCTGACGCATTACGATCATCTCGCAAATCGATAGCATCAGCCGGTAATCATTGTCGTTCTCCCAAAGGGACACCGGCTTTGGGACGGTGTGTACAGCCACCTGCCTGCGAATGGACGCGAGGTCCAGTTCAATGATGTTCACGCCGTCCAGATTGCGCACCAGCCAGCGCAGGCGGTGACGCAGCGCCTCTGCTTCCGTCTGATTCGGACCCAACTCCCCCGCCTGAACCAGCCGCGCTAACGTGCTTCGCAGGGTCTGATTGCGGGGCTCATTGAGGCTGTACTCCTGAAAGTCACAATTCACTTCCCCATGGTCAAATGTACGCCGCTTCATGCTTTCGGCGAAGTTCACACGCCCTCGCAGCGCGCGCAGTGTTTTAGAAACTGGTACATAGCCGCGTCCCAACCCGATGCGCATACGCCGCTGGATCATTTTCATCAGGACGGTCGCGAACAACGCATCCAATGTAGGCGCGTTCTCGATATCCCCCACGCTGACTTGCGGCACAACCAGCGGCTCATTCCAGGCATACAGCAGCATGTGCCACACGTTGCGGATGGGAATTCCGTGTTCGGTAAAGGAAACGGTAGATTGAGAATTGGACATCACTAAAACGATCCAGCCACGGAGTCACAGAGACGCGAAGAGTTTTATCATTCTCTGTGTCTTTGTGTCTCTGTGGCAAATTTTATGCCAGCAGATTCGCCTCCGCGTCCTGCGCCTTCTTCAGGTTATCGAACCAATACTCCTTCAACAGGGGCGCGATCTCGGCGCGGACGATGCTGCGATACCAGTCCAAATCCAGTCCTGCAAAATTGTCACCACGTGGCGTGAAGTAGCTGTGACCGATCTGATAGTTCTCGCCCAGCAATGGGTCAGCCTTGATCAGCCGATTCAATGCGCTCATCCGTGCCACGATCAGATCGACAAGCTCTGGCTTCATCGAATGTTTCAGCAGCCAGCCCCGGAAACGGTCACTTTCATATTGCGGCTGCAAGGCAACGAACACAAAGCGGCGGCGCAACGCATAGTCCATATTCGCCAGCGAGCGGTCGGCCAGGTTCATCAAGCCGATCAGGTACAAATTCTGCGGAACATAAAAGCGCGGCTCATCCGGATTTTGATAAACCAGCGGTACCGCGAAATCGGGTCCGCGCTTATCGGATTCGATCAGCATCAACAGCTCGCCAAAGATCTGGCTGAGATTACCGCGGTTCATCTCATCGATGATGAACACATATTCGCGGTCGGGGTCGTGGATGGCCTTCATGCAAAAATTGTAAAAGACACCATTTTGGATTCCGAAGCCTCCCGCCTGATTCTCCAGCGGACGATAGCCCCGCACAAAATCGTCATACGAATACGACTGGTGGAACTGTATCATTTCGAGCCGGTCATGGTCCTCTTCTTTCATAAGGGCATAGGCCAACTTGCGCGCCAAAAACGTCTTGCCCACACCTGGAGGTCCCTGCAGGATCATAGCCTTCTTCGATTGCAGGCCGGCGAGCATCTCGACGATCTCATCTTCGCTTATGAACGCGCCGGCGCTGATCAGATCCTGCACGCTGTATGGCCGACGTACCTGCTTTGATTCGTTTTCTGCGCTGTCATCGACAGTGTCGCCGTCCTGCGCGTGTTTCAGAAACCAGTCGTAATCCTGATCCTTCCCAAACCAGACGAAGTCGCGCAGTCGTTCGGCAAATTCCTTGAATCGGTAACCGGTATCCGTCCGCAACCGCCAGATCGCTTTTCGATTGCTGAAGAAATACCAGGGCTTCTCCTCGAAGCTCGGATCCCATTCCACTTCGACGGTGCGACCATCGTTTCGGTTGGCAACAACCGTACCGATCGCTTTGATCGACATACGCGAGATGGTGCGATTTTGTCCGTCGAACGGCAATCCCTTCCGCTGTGCGGAGACCGCTTTGATGGCGATCCGGTCATTGACGCGCATTGCAAATACATCAGTGGTGCTGCGGCCCTGATGATTGATTTCCCAGATCCCCTCTTCCAGAAAGCGTTTCGTTTGATCGGCAGGATCGCGATCGTCCCAGTGCGCGCTGACCAGCCAGTAATTGATTCCACCCCAGGCGCGATATTCAGCTTCCTTTGATTCCGCGATCTTGCGGGCGCGCTCGTTCTCCAGTCCCCAGGCTGCCAGCGAAATTTCTGTGAAGGGTCTGCCTTGCTCCTTCACAGCCTCGATCGTGGAGAGATAGAACCTGGCGGTCAGCCCACCCTCCGGCAGGCGCAGGCCAAGATAGGAACGATTCGCTTGATCGAGACTGAGAAAAGTATCGGGACGAATCCAGAACAACCCCATGGTCAGATTCACGTTAGTCTGTTTGACGCTCAAGGCAGCATCGAATGCCTGCGCGAATGCCGGCTCTTCCAACGGCTTTTCCCTGAGTGCGAGTTGAAAGACCTGCCATAATTTGCGCACATCATCGGCGCGCCGCGCGAACTGTCCAGAGAAAAACCAGGACTTCATATTGTTGAGTAGAGGAATCCCATCCAGGTCTTCGGGCAATTCGTTCTTCACGTTGAAAAATGATTTCGCCTGCCGCAGGATGGCGATGCGCTGGTCGTAGGCGATGCGCCGGTTGAATACCCCGAAGAACGTAAATGGATCGATCTCGTTTAACAGGAAACGTATGCCATCCCTGCCCAGATCATGCAATGGTGTGATGACAAATCCCTGGCTGCGCAATTCTTCCAGAAAGGAGATCAGTTCCTCTTGTCTGTTTTCCCACTTCGTCAATTCAATTGCCAGTTCGTGGTAGAAAGGTTTCCATGTAAAGTTTCTATCCATGAATCGATTGTAGCATAATGCATTCCGCGCTGAGCGGAGGGACGCTGATCTTCTGTCCCGCAGTCGAAGCGCGAGCAATAGCGTAATCCTCAGCAAAGAGCTGGTTTTTCGAATCGAGAGCACATAGGTTTAGCGTGGTCCCGAGACGTGTCTCGCATCCGCTCGAGACTACTAGACCGACCAGATCGCGGTTTACATTTGGAACTTTCCACGCGTAACAACGTCATAATCACAACCGAAATCAAAGTGCCTCACGCCTCTGGCGCACCTGCTCTCAGGACTTGAACTTCAGCCAGGAGTGCCTTTGAAACGTTTCGTCATTTTTGAAACCAGCGGTAGAACAGGAGAAGAGAATGAAACGCACCACTTTTATTGTTTTCGTGCTTGTGTTATGGTTATCGACATGCAATGCCCCGGAACCGAACATGATCGAACCAATGGATGCCGCCCCTACACAGACCAATGTCCCTGCGACGGAGACCACGGCTCACTTCGACACGCTCAGTGCGACGCCCCCTACGCCGACGGAGGAAACCGTGCCTCAAGGTAAGCTCCCCGCCTCATCGTTCGACTCTCAGCCCTACATTAATGAAGAAGCCGGTTTTGCGCTGGACATTCCCACTGGCTGGACGATCAATGAAGCGATCGTAGGTTCACGTGGAACGCAGGTCCAGTTCCTGTCGAAACCGGAGTTGGCCGACGCGGCGGTCGTTCCTGAAGCGGAGACCCGCGTCAACGCCACGATCTACCAATGGGACCCAAAGAACGATCTCGACGCATACGTGCAGCAGCGCAAGACCGCCTGGGAAGCATCTGGATTCACCATACTTGAGGAGCAGGCGCTCACATTAGAACTGGGATTGCCCGCGATGTTGTTCACCATTCAAACACCGGATACAGAGTCTGTGATTCTTCTTGCCGCCCTTCAGGATAGCTATCTTGAGATCAGCGGTGAAGGGGACCTGGACCTCGTCAAAGAGATCGCGCTGCGCCTCCGCCCCATCTCACAATAGTTAGAGAAAAGTAGGTCGGATTGCCCCTGCCTTTGGCGGGATCTGCGACAATCCGACCTACTCACTTGTTCATTGCCTTCATAAACAACGTTCCAAAGCCTTCCTCCACTTTCTGCAGCGCCTGGTCCGGGCTTTGAGGTGTCAACACGACGCGTTCTGAAAACCCGTAATTGAGATCCAGCTCATCGTTTAGTGTACGGTATTGGAGCGAATAACGCCTGGGATGATAGTTCAATACGAACTTGTTCCAATACAGCAGGTCACGCATCCGTTCGCGTATGGCTGGCTGGGCGTGAAGCGCCAGCCACTCGGAACCGACGATATACAGCCACGGCGACGACAAATGATCCTGTGCGCTCATCTCATACAAGGACAGAGGATCGCTTGCATACATCGGTGTAAATCCTCTGCTCGCAAAGGAATTCTCCCAGAGCGAGAAATCAACCTTTTCCTGCTCCGAAACAAAGCATTTCACACCCACGCAATAACTGCTGACCGATTTCTGCAGTGCGATGTCATCGCCGAAGAGATGCAGCAAATCTGGCGGGCCATCGTGGCGCGGGAACTGCACTTCCATCTCTTCCACGTTCAATACATGACCCTCTGAGGGAAAGCAGGTCTTCACGCGTCCGAACACTGCCGACGGGCGATCATCCCCTTTCCGTTTGAGAGGCAGGCTGCAAAAATAATTCTTCGCGATCCATGCTTCGTTGGGCGAGGCGATCAATTGACTCTGGAAATGCCGGTAGACATCATCGACCTCCCCAATGCTGATCGTATCCAGCGCGCGATAAATTCCTGCTGCAGGCTGCTTTGGGTCGTCATCACGTTTCCCGCCGGGATCCTGCCTGCCCTGGATGGACGTAGCTTTATCCTTCCCAAGGAAATGCGCCTTGCGCGGCTCTCCATTCCCCGTCTGGATCAAGCCGGGAAGCACCGAAAACTGGCGGAGAACACCGATCAGTGACATCGTAGAGTAAGGATACAACCTTTTGACCTTCCTTGCAACTTCCAAATAAGAGCCGCTCATCTGTTCCAAGGCGGTTTAAGACGGCTGTGTGCGATTGATAAAGCGTAGAGTCTGATACTCGGCGCGCGCGAAGAACACGCTTCCGGCGCTGGGTATCTTGGGAACCACCGCGGATGGCATGACCATAGAAAACAAAACCCCGACAGCAACTGTCGGGGTCATCATCATAATCGATCGTTCTCTACATCCCAGCCATCCAGGCCAACCCTACCGTACCGGGACCAGCATTGGCGCCAACGGCCGGGCTGACTTCGGTGAAGACCGATTCCGCCGGGTCGAGCAGCGGCGTGATCTTGTCGAGCATCACCTTGGCGTCAGCGCGGGCGTCGGCGTGCAGGGTGGCGAGGCGCACCGGCGACTTGCCCGAGCACTTCTCCACGACCAATTCGACCACGCGGTCCAATGCCTTTCCGCGCGTACGGACGCGTTCGACCGGCTCCACCCGTCCGCCTGTGATCTCAAGGATCGGCTTGAGGTTGAGCGCCGTGCCCAAAAAGCGCTGCGCGCCGCCGATGCGTCCACCGCGGTGCAGGAACTCAAGTGTATCCACCGTCAGATACACGCCCACATGTCCACGAGCTTTCTCCGCAAGTGCTTTGCATTCCGCCATGGATGCGCCATCAACTGCGGCGCGAGCAACGGTTAACACCATGAAGCCCATAGCCATGGCAGTGGTTTCCGAGTCGATGAAATCCACCTTGTCCTGTCCGCTGGTCAGTTGCTCACGGCCGAGCACTGCCGATTGGAAGGTTCCCGAGAGCTTGGCGGAAAGGAAGATCCCGAAGACATCGTAGCCCTGCTCCAGCAGCGAACTGAATGCTTTTTGCATATTCACGACAGAGACTTGCGATGTGGATGGCATCACTTTGGCAGAACGCAGGCGCGTATAAAACTGCTCGGGAGTGATCGTTACGTCGTCTTCGTAGGTTTGCCCCTCCCAGATGACCACCTGCGGGACAACCGTGATCGGATATTTCTCACGGACATCCTTGGGAATATAGGAGGTACTATCCGTTACAAGTGCGACTTTTGCCATGATTGCTCCTTATTTGAGTGGATTCGTTCCTTTTGTAGTTGTTTAACCCCCATGCAAGTTACTAGGATACGAATTGTTAGGTATAATATTTGAGCAAGTTATTTAAGTTGGATGTAGCATCGAGGAGCCTGCTTTGGCCTTTAACCCCATCAACTGGCTTTTGGGCCTGTTTTCATTAGATATCGCAATCGACCTGGGGACCGCAAATACATTAGTAAATGTGCGGGGTAAAGGAATTGTCATCAACGAACCATCCTGGGTGACGATCGACAAACGGCTACGCCAACCACTGGCCATCGGACTGGAAGCCAAAGAGATGATGGGTCGCACACCCAACAGCGTCGCGGTGATCCGGCCGCTGCGCGATGGCGTGATCTCGGAATTTGATATTACACAGGTGATGCTGGAATATTTTATCGGTCGTGTTCATGAACAGAGCGTAGTTCCCCTGCCTCGTCCACGCGTGGTTGTGGGGATCCCGACCGGCGTGACCGAAGTGGAGAAGCGCGCCGTCTACGATGCTGTGATGGCCTCGGGCGCGCGCCTGGCGTATTTGATCGAGGAACCGATCGCGGCGGCGTTGGGAGCCGGGCTTCCCGTCCAGGATATCAAGGGCAGCATGGTGGTCGATATCGGCGGCGGCACTACAGAGGTGGCGGTGATGTCGATGAGCGGTGTGGTTGCATCGCGTTCGCTGCGTGTGGCTGGCGATGAGATGGACCAGGATATCGTTCAGTATCTGCGGAACAAATACAACCTGCTGATCGGCGAAGGCATTGCCGAACAGATCAAATGGAAGATCGGCTCGGCCTATCCGTTGCAGCCTGAAAAAACGATGGAAGTGCGCGGCCGCAATCTGGTGACCGGTTTGCCGGAAAGCATCGAGGTCTCGTCGGTGGAAATGCGCGAAGCATTAGCCGGTTCGGTGCAGGTGATCGTGGATACGATCCGCGATGCGCTCGATGAGATCCCGCCTGAGATCGTAGCAGACCTGATGGACATTGGTATCTGTCTGGCAGGCGGCGGTGGTCTCTTGCAGGGGCTGGCGGAGCGCCTGACTGATGAATTGCGATTACGCGTTTGGGTGGCAGAAGACCCGCTTACGTGTGTAGCGCGCGGGGCCGGAATGGTCTTCGAAGACTTCGATACATTGAGCCGTTATCTGGTAGGATTGGAGCGTGGCAGTACACGTCACCAGGTGTGACGTTAACCGTTCGTTACGAACCCCCACACGGGCAGGCGTGGCGGACCTTTGCACATCAACATGAGAAACATATTTTCACGTACGCTGCAGACAACGATCATCTTTTTGATCGTGGGGGGAGTGATGGCGTTGGCGCTTGGAGGCTATTTCAGTTCCGCCTCCAACGTTTTCACAGGATCGCTGGTTAATTTACAAACCTGGTTCTCCGCCCGCTTCGTGGCAGTGCAGGATTTTTTAACCGCGCCGCGCGACATGGCTTCACTGCGCCAGCGCAATGTAGAGTTGGAAGCTGAGGTTGCTGAGCTGCAGTCTCAGGTGATCCAACTGCAACAGGAAGTTGGCGAAACGCAGATCCTTGCAGCGCTGGTCGACTTCTCACGCGCCAACCCGGAGAATACCTATCGCGGTGCCGCGGTCATTGGTTTTGACCCAAGCCCGTTCCTGCATTATGTGATCATCAACCGCGGCTCGAACGACGGCATCCTGCGCGGTATGCCAGTGGTGACCGATCAGGGCCTGGTCGGCCGTGTAGACGCGGTCATCGCGGATGCGGCTCGCGTCCAGCTGATCACAGATCCCGCTTCTAAGGTCAACGTTCGCCTCCAGAACGCGGAGGAGGACGCCACACTCAGCGGCTCGGTCACCGGTGACGTGACGCTCGACCAAATCCCGCAGGATACCGCTCTGCAAGCAGGTGACCTGGTCCTCACGTCGGGGCTGGGCGGCGGCTATCCACCGGACTTGATCATTGGCCAGGTGATCAATCCGCGGGCCCGCGACTTTGACCTTTTCCAACAGGCCACCGTTCAACCTGTAGTAGATTTTAACCAGCTGAAAATCGTACTGATCATCGTCAACTTCAAACCGGTTGATTTTTCGCCATTGATCCCCGTACCCTAGAATGCGCAATCTTGTCGCAGCACCAATTATCCTTCTGGCTGTGATCCTGCAATCGGCGATGATCAGCCGCATCTATTTGCTCTCCGGCTTCGCCGATTTGCCACTGGTGATGCTGGCCGCCTGGGCATTGCAGGACAATGTAGACTCAGCCTGGCATTGGGCAGCCGCAATGGGTTTTCTGGTCGGCTTCGTATCAGGGATTCCCTTGTATGTGCCACTAATCGCGTACATCCTGATCGTTGCGATGGCTCAGGTCCTGCAGAAACGTGTCTGGCAGGCGCCGTTGCTGGCCATGTTCAGCGTAACCTTCCTGGGAACGATCATCATTAACGTTTTGTCGTACGGCGCATTGACGGTGGCAGGCGTAATCATGCCTGTGGAAGATGTACTTGGTTTATTGATATTGCCGGGTCTACTGCTTAATATGCTCCTGGCGGTCCCTGTGTATGCAGTGATGCGCGACCTGGCACGATGGGTTTACCCGACCCCGGAGGTTGAATGAGTTCGCAATCTTCAAATAAATACCAACTCCCGATCTGGCGTGCGCTGGTGGTGTACGCCGTGCTGGTGCTTGTTGTGGGCTTGATCATCTCACGCCTCATAAACTTACAGGTAGTGGGTACAGAGAGCTGGCAGGTGCAGGCGGTCGATAATTACACCAACGAGATCAGTGACCCGGCTGCACGCGGCATTATCTATGACCGCAATCATTATGTGCTGGCGCGTAACGTCGCCTCCTATAACGTGGTTATCACACCCGCTGGGCTGCCCGATGACGATGCCGATATTCAACGCATCTACCGCGAAGTTGCCGATCTGACCGGCGTTCCCGCAGGCGGACCCGTTACCGATGAAACGCTCGCAAATGCGAAGCTGTTCTCTGCCTGTGTTCCCGGCCCCAGCATTGCAGATATGGTCGCGCTTGGCGATTCACTTGCACCTTATACGCCGGTTCGTATCAGCTGCAACATTAGCGAGGAACTGGCGCGCGTGATCCGCGAGAAATCGGTCGATTGGCCAGGGGTGGCCGTGGAGATCGAGCCGATCCGCGAGTACCCGACCGGCTCACTCACGGCAAACTTGGTCGGATTTTTAGGCCCGATCCCGGCGGCCCTCGAAGCAGACTATGAAGCGCGCGGCTTTATCACCAACCGAGACAAGGTTGGCTATGCTGGGGTGGAAACTTCGCTTGATGACATTCTACTGGGAACGAATGGGACGCGCGTCGTTCAGATCGATGTGGCAGGTCAGGTGCTGCGCAACCTGGAACCACCCGATCCATCGGTGCCTGGCAATAATGTGGTATTGACCATCGATACGCGGCTGCAAAAAGTGGCCGAGGCTTCGCTCGTGGAAGAGATCAATTATTGGAACGAATACTTCAGTCGTCTGAAAGATATTTCCAGCGGCGTCGTGATCGCGATGAATCCCAAGACCGGTGAAATCCTGGCGATGGTGTCGTACCCGACATTTGAGAATAACCGCATGGCGCGTTTGATCCCCGGATATTATTATGAACAGCTGAACGAAGACCCGCGCCGCCCATTGGTGAATAACGCCATCTCGGCTGAGTTCCCGCCTGGTTCTGTGTTCAAGCTTTCCACCGCAACCGGCGCTTATAACGAAGGCGTCATCGATGCGAGCAAGATCGTAGAAACACCGGGCAAACTGGTGTTGTGCGAGCGCTTCCGTCCCACCGATGCATGTGGACCGAACAATTCACGCGATTTCGTAGACTGGATCTACGATCGCGGCGGCGTGATCAATGAAGCCGGTTTTGGCCAATTGGACTTCTTCCGCTGCATTGCGTATTCCAGTAACGTTTGTTTCTATAAGCTTGGTGGCGGCTTCGGTGATGAGATCGAAGAGGGTCTGGGCATCTTCCGCCTGCGAGAATATGCACGAGCACTGGGCTATGACGAGAAATCAGGCATCCAGCTCCCCGGTGAAGAAGATGGATTGATCCCCTCGCCTCAGTGGAAGCGTATCAATACCGGTGAGAACTGGTCGACCGGCGATACCTACATCGCAAGCGTCGGTCAGGGATATGTACTGAGCACGCCGCTACAAATCCTCATGTCTGGCGCGACGATCGCCAACCGCGGTAAATTGATGCAGCCTACGATTGTCCGTGAGGTGCGGGATAGTGAGGACCGCGTCATTACGGTCTGGTTCGATCCAGTCGATTTCGAGATCTACTACGTACGCGAGATGGTCAACGCCCGCGGTGAGACGCAACAAATGTATGTGGCTGCATCCGATGATCCATCGAAAATTTTCTTTGCACCACCGCCAGGCAGTTACCAGATTTCACCATTCACGCCCAATATGAAATGGGATATCACGCAAACGCCCATGATCAAGGAGTTCAGCTGCGAATTCGGGTATTGTGATGAAACCGGAAGACTAAAGATCGTCGAACCCTCCACGGTCGAAGCGGTGCGCACAGGCACACGGCTTGCTGTGACCGAGAATCCATCAGGAACCTTGTATCGCGTGTTCAACATTGCCTATCCCATTCCGATCGCCGTCGCCGGTAAGACGGGCACCGCCGAATACTGCGATGATGTGGCTCGCAAAGCCAATAAATGTCAGTTCGGCGCCTGGCCCACACATGCCTGGACGCTTGCATACGCACCTTATGATGATCCCGAGATCATTGTGGTGGCATTTGCCTACAACGGCGGTGAAGGCGGTACAGTCGCCGCGCCGGTGGTGGCACGCGTCATTCAGGCATACTTCGAACTCAAAGCGATCGACCTGGCCGGGCAGCAGACGAGTGGCGGGTAGTTCGTGTCTACGCCTTGCGAAGGTTGATATGAAAGAGGCAACCTTTGGTGCATGCAAACCTTCGCAAGGCTATCTTTGGGGTGTTTTACGGCAAACCTACCCGTGCAAGTACGTTTCAAGCACATAAAGCCTGCATACCTTCATGCTATAATTTACTCTTCAATGAACGAAACCAACTCACTCATTCAGATCAAGGGATTGCGCGACGGGCTTCTTGTCTCATTGGACGATGCTCCCTGGCAGGAACAGCTTTCCGCTCTGATGGCACAGGTGGATGCACAGCCTTCGTTTTTTCAAGGTGCGCGCCTGGCGTTGGATGTGTCGAGTCAGGTGCTGCGTGTCAATGACCTGGTGGAGCTGCGCGACCTACTTTCTGAACGCGGCATCTCGTTATGGGCCGTGATCAGTGAATCGCCGACAACCGAGAACACTGCCCAACTGCTTGGGCTGGCCACCCGCATCTCCAAACCGCGCCCGGAAGAGAAGCGTCAATTTGCGATCGATGATCTGGGTGAGGAAACTGCCATGTTCCTCAACCGCACACTGCGCTCCGGCACGCGCATCGAATTTGCAGGGCATGTGGTCGTACTGGGCGACGTGAACCCGGGCGCCGAGATCGTTGCAGACGGAAATGTGATCATCTGGGGGCGGCTGCGCGGCATGGTCCACGCGGGTGCAAAGGGAAATCGAGCGGCGGTGATCTGTGCACTCGATCTATCGCCCACGCAGCTGCGCATCGCAGAGGAAGTCTCGGCTGCCTTGAAACCACAGGATCATGCCAGGCCCGAGATCGCTCGCATCAACGAAAACGGAAAACTGCAAGCCGAGTTCTGGTCATCCGGCTAAGGATATCGGGTGGACGGCAAGTTGCTGCTCCATAAAATCTTTCACAGGAAAAACATATGCCTGCACAAGTCATCACGATCACATCTGGCAAGGGCGGCGTTGGCAAAACCACAGCGGTTGCCAATTTGGCCGTCGCTCTTGCTTCCAGTGGAGCCAAGGTGGTCTGCATCGACGGCGACATCGGTCTTCGCAATCTCGATGTGATCCTGGGGCTGGAAAACCGCATCGTCTACGACATCGTCGATGTGATCGAGGGTCGCTGCCGTTTGAAGCAGGCCATGATCCGTGATAAGAAATTACCCGAGCTGCATCTGATCCCCGCTGCACAGACCCGCGATAAGAACGCCGTGTCAGCAAGCGACATGACCCGCCTGATCAAAGAATTGAGACCGGAACACGATTTCGTATTGATCGACTCTCCTGCCGGCATCGAGCGCGGCTTTCGCAATGCCATCGCCGCAGCCGACCGCGTCATTGTGGTCACGAATCCCGAGGTCTCGGCGGTACGCGATGCCGATCGTGTGATCGGTATTCTCGAAGCGGAGGAAAAAGGGCCGGCCGCGTTGATCATTAATCGTCTCAATCCCACACTCGTCAAGAATCACGACATGCTCTCTCCCGATGATGTTCTGGATCTGCTGGCCGTCGAGCTGATCGGCATCGTACCGGAAGATGAAAACGTGATCATTGGTTCCAACCGAGGTGCACCCGTGGCATACGACCCGAAGAGCAGGGCCGGGCAGGCCTTTCGCAACATTGCAAAACGTTTGAGAGGTGAAACAGTACCGTTCATGGATCTCGATCATCAGGATGGGATCTGGCAGCGGCTGCAGCGATTGGCAGGGAGGAAATAAGATGAACTTCTTCGAGCGCCTGCTTGGAAAAAAGAATAGCGCCAACAGCGCCAAGGAACGCCTGCAACTGGTGCTGATCCACGACCGCACCGATCTGACTCCGGCCGAGCTTGATTCCCTTAAAGACGATCTGATCGCCACGATATCGCGACACGTCGAGATCGATGCGCAGTCGATGCAGATCGGCGTGGAGCACGACGGACGCTCGCAGCGTCTGGTTGCTGATATTCCGATCAAGAGTGCGGCCAAGCGCGGTTCGAGGAAACGTAAGTAAGTTCCCGGTATGCTAAAAGACATCTCATGGCGATACTTTGACTTCTGGCTTCTGGGCGCAGTGGTTCTTGCAACTGCGTTCGGCACCACCATGATCCGTTCGGCGGTGGCGGGAAACGAAGTCCTCCAGCCGCTGATCAATCGCCAGATCTATTTCGCCCTGGCGGGATTGGCCCTTATCTTCGTGGTGGCCGCCATCGACTATCGTTATTGGATGGCGTTGTACCGCCCGATGTATGGGGTTATCCTCATCTTCCTGATCACCCTCACCGGCTTTGGTCAGACCGCATTTGGTGCACAGCGCTGGTTCCAGGTGGGTGTGTTGTTCCTACAGCCGACCGAGTTTGCCAAGATCGTGGCCATCCTGATCCTGGCGCGTTACTTCGATTACACAGAAAACCGTCCACGCGATCTACGCTGGTTGATCGGCGCCGTTCTCTGGGCGGCAGGCATTATTGTTTTGATCCTGTTGCAGCCAAACCTGAGTAATGTCGTCGTGCTGACGGTGATCCTGGGTGCACTATTGTGGTTCAACGGAATGCAGATCAAGCATCTGGTGATCATTGGCGGTGTTGGTGCGCTGCTGCTGGGAACAGTGGTTGTGCTGACGGTGGCAGGCATCCCCATCCCAGGGATGCAGGAATATCAACAACAGCGCATTGCCAATTTCATTTTGCCCGATACGAGCGCGACCTTCGGTGCCACATACAATGTGAAGCAGGCACTTATCGCTATCGGCTCGGGCGGCTGGTTCGGGCAGGGATATGGTCACGGCACACAGACGCAACTGCGCTTCTTAAAGGTGCGTCACACCGACTTCATCTTCTCCGCCATATCAGAGGAGTTTGGTTTTGTCGGCGCGATCCTTGTGATCGTGATCATCATGCTCGTTGTATGGCGATGTCTGCGTGCCGCGCAAAAAGCCCGCGATGTGGCCGGCATGACCATCGCCTATGGCGTGGCAACATTGATCTTTTTTCAGGGAATGGTCAACATCGGCGTGAACCTGAATATTGTGCCAGTGTCAGGTCTGCCCCTGCCGTTCATCAGTTATGGCGGCAGCGGTCTCACATCATTGATGTTAGGCATCGGACTCGTCGAAAGCGTTGCCATGCGACACCGGCAGATGGAATTTTAGGATCCGATGGTCGAGTAAGCCGAGTGCTGTTCGAGGCTCAGGCGCCACTACTCGAGCGCCGCTAAATTAGTTTATGCTGCCGTGGAAATCTGCTCACGCCGCCGTCCTCGGCGGCGATTACAGAGGAATACTTGCGCCGGGGACGGCGCAGGGAGCACATTCCACGGCACTAGAAATTAAGGGAGAACTTTTTGTGAACATCAAACCCGCTCGTACACGTATGGCACCATCCCCTACGGGGCGATTCCATCTTGGTGGAGCACGCACTGCACTCTTTAATTATCTGCTTGCCCGCAAGACAGGCGGACAGTTCATCCTGCGTTTGGAGGACACCGATCAGAAAAGGTTCGTGCCTGGCGCTGAAGAGGAGATCGTCCAGAGCCTGGACTGGCTGGGAATCACGCCAGATGAAAGCTTCGTTCATGGCGGCACGTATGGTCCCTATCGCCAGACAGAGCGACGCGAAATCTATCAACGTTATGCCAAACAACTTGTGGATCTGGGACATGCCTATCCATGCTTCTGTACGCCAGAGCGACTTGACAAAATGCGTAAGGAGCAGGAAGCGCAAAAGGTGGACCGTGTCAAATATGACGGCCTGTGCCGCAGGCTGGATCCTGATGAGGCAGCCCGACGAATCGCCGACGGTGAAAAACATGTGATCCGCTTCAAGATGCCACAGGAAGGCTCGACGGTAGCGCATGACCACCTGCGCGGCGACATTACAACAGAAAACAGATACCTGGATGACAATGTCATCATGAAGTCGGATGGGCTGCCGACATACCACCTGGCTGCCATGGTGGACGATCACGAGATGCAGATTACACATGTGTTGCGCGGCTCCGAATGGCTGTCCACGTTTCCGCTGCATGTGAACATCATCCGTGCCTTTGGCTGGGAAGAACCTACATGGATACACCTCTCCATATTCCTCAAGCCAAGCGGCAAGGGCAAGATGAGCAAACGTGAGACCGCACAAGCCATGCAGGATGGGCATTCTTTTTTTGTGACGGATATGCAAGACCTTGGTTATACACCCGAAGGCGTGCTCAACTGGATCGCGTTGATGGGCTGGGGCGTCGCGGAAGATGATGTGATGACGCTTGATCAGATGGTCGAACGTTTCTCTATCGACAGTCTGACACCGTCACCTGCTGCAATCAACTATCAGAAGCTCGACCACTACAACGGAACTCACATCCGCATGTTGACGACGGAAGACCTGGCAGCACGGATCAAACCTTTCTTGACGGGAGCGGGCCTGGAAGTGCCGGAGGACACGCTGCTCAAGATCACGCCGCTCATTCGCGAACGACTCGTCACATTGGATGACAGCCTTGTGTTTGCAAAGTTCTTCTTCGAAGAGGATGTGCATCCGACTCCGCAAGATCTCGTTGCAAAGGGGCTCGATGCAAAGCAATCTGCTGAGATCGCGCGCCGGGCGCATGAGCTTATTTCTGCTCTGCCAGATATTTCACATCAAACCGCCGAACCGCCGATGCGTGAGTATGTGGAAAAATCAGGGTTGAACGCCAACCAGGTCTTTGGCATCGTCCGCGTCGCCGTGACCGGGCAGAAGGTCAGCCCGCCCTTGTTCGAGAGCATGGAGATCATCGGGCGCGAAAACGTGCTGGCGCGATTATTGAAGGCAGCCGAATTGTTGGAAAACATGGAATGAATAGTAGTCCTGGGAAGGCCGCTGAGTGGACAAACATCCACAAGGTTCTTCGTGTAAATCCTGTATGTTAATCTTGTGTATAGGCTTTTAGGTGTGCACTCATAACATTCTGAGATGCTGTTCGTTGTAAGAAACAAGGCATCGGGCGGGGAACAGGATCGATGCAAAACTCAATTCATGTGCTGTTCCAGCATATCCACACAGATCTGTGGCCAGGCAGGTTGGAATGGCACGCGGAGGATGTTTCGATGAACAGAAAACTGACTTACACCTTAACCCTATTCGTATTTGTGGTCATGTGGGGCATACTCGGGTTTGCGTCTGCCGCGCCCACCAGTGCTCAGCCAGCGTTACAGGATACCGTTGTTCCGACAGTTGTCATTGAGACGGTTGTGGTTCCAGGCGCTACGCAGCTCATTCCGGTCACGGGTGATGACACGACAGCACCGAATTTGATGATGCTGTTATTTTATGGGTTCCTAGGAATGCTTGCAATCGTGCTGCTCGTGGCGCTATTTGCCTCTGCAAATCGCACGACCTATGTGCGCCGGGATGGCCCACCACCCCCTCCAGATGATCTGTAGTATCTCGATCGATCATACAAAAACTCCCCGCTTCGAGCGGGGAGTTTTCGGTTGCTTGAGAAGCGGACGGTCGAAGTTAGGTCTTTTTATAATCGATCATAAAAGCAGGGATACTAATCCCTGAGATCGACACATTGATCTCACGCGCTTGGATTCCTGCATGGGCGGGGATCATGTCCATGGCTTCCTTTGTGACCAGAATCTCACCCGCCGCGGCCACGTCTTCTCCGATCTTGGAAGCGCGATTGACAGGGTCGCCAAAGCAATCCTCGCGCCCAATGATCAGCACTTTTCCAAAATCGACGCCGCACGAAATATGAATATCCTGATCTTCAGGCGTTAATAGATTCGATGCGGCAAAGGCATTTTGCATCGCGATCGCAGCCCGTACGGCCGCCTCGGGTTCGGGGAACATCGCAAAACAATTATCGGCTTCATACTTGATCATGAAACCGCCATGCGATTTCACAATCGGCTCGGTGGTGAGCTGCATACGCCTGACCATGGCAAGATAATGGACGATGCCATACTTGCGCGTGAGCATCGAAAAGCCAGACATATCGAGCACAAACACGGCAAACTCGGCGCCGTAATCGGTCCACAAGCTTCGTTCGATCGTCTTCCGTTCCTCGACCACATCACTCTGCGAAAATTGCAGCAGTAGCTCCTGAAATTTTTGAGCCATCGGTAGGTTGGACATAGCGCCTCACTTTCGACAAAGATGCAGATTACGTCTTAATTGTACATCGTTCGGATGTAGCCGGAGTCTTACAATTTAATAGCGTTGCGGGGAGTGGTGAAATGCGGAAGCATCAAACTACTGGGGCAGGCAAGTAATTTCAGGCGCGATGCCGCAAGATTGCTCCGTAGCGCCGCTCGCAATCACGGACGAATAAGAAAAAGCCTCGCGTCTATGCGAGGCTTTACTACTTACCACTTACTAATCTATTTCCCCTTTTTCTGGATCTTCGACCAGGTATCCTTCAGATTCACTGTCAGGTTGAAGACCGGCTTCTCATCGGTCGATTCGATGTCGGTGGCGAAATATCCCTGGCGTTCGAACTGGAAACGGTCACCAGGCTTCGTCTGCGCGAGAAGCGGTTCCACATATCCGTGCAGGATAGTCAAGGAATTCGCATTCAGGGCGTGGATAAATCCCTCTTCGCCTTCCTCCGGGTCTTCCTTGGTGAACAGACGGTCGTACATGCGGAACTCTGCTTCATGGGCGTGTTTTGCCGAGACCCAGTGGATCGTGGATTTGACCTTACGCCCATCCGGTGAATCGCCGCCGCGCGTGGAAGGGTCATACGTGGCATGGACCTCCACAACCTGGCCCGCATCATTTTTGACGATGTGCGTACACTTGATGAAATAGGCATAGCGCAGGCGGACCTCATTGCCGGGATAGAGACGATAGTATTTTGGCGGCGGCGTCTCGCGGAAATCCTCCTGCTCGATATACAGCACTTTCGAGAACGGAATGTTGCGCGTACCGGCGCTCGGATCTTCAGGATTGTTGACGGCCTCCATCTCTTCGACAAGATCGTCGGGATAGTTATCGATCACAACCTTCAATGGTTTCAGCACTGCCATGCGGCGCAGCGAGCGTTTGTTGAGGACGTCGCGCACGCATTCCTCGAGGAAAGCCACATCCGCGATCACGCCTGCATTCGAAGTTGCCACTGTGGAGTAACCCATGCGGGCCACAAATTCGCGAATCGCTTCTGCCGGATAACCACGCCGACGCATAGCCCGCAGCGACGGCATACGCGGATCGTCCCAACCGGTGACATGCCCTTCTTCGACAAGCCGGCGCAGCTTGCGCTTGCTCATCACGGTGTAATTCAAATTCAGACGCGCGAACTCGATCTGGCGCGGCTTCCACACGCCCAGCTGCTCGGGGAACCACTCATACAATGGACGATGGTCGCGATATTCGAGCGAGCAAAGCGAATGGGTGATGCCCTCCATCGAGTCGTTCTGCCCGTGGGCCCAATCATACATCGGGTAGATCTTCCACTGGTGGCCGGTGCGATGATGCGCCGGTTCATGGATGATGCGGTACATGACCGGGTCACGCATGTTGATGTTCGGATGCGCCATGTCGATCTTGGCGCGCAGCACGCGCGAACCATCGGGGAACTCACCGTTCTTCATGCGCTCGAGCAGGTCCAGGTTCTCTTCGACACTGCGATTGCGGAACGGCGATTGCCTGCCCGGCTCGGTGAACGTGCCGCGATTGGCGCTTACCTCTTCCGGGCTCTGGTCGTCCACATAGGCCTTGCCCATGCGCACAAGTTTCTGCGCCCAGTTGTACAGTTCATCGAAATAATCAGAAGCGTAGGTCACCTTGGCCCATTCGATGCCGAGCCAGCGGGCGTCGTCCATGATCGCATCCACGAACTCGGTCTCTTCCCGGGTAGGGTTTGTATCGTCGAAACGCAGGATCAAATCGCCATTGTTTTCCTTCGCGATCAGGTAGTCGATCATGAACGCCTTGACATGACCGATATGCAGGTACCCGTTGGGTTCAGGTGGCAGGCGTGTACGGACGTAATGGAAGCGGCCTGTGCGCAGGTCTTCTGCGACGGCTTCGCGGATATAGTCATTGGGTTTGGAAATAGTCTCTTCGGGATTCATTCTTCTGCCTTCGTCAGATGTAGGTTCTTTCGCAGCCATGGCTTGTTCCGCCCTCAGGAACATTTTCGCGGCGAAAAGAGTCTCTTCCGTATTATAACAAAGGGCAAAGTATAATTCTAATCATTACCCGTCATTGCTTCGTGGCGTGGAGCGCCACTCGCAATGACGGAAAACGACAAGAGAGGCACCCATGACTGAAACAACCGAAAAACAGGCCAGTTACTTCGGCACGTACTTCGACCGCGATTCGATCCTGCGCATCGCGCGCTGGGCGGATATCATCGCCTGGGTCACGTTGACCATTTACGTCATCAGCTGGCTTTCGTCCATGCTGTTGACCCTGTCACAGTACTACAACGGTATGTTCTTCGAAAAAGGGATGGGATTTCTCAACGCGATCAACTATTTCGTGCCGTACTTCCAGCAGGTGCTCCCCGGCGTCTTCTACTTCTTTGGTTTGCAGGCAGTTTCCAAAGGGCTCCTGATCCTAATGGACATGGAAGATAACACGCGTCGGGCGGCAAAGAAATAAGAACTGGCTGATAAACACGCTTCGCACCGTCATGGTCCCTTCGGGACGGAGCGAAGCGTCGCCGTGGTGACACAATCTCACACGAAATTATCTATTGGCAGGCGCTATGGGATTGCTTCGTCGCTGCGTGCGCTCCTCGCATTGACAGAACCATTCTTGTATCAACAATTTTGATCAACCACTTAAGTTTGGTTTCAGAATCAAAATTGCCGGAGGCGCATTGTGTACCTGCGGCAATTTTGATTCTCAGGAGAGGATCTTATTCAACCGTATATTCGACGACCTGATCCAGCACCCCATTTACGGAAATCTCTACGCGATAGGTTCCCGGCGGCCAGGTGGTAGTGGGCGAAAGGGTGAAATCCAGGTTACGCGTTCCATCTGCGGTGAGATCTGTGGAACTGATCAACGTATCGGGTTCCGCGGCATCACCTACATCCTCAACATAGAAGGCTGCTGTAAAGACCGTGTTGCTGGGAGCATCTTCGATCTTTGCCACGGCGTGGATGATCGCATCCGGGCTAAACACAGTTGTGGGGTTGACCGGGTCCAGTTCTTCACCTTCGGTCCCTTCCGCCATCACCACCTCCGTGATGATTCCCGAAGACGGGACGTCTGGCTCTGTGGTTGGCGGCGGATCTTGTTGCGGGACACTGGTGGGCGTTAGCAGATCTGTACCTGTGCAGAGACAGGCCATACTGATCAGCACCAGAACCGCGATTGCCAATGGAAAATATCTCTTTTGCATTTGTTCCTCCAAAATATCCTCGATTGTCGAATTATCGGTCACTTCCAACTTCTCTTGATTATATATCATGGCATTGGAATAGCACTATAACTTGTCTGGAAAATCGCGTAAAAAAGTTGTGTCCACAGTTCCTGCTCAGCCAAGGCATATTGCTTACAACGAAGCCATTTCTGATTTGTGAGCATTTTCATGACATTTGTTACAGAACAAAAAAGTGAGTACGTTGTAGAATCGACTCGTCACACCGGCACTTGCGCCCGGTGCAAGTGTTGGAGACCGAATGGCAAACCAGGGGAACACGCCAGGCTCGCTACCCAAGATTTCCGTATCTCAAAGACTTCGGAAGTCTCGGCCCCTCCGGGATGCTTCGCGAAGACTTCCGAAGTCTAATATATCCAGGAGCACAATGACTACGATCTACCCCCCGGAACCATTTCGCATCAAAGTAGTGGAACCAATTCGCCTGATCTCACAGGAAGAGCGTGAGCAGAAGCTCATCGAAGCAGGCTACAACCTGTTCCTGATGAAGGCGGAAGCTATGTTCATCGACCTGCTCACCGACTCGGGCACCGGCGCGATGAGTCAGGAGCAATGGGCAGCCGTCATGCGCGGTGACGAGTCGTATGCGGGCGCGCGCTCGTTCCATCGTCTCAAAGCGGCGGTGGAGGATATTTTCGGCTTCAAGCATTTCGTCCCGACCCATCAGGGACGGGCCGCGGAAAATATTTTGGCGGCATGTTTGGTCCAGCCGGGGCAGTGGGTGCCAAGCAATATGCATTTCGACACCACCGACGCCAACATCCGTGCACGCGGCGGACGACCGGCCAATCTTGTGATCGATGAGGCGCATGATCCAGCGAACCTGCATCCCTTCAAGGGCAATATGGATCTCGTCAAGCTGAGAGCTTTTATCGAGAAGTATGGGCGAGAGAAAATCCCGTTCGGGATGATCACGGTCACGAACAACGCCGGCGGCGGACAGCCCGTCTCGATGGCGAATCTCAAAGCGGTGGCGGACCTGTACCACGAAAACGGAATCCCGTTCTTCATCGACGCGGCCCGCTACGCCGAAAATTGTTTCTTCATCAAACAGCGTGAACCAGGCTATGAGTCGAAATCCGTGAAGGAGATCGCGCGTGAGATGTTCTCGCTGGCTGACGGCATGACCATGTCTGCGAAGAAGGATGCGATCGTCAATATCGGCGGCTTATTATGCGTAAATGATGATTCGCTATTCCAGCATATCCAGAATGAGTTGATCCTGCGCGAAGGGTTTCCCACCTACGGCGGACTCGCCGGGCGCGATCTCGACGCAATGGCTGTCGGCTTGTACGAAGGACTCGACGAAGCATATCTCAACTACCGGCTGAGTCAGACCGCTTATCTCGCCTCGCGTATCAATGAGGCCGGAATCCCCACCATCCAACCGGCAGGCGGACATGGAGTCTACGTCAACGCGGGCGCGATCTTCCCGCACATTCCCAATTACGAATTTCCTGCGCAAGCATTGGCTGTAGAACTCTATCGCCAAGGCGGCATCCGCGGTGTAGAAATTGGCTCGGTCATGTTCGCGTGTCTCGATCCTGAAACGGGCGTATGGCATTACCCCAAATTGGAGTTGCTTCGGCTGGCCATCCCGCGACGAACATACACGCAGAGTCATCTTGATTACGTCGCTGACTCGCTGGCAAAGATCAAAGACCGCGCCGAATCAGTTCGCGGCTATCGGTTTACGTACGCACCCGAACTGCTCAGGCACTTCACGGCTCGATTCGAACCCCTCAGGCAGGTGCGCGAGGCTATCTCTGCATTACCGGGCGCGCAGGAGCATAGGTAAGCTCATACAGAAATCCATCGGGCGCCCGGAAATGAGACCAGGCGTAGCCATCGTTCGTGCGCTCGATCGGGCCCAAGAATTCGACCCCGGCAGCTTCCATCTCGGCGCGGGCAGCCTCAATGTCGTCTACAAGAAAACCCGCCACGGGATGCGTGAATTCCCGGTTGTAGGAAGACTCATCGCCAAAGAGTTCCACCTTATCACCATTCGGCAGGTCCAGGACAACGAAACCCGCCTCCTGATAGGTAAGCTTCATCCCCATCACGTTCCGATAAAGATCCAGCATCGCATCGAACTTCGATGTGCGCGTGCCCAGCCAGGCAATACCTTGAACCTTCATGGAATACTCCTATATCGAACAAAACCATTTCTTGACCGTACTGATTTCCGATACACCGAACCGACAATTGTTCGCTCGAAGTACAAGTCATCTCAAAAATACATTTTCGTCACACGTGCCCCGGTGTTGTGAGGAGGGCCCGCGCTGAGCGGACACTGAGCGAAAGCGAAGTGGAAGACGAAGTGCGCCCGGGGCAAGTGTGCGCATACGCGCCGTGCAGGGGAGCAATCTTACTCACGGCAACTGAAGAAGAAATCGTACATGAGATTGTGTCGCCACCCCGGCTTGCGGGGCAGGCTCCGTCCCGCAGGGACAATGACGGGATTCTCTGTTTTTGAGACAAGTTCTGGTTGGATTGCATTATTCCGCGTATTGCGGCAGCTTGGGCAGCGATTGCAGGTAAACAAATATCGCTTTCAACTCATCATCGGTCATATTCCCGTAGTCTTTCCATGGCATCAAGTCATTATTCAACGGGTGTCCACCGGGCGTGACGCCGTTCCTAATCGTGTCGACGAATTGCTCTTCCGTCCAGAATGCCACTTCGCCACCGGGAGTTAGGTTTGGGGAAATGACGGCGATCGTCGGGTCGGCATGCTTCCCGCCATTCAACTCAGCGCCGTGACAGATGCGACAGTCATGTGTGTCGACCAGATACTTTCCGTACTCCGGAGTCACAGCGGCCTCTGGTGCTGTCACATGGACTTCGTGACTCACCGCTTCCACAGGCAATTCTCCAAGCACGCCTGCCGCCAGGAGTATCTTTGCCAGTGGCGAGAAGTTCTGACCGTTCAACTTGCGGTCGACCGGCGGCAGGGTTTTGATGTAGGCGATGATCGCACCCAGGTCCTCGTCACTCAGATTTGCTGTCGAAACGACTGCTGGCATGAAGATGGGTTGTCCCTGCGGATCGATACCATGCCGGATGGCGCGTACGTAATCTTCATCCGATGTATACACCTGTCCCACACCACCTTCGCCGGCTGTTACATTTGCCGAATCAAGCGTACCGAGCGGGCCACCATCGAAGAAATTGACCATGCCGCCCATGTCTTCCCCATGGCAGCCCTGGCAGAGCGTCTCGGCTCGGTGGCGTCCGAATTCGATGCTCTCTGCATCGGTGGGAATTGTCAGGTTGGACGGTGCAAACTCGTAGGTTTTATTGAAGCGAGATTCACCCACAAGATACATCGCCGCGCCAGCTACTAACAGTATCCCAACCAGTGAACCAAGTATGATCCCAATCCATTTCAAAACTTTCCTCATCTCTCTACTCCTCTACAAATAAAATAATGGATATTGCGCCGTGGATTATAAATCCGTCCTCGTTATTCCTGGACTAATTTTTGTATCTCATTCGAACGAACTTGACACCTGGCATGAGCGCCTTTAGCGCCATCTCGTAGATCCCGCGCAAGCGGGGCCGCGAAGCGGGACTTGACACCTGATACTCTCAACCTGATACTTGGCCCATGACTCGCTGGATTCATCCCGTCTCAGTCGACGTTCCCGCCTCTTTTTCAAGCCTCAACCTGCCCCCGCTCATCGCGCAGACTCTCGTCCGACGCGGGTTCACCACACCCGAGTCGGCGCGGGCGTTTCTACAGCCAGACTCAACACTTATACCGTTCCCAAATATCGAACCTGCACTGGATCGCATCTTATTGGCTATCCGCAGTCAAGAAAGGATTTGTGTGTGGGGCGACTTCGATGTTGATGGGCAATCCTCCACGGCCCTGCTGGTGCAAACTCTTCGGTCCTTGGGTGGAAATGTCGTGTACTACATCCCCATCCGCGGCAAGGAGAGTCATGGTGTACATGTTGAATCGCTTCAACCGATCCTCGATCGCGGCGTGACGTTAATCGTCACGTGCGATACTGGCATCACCGCACACGCCGCCATTGAATATGCAAACTCGCGCGGCGTAGACGTGGTGGTCACCGATCATCATGACCCTGGCGAAACACTTCCGAATGCGAAAGCAATCGTGAATCCAAAATTGCTCGATGACGGCCATACGCTCAAGAATCTCGCGGGTGTTGGCGTTGCATATAAGTTAGCAGAAGCCTTGATTGGTAGTGACGACTCTGCGAAGCGTCCCTTTGGGATCAGTCGCTCTTTTCTGACAACTGAAGTCGTCACTACCGATGTACTTTTAGATCTTGTCGCCCTTGGCCTCATCGCCGACGTTGCCCTGCTTAAAGGGGAAACCCGCGCACTTGCCCAAAAAGGGATTCAACGATTGCGCCACACTGACCGTCTCGGTCTCAAATTGATCGCGGAGCTGTCTGGCACGAACCTCGAAACGCTTACAGAGGAGACGATCGGTTTCACATTCGCACCGCGACTCAATGCACTCGGTCGATTAAGTGATGCGAACCCCGCCGTGGAATTATTGTTGACGAAGGACTCTGCCCGTGCACGCGTCCTTGCCACGCAGGTGGAAGGGCTTAATGCCCAGCGTAAACTATTGACGAGCCAGGTCTACGAAGCTGCAGAGGCATTATTGCGTCAACATCCGCACTTGTTGACCGAACCTGCGATCGTGCTGGCGCATCAAAATTGGCCGGGCGGCATTGTGGGCATCGTCGCCAACCGGCTTGTGGACCGGTATCGTAAACCCGCGATCCTTCTGACTCAATCTGAGGATGGGATCCTGCGCGGCTCTGCTCGTTCGGTCGAGGGGCTGCACATCACAGACGCCATTGCCGCGCAGAAAGACATCCTGCTTGGCTTTGGCGGTCATCCCATGGCAGCCGGGTTATCGTTGCCAAACGATCAGCTCGCTGCCTTTCGAAAAGGACTCAGCAAGGCGATCGAGGGTCAACTGGGCAGCGCCACACGGCAGGAGCCGACCTTACAGATCGACGCCTGGCTGAACCTGGAGGAGATCCATCTTGAACTGGCGAACGCCCTTGAAATGCTGGCCCCGTTTGGAGCAGGGAATCCGTCTCTGACGTTCGCGACCCGCAGCGTAAGGATGAAATCGGTCACTACACTGGGCAAAGCCAGGGAACATCGCAAGCTGTGGGTGGAAGATGAAAAGGGCAACGTGCGTGATGTTCTCTGGTGGGGTGGCGGAGAAGAGGAATTGCCCGAAGAGGGAAGCGTCTTTGATATCGCCTATGCCCTGCGCGCCTCCACGTTCCGCGGCGAGAAACAGGTCACGCTGCAGTTCGAAGAGTACCGGGTAGTGCAAGAGCCGCCTGTGGAATTGCGAACGCGAGAATTGGAGATCGGAGACTGGAGACTGGGAGGGACCACGATCGAGAGTCTTCCGATGGGCACATTGATCTGGGCGGAGGGTGAGGACAGAACAAAGGGCAGGAATCGTTATGAGCTGCAGCAGTCAGATGATTTCGCGATCCTCACTGCTCCCCCCTCGCCTCAGGTTCTACGCGCTGCGTTGGACGTTGTGAGGCCGCGTAAAGTCCATGTGTTTGCGGTCACGCCTGCCGCGGAAGGGCCAGATGCCTTTCTTTCGCGCCTGGCCGGGCTTGCCAAGTTCGTGATCAATCAGCGCGCCGGCCTGGTCACAGTGCAGGAGCTGGCCGGGGTGACGGGGCAACGCGAAGGGGCGGTGCAGGTCGGCCTGGAGTGGCTGGCGGCCGGGGGCCATATCTCGGCTCAACGTGAGAATGAATCGTATCGTCTATCCAAAGGGGATGGAAACACCAATCAATATCTGCAGAAGGAACTCTATGTCGCTGTGAAAGGCATCCTGCAGGAGACGGCCGCCTATCGCGCTCACTTTGGACGCGCAAATCTGGAAAGTTTGATCGGCGATTTGATTTAGGGTATCACGGTGAGCGTCGCGGTGGGCGTGGAGGTAGGTGCTATGTCTGGAACGATCACCTGGTCGATGTTGACCGACCCGCCGCTCGTATGCGTAAGGACGACAAGGTGGGTCGCATTGGTCAATCCTGTGATCACCCATTCACTGCTCGCAGAAGGCGCACCACTCTGGTTCAACGGAGGCGTGATCGCCGCGGCGTCGATCGTCGCCGCCATGATGCCCAACCCAGACCCGGACTGGTACACGATACGCAGCTGATCGCCAATGAAACGAAATGTGATCGTGTTGCCTAACGTCTGTGATACGTGCAATGTACCGTTTTGGGCGCCGCTTACATTCGCCTGGCTGATCCAATCTCCGTTATAGGTAAGGTGCGAGTCGGTATCATCGTATGTACCGGCATTTAAAGGCGGCGCTCCCACTGAGGTAGACGTTAGCGTGGGCTGGCGCGTAGAGGTAGGCGCGATGGCGGTCGTAGATCCTGGTACAGGCGGGAGTGAGATCGGCGTGCTTGTCGCGGTGGTGAGCGTGGGCCGTAATGTACGAGTGGGCGATATCAATGTTGGAAAATCATCTGCTGTGTCTGCAGGCGTGAGTACGGCGGGCATTTGTTGGGTTGGCTCTTCGATCGACGAATCACCAGAACCGGAAATCCCACTGTAGGCGGTAACGGCGAACCCTACCTCGCGTGTGCCGATGAATTCTTCGGTGGGAACGATAGTCACAACGCCAGGCTCTGTTCCGATCAACAGATAATGAAACGGTGTGGCCGTATCTGGCACCTGCACAATTGCGCGTGGCGCCGCAAGCCGGCTGGCGATCAGCAGCAGACAGATCCCAAATAACGATACGATGCCCACGCCTATGGGAAGGTATGTAGTCAGATCGAAGCGCGGAGAATTTTCATTTTGAGTCATGAGGAATTAAACCGTTAGCCGTATTGTACCTCGATAAGAAGGAGACAAAGGGGCTGTCCAAAAAGTAAGAGGGCAGCCCTTTACTTTTTTAAGTGGGCGTGAT
>CAZBAX010000004.1:0-205085 GCA_964489725.1 uncultured Anaerolinea sp. | reverse complement strand
AGGGCAGTTGGGTCGTCGTACCGCTATCCTGCAGCACATCCCAAAAACTCGAACCGGTTAGGTATATGGACCGATATTTGCCATCTACCTTCGTCCCATCGGTGAAGTAACGCGGGTTGTCCGGGTTGACGAACAACGGACCAGTGGCAGCCTCATCAATGGGGGGTGTCGCCGAGGGAGTCAGCACGATGGGCGTCGACGTGGGAGGAGGCGCAGCGCACCCGCTTAGCAAAAACAGGAGCAGGATGATCCGTACCCCGAACGCAGATGTATTTCTTATTTCCATCTGCATAAGACAAGATCCGGTCGGTATAACTCAGTTTCCTGCGTCTCCATTGATCGACGAGTCATATCATCAACCGGGGGTTTTACCATCCGAATGGCCTGAGTACAAGGATACCCAGGCGAAAAATGATCTTCCATTTCAGCTCTTTCCTGAGTTTCAGGTTCTCTCGATGCCGTTCGATATAGTTGTGAATCCATTTCTCAAAACGGGATCGTGGATCGCTGTAATTTCCCGTTCTTCCCATCATCTGAGCTTTCCTATTCCAATCAACATCCCAGATATTTAGTTTTCGGAATTTTTTAGTCCCATATAAGTCGAAAAAATTAAGTATTTCTTCGTCCCACCAGTACCGTCTTTCCCTGGATCCGCCGCCAGTCGACTTATATTCGTCCAGCCAGGCAAATCCATCTATCCAATTTTTCTGAAGGGGGATGATTGGTGCATCATAGTTATTAATTTTAGTGTCCTGATACGTTATACAAACACGCCAGGGTCGCATCGCAGTTTCCATGAATTCGTAGCATTTAAGATATCGATGCTTACTAAACATTCTTTCCGAATCAATGTGGACATAGTGTAACAACTTAATATCTTTCAGGTGAACGATTTCAGACGCGCTGTCTGGTATTCTGGGAGTATGGATTTTTACATTATGAAACTGGAAATCCGTACCGTCGTCGACAAAAGCGGCCATTTGATCGAACAAGCCTGCCTCATTTATTCCGGGCATCAGGTTCAGCCAGTCAAATCGGAAGCGAGTTCCAGGCGGAGCAGTTAGCATTTGCTCCCATTCTGCACTCTCCGCCCAATTTGCCGAGATCATTTCGTCAGCGTCTATGGAGATGATCAGCCGTTTACCAGGTATTTTCCTGGCTTCTTCCCATAGTATCTTCCTTCGATAGCCTTCATCAAACATTGGATTATCGATGGGCACTACTTTCACCTTATCATACTGCTGGGCGATCTGAGCACTCTGATCCGTCGAATTATGGTCTCCAATGATTATCAAATCGGCCCATCGTTGTGCACATTTGATGAAGTCATTTAAGACCCAGGATTCGTTCTTGACCGGCACGATGCATATCACCGTCGTTTTCGACATTCCGCATCATCCTTTTACAAATACAAAATACTCGGTCACGCCCGGCTCCATCGGCACGATGAACCCGCCTGTATACTGGAAACCCTGGCTGGCAAAGTAATCGATTGCGGTCTGCCGGGGGGTCATGCTGTGAGCATGGTCCACGCCCGAATTGACCCACTTCGCCATCAGCTCATTGTTGATGCATTCGGCAGTTACCAGATCGAACACAACCACCCCGCCATCTCTGGTGACACGCGCCATTTCCATCATATAGCGGAAGATCGTGAGGATCGAATTGCCATATAACACTTTGTGCGTGTGCACCAGGTCCATGGAGTTTGAAGGTGTGGAAGACAGCGATGCCCCATCTGTAGGTTGAACGATGACCCCATGTTTTTCAGCCAGGTATTCACGCCAGGGCACGGAGGTCTCATAGATCTCATAATATTCAGGCTTGCAAAGAGCCTTCACTTTTTCGAGATAGCGTCCGGAACCGGGGCCGAGCTCACACACCCGGTCGATCTTTCGGTCGAAGACACCCAGTTCGACCATCTTATCGACCGTTTGCTGAGTCGTACCAGGGACATTGAAATTGTTATCGAGGTAATCGGCAAGAGACAAACCCGATTTCTCGACATCCTGGAGGGTTTTTCGGAAAGGAATGTAATCCTGGAAATCGCGTCCTTTTTTGACCAGCTCAAGTCCTGCATGATGCAAGACCTTGTTTGCGCCATCTAATAATTTCCGTTTAATACCTGCCATATCTCCTCTTCAAAAATAGCTGCTTCAAAAAATTAGAACGAAACCTTGCGGCAATAAAACGCCTCTGCGTAACCACCCGGCGACTTGCATTCCACACCTCGCAAACGGAGAATTGCCTGAAATGTTTCCGGAGTGAACCAGTGCTTATTTCCCTGGGTTTGAAAAAAGCGCACCAACAATTCCGTTTTCCGATCGCACAATGTTTTGTTCAGGTGCACAAAGAAATTCGGTGTTCCCAGATCACCGTCGTACTTGGGAATCTCATACTCCAGAATGAAATGGTCGCGCCACGTATTCCAGGTAAGTTCACATAACGTGCGATGATCCTGATGCAGGTCATGACGAAAATGGGTGAAGATCAGGTCCGGCATCGGCCCCTGTTTAAGGCCCTCAAAGATATTCTTGATCTCCTCACCGCGATATGGAAAGTAGCCGTCCTTAAAGTCATGGACCAGCACCTGTTTTTGCTGCACATCTTTCAGAAATTCCTGAGCACTCGTTCGAGCTTCCTCGCCGCGCTCGCCCAGGGCGCTGAAGACCACCCAGGTGACCTCGAGGTCTGGATATTCCTGGATCAATCGAAGGACCGTCCCGCCGCAACCAATTTCGATGTCATCACTATGAGCACCCAGGAACAGGGCCCGAAGAGGTCCTGCTCCTGATTTTGGGATTTGAATTTTTAGCATCCTGAGTGTATCCGATGGAATTGGGTAACCGTTCCCGCTAGAGCTGTTGGAGTTTCCCATTCGAATTCATGCGGTAACGAGCATTGCGTGGATTCTGATCCCAGAGCGCCCAGGGCGTATCGCCGCGCGCGAACATTTCATCGAACATCACTTTTTCCTTTAAGGTATCGATGCTGGCGAAGAATCCCTGATGTTGGTGTGTGATCAACTGTTCCTGCGCGATGAGGCGGCGGAAGGGCTCATAGACCAGTTCCTCTCCGTCCTCCATATAATCGAAGATTTCCTTCCGAAAGACGAAGAAACCGCCGTTGATCCAGATCCCGGCCTCTGTTTGAGGTTCGATACTCTGCACCAGACCGTTCTGATTTGAGGACACGACATGAAATGTCAGGGAAGGCTTTACGCTGAGAAAGCTGCCGATCTTGTTGCTTTTACAGAAATTATCGAGATACCAGTGCAGATCGAGATCGCAAAGGCCATCCGTATAGTTGGCCATGAACATCTCTTCGCCCTCAAGATGATCCTTGATTACCATCAATCTCTGGCCGATATTGGTTTGCAGGCCCGTGTCGACAAAGGAAATGGACCAGTCTTCGATATCGTTGTTATGCAGTTTGATTTCCCGGCCGCCTTTGCGCATCTCGAAGTCGTTGGAAAGCCATTCCACATAATTGAGGAAATACTTCTTGATGTAATCACCGCGATATCCGAGGCAAAGAATGAACTCCGTATGCCCAAAGTGGGCATAATAGCGCATCAGATGCCACATCAATGGACGATAGCCAATTTCCACCATCGGCTTGGGGATCGTATCTGAATATTCTTTTAGACGCGTTCCCAGGCCACCACAAAACAGAACCACTTTCATACTATCCTCCACAACGAATCGTGTTGCTTGCCAATTCTACCGCTTGTCTCATCATTGATTTTATCTGCCATATGCGCCTGTAAATCCAGATTCATGATTCAAGTAAAGCCGCGTATGCGGCACTCTATAATTCTAGTTATATTTGCGCACGGCCGGTTTGATCGGCTGACCGACAAGGTACTTTTCATAGCCCTCGTCCAGCGCCTTCCTGTATACAAAGAGAGCCTCATTGATGGCATAGACGGCCCGGTCGATGTCCTCATCGGTGTGGGAGTAACTCGTCATAAGTGAGGGAGCAATAATGCCGTGCCTGATGATCTCCTGCAGAAACAGGCTGCGCATCGGCTGGGAGGGCTGTTTCGCCAGATCACGCGTAAAGTACAGCAGGGCGCATGGCCGGCCGAGCAGCCCAAAGTACTCCTCCAAATGATGTTCCTGGATCGATTGATTCACGCCGCGCTTCAATCGCTCTCCCTGGCGGTACAGATGTTCGATCACCGGCTCCGTCTCATAGACCTTCATGGTTGCCAGGGCTGCCGCGAGGGCATGAGTTTCGGCGCCATAGGTCGTGGAGAGGAGAAAGACCTTTTCCCTGTTGTGCTGCAGACCGCCCAGCTCCATGATCTCCTTCCGTCCGGTCAGCGCGGCGATCGAATAGCCATTGCCGAGCGCTTTGCCGAACGTAGAGAGGTCCGGCACAATGCCGTGACATTTCTGTGCGCCGCCGTTATCCCAGCGGAAACCGGTTACGATTTCATCGAAGATCAGCAGCGCGCCGTTGGCATGACAAAGGTCTTTCACCTGCTGGAGGAAGCCCGGACCTGGCGGCTCGAGCCGTTCGACCTCCATGAGCAGACAGGCGATCTGATCTGGATATTTTTCAAAGAGGGCCTGCACCTCTACAATGTTGTTATAGTGGAATTTAACAGTCAAGTCCCTGATTGCTTGCGGGATACCGGCCGACATGTCGGTTGTGCCAATGAACCAGTCGTCCACAGAAAAGAAGGGATGGTCTACACAGATGGCCACCAGGTCCCGGCCGGTATAGGCACGCGCCAGCTTGACTGCAGCCGTAGTGGCATCTGATCCATTCTTGGCGAACTTCACCATTTCGGCGCCGTCGATGAAACTCAGGAACTTCTCCGCCACTTCGACTTCGATCGAAGAGGGACGATTGAAGTTGATGCCCGATTTCATGGCCCGGTAGGCCGCTTCTACCACCGGCTCGTACGCGTGACCGAGGGTCACCGACCGAAGTCCCATCCCAAACTCAATGAACTCATTGCCGTCCAGGTCCCAGACATGACAGCCCTGGCCTCGCTCTATAAAGCCGGGCGCCAGAACGGGGTATTGATCATCACCTTTGGCATACGTATGTGCGCCACCCGGAATCAAGGAATGACTCTTGCCCTGCAGGGCTTTCGATTTATCAAAGTTCATAGTTTTGCCTTATCCTCGTCTGTCAGTGTAGAGCAGGAAGCAGCGCTCATTGCCCGCGTGCTTCTTTCAAACATTCATTCAATTTTTCTGCAACAGCCTTTGCGGGCTCGCCATACACGATCGCGTGTGAAGCGTCAAAGTGGAAAATATCCATTCCACCGGCTGCCAGTGGTCCCCAGCCGAGCAGGGATGCATCGGGATTCGTTGCAAGGGATTCGCTGGCGCGAAACAGGGTGATCTTTCCGGGATACACCACTGGTACATAGTTGACCAGCGCCTCACGGTGCCGTTTTCTCAGATAACGAAGGAGAATGCGATCCGGCAGACGTCTGTGCAAAAGTTGGTAGAATTTTACGGCAACAGAAATTGCGAACCCGTTGGCGCGGACAATAATTTGGTTGAGAACATAATCCAGTTTTTCTTTCGGCGCTAATACCGACAGGCGCAAAAGATGTCCTGTGAGTTTCCGCTTTATCACGCTCTTCGGATCAGCGGCTGGTGGAGTATTGAGTTCGACGGCGAGTGAGCCTCCGCTAACCTTCACCATGGGACGGATCGTACGAGTCGGATTCCGGGTGTCGAGCATGACCAGCAAATCCACTTTCTCGCCTTCTCTGATGAGTTGTTGTCCCATTTCGAAAGCGACTTCACCACCCAGCGAGTAGCCGCCGATAAAATAAGGGCCGTGTGGCTGGACTTTGCGTATCTCCTGAATATATAACCGGGCCATGTCGGGAACACGGTTGAGCGGCGATGTCAGTCCATCGACGCCTTGCGCCTGAAGCGCATAGAACGGCTGATCCTTCGGAAGGTGCGACACAATATCTCTCCAGAATAATACGCCTCCCTCGTGAGCATGGACTCCAAAAAATGGCGGCTTGTCTCCGCCGGGCTGAACGGGGACCACGATCCTCCAGCGGGTGATATCCTCATTGGCATGTGCGACCAGTTCCGCGATCTGTGCGATCGTTGTCGCGTAGAAGAGGCTGGTATACGGGAGGCGTACTCCCAGGTCCCGTTCGATGCGGGCAAACATTCGAACAGAAAGGATGGAATGCCCACCCACGTCGAAGAAGCTATCGTGAATCCCGACGTCATCCATTCGAAGGAGTTCTTTCCAAATCTCCTTGATGGTCCGTTCGAAATGATTCCGGGGCTCAGTCTGGCGGCAGGGATCTGGCGCAGCGGCTGCAACTGTAGAGGGGTCCGGTAAAGCCAGGCGGTTGAGCTTTCCATTTGGCGTCAGAGGCATTTCATCCAGGAAGACGAATGCCGATGGCACCATATAATCTGGCAGCAGATTGCGCACAAACTGGCGCAAATCGGAGGATGTGAGAGGCTTTTCTTTCGCAACGATATACGCCGCAAGGTATTTTTCATCTGCCTGATCCCCGCGAGCCATGACGGCGCATTCGCGTATCGACTCGTGGCGAAGGAGCACCGATTCCACTTCGCCCAACTCAAGGCGCTGACCACGTATCTTCACCTGATGGTCGGTCCGTCCGACAAACTCGATCATGCCATCCTCACGCATCCGTCCCATATCACCGGTACGAAAGAGGCGTGAACTCAATCGATCATTGAAAGGATTGGGAATGAATTTCTCGGCGGTCAGCTCCGGGCGATTGAGATACCCACGCGCTAAACAGGGACTGCTGATATACAGTTCACCAGGCTCACCTGTGGGCACAGCCTTATGCTCAGAATCCAGAACATAAATCCGTGTTTCGGGAATCGCAGAGCCGATCGGGACGATCCCATCGCTGGTCCGGAGGTTCTCAGGGATCGCATAGGTTGCTACCATGCCTGATACTTCGGTCTGCCCGAAATTGTTCATGAGCCGGGCCTTGTGCCCCAGGCCAACTCTCCATTCGACGGGGATATCTGCCTGGAGTGCATCACCGACCGAAACAATTCTTCTGAGAGAATTATCCAGGATCTCGCGGCGCCCTTTTTCTGGCATCTCCGCCAGCTGTTGAATGCAGGCACGCCAAAAGGATGGAATCACATCCATCAGTGTAACGGCTTCCCGTTTGATCAGCTCGAACAACAACAGCGGACTATGCATCTGTTCGGTGTTTGCGATCACCACCCTTGCACCTTGCGTCAGCGGAACCAGCAGCTGGCGAAGAGACACCACGTACACAATCGGCGCAGATTGAAGATAGATATCGTCTTGTGTCACTTCATGCGTCAAACCTGCCAGCCTGACGAAATGGGACAAATTTTCATGCGTGAGGATGACCCCCTTGGGCTGCCCCGTCGAGCCAGACGTGTACAAGACCACCGCGATGGACTCTGCTGAGGCGTGATTCACGGGTCCTGTGTTGGGCATGCCGGCGGCCAGATCCCAGCGGCTGTCGATACAGGCGAGCTGAACATCCATACCCTTGAAAAGGTCGGCATGTTGTGTTTGCGTCACCACGATCTGCATCTGGGCGTCAGACAAGATAAAAGACAGACGGTCCGCAGGGTACGATGGATCGAGCGGCACGTACGCGCCGCCTGCCTTCAGGATCGCAAGCAACCCTACGACCATATCGAGGGAACGGCTGGTACATATCCCTACCAATGAATTGCTTGCAACTCCCATATCACGCAAGTGCTGGGCGAACTGATTTGCGCGCTGGTCGAGCTGACGATAGGTAAGTCTGTCATCGTCACAGATCAAGGCGATGGCTTCGGGCATTGCCTGAGCCCGGGCTTCGATGAGGTCGGGGATGTATAACGATGGATTCACAGCAAACCGGGACCTTTGGTAAACAATCATGCTCCTGAAGAACGCTTTCGGCTAGGTTTCGCGCAGTAAGCCGTGCTGCAGCAGAGTTGCGGCAGCTTCAGAAATAATCGGGAAAGCGGTTCCCGATCGTTCGGCAATATCCAGAAGCGAATGCTCTCCATCTGACAAGTTGAGTACCCAGAGCATCGCCATCTCGTAGCTGTTCGAGTCTTTCCTGCCGCCAAATGCGCCGTACAGACCACGGCTGCCCAATTGCGGCTCGCCGAATGGACTTGTATTCCAATAACATTTATTGCCTTCGATCACATCGATCACCTGGAGGTACTTCTCATACGAATCATCCAGAGCTTCGGCAGAAACAAGTTCGAGATTATCGGCAGACGTGTGATACTCAGCAAATTTCCCATGCGGTGTACGTGAGAGGCAGCCCACCTCCAGGTCGAAACCGGGAGAACTATACTGGCGTTCGTCGTATCCGTATGGGGTGAAATCTGTGACAACGTGCTGCTGCCCGGATTGTTTCAGTACGTGCATCACTGCCTGATCGATCTCTGCATCGCCGTGGCGGCTTTTCTTATAATGCATCACGCCTCGATCTCCCACGCAGGCAACGACCAGTCCGTGCCGAATTCTGCTGACCTGGTGTTTGTTCACTGCCAGCCAGGTGATCGACCCGATGGTTCCGGGGATGAACAAAAAGCGATAGGAGTAGCGCAGTTTTCGTTCGCTCAAGGTTTTGGCAAGCTGCACAGCCAGGCCCATGCCAGACAGATTATCGTTGCACATGGAGGGGTGACAGCAATGACAGGAGATCAGGAATTCGTCCTCCAGCTCACCGCGCAGATAATACTCGCCATACGTCAGAAATCCCTCGTCAAGCGTGGAGTCGACACAGACTTCATATTCTTCATCCTTCAGGCTCTTCAGCAGTTTGTCGGTGACGCAGAACCCCCAGTTTTCCTGGTAATAAGAAGTGCGATAGGGAATCCAATCCTCATGTTCGGGCAGGGAATACAAATGCTCCTTCAATTCGGCAAGGCCAATCTGCTTGTGGATGGGAATGCTGTAGTTCAAAACATGCAGATTCGATTCGTGAAAATCGACAATTCTCTCTCCCCTCGCGTTCTTGATGTATGCGTCGCGGATATTCCACTCGCGGGGAATCACCCAATCCAGAACCTGCGTTCCGGAGGGGACCTTATACAATTCCAGTGGGATATATTTCGCCAGGATCTCAAGCGAGGTGCGGAACCCATCTCCTGTGATACTGCGGCAGATTGGGTAGAGTTCTTCTATGAGTCGAAATATTTCCTGTCCGGCGGTTGAAGTATTCATATGATCACCTAAGAGAATCCAATGAAAAATCCGGGTAGCGGGCATCGCGTTCTGAAATGACCTTCACTTCTTCGGGAAGCACGATCCCAAAAGCAGGGTCGTCCCATCGAAAGCCCCGGGCATACTCGGGTGCGTAAAACTCGGATATTTGATAAAAGACGTTGACATGATCGGTCAGCGTGAGGAAGCCGTGGGCAAACCCTTCCGGGACATACAGCATCTGATATTCCTCGGCCCGCAGCGTGACGCCGAGATGTTTCATATATGTGGGCGATTTTGGCCGCAAATCGACGATGACATCGTAGATCGCGCCGGATATGCATTGCACCAGTTTGGCTTCCTGATAGGGACTGATCTGAAGATGCAATCCCCGCCATGTGCCTTTTTTGATGTTATAGGAGACATTGCATTGAGCCACCCGTGTATTCAACCCGTGTTCGATGAATTCCTTCTGGCAAAACGTGCGCGCGAAGAAACCACGTGGATCTTCCAGTTTTCGGATGTCGATATGGAAGGCGCCGGCCAGGCTGGTTTCGGTAAAGATCATTCGTAGACTGTCACTTCTGGGATGGGGACCACGAATCGTCCTCCCCACTCCCGGATTGCCGCCATCTGAGACATGATCTCATCCTTGAAGTTCCACGGCAGAATGAACACGTAATCGGGTTTGGTTTCCCAGATCTTTTCGGGTGAATAAATGGGGATGTGCGTGCCGGGCAGGAATTTCCCTTGCTTGTATGGATTGCGGTCCACGGTGTATTCGAGGAAGTCAGCACGGACACCACAGTAGTTCAGTAATGTATTGCCTTTTCCGGGGGCGCCATAGCCGACAATCGATTTGCCTGCGCGTCGGGTTTCGATCAGGAAGTTCAACAGTTTGCGCTTGGTTTCCTTTACCTGTTCATCGAACGCGGCGTAACATTCCATGTTTGCGAAGCCAGCGTTAATTTCCCGGTCGTGCATTTCGCGGGCCCGGTCGGTGACGGCGAGGTCAGCATTCTCCATGTGCCTCCCGTAGATTCTCAGTGACCCGCCATGCGTGGGCAGTTCTTCCACGTCAAACAACTGAATGCCATGCGCTGCAAAGATCTGCTCGGCTGTGATGAAACTAAAGTACGAGAAGTGCTCATGATAGATGGTATCGAACTGGTTTTGTTCCATCAGCTGCATCAGGTGCGGGAATTCAATCGTGATCACGCCGGTCGGCTTGAGCAGAGTTTTGAGTCCGCTGACGAAATCGTTAAGATCGGGCACCTGCGCCAGGACATTGTTGCCCGCGATCAGGTCGGCCTGCTGTCCCTTTTCGCAAAGCTGCCGGGCAAGTCGCTCGCCGAAGAATTCAGTCAGTGTGGGCACACCTTTTTCCACGGCGACTTTGGCGACGTTTTTCGCAGGCTCGATCCCCAGCACCGGGATGTTCTTTTGGACGAAATATTGCAGTAAGTAGCCGTCGTTGCTGGCAACTTCCACGACAAAGCTGTTTGCGTTCAACTGGAATCGTTCCGTTACCAGGTTTGTATACTGCTCAGCATGTTTCAGCCAGCTATCGGCGTACGATGAAAAATAGGCATATTCCGTAAAGATATGCTCAGGCGTGACATACTCCTGCAACTGCACCAGAAAACAGTTCTCACATACAAATACATGCAGAGGGTAAAAAGGCTCCATCTGGTTCAACTGATCGGGGCTGAGATAACTTTCACATAACGGCGACATGCCCAGGTCCACGAAGGTGAACCGCAGCGCTTCGCCGCAGAAACGGCAGGTATTATCCTTTTTTGTTGAAAGCTGTTGTGAATCCATAATCTTGTTTGTGTCTCCCGCTAGGCTTCCACTTGGACCCAGCGCAGATTGGAATCAAGGAGCCCGCGGTGGAGCAGCTGCTTAATATGATCGATGCGTTTGTAGCGTGGACCTTCAAAGTCTTCCACCTTGATCCCGGCCGCTTGATACGCTTCATAGAGCTCGACCGCGCCCTTGCGAACGTTCCATTGCGGTTTGAACTCAGGAAGCACGCGGTAGATCTTGCTGAAATCCACCCGGTACGAACGTTTGTCAGGACCTGCATCCTGGGCGTATTCGATCGTACAGCCGGGTACCGTTTCCTTCACGATCTCTGCCAGGTCGCGGATTTGATAATTCTCTTCGTTGAGTCCCACGTTGAACGCCTGATTATGGACAAGTTCGCGTGGTGCACGAAGAACTGCCAGGAACGCCCGCGAAATATCGGCAATGTGGATGAGCGGCCGCCAGGGTGTACCGTCGCTCTTGATGAGAATGTTGCCGGTCGCATACGCCCAGGCAGCCAGGTTATTGAGGACAATATCGAAACGCATACGAGGCGAAACTCCGTACGCCGTGGTATTGCGCAGGAACACAGGGCTGAAGTGATCGTCTGCCAGGGGCGCCACATCCTGTTCTACAAGGACCTTGGAGCGGCCATACGGCGTGACGGGATTGAACTCCGCTTCTTCGTTCAGCATCTCGTCGCCGGCTGCCCCGTACGTACTGCAAGACGATGAAAACAGGAAACGGGGTACACCTGCAGCCTTCGCACATTGCGCCAATCTCACCGATGCACGGTGGTTTATTTCATAGGTGAGATCGGGGTTTAGGTCACCCAGCGGATCGTTCGAAAGAGCCGCCAAGTGAATGACGGCATCGAATCCTTCCACATCCCGGACTTCGATGTCACGCAGATCTTTCTGAATCGATTTCACCTCTGGCATCGATTCGCCAAAGGTACAGCGTTGATAGAGATCCGAATCCAGCCCCACAACCTCATGGTTTTCTGCCAGCAGCATGGGAACCAGAACTGTGCCGATATAGCCGTTATGACCTGTTACAAGGACTCGCATTTTATTCTCCTGCAAATTGGAATGATTCAACGAAAACGTGTAGGCCGTTCGAGCTGGAGGGCAGTCGACATGGCGGATTCTTCTGATCCCGTCAGTTAACGGTCATTCTAGTTGTGTGCGAGAATGGCCCGGTATTGCTCGTCCAATAATTCGCGGTAGCGCTCATTCTTGTGATGAACACGCTGGACAGCTTCACCAATTTCGCCTTCGTAACGTTCAAATTGCTCGACAAGCTGTTCGAACGTAAATTCCTCGATATGCTGGCAGTAAGACGCCAATCCCATTTCGGCCATCAGGGCATCGTTCTTGGCATGATACCCCAGCGATATGACTGGTCGGTCGAGCATCAGGGAACAGAGCACGTTGTGAAAGCGGCTGGCAATGACGATATCGGTTTGAGCGATCTGCCGGAACAATTCGCTCACATCGGAGATACGTTCCACGATCAGGTTCTGCTGATGGCCCGGCTTGTCTTTTGCGACGGATTCCATGAGCTCATACACAGGCCGTTGATCCACATCGTCACCGGAGATAATCCGGATCGTGTGTCCTTGATCCAGCAGCCATTCCACAAAGTACTTTATCTTGGACACATATTCCTGATAGATGCGCTCACCGCGCAGTGGGTCGTAGCCCCAGCCATAGTAATTGATCAGACCGAGTCCAACAACGAACGGTGTGCTGCCAGCGACTTTTGGCGCAGGCAGCGAATCCTTCGGCAGGCTAAAAACGAGGTCCGGGTAAAGCAGATCACCGGATGTATCATAGCCAACACTCTTTAGATAATCGAATGCCAGTGTTTCGCGATAGGAGCGATAATTGGCTTTCTTGAGAGCCCTCAACATCAGGAAGCGACTCACCCGGTTCACGATCGGGCCGACACCTACACTCAGGAATATGAGCCGCGCCCCTCCCATCCTGGCAACACTGCACCATTTGTACAAGTCGTATGGTGCATTCCACGGATGTTTAACGGACATATCGTCCACCGCGCCCGTGCCCACGATGATGAACTGATCTCCGGGGCGAAACCAGCGCGGACGTTTCACCCAAAACTCGACCTCGGCGGAAAGACGGCGCCAGACTTTCCTGAAAAGGCTTAGGAGGCGGTTTCCGGGCCGTTCGCTTTCCCCATGCTGTGTCTGCCCGATCTCCATCGTTTCGATCCCGAACCGCTCCTTCACAACCTGTGGTCCACTGCAGAGGCAGACCACATCCGCGCTGGGCCGATACTTTTTGATCGCGTGAAGCATGGCCTCCAGCGAGCTGTCATTCCCGATGTTGCCTGATCCGAAATGACCGTACAGAACAATCCGTGATTCTCTCAACGACATTACTTCCCTCTAAACCGGCGTACACGCCCGGCGACTTTGCCAGACAGGATGCGCAGTAACTGAATATAGCTATTGATCTTCTCAGCAACGGGTATGGAAGCCCGCGTCACGGAACCGAAGTAATTCCCGAATACCTTCAGCGCCGCAAAACGCTCATTCCAGTCCGTGCCGGGGTCGAGAAAAAATAGCTCCTGCATACTGCGCCCCGAATAGACCGCCGCGCCCAGGGCATCTGGATAAATACGGTGGAAGAAAAGATGCTCAGGAATCTCGTAGAGTTTCCCCAGCAGGGCCAATTCCGCAAGCGTATTGCGGTCACAACCGTAGTAACCCAGGAATAGCTTTGTGTCCCGCAGTGCCGTGGCCCGCATTACGCCATACAACTGGATACAAAGGTAATCGACGGCGATCACATTGTAAAGCCGCGTCGATGGGCTCGACGATACCGTATCGATTTTTGCCTGAAGCATTTTCGAGATTCGGTCGTCATCCAGCGGGCAGCCTTTCTCGTCGATAATGCGAGTCTTGCTATAGCAGACGGCGACCGAGGGATCCTGGTTTAGTACAGCAATACATTTTTCCATGTAGTCCGGCGCATACATGTCATCGTGGGCGGCCGAGGCAAAGTATTCGCCCGACGACAGCTCGAAGACACGGTACCAGTTCTGGGTGGCTCCAATGTTTTTAGGATTGCGGAAGTATTTGATCCTCGTATCTCTAACCGCATAGGCCCGGCAGAGATCCTCCGTCCCATCTGTGGAGGCGTTGTCCGAGATGATCAACTCGAAATCCGAGAAGCTCTGGGACAGGATCGATACGATGGATTCCTCCAGGAAATCATCGCCGTTGAAGACGGGCAAACCGATTGAAAGACGCGGCCTTGGGGCACTCATATAGACTCTCGATGGTGTAGATCAAACAATTGCGGTCGCATATTTTTGACGGCTCGGGCGACCTTGTCGACAATCTTTGAAAATTGCTCTTCCTTGTGATTGGCCATTCCCTGCACGTTGTACGTATCATCGCGAAAGATGCGGCCGGCTCTATGAATTCTCGGATGCAGCGGGCCCGTCTGACTGATGACTACAAAATCACCCAGATATTCGATCTCAGCCGGAAGAGCAGGGTCCTGTTCTCCGAAGGTTTTTATCATTTCGAAGTATTGCTCGATATGATTTTTGGTAACAGCATAGATCTCAGTAAGATAGTGGACCTCGATGTTTTCCCTCTGGTGAAATTGCAGCGCTCCATCTTCCATGTGGATCATTCCTGAAAGGCCATGGGGGAGATCGGGTTCACGAAGCAGCTTCTCAAAGAGAACTTTCAGCTGCCAGGGGAACAACACGATGTCATCGTCTATGACGATCAAATACTCTGGAGAAAATTCCCTGGCGACATCCCAGCGATAGCCACATGCCCGCCGGACGTTCTGGTTCCGTAGTGTCACCCGGCGATCCCGTACTGTGACATGCTCCTCGATCTTCACCTCAGGGTTATGGCAGGAGATCACGACCTTTCCCACAAACTCACACTTCAAAAGATTACGGGTCAGGTGATTGACGTGCCTGAGCCGGGCAGGACTGTAATACGTGATAAGCACCGTAACAAGCTCCTGTGCATTCAATCTCAACCTGGGTCCCATCAATCCATAAAGGCACCAGAGATAATAGACTAATTTTTTTAAGTTTCTCTTTATCATGTAGCGACTTTGTTCTGTGCGTTCATTCCATTATGCCGACGACGATTGCCGCTCCTCATGACCACGCAAAAATGCTTCACTTTCATGTGGACCGAGAATCGCCTTCCAGAATTCCCTGCTCAATAAGGATGTTAGAGCCGACCGCAATAGCGCCCTCAAACCATATAACATCCGGCTGAGCGCCCTCAGCGGCCTGCGGCGCATAAAATTCAAAACCGCCGATGTCCAGTACACGCGCACGATTCTGCCACGCCAATACGCAGTGGTCGCCGATTGCCAGAGTCGTTCCGAGACGCCGGATTCCTCGAGGATCAGTTCGCGTGCCTCACGTCCATCCAGTAGCGCTTTGGCTCGATTGGTAGTACTGCCCAACGCGCCGAACTCCACACCTGCAATCAAGTCCGGTGTTCCAACAAAGTCGAAACGCCGAGCCATCTTACGGGTAAGGTCGATATCTTCAACACCAGGAATCAGAGGACTGAACCCACCGACAAGATGAAACTTTTCATGATGGATGAAGGATGCCTGTAGTGGAATCCATTCGCCCGCCATAGCCTGAACAAAGCAATTCGGTCCCAGATCGTGAATCAGGCGCGTGACTGGGCGATCGTCCCGATCATAGACGACAGCGCCGCCATAAAGCCAGGCGCCCTGCGGGTTGGCCCGGGCAAGCTTCCACAGGTTCTCAAGAGCATCTGGTAACAACCAATCATCGTCGTCGAGAAAATGGAGATACCTGCCATTCGCAAGCGCCGCCCCAACGTTACGGGCGATGCAGCGCTCACGATGATTTGTGTTCACAATTCTTACCCGCGGAGAATTTTGCCAATCCTCATGGGATAGAGGACGTCCCGAATCATTGACAACGATCACTTCATACTCGTCGTGTGAGAAATTCTGATTCAAGACACTTTGCACCGCCCGCTCTAGCGTTTTACGACCCACGGTGGGGATGATAGTGGTACTGAACATAGTTGGATCTGATCTCCAGAGCTTTATCGATCGGCTTGACCCGAGGCAACTGTCAGGTTTTTCAAAAAAGCGGTCGTCAACTCTACGACCCCTTGTTGCGAGTAATGGTTCTCGACAAATTCGCGTCCGGCCCTGCCCATCTCATGCGCCAGACCGGGATTTTCCCAGAGCGTGCGGATTGCATTCCTCAATGCTTGAACATCCCCAGGCGGGACCAGCAACCCTGTTTTACCATCCACAACATAGGAATTCATCCCACCCGTATCTGTTGCAATGACAGCTTTACCGGTTGCGCTCGCTTCAAAAACCGAGGAGACCCCGGCGCCGGTATGAGACGTAGGCTTTAGAGGCACAACCACAAATCTTGCCTGCTGGTACCTACATCGGAGTTCCTCGTCTGTAAGTCTGCCGGGAAATCGGATCCAGTCAGCCACTTTGTTGATCTGGCCGCCTCCATATTGGTCGCCATATTTACTGGATATAAAGATCTCGGTTTCATAGCCGGGAAGTTCCGACAGCGCTGCGATCATGGTGTCATAATCGCGCTTGGCAACGCCGATGCTAAGAATTGGACTCTGATTTGCAGGATACTCCTGATCGGCCGGCTGAAACAGATCGGTTCGTGCTGCAAAGTATTGGAAGATGCGGTCGGGACTGACTCCGAACTGGGTCTGCAGCATTTTTCCAGATTCATTGGAAACAACGCCAATGCCGGCCCACTTCCTGGCAATTCCAGTCAACCTGACGAGCAACATGCGCAGCGGCGATTCTGGATTTTGAAGGATGACGACCATGGGTTTTTTGATGTTCAGAAAGCTCAGCGGGACCGCAACCTTTTCAGAGTTCGCCCAGATAATGTCGTATTGGTAAGCAATACGTTTGGTCCTGTACGCCAGATAGATATCCAAACGCAGGAGTTGTTCAATCCGCCGCCACCATTTGGGAACACGGTCATAGACGCGATAATCGATGAACTCATCCGTTGGAAAGTACTGAAAGGTTTTTTCGAGATTTCCCGTTTCAACCTTGAGCATTCTCGGATCTTTATTGGTATTCATAGATTTGTCCAGATCACAAAGTGGTACTCGTCCGGCGAATGTCTGTGACTATATTACTCATGCCGTAGCCTCCACATATACAACATGGTGTTTTCGCTTTACCTGTTGATACAACCTGGACAGCGCGAAGGCCGCAAATGGAAGTAAAACCGCGTCTACAGGCAACCGGTAGCGAATCAGCGCCCAGGTGAGAAGGTGTACCGAGGTATAGATGATGGTAAACGTGAACAAAAGCCCTTCCGGGGATATGAACAGATTGAGAAGAGACTTTCCGTCGCGCTTGTATTTCCTGCTTAAGCCAAGGATCACGCCATACAACATAAATGGAAGTGCAACGCCAAAACTGCCAACCCGGGAAATATTGCTGACCAGTGATGATTCTGGTGATGGCCAGAACATAAAGTAGGCCGGGATACGACTTAATGAGAGCAGAACATACCGCTGCGGGTCATCGACGATGAACTGCACACCGCGCTTCAATAACTCCTGATCGAGGGCCGCTTCGTCCAAACTCCGCAGCTCCTCGGGGATGAGCTCCTGGTAGGTTTCTCCGGGCAGGATCGGGATGAACTGTGTCCCGTAGATCGGATGGTTGCCCCAAAAGAATGCATAGCCTGAATTGGTATTGAGAAGAACAAACCGTCCAAAACGGGATTGGTTATAGAGGGAAATCGGCAGGACGCAGAGAGCGATCACAGCGACGGACAAAGCTGTCGAAAGGATGGGCAGGCCGAGGCGTCGCTTGAGGCGAGCGGTCCACATCCATAGGAACAAAAATGGAATGAATAATAGAAAGACTTGTCGCAGCACGATCGTGATCCCGATCGCGATCCCCAGCCAAAGCCCGAGCTTGTTATCCTGCGCGCGCGAATTGCTCTCGGCGATGTACATGGCGAGAAGCAAACTCCACAAGATTGACGTGATATAGAACGGTTCGGTCATCAGAGCAGCACTGTAATAAACAAAGTAGATATACAGTGCAGAGATAAGTGCAGCGATCAGCCCAACGCTCCGTGAGAATGTTTTCTCGGCGACGAGATAGATCAGATAGGTTTGCATCCCCCCCACAATGACTGCCTGTAACAATCGGGCGATGATGGGTTGGTGTCCGAACAAGGCATAGATGGCTGCCAGATATAGCGTATAGAGATAACTCCAATGGGCGGTCGGTTCGCCGCCGCGCGTGAGCGGCCAGTGAAGTTCGGCAAAGGAAAACCCCTCTCCGGCTACCAGGCGCTGCGCCAGGCTGTCGTAGGAGACCTGGTCGAATATTCCCGGCAAGGGAATGACTTCATTTCCATGAAGGAAGGCAGCACCCACTCGCAGCAGGATTGCCGTCAGAATTGTCATCAGGAGGGCAGTTTGCGTTCTGACGGTCATGTGTTTGTGAAAAAGTTTGATCGAATATTGAGAAGTTGGAGTTGTCATTCGTTCATTGATGTGCGTTCGTGAAGAAGATCCTGATGCTACTACCTGACTTCAGGGTATTGGTTGCGCAGCAAATACCAAACCAGTTTCGATTGGTTGGCGATGCGCTCCAACCCAGCTTCCCGATCCCGCCAGTTCATGAAAATCAGGCGCCGCGCCACTCCGAACGTATTGCTGAGCGCCAGCCCAAAACGCAGCAGCGTGCTGGAAAAATTCCCATGATTTTTCCTGAAGTAGAGCAGTTTGGCCTGGTAGAGGCGCACCAAATGGATGACGCTGCCGCGCCGGGTACTGCCACCGCCCAGGTGATAGATCGCAGTATCGGTCGTGTACCAGATCTTCCAATTCTGTTTCTTGATTCGAAAACACCAGTCCGTTTCTTCTGAGTAGAAGAAGTAATCCTCATCCAATCGTCCCACCGTTTGCAACACTTCAGAGCGGACCAACATGCACGCACCCATGATCCAATCCACATCAAAGGTGTTCGGGATATTTGGAACAGCTGTGCGATGTCTAAAGTTCTGGCCGACCACTTCGGACAGGAAACTGGGAAAACTGGCCCAGGATTCTTGCAGCGATCCATCCATGTTGAGAAGCATGGGCCCCACTACGCCGACATCCGGATTTTGATCTGCTAGTTCAATCAGGGTATCGAAGACTCCAGGAAGCACAATGGTATCGCTGTTCAGCAACATGAAATATCTACCGCTGCCAATCTTCAACCCCTGATTGTTTGCAGAGGCAAAGCCCAGGTTGCGATCATTGCTGATCAATTTGACCGCAGGAAAACGCTCTGCCACCATCGCCACACTGTCGTCGGTAGAGCCGTTATCGACCACGATCACTTCAAAGGCAAAGTGGGAACCCGTCTCGTAAATCGAACTGAGGCATTGAGACAGCAGTCCCGAAGTATTCCAGCTGACGATAATGATAGTCAAGTCCATTTACGAATCCTGTTTACAAAACATTTTGTGGAGTGCAGCCCTGATCAGACAAATCTACTTTCTGAGGTTGTGGATGGGTCACGAAGCATTTGCTCGAGGCTGATCACGCCGCCGATAAAGATCCATGGCAGAATACTGGCGCGGAAACCGGCCAACCCTACGTTATAAACGAACGGCAATACCCAATCTCCCAGGATGGACGCAATTACTGTTGCGAATATTCCAGCAAGCACGCCATAGGCATAGCCTCTGGCAAAACCATCAGGGAGTTTTCTGGCAACTGTCCAGGCAAGGCGCCCAAATTCAAAGAATAGCCAGAAGAAAGCGATCAGTCCCAGGTACCCTGTTTGAGCGATCAAATCGACGAACTGACTGTGTGAATTGAAACTAACACGCCAGCCGCGAATGGGGAATAAAGGTGTGTACCAGTAATAATTGGCAAAGCCCATCCCCAGCAACGGACTGACGCGGCTGATCTCCAGGATGATGCGCCAGGCATCGACGCGCGTGCCCCAACTGTAGCTGTCGGCGGCGATCAAATCGACCACAACGTAGATGGCGATCATGGCGATGAAAGGGATCGCAAACGCGACAAGCTTACGGTAACGAATGGCCAGCAATGTAACCACAGCGATCATCGGAGGCACCCAGCCCGATTTCCATTCGTATCCCTGCCCGATTGCCACGTAGAATGTCAGCCCCAGTAAGACATACAGCATGATTTTGTTGCGAGAGGTCATCTGACTGTTGTATAGCAGCTGCCCAAATAATAAAGCCACCAACCACGTCCAGAACATGCTTTGGGCCACGAATCCGCCGTGATACAGCCCAAACACTGCAGAAATGTTGAACACGCGTGCCAGGATGTAGCCCCCGGACACAAAGATAAAGGTCCATGTGATGATCTTCAGCCAAAAAACATCCTTGATCAAATGGGCAGCTAGCAACAGTCCGCCAATCGAGAAGATGAATACGGCAAATCCGCCGACCTGGGCCGTGAGCGGCGCCTGCCCTGCAAACACAAACCAGGGGATCTGACCAATTAGGAAGGACAGGATGCTAATCACAAGAAACGCGACGATCGGGGTCATGATCGCTGAACGGATAAACACAATTTTCTTGTGCACAACGAACATGTTCATGATCCACAATCCCAGCATCATCGCTACCATCACGGTGGCAGCACTGAGATTGCTAGGCCCTGTAATGGGAATGAAGATCCCCCCCAGGAGGATAAGAATGAATCCGAAATTGGGCTGGCTCAGGAGAGCCAGGATCGTCGCAATGCCGCCCAGTAATACAAGCAGCAGGATGAACATGGATGAATTCCCCCAGAATGAAATGACAGTACTTGCGAGAATGACCGCTGTGATGATGACGAACTGCATCCATCGCCTGCTGATGGCGATGGTGCGTTCAATCGAAAGGAACTTAAAGGTAAACAGGAAGTCCATGGTAGAGTTTTTTAATTACGACGGCATAGGTCCGAAGCGGCGCTGGAAAAAATGCAGTAGTCCCTTCCACATGGCGTTGCGATGCTGACGCTGCGCCCGCCATTTCGGCCGGAGCGACCAACTGAGCAATGTTTGGAAGATCCGCATAAAGGCCGCAAGATATGCCCGCCAGGGAGCCTGATGCTTTAGGAGGGTGTAAAGATGGTTGCGCGTCACGTAGTAGGTGACATACGGCTTGGGCTGATAGTTGCTGTACTGTTTGACCCCTTTGTGCCATAACTTTGCCTGCGGAACATGGCAAATACGCCAGCCCATTTTACGAGCACGAACACACCACTCCACCTCTTCCCAATAGAGGAAATAATCGGCATCCAACATGCCAATGTCTTCGACCAGCGCACGGCGGACCAGGATGGCACAACCGGAAATCCAATCGACATCCCGAACGGTATCGAATTGGCCGCGGTCTCGTTCGTCCTGTCCCAGATGCCCGATCATCCAGTATCGCCCTAATGACCCACCAGCAGTCTGGATGATCTGGGGCTCATCGAAGTGATACACCAGCGGCCCAAGAATACCGACCTTCGGTTCACGTTCCGCGACTTCGATCAGCGATGACAAACAGGAAGGCTCCAGCACAGTATCGTCATTCAGGACCAAAATCCATTCTGCGCCCTGTTCGAGGGCTGCCTGGATCCCTATGTTGTTGTTGCCAGCATAGCCCAGGTTCTCGTACAGGCGAATGGTCTGGACGTTGGGAAAATCGTGCTGCAGCACTTCAGGAGCATCGGTCATCGAGAGGTTCTCGAGCAGAATGATCTTCATGTTCTGATAATCGCTTTGATGCAGGGATGCCAGGCAGGCAAGCGTATCGTCACGACGGTTATTGGTCAGCACAACGACAAAAAGCAGCGGATGAGACATAATAGAATCGCGTTTTCAACTTCCCTGGTATATTACTGAATTACTTGCTGCATGTGTTTTTCGAGTTCAGCGACCGATCGTTCCCAGGACCAATTCTCCAAAACATACTTACGGCCATTGTGTCCGTACGCATCAGCAAGCATTGGGTCCTTCAACAGGCGAAGAACAGCCGCCCCGAACTCTTTCACATCTCTGGAGGTCAGCAGGCCCGTCCGTTCATGCAGGACACTCTCCTTCACGCCGCCTTCGCTGACGCCAACCACGGCCCTTCCACATGACATTGCCTCGAGTGGAACCAATCCGAACGGTTCCAGAACGGGTGCATACACGCAAAACCGGGCTTCGTTATAAAGCAATCGAAGTTCATCGGTATTCAATCCGAAAAGGATTTCAAGATCAACACCGCAGTCTGCAGCCAGCTTCTCGATATAGGCCTTCTCTGAAGACACTACGCTGTTACAGGCGATCTTCAACAACGGGCGATCGACGCTGGGGATCTGTGCGAGGCTTTCAACTACAAAATCAAATCCTTTTCGCATCGATAATTCACCTACAGAAACCACGAAGTTCGAACGCGGGGTATCCGGAATGGGCCGAAATCCATCAAAACTCACTCCATAGTGACATACCACCGAAGAAACCCCATAACTCTTTTGAATATGCTCACTTGTAAATTCAGAGTTGGACAGGAGCAAGTCCGTGTTCAAGAGAGCCTGCGAACGAATCTTTTCCAACTGTTGCTGATAGAGCGGAATGAATGGATCCACGCGATCCATGTAGCCTCTTACTTTTTCATGGACTGATGAGTCTGTGCGTAGCGGACGAGCCAGACTCGCACCGAAGGGCTCATGCAAATAATAGATAGATGGGATCTCGATATGACCAAGCAGCGATGGGATCAACGTGAACATGTCGGCATGCGCGAACAAGAGGTCATATCCGCCGGTATTAATTTCTCTGGCAATTTCAATATGCAGCCGTTCCAGGTCTCTTAAGTCTGCCCAGCGTCGAAATTGGTTGAGGCGGCCCATCGGAAAACGCAGCGGCGTGCGGGGGCTAAAATCCGTCACCTGATAGTATTGAGCGAATGGTTTAACGTCGCAAAAGTGATGGTCGCCAGTGCTCAACGAATACACGGACAGTTCATTCCGTTTGCTCAGGCGACTGGACCATTCGAAGAGTGCCCTCTTGGCGCCACCCGACGGCAGGTTGTGATAGATCGCGATCTTCATTGATCAACAGGCTTATTGTCTCTGGTTCCGATCACGCGTGCAGGAATCCCCACCGCGATGCTGTTGGCAGGAACAGATTGGGTCACCACTGCCCCGGCGCCAATGACTGAACCTCTGCCAATCGTGACGCCGTCCAGTATTGTTACTTGTGAACCGATCCATACATTGTCCTCGATCACAATTCCCTTAAAGGTAATGCCCTGATCCTGAATAAGTTGAGATGGATCATTGAAAACATGATTTTCGGAGTGCATGTTTACAGTGTGACCAATGAGAACATGGTCTCCAATTTTTATGCCTCCGCCACCGGCGCCGATCACTGCATTGCAACCTATGTACGAATGATTCCCGATCTCAAAAAAGCCATCTTCCACCGTTTCTGCGCCACAAACCAGCCACAGATTTCGTTCGATGCTCGTATGGTGTCCAAACTTCACACCTCGACGTGACCTGCAATCGACGTGGGAGAAATCGGAAATCGTTACATGATCTCCTGCCGAGAACCGGGAAGGATACAGCAAACGGGTTGATTTCCCCAGGCCAAAGTGAATCCCTACACGAGCGCCACGCCAGCGCGCGAGAGTTCCTCTTAACAGTTGTAATTTCCTACTGATAGACAATTCAAGGCGGTCAATCATGGTAATGTCTTCTCGATGGGACTCAGAAATCCTACTTAAGCCCAAATATCTTCTGCAATTGGAGTGACTTTGAATGCGCTTCTGAGGAGGGACGATGCCCCAGTTGCAGTGTCCAGCGCCATATCTTTATGAATCCCAATACAAATGGACGCCCCAGCCTGGAGGCCCAAAGGACGAATCGAGTTTTTCGGTCATTCGGATTATTTTTTATCGATTCGAGAAAGTAAAACACGGCATGGCTCACATCGGCGTCGTTTTGAAGCACATCGATACCGGCCATGCGCCACAAATAAGATCTCACCTCTGTCGGCAACGCGCTGACTTGTTGACTCTTCAGGATCGCCGCCTGCATTTCCGCGTTACCCGACAGGATATTCGTCAACAATTCAAGAAAAAAATCCTGTCGCGTCTGAACAGACAGGTTGTCAAACCATGTCGAGTTCATTACCTTCGAACGGCCAAAGAACTGGTCCTGCCTGCGTTTTTTCAAATCTACCCGTTTGGTAATATTCATGTTGTGAACCCGGTATTTGCACGTCACCTTGTCGAGAAAACCAAATTCGGCATGGACGGCGAGCTGGATCCAAAAATCCCAGTCTGGGCCGATGATCAGGTTTCTATCAAATCGGGCAGCGCAGCTCACAACTCGAGCCCGCCGGACCATTGTACAAATTGGAACGGTAATAACACTTGAAGAGACAACGAGCTGCTCCAGGATTCTGCCCGAGAAAAAACCGGGCCGCACCTCATTCAGGTGCATGACCAGGTTATCATCGCCATCACATATTAGCCCATCAGAATAGACAACATCATAGTGAGGATGGGCGTCCAGGAATGAAGAAAGATCCTCCAAAGCGTTTGGGAAATAGGTATCATCGGCATCCAGAAAAGCAATGTATTCGCCTGTGGAACAATCCAACCCCACATTTCTGGCAGATGCCTCGCCCGAATTCTCCTGATGAACTACTTTTATTCGTCCATCAGCGGTATATTTCTCAAGAATTTGAGCTGTAGCATCGGTAGAGCCATCATTTACGACGATGAGGTCCCAGTCCCGGCAGGATTGTGCAAGCAAGCTCTCGATCGCATTTTCAATATACGTTTCGCCGTTATAGACTGGTGTAATCACACTGATTTTTGGCATGACTTCCTCGAACGCCGCAACTGACCGTGTCTGAAATTATGGTCTTTATCTGCGAGACGCAGCATTTCTATAGATTTCTCTTACATACTGATACAGTTTAAATCTCCCCAACTTGTTTTTCAGTTTCGTAATGGGGCTAACCGGCTGTGCTGTTGGTTGGAGTACCCATGACTTTGCACGTGAGTTTGACGCATTCCGCTCTCGATGTCGCAGAATCTCATTCCGTAGAAAGGGAAAGATCTGATATTCGTCCAGCACTTTGTTGCGAGCATATTCGATCGCGTCCATGTTCTTTTTCCAGCGCTCGCTGTGTATGATGTCTGCTACCAGGGCAGGGGCGTCGGGATCGTTGATGTCAATCTGCGCCATCGATTCTGGTGGAAAGTAATCAAAAATTCTGGTGCATCCATAATAAATCGGCATCGTCCAGGATAGAAAACAATCGCTGATCTTCTCTGTCCAGTAATAGGGTGTGGAACAGTTTTCGATGGCGAGTGAATATTTATGATGCGCCAGACCGTCCCACTTATCGCCAATCGGCGTAAATCCCCGTCCAAACAAATCAAAAGGCAGATCTCTTGCACGAAGACGTTCGAGGAATGTCATCCGAACCCGGTGACCCGAGGTGTCATTTTTGGAACTGGTGATCCACGATAAAGCGCCTGTCTTTTCAGCAGGGCCTACAGCTTTCAAGGTATCATAGTCTTTTCCCACATGCCAGGGCAGGGCAGTTTGTGAGTGAATCACTCGACGTCCCTTCCTGGCGGGATCGGTTGTATACATTCGCGCGTACTGCCTGCTGCCATTGTGCAACCAGCCCACCTCCTCATTGGGAGGCTCCTGGATCATAAGCCATAGATTTGAAGGCGCACAGTCGACCGTGGTTTTCGCCAGCGGAGTGTTGAGAACAATTACATAGTCGGACGCCAGATCTTCTTCATGGAACCGGATCCCATCCCAAACTCCCGTACAGCCGGGAGTTTGTCGAAAAATAGGGGGAGTAGACCAGTCCTTAATGATCCGTACAGTTGTCATCACCAGCCTCCGAAACAGGAAATGCCCACGCGATCAGACGACATCCACCTTGAATTTCACGGGAACAAGTCCATCGGATGGTACTCGAATCCTTTCCTTTTCGATTTCGATCACCTCCATGAGAAAGGCAGATGAAACCTCATCGTATAGTTCTGTGGGCGGATCTGCAACCCACAGACCAACCGTATAAATTCCGGGGTTGAGATGAAGTTTGTCGATCTGCACCAGCAAATTATTCTCTCCGGCGCGCAGAGATATGGGATCTCCATGAGCAAGGGTATCTGTATTGACCAATGAGGTTCCGTATCGATCGTAGATCGTCACAGCGATGCTTCCCACATCTCTGGCCGTATCAGAGCTCAACTTTACCGAGAACGCAACAGGTCCATCGGTATACGCATTGCATCCGAGCGTTCGATCGTGGCTTGTGTATGAAATTGCATCAAAGCGGACCTTGCCCGATCCCTTGCGATTGTGCGCGGTGAGATCGGTCCAGGTGTCTGGGCCCGAGGATTGCGAGGAGCCCGTACTTAGATACTGTTCGATCACTTTGCTGGTGTTGTCCTTGGCGATCAGCCGTCCATGATCCAGCAGGATCGACTGCGGACATAAGCGCTGCAAAGCGTTCATATTGTGACTCACGAAAAGGACGGTCCGCCCCTGCTGCGAGACGTCTTCCATTTTCCCCAGCGATTTCTTTTGAAACCGGACGTCGCCCACCGCCAGCACTTCATCGATCAGCAGAATCTCCGGTTCGAGATGTGCAGCCACAGAAAACGCCAGCCGAACATACATTCCGCTCGAATAGTGTTTTACAGGTGTATCGATAAATTGTTCGATCTCAGCGAAATCCACGATCGCATCGAATTTTCTGTCGATCTCTGCCCTGCCCATGCCAAGGATCGAACCATTCAGGTACACATTCTCGCGCCCGGTCAGTTCGGGGTGGAATCCTGTGCCCACCTCCAAAAGCGATCCTACGCGGCCGTAAATATCTGCGTAGCCTGTGGTTGGTTCGGTGATCTGGGAGAGGATTTTCAACAACGTGCTCTTCCCAGCTCCGTTATGACCGATAAAGCCGACGATTTCACCGTGCTTGATCTCAAAAGAAAGATCCTTCAGGGCCCAGAATTCCTGATCCAGGCCAGACGCGCCGCCGGACTCCCCGTTGATCAACCGGCGCACACGTTGAAATGGAGAAAGCAACGCTGCACTGAGCTGGTCTCCAAGACGGTTATTTGTTTTTTGCAATCCCCCGATATTGTATTTCTTGCCTAATCCTTCGACACGAATCGCAACATCACTCATCTCAGGTCCTCAAATCACATCTGCGAACGTTTTTTCCATTCTTCGGAAGTAATAGACCCCACTGACGAGGATCAGAAAAGCAACGAAGAAGGAGACGACAAAAATTGGACCGGGCGCAGCGCCCGTGCCGAGCAGCGCCCAGCGAAACCCCTCTACCACGCCGACCATGGGATTGAGACCGTACAACGTGCGCCATGGTTCAGACAGCAGGCTGCTGGGATACGCCACCGGCGTGGCGAACAGCCAGACCTGGGTAATGAATGAGATCATATAGCGCACATCCCGGAATTGAACATTCATCGCGGAAAGCCAAAGACTCACCCCCAGGGCCGTCATCATCGCCAGCAGCACAAAGAATGGAAACCACAGAATGTTTATTGTGGGAACAAAGCCATAGTAAAGCATCATGCCGAGCAAAATGATGAATGCCAGGAGGAAATCCACCAGCCCGCCCAGCAACGAGGCGATCGGCATGGTCAGCCGTGGAAAGTAAATTTTCTTGATCATTTCCGCATGATTCACGAGGCTGTTGGAAGCCTGATTGATGCTGTTTGCAAAAAAGGTCCACGGCACGAGGGCGGCATAGCTAAAGATCGGATAGGGGATGCTGTCGGACGGCATCCCGGCCAATCGCCCAAAGAAGACGCTGAAGACCACCATGGTGAGGAACGGCTGAATGATCGCCCACAGGGCTCCAACGACCGTTTGTCTGTAACGGACTTTCAGGTCACGCCAGACGAAGATGCTGATCAGCCCGCGATATTCCCATACTTCTTTGAGTCGTAAGGACGTCCAGCCGCGCGAGGCTTGAATCCGAAGCGCTGGCCTGCTCGATTCCTTCTTCACTGGTTTGGATAAATTCTCGGCAATAGATTGATTTGTTGTCATTTTCATGTAGTCAGATCTTGCACTCTTTGATTTTCATTCACGTCCACTGCGCCGGCTCCTATGTTCAACGGCAGAGCTAAACAGTTGACGTACGATTCAACTGCGATGCGACTCGCGTTTATGGCTTCCTCGATTGAGAAACAATTCTCAGGAGAACCACGCCGCTTACCAACGCCAACGCCATGAATACACCCGCCAGGATCGATGTTTGCGGATTGTAGATCGTGACCGCAGGCTGGCGGTCCAATTCATCGAGCGAAATGGATGGTGTATTCGTTATTACAATACTCGTTACAGGTAGCGATGTATCTGTTGACAATACCGATACAGCGAGCGTAGGTTCCACATCGACCATGGTTGGCAATTCAGGCGCATTGAGCCTTTTGTAAGCGTACCAGGCCCCATTCACGCCGGCAAAACCATCTGTAGCCCAGGAAACCAGCACCAGATTTCCATTACTGATAATCGCTCTTGCAGATGCAGGGTCGAAACCAAACCCACCTGGCACGTCTCGAATTTGCGGCCCTTTGACGACCGGCTCTGGCGTGGACCATGCTCCGCCCCTCCATATACTCTCCCACATGCCGTGGTTTTGATCATTGATGCGCTCGCCGAAGAAGGCATGCAGTGTGTTTGCACTATCAATTACAAAAGAAACACGTCCGTTCGTGCCAACATGGCGAGGCGATAACCGGCTGGAGAGGGTCCATGTATCTCCACCGTCGCTCGAACGACGCCACCAATTCCCGTTGTTGCTATAGTGATAATAACTGATGAATAAATCGTCATTATGTTCGACTATGGAGGGGGTACGAATACCGGGTAGATCCAAAGGCACCGGATCGCTCCAGGTATGAGTAGTCAGATCAATGTTTGCATAGTACCCAGGACCACCAAATCCATCGCTCATGAAGGTAGACCAGACGACATGCGCTTTGCCAGATTTCGATAGAATGAGTTCCGGGTCCGTGGTAACCACCGATCCATCGCCGGTCAGATAAACCGGATATGGTTGAGACCAGTTGTTTCCGTGATCCAATGAATGTACTGAATAGAGACCCTGCCCAGCTTGATTTCCGCTGTAGACCACCACGATAGTTCCATCATCATCCACGACCATGGAAGCAAGAGACTCAAATCCAATACTTACATGAGTCGATTCTGGGGCAATTTGAATGGAGGTGGCCCATGCAGTACTTTTTCCGGCGTCTGCAAGCGTTGCGTACGTAAAGTAAATGCTTTGATAGTTCTTTTGATAGATCAGGTAGACTATGCCAGAGGAATCGCGGGTTACATCCAGGACCTCAACATCTCCGCCGTTCTCATCAAGAATAATGTCATTCGGATAGGCCCATCCGCTCTCTTCCTTCCATTGCCGGTAATAAAGTGCTTTGGGAGAAAACTCCGCTTCCAAATCAAGGGGCTGTGAGTTGAAGGCATGGATGGTATGATTTTGGTCTGCAATGATATAGGGCGGTTGTTGAGCTGCCGCGAAATAGTCGGGAATCTTTTTTTGTGCAGACCAGAAATTTGCGCTCTGGGCATTCGAGTAGGAGACACTCCCAAACAGGTACAGGAAGGCTATTACAACACTCAATGCTTTCGCGCGTGCAGCACGTACGAGCACGATACTGAAAACATCGAAAGCAGCACGTCGCCAGGAAAGGCGCACGGCGATCGGTTTGTTAGGAAGCGGCGTCATCACGAATTTACTTCTTTTTGCTCGGAATGAGCACGACCAGGATCACCAGTACGACCAGCACTACAAGCGTCAGCCCCACAGCATTTCGATTGATGCCCGGTGGAGTATCTTCCAAATTAGCAAGTGGAGAAACGGCAGTGGAGGAGGCTTCGGTCACCGACGCTTCAACGGTTGTTGCCAGGGATACAGGCGCCCTGATCAACGTTGTGGAAGGTGCGTACGCGGCAGACAGTTCCAAGGAGCGATGCAAACTCGTTAGCTTGCTTTCGAGTCTATCTGCATCATTGATCGACTCAGCCTGGAAAACAGCCGTAAGCTGACCGTTGGCCGTAACAATCGCGGTCACATTCGAAACGGCATCCTGTTCGGGGAGAGAGATTTTTTTCGTCTCCACCAATTGCCATTGATCGTTGGACCACAACCATTCATTGAGGTATTCAAACTCACTGAGGGATGTTTGCACCATATGGATGTTGCCCATCCAGTCTGGCGCAATCGAAGGAACGGACGTCAACGAATCAAGGCTGGAAACTTTTACCGGTTCATTCCAGGTGTTTCCACTATCCTTAGAAACTTGCTGGTACGTGAATGTAGTGGCTTTGTTTTTTTCCTGCCAGAAGCGATGTAATCCCTGCCCCGAAACCGAGGCGATATAACTCCATTTCGCTGGATTCGCTGTGACTTCATCCGGCAACGTCCATGTTGTGCCGCCATCGGTCGATTGACTGTAATACAGAGTCCCTGTATCGTCCTCGGCACGAGCTGAATATTGTGAAAAGAGCAGATGCAGCACACCGTCGTCCGTATAGGTCAATTTCGGTTGATCGACTCGATCCCAGTCAGCTTCCACTGCATTAAACGCCTGCTGCAGAGGCAGCCATGTCACTCCAAGATCGGTCGATTGAATGAGATAAATACCTCGACCTTCGTTGATCGGCACCGCATAGGCGACAACGATGCGGCCAGATGCATCTACCACCATGCTGGGAGAATCGTTCACATCAGAAGGGGACGGCAAAACCACCGGTTTCGTCCACTCCAGCGGGATATTCGCATGCTCTGCGTTCGCCCAACTGAACCACAGGTCACCCGTGCCTGCATTGACCCAGGTCAACAAGAGTCGTTGCTGTGTATCGATCGCAAGAGTAGGATGGATCGGCAGTCCACCCAGATCGGTAAGCACAGCTGCGGGTTGAGACCATTGATTCCCATTCCAACGCGAGTACTCGAAGCGCGGTTCATATACATCGGCATCAGACGCTGCAGAACGGATCCAGAGCAAATGGAGATTGCCAATCGAATCGCTTACCGACGATACAAAGCTGATCTTTTGTGAGATCTTGGTGACATCATTCTGGTGGGCCCATGCCGAGGGCAATGGGAACATGCCGGCCATTGGATCGAGCTCACGCGAAATAAACCAGATGTCGCTGCTGCCGGCTTCGTTGCAGCCTGCTACATATAATTTCATGTTCGACGAAACGGCATTCTGACAGCCCAATATCACAGGTTCGAATGTGGCAGGGTTGGAAATCGAGGAAGGTCCAGACTGCACTTCAGGATTGCTCCATGCGGATCCATTCCAGGCGATCAGAGATAGCTCACCCTGAGTCATCATCAGCATGACGGAATAGAGCGGATCGACAGAGATGAACTCGGTTCTTTCCGGGCATTGCGCGGATGCCGTCAAAAAACGGCCTGGTTCATCCCAGCTTTCTCCGTTATCACCAGACGAACGACTGTACAGCGCGCAGCTGGCACCGGGATCGCCCAGCCGCCAGGTCAATAAGAGCTTTTCTCCGAGAAGACTGATATCGGAACCGAACGGAGTTTGAGAGCCAAGCGCCGGGTCCGGCGCGATCACTTCGCGGATGGCCTCCCAATCGCGGCCTCCATTCCTGGAAATGCCCATGAAAATACGTTTCTGCGAACGGTCGTCCCAGACGGAATACACACTGTCATCGTTCGGATCATTCGAGGCAACGACGCGAACGTGCGCAGACGTTTCATCGATCGAGCGAAAATATGGCGAGTCGAACAGTAACTTCTTTGGCTCCCAGGCAAGGCCGCCATTCTGTGAAAGAACATAATAAACACCTGCCACCTCATTGGACGGAGGCGCTGGATTCTTTACGAAGCTTACGTGCAGCCTGCGAGATGCATCGACGAAGGCATCGAAATCATAGACAGCCACATCCAATGGCGACGACACACGCCAACTGGCCGGAGTACCCAGGTTTGTCTCATTCACCTGCGCATACATCAGAGCATTCTTTGCACTGGTCCAGAAGATATGCACACGCCCGGTTGCATCGGAGAGAAAGACCGGCGGATGCACATACTTGTCGAACGGAACTTTCACAGCAACAGGAGCCGACCAGGTGACGCCATCGGCGCTCTCGCTATACTGATACCCGGAAAATTCGTCGAACCAAAATGTATGTAAGATCCCCTGACTATCCACAATAAGATAGGGTTTGGTCGCTGCTCCAGACATAGACAAATTGATCGGATCTGACCAGACCTGGACAGACTGTGCCTGCGCGCCTGCAACGGAACGCCACGGCAATGCAGCTATGAGGAGTATTATGAGCAATAGAGTTTGAATGGGGCTATTTCTTTTCACAACACACGATTCTTCTAGGGCTGAGAGATAAGGCTGGCTGCCATTTCCGACGCCCGATCTGAAAGCTCTGGGCGCTGGCGGTCCTTCCACCACCAAATATATACACCAAGTTCATGCTTGGCTTCTGGTATTCTGGCTAATAACGATTCGGCCTTTTCGATTTCGCCAAACCATAAATAACTATAACCCAGGTTCTTGATCACGCCTCTGTTTTCCCCATCCTGGTCGTAGGCATTCTGAAGGTACTCAGTTGCGGCATCAAAGTCACGGGCAGACATCCTGATCAGACCCAGTCTATAGTTGGCAGTCTGATTATCGGGTTGAAGTACAAGCGCCCGTTGAAAGTCGATTTCTGCCGGCGCCAATTGGAAGAGGTTTTCTCCCTCACTCCACTTATCGGCTGGATAATCCGCCAGGTCCACTTTTGCCATTTTCACAGCGCCAACGTTTGCATACCACTGGGCAACGATGGGATTCCAGAAAACAATGAGTGACAGCGCCAGTACGGGTATCCCAACAAAGGAGTGCAATCTTGTGCTCACTGATCTACGGCTATCGATGCGCGGCTCTGAAGATGCAACGGTCTGCTCCGCAACTCCGAGCCTGGAGATCAGAACTGCCATCGCGGCCGGGAACAGGGAAAGGACCGGGCCGCTGGTCTCATAAAGATAATCGTCCACCATGCCATGAAATATGGCGGTAAACAGTGAAATGCAGGCAGCCAGCTGCCAGAGTTGTGCCGAAGTATTGTTGGAGGCAGACAGTAATCGTCTGAGACCGATCACGTAGATCAGTACAAAAGCGATGCCTCCCAGCACGCCCTGTTCGATCATCACGTTCAGAATCATGTTGTGACTATGAGGTAATGAATAGAACGGGATCACAAGTACATACTGGGAATATAACCCGGGGAACGAAGCCAGACCTCCACCAGTAAATGGGAAGTCTCGCAAAATCATCAGGCCGCTGCGAAACACTTCGGCCCGGCTGACGAACACACTTCCATTTGCGTTGAATGCAAAGGAAGAACCCAGCATTCCGGAGGGGATAACGAGTACGACAACTTCCAGCGCCAGTACCGCGATGATGACAAGGTACGGAAACCAGCCCAGCAATTTTTCTTTCCACGGCGTCGATAGCAACCGGAGCGATCGCCAGGCGAACCAAATTCCAACCGAGCCGATCAACCCGAGGAAACCGCCTCTTGATGACGCCAACACGACCGCCAGCAGCACTATTCCCAATGCAGCCAGGACAATGAGTTTCTGAACATACCCGCTGGACTGACGATCTCCGAACTTGCCCAGCAGTGGCAAACCAAAGGCAGCTGTGGCGATCGAAAGTCCGGCGGCATCATTTGAATAAATGGATGAACCCCCAAAAAAGGCCGGGCGCACGTTCATCCAGGCAACCCCGAGTTGATGGATCCACCCGAACTTTACAGCCTGTGTATTGAAATCCGCGGTCAGAAGGTAGAAGGATGCAACTCCGAACCCAAACAGCAGGGCAATTCCTGCCACGATCTTCAGGTTCTGCACCGGCTGTTCCAGGATTGCCAAATAGAACAATATGGCTACCAGGAGCAGCCAGAATTTGTTCCATGCGGCGGTTTCATCATATGCCACGGCATAACCGATCACGGAGGTGACCAGAAATATCGCGACACTTGCGAACAGCATGGGAGACCGGGATTCGACCGGTTTTACGATTGTTCGCGCTGCCCACAGGACAAGCGGCGGCAGGAGCGCCCATGTACCGGATTGCGGCCACAGATACAAACACAGGCCGCTCACAATCACGAGCATTAAAGTAGATAAGGCAAACCAGCGACTTTCGATCAGTGTACGCAACAAGCCGGATTCCTCAGCAGCGTTGGTATAGATTGTTGTGACTAGCTTGCCCCGCCGATTGGTGCGCCTTCATCAGAGTTGGCCCAGAAAACATGCTGCCAACCTACATTGATAGCGGTCTTCAATGTCGACCAGTCGTACATCAACATTTTCAGGTAGGTAAAGGCTGGGCCCGGGCGGAATGCCCATTCACGAAATGCTTTCTTTTGCCAGTAAAGCAATCGTTCTGCAGACATGTTGGGATAATCCAACACTGTGCCCTTATCCATGTCGACCTGTTCCCAGCGAGTACCCGGACGGAACCACTTATTCTTGACGACCTCGAAGAAGAACGGTGTTCCAGGATAGGGTGCAGCGACATGGAAGAGGGCGATATCCAGCGGCAATTTCTTGGCGAAATCGATCGTCTGGCGGATGGTCTCTTCCGTCTCACCGGGCAGGCCGATGATGAAGTAACCCCAGTTCATAATGCCAGCCTGCTTGGCCCATCGTAAAGCGCGTTCCGCCTTGGCGGGATCGGCTCCCTTTTTGGCATGCTTGAGGATCGCTTCATTGCCGCTCTCGATACCCCACGAGATCAAACGGCAGCCAGCTTTGCCCATCAGCGTCAGCATTTCCTCGTCCACGAAGTCTACGCGGCTGTTGCTCGTCCAATGGATGTCGATCTTCTCTTCGATCATCAGCCTGCACAGCTCGATGACTTGATCGCGGTTGACGGTGAACAGGTCGGCATACATGTGGATGTTGTTGATACCCAGCTTCTTCAAATACCACATTTCTTCGACGATCAATTTGGGCGCGCGCAAGCGCGTGGCGTATTGGTAACTAACGTGCTTAATACAGTAGGTACAACCGGCGGGGCAGCCACGACTTGTGACCATGAAGGTGAATGGTCCCTTGATGTACGGCATGCGATACTTCTGCAGGGGAAGCAATTCATGCATAGGGATGGGCATATCGTCCAAGTCGGCTACAAAGGGGCGTGGGAAGTTCAGGATGATCTGGCTTTCCTTGCGCCACGCAATTCCCTTGATGCCATGCATGTTCACTGAGCCATCTTCGTTGAAGGATGGCTTATACATCGGGTCATGCTTGTCGAAAATCCGCTTGATCTCAGGCGAGCGTTCGTCAATTCTGCCCTCAAGATGATCCAGCAGATCGCGGATCGTGAGGTCGGGCTCGCCGACCAGTGCAAAATCCAGGGCGGGATACGGACGCATCGTTTCCACCGGGATCGGTGTGATATGCGTTCCAAAGGCGATCGTCTTCGCCCCGCGCGCGTGCGCCAGAAAACATCCGTACATATCGTTCTCACAGGTCGGCGCGGTCAACTGGGTCAGGTAATATTTCGGCTGATATTTGTCGAGCAATTTTGTAAATTCGGGCCAACCCATCCGCTCGGCATTGCAATCCACCACTTTTACCGTGTAAACCGGATGCAGCAGGGCAGCCATCTGTGCCAGTGACACTTGCGGCCACACCATGTTCTCGCGCGTCCTGCGACCAACCCGATGCTGGGTGCGGATCCAGAGTTCGCCATCGGGGGTAGGCGGATTCACCAGCATGATGTCCACCGCGTCGGCTGAGCGCGGAGCCGTAAGCAGTCCTTCACGCACGATCTCATCCGCGTTGGGGAAATCTGCCGTGCGCAGTTTGGGAGTCAGACGACTCCCCATGTTTATCGATTGAAGTTCCTTCATATCCTTGCTCATTTTGCTCTCTCCTTATGTATAAAACCAAAACACGTTGTAAACAAATCGATTGAATTATTCCAATCCCATATCCTGTCTGGTGAAAATTTCGCGCTTGCTCAATTCTTCGAGCACGCGCAGCAATAACCAGTAGACGACGAGCTGCATTCCGATCAGGAACACCAGCGCACTTCCAAGAAGGTAGAACCAGATCCGCTGGACCTCCCAGCCGTTCAAGCCAAGGACCAGGCTGGTGATCGCCATCACGAGACTCGCGAAGACTGCGACCAGGCCCATCCATCCAAACTGCTGATCGAGGGGTGTCTTGAAGAACGGCTTGCCGAACAACCCCTGGCGGATCGGTTTCTTATAGAATAGCGAGACCAGGTAGTTGAACGTAACGCCCAGCGAGAAGATGTTGATCCCTGCGATGGCAGACACCATTGCCGTGAACAACGCCGTAACTCCCCATGGGCCAAGCTCTGTGATCCCGTTCAAGCGCGCAATAAACAGGCTGATGAAGATCAGCCCCGATAATGCCATTCCTGCCAAGCCGAGAAGCCCAAAAATGCGAACGGGGTTATAGGAAAGCGCTGTCCAAACCATACTCTGCAGGAACACGCGCCCATCGTGGATCACGCTCAACTTGGAGCGCCCCACCCGTTCGCTATACGGGATTGGAACCTCCTCGATCTTGATGCCTTCGTGCAGCGCACGTGTGCTCATGACCGGCGTAAGGTTCAAGCCATCGGGCAGAGGGTAGATCTGTTCGAGGATCTCACGCTTGAAGACACGCATACCACTGGCGCTGTCGGTGACTTTTTGACGCCCCAAAATGGTGAGCAGGTTGGCAAAGAAGAAATTGCCCACACGACGTGTCACCGGCATTTTGCTGTCTTCTCCGGCCATACGCGAGCCAATCACCAGGTCTGATCCGTTCATCGCCGCCTGACACAGCTTTGGAAAATATTCAGGCGGGTACGTACCGTCGGCATCCAGAAAACCGATCAATTCACCGCAGGCCTTTGAAAAGCCGGTCTTGAGAGCCGCGCCATAGCCTTTGTTCCTGGGGTGGCGCACAAGTGTAACGCCCGGGATACCGGCTGCGACTTCGGCAGTTCGATCCCGTGATCCATCGTCCACGACCAGGAGTTCCATTTCATGAACGCCGGCCTTCACCAGATCGGGCTTCACTTTGAGCACGCGGTTGGCAATCTCGGCAATTCCATTTTCTTCGTTGTATGCAGGGATAATAATTGACAGGGTTGTCATGAACTTCCATCCTTCATTTAGTAATAAGTTTTCCGGTCGGGCCGATTGGCGGCGCCATCAATAGATTTAATCACTTTTGCAGGCACACCGCCCACCACTGTGTGAGGCGGCACATCTTTCGTTACCACGGCGCCGGCCGCAACGACGGCGCCCTTGCCGATCTTTACACCGTCGGTGATCACAGCGCCTGCGCCCAGCCAAACATCGTCTTCAATCACAATTCCCTCTGCAGTGATTCCCTGCTCTACAAAAGGAAGGTTTGGGTCATCGAACACATGGTTCACTGCGATGATCTGAGTGAATGGCGAGGTGTACACCCGGTCTCCGATGTAGACGCCGCCCTGCCCACGAATCACACAATATTCACCGATCAAACTGTCGCGTCCGATCCTGATGCGGGACTGCGGCAGTCCTCGAAAATTGTACACATGCAGCACCGCGCCGTGCATAACAATCGTACCAGCCCCGATCTCGATGCCCTGCGGCGTTGCATGCAGGTACGAACCATGGTCCAGGTACACGCCATGCCCGAGCTTGATATTGTTCGCAAAGCGCAAGCGGACATTGTTCTCTATGGCAGCCACCCCATCCATGTTTAGGATGAGCCGGTACAGCACGCCACGCAGCGCAATGCCCACGACTGTGGGGATCCATCCGAATGAAATGTAAAAGAACTGCTCATAAAAATACCTCAGAACGGATGAGGCCTGGCGGCTCAGATATAGTTGCAGACTGGATAGCATGGGATGGATTCTACCGCTCGTCTTGCAGTTCGCCATGCTTTTCCACTGCATTCACAGGTCGAAATGCAGATCCCACGTTCAGATCATTGTACGACATTCTGTGACGTGAAACTGGTATGCTCCGCCATTCCGACATGCTGCAGTCAGACGGATCGATCAAGCGTATTCTCAAGGTTTTCTCGATTCCCTGTGGCTTATAATACAGACATGTTTCCAGCAATATTTCTCGACCGTGATGGGGTTCTCATCGAGAACCGTGCAGACTATGTTCGTGAGTGGTCACATGTCACTCTACTACCGAACGCGATCGATGCGTTAACTGGTTTTCATCGTGCAGGCTTCAGGATCATCATCGTTACCAATCAGTCTGCTGTGGGACGTGGGGTGATGACGTTCTCTGAGGCCCAAACAATCAACGAGCGCCTGGTCAAAACAATAGCAGAGCACGGCGGCTGGGTCGATGGTGTTTTCATGTGCCCTCATAAGCCCGAGGACTCTTGCATCTGCCGCAAACCGCAACCAGGTCTTCTGCTCCAGGCAGCCCGCCAATTTTCAATCGATCTCGCTGCCTCCTGGATGATAGGCGATGCCTGGACCGACATCCTGGCTGGCCAGGCCGCGGGCGTGGGAGGATCGATCATCGTCCGCACTGGACGCGGGTCCGACCAACTGAGCCAGCCTCAGCCCAGCGAGGTCCAAGCGTTCCGTGTGTATGAAAATGTCCTCGACGCCTTTCACCATATTACACCTCTCCGCAAAAGCGAATCCGCACACGGTTAAGACCGCGGCGTTTCTGCTTCCTCGATCATCATTTTAGGCAGACTCTCCGCATACACTTCATCCTTCAAGGCCTTCACGATCATATGTTCAAGCATCAGGTGGATATCCTCCACATGTTCGATGATGCTGCTGTTGGCATGAACGTTGAGATCTACCATTTGAGCCAGTTGTCCTCCATCAAAACCGGTGAAACCAACCGTGGTCGCATTCTGTGTTTTGGCTAATGAAATGGCATTCAAGACGTTTCTGGAATTGCCGCTGGCCGAAATACCGATCACGATATCGCCCGGCATGAGCAAATTTGCCAGCTGCTGTGAAAAGACATTTTCATAGCCCTCATCATTGGCATATGCAGAAAACAGGGCCATATTATCTGTCAGGCCGATCACCTTGAAGTGAGGCAGCCCATCCTTGCGCGTGTTCTTGGCCAGGTCACAGACAAAATGCGTTGCTGTAGATGCTGACCCTCCATTGCCCATAATAAATACCTGTCGGCCGTCCAGGCGCGCGGCCTGCAGCAGTTCGATCACGCTTACGATCTTCTCCTGCGGCAGTTCACTCATGGTCTGCTGAAGGGATGACAGGTAGTTTGCAACTCTCTTCATTCATGTCTCCTTGCTTCGATGCCAGTTAGTAACGTCGATAATTAAAAATGACTTTTGTGCCGTCTGACTCCAGACGGAACGGCAGTTCCTGCAAATCGCACAGTGCATTGCGGACCGAGTTCTGCTGCTCATAGGGAACATATAGCAACAGGAACCCACCGCCGCCAGCTCCGGTGATCTTGCCGCCGATCGCTCCTGCACGCCTGGCTGCCTCGTACATATCGTTGATGGCGTCGTTGGTGATCGATCCTGCAAGTTTCTTCTTCAACAGCCACGATTCGTGCAATAACTTTCCGAAAGCATCAAAATCACCAACGGTCAGTGACGTTCGCGCTTCGTGGACCATTTGCTTGATCTCGCGCAGCGTCATTTTGCGGTCGTTGATATTGGCCTTCTGTTCCTTCAAGATTCCATCTGCACGGCGGCTCACTCCTGTGAAGAACAACAGGAATTGATCGTTCAAGGCGCGCCGTGATTCTGTGTCGATGGCTACCGTTTCGACGTGTACCTCTCCGTCTGGCATAAATTCGAAATACCTCAAATTACCATAGGCCGCAATATATTGATCCTGGATACCGATCGGCTTTTGAAGCTTATCGATCTCGATCGAACACGCCTCACGCGCCAATTTTTCAGCAGAGACCATTTCGCCGGCATATGCGTAGAGTGCATGAAGAGCCCCAACAGTCACAGTGCTCGAGGAACCCAGCCCGGAGCCTTCAGAAGGAATGTCACCCATGGTGGTGACTTCGATGCTCTTCGAGATGCCGGTCAAGCGAAGCGACTCGCGGATCAGCTCATGCTGGATTTCGTCGATGTCATCGACCATCTCGGTCTGTGTGTAACCGATACGCAGCTTTTGATCGAAACGCTCTTTTACAGTTACAAAAATATACTTGTCGATGGCTGAACTTAAAACGCAGCCGCCCTCTTCCATGTAGTAAGAGGGAAAATCAGTCCCACCCCCGAAGAAACTGATCCGCAGCGGCGTTTGGACAATGATCAACTGACTCTCTCCACAGTCTTGAAGTAATTAACTGTTTCCTGCAACCCTTCTTCCAGGGTAAAGGTGGGCGCCCAACCAAGGTCTTTTTTGGCCTTGGATGCATCCAGATAGATATGACGCGTCTCACCCACTTTGGCCGGACCATACTGCACAGGATGTGGAAAATCTGTGACCTTGGCCAGCGTCGAAAAGATCTGATTGATGGAAGTGGGCAGTCCCCAGCCGAGATTATAGATGCCCGGTTGGTGCTCCACGGTGACCGCCAGCAGGTTCGCGCGGGCACAGTCGCCCACAAAGACGAAATCGCGGGTTTGTTCACCATCGCCATTAATAGTCACGGGCTCGCGGTCCAGCATCTTGCCAGTAAAGATGGCAACAACGCCTGCCTCCCCATGCGGGTCTTGCCGCGGGCCGAAAACATTAGGATAACGCAAGACTGTGTAATTCAATCCATAATTGACATGATACATGTACAGGTAGTGTTCCACAGTATGTTTGCTTGCCCCGTACTGGCAGATCGGATCGATCGGATGTGATTCGTCGCACGGAAGCCTGATCGGCTCGCCGTACACAGCGCCGCCCGTGGAAATATATACAAAATGCTTAACACCAAATTCCTTTGCGCACTCGATCACATTGATCGAACCCAGGATGTTTACATGCGCATCGAATAAAGGCTGGGCGACAGACCGCCTCACATCCATTTGAGCGGCATGGTGACTAATAAAGTCGGGTCGCTCCGTCTCGAATACATCGCGCAATTTGGGATCGCGGATATCCACCTGATAGAACTTTGCAGCCGGATTCAAATTAGAGGCACGACCGGTCGAAAGATCGTCCACGATGACCACTTCATACCCCTGCGATACAAACAAATCAACAACATGGGAGCCGATGAAACCAGCTCCCCCCGTAACCAAGATTTTTGCCATGCTGAGTTCCTTTTGGTGAAATTAGTATGCGCCGCGGCCTTTTAAGACCACAGGAATGGTTTGAAACAGGAGCTGTAAATCCAGCCAGATGCTCCAGTTGCGAACGTAATACATATCCAGACGAACCCGCTCATCGTATGAGATATCGGACCTTCCACTCACCTGCCAGAGCCCCGTGATTCCAGGATGGACAGTCAGCAGGTTCATATCGAATTGCTTGTACATGGCCATCTCTTCAGGCGAAATCATGCGTGGGCCCACAAGTGACATATCCCGTTTCAGCACATTGAACAACTGCGGAAGTTCGTCAAGACTGAACTTACGCAGAAAGGCGCCGATCCGAGTGACCCGCGGATCGAACTTGAGTTTGTGATTCCTGGCAAGCTCTTCTTTCAAGGCAGGATGTGCGTCCAGCACTTCATCACCATTGACCACCATGGTACGGAATTTGAGTGCATCGAACTGCTTGCCATTAATTCCCATCACTCGCCGCTTATGAAGGATCGGACCAGGGGAACTGAACTTGATCATCACAGCGATCGCCAGCAATACCGGGGAAATCAGGATCAACCCAAGGATCGTGATGATGTAATCAAGTACGAGCTTGAGGAAGTTGTCTGAGCCGGTCAGGCGGACTTTGTTTACATATACCAGCGGCACATAGGCAAACTCATTCACGGTCAATCCCGTAGTGATGACCTCATACAAGCCGGATGACATGCGGATGTTTACCGTATCAGAGACGCCGTATTGTTTGAAAATATCCAGCAGGTAGTCACGTGTAGAGATCGCGCTGGATGCCAGGATCACTTCGCCGATCTGATAACGTGTAATGATCTCACCCAATTGATCGACCGGGCCAAGGCATACCAGATTGTGAAACAGCTGCGTTGTAACCGGCTCCTTCTTGTCTACAAACCCCACCAGATGCAAACCGGACGTTTCCCAGCTCAAGAGTTGTTCCGCCAGCCAGCGGCCTTCCTGGTTGGCACCCACGATCACGGCCGGAGTGAGGAAAAACCCATGGCGGCGCAAAGAGTAGATCAAACGTCGCAGAAGCAGGCGGCCGATGGATGCAGAGATCCAGGTGAGGAACCAGGCCATGAGGAGCCAGCCACGCGCAACGATCAGCGCAGGCTGCAAAAAGCCAGCAACCACAATGAGCAGAAATCCGACCGTCGAAGAACGGAAAACCTTGTCATACTCGCGCGTGCCGCCTAATAAATTTTGCTGGGTATAGAGACCATTCATCCAGAAAATGAGCAGCCACAGGAAGGAGGAAAGGAACACCAGGTTGCGATAATACTCAATGGAAACAGAAACACCGGTTTCGAAGATCGTGATGTTTGTTTCAAAACGGACATAGTAAGCCAGACGGAATGCCAAATTGATCATGAGCATATCCATCAAGACCAGGAGTACCTTATACACAAACCATTGCGCCTGTCGCGGAATCAGTGCATTTACTTTTCCGATCTTTTTTCCCAGCGCGATGACATTCATGGACTCAGCATCTGTTCTCATGGTGATCATATAGTTTTCCTGGCACCTGTAATCCACAATGGAGAATTTGGTTTTCTCTGAATGGAGGGTATCTTGTCTGAAATGAATAAAAACGACCGTTTAAATAACCAATCCCATGACGCAATATACTGGGAAAGGTTACCATCCCGGCAGTCAGGGCTGCCAGAAATGAAATCTGGTATTGTCTAAGGATGGATCATTTTCTTGACCCCCATGACGGCAAACCTGGAAAGCTCTTACTAGGAGCTGTTTAATAAGTCAAGACATGTCACCCTGAGGGCGCGTTTTCCAGCGCCCGAAGGGTCTCGAAACCGATTTAGAGATGCTTCGCGCCAGAAAAACGGCACTCAGCATGACAGATCACAGACTTTTTAAAAAGTCTTTTAGGAGCGTTTGACTCGCCCGATTTGCTGTTCTCGAAGATCGAGCGGTACCTGCCGCTTTTGCAGGAAGTTCAACAGTACCCGGACGCGGTCGCGGCCAGAGATGCGACCATCGAAGATCGCTTCATACCCCGCAAACGGCCCATCCTGCACCAGGACCGGATCGCCCCGTTTCAGGTCATCCATGAATTTTTTCTGAGTGGCATTAATAAACTGGACCTGTCGTTCGATGGCAGCGATCAGAATGTCTGGGACAGAAGTGGGTTCTCCGTCGAAACTGATCAGGCTGACGGCGCCCGGCATCCAGCGCAGGGTCGAGGGATTGATCTTCTCGAGATCTACATGGACGAACAAATAGCTCGGAAAATAGGCTCGAACCTTGCGAGCCCTTGGATTTACGGTCTTTACAAAAATGCGCGGGTAAAACACCTCAATACCGTAAGCTTCGAGCTGTCCGGCGAGGAAATCTTCTTTATTTGGTTTGCTGCGCATCGCGTACCAGGATAGAGACATCGGTCCTCAATAGAATACGATTCAGTCTTTCACGAGCAAGACTGCTCAATTATACGCCATCAACGGTTCATGGAGGCTGACACCGGCATAGTACATTTGGAATAAGAGTAACTGTCGGAACATGATGAATATCTGCTCGGCTGCTACAAGCAGTTCGAAATCATTGCAGAGTCGCAATCATTGTCTATCCGCAGTTATTTCCTGGCTCGGAACCAACCTCTTTCTTTCATGGTAATTAGCCGATGACAGTTAGCACAAAGGACAGTGCACTTGCTAATTTCTTTCTGGATCTTTTGAATTGGATACCCACCGTTAATCATTACACTGATTGGATGCTCTTTGTCATGCTCATGGTGAAACTCTAACACCAATGGATCCGTTTCACCGCAGCTCTCACAAGGATGATTGGAAAGATACTCGTAAACATATTCCCTCGCCTGGTCTCTTACGGCATGTCTTCTTTCCTTTACCTGTTTGAGGTGCCTTTCGTGTGCATCACCTTCATACCAGTTCTTTCTAAAAGGCTTTTGACACTCACGACAAGTAGGATGGCGAATACCAAGAGCCTTGTATCTCCAGTTAAATTCGTCTTCCTTTTTTTCTTTTAAACAGTGGTTGCATAGTGGCACGGTTCTCTCCGTAAGGGTCACAAAAGGGGTATTCGATTCTTCGGACTATCCGATCCAATGTGATTTTAAAATCAAACGACCTGGCTCTTTTAAACCAGATCGTCGATGGCTAACATTAGCCTATTTTTAGTGACTCCCCAGGGACTCGAACCCTGAACCAAAGCATTAAGAGTGCCTTGCTCTGCCAATTGAGCTAGGGAGCCCTTCAAACATGCCGATTAAGAGTCTGCTGCTCTGCCTTTGAGCTACGGGCCGATACTTTTTATCTGTTTCGGCCCATTTGGAAGGGGCATCTGCCAGTTGCGCACGGTATTATACCCGAAGCACGATACATGTCAATAATCGGCCGGCATCGTTACTCTGACGAATGTCACACGATCTAAAGATATGACCCGCTCTTCAAAAGTGCCTTTATAATTGAAAGGTCATCCATGAGCTATTCTGAACCTACCTCACAGCCTGCCCCGGAGGCAAGCAACGAATTTGTTTCCGCGCGCGCCCGCAGGCGGCGGGCGCAACGCCGTGCTCACTTTCCTGCAGACGAAGAGGGGCGCTCAGCTCTTTTTGCACATCTGGCGCACCGGGCATTCCCATCCTATGAGCTTTTTGTGTTTTCTCTGGTGAGCGGCACCATCCTGGGGCTGGGCTACTTTCTGGATTCACAAGCGCTGCTGATCTTTGGCATTCTTGTAGCGCCGCTCATGACACCCTGGATTGGCATTTCTCTGGCTACCATCGCGGGTTCGCTGCGCTTCTTCGCACAAACCGCTGCTGCCATGTTCGTCAGTTGCCTGATCGTATTCCTGATTGGATTCCTGTCTGGCTTTGCATCGCAAATTACTCCACCGCGTGTATTCAATGAAGCGTTTATGCACAGCCGATTGTGGTGGCCCGATATTGCCATGGTCACCATTGCCGCCATCATCCTCACCATCTCATTCGTACGCTCGGAGGAACGTCCCTACCTGCCAAGCGCGCTGCTCACCTATGGTCTCTTCCTTCCCTTGAGCGCCGCCGGCTTTGGGCTAGGGAGCGGCGTGGGTTTGGGAGAAATCTGGCCGCAGGCAATGTTTGTGTTTCTTGTACATTTCTGCTGGGCGACGTTCTTCGCCATCCTGTCGCTGTTCGTCGTGCGGTTCTATCCCACATCACTGGGCGGATTTGCACTGACTGGATTCGTCATCATCATTCTCCTCTCGGTGGTGGTTTCCTTAACCGGGTTCTGGACGTGGGCCATGGCCATGACCGGTCTCTCCACGCCGATACCTGCCACCGCCACCATCACCCTGATCGCCCCGACACAGCTTCCCACAAACGTACCCGCGGCCAGCGATGCAACTGCACCGATCGGCGTCCCGGCCCTAACCGTCACAAGCACGCCCGTATCGACGCGCACGTCGCGGCCAACTCTTGCGCCCACCAACACATCCACATCCACTGTGACCGCCGAGCCGACTCCCATTATCGCGATCATCCGCGCTTCGGAAGGCGGCGGCGCCTTCATCCGCGAAAAACCTGGTGGGATCGTGATCAAAACGCTTGGGAACGGGGCAACCGTAACGATCATTCCCAACGATTTCCAGGAATTCAACCGCGTGACGTGGGTGCATGTATTCGTCCTCGTCGATGGCGAACGCATCGAGGGCTGGATGCTGCAATCGGTCCTGCAGACTGCCACTCCAATTGCGAACTGGCAGCCATCGTCCACACCAGCGGTCACGCAAACACCCTAAATTTCACTGCACAATAAGGAAACAACATGCCCATTCATTTTGGAACAGACGGCTGGAGAGCCGTCATCTCAGACACGTTTACGTTCGACAACCTGCGCATCGTCGCGCAAGCCATCGCCGATGCAGTCAGCTCAGATCATTGGGATAAATCTGGCAACGGAGGCCAGGCGCCCGATCCCCGGAAAATCGTCGTCGGGTTTGACACGCGTTTTCTCTCCGATCGCTATGCCGGTGAAGTGGCCCGTGTGCTCGCCGGGAATGGATTTACCGTCCTGCTCGCGCAATCGGACGCGCCTACGCCGACCATCTCGTATGCGGTGAAGCATCATCATGCCATCGCGGGGGTGATGATCACAGCCTCTCACAATGCGCCGCGTTACAACGGAGTCAAACTCAAGGGCGCATTTGGCGGCTCTGCATTATCGGAACAATGTCGCCGCGTGGAAGTGTACATCACCGACAATGAAGAGCAGGCCCGCGGCCCCAACCTGATGGATTTCCGAAAGGCGCGGCAAGCCAATATGATCCAGAAGTTCAATCCGCTGCCTGAGTACTTCGATCATCTGCGCACATTGATACGAACCGACGTGATCGCCGATAACCCGCAGCGATTCGTGGTGGATGCCATGTACGGCTCGGGTCGCGGCGTGATCAAATCCTTTTTACAGGGAACAGGTTGCGAGATCGCCGAGATCCGTGGCGAGATGAATCCAGGCTTCGGCAGCGTACATCCTGAACCAATCGCAAAATATCTGGGTGCGCTGGCATCCGCCGTCAGCTCAGGGATGGGAAACTTCGGTGTGGTCACCGATGGCGACGCAGACCGCATCGGCGCGATGGATGAACGCGGCGCCTTCGTGGACCCGCACAAGATCATGGCTCTTTCATTGAAATATCTCGTGGAAAAACGCGGTTGGTCGGGTGCCGTGGTACGAACGGTTTCCACAACCCGTATGATCGACCGCCTGGCGAAACGCTATGGCCTGAAGTTGTATGAAACGCCCGTTGGCTTCAATCACATTGCCGATTACATGATGAGCGAAGATGTTCTGATCGGTGGAGAGGAATCCGGCGGCATCTCTTTTAAAGGTCATATCCCGGAAGGTGACGGTCCCATCATGGGACTATTGCTCGTGGAAATGATCGCCGAATCTGGCAAAACGCTCAACCGCATGGTGGAGGATCTGCTTGCGGACGTGGGTCCCGCCTTCTATGAGCGCACGGACCTGCGTTTGAGCCGTCCGGTTGCCAAGGCGGAGATGACTGAATTCTTAACGAAACAGGCCCCGGCTGCGATCGGAAGCGAAACAGTGTCCGAGGTCAGCCAGCGTGACGGCATTAAATACATTATGTCGGATGATTCGTGGCTGCTCATCCGCCCCTCGGGAACGGAGCCTGTGCTGCGCGTGTACGCCGAGGGCAGGTCGCATGAAATGGTGAAAGCATTGTTGGGCTATGGAGAACAGGTTGCGACGAGCGTCGTTTAATGATTAACTGATGTTAGGCGGTGATATGCGTAAGGCGAAATTTATCTCGCTTTTCAGGTGTCCCTTATGGAACGGCGACACCGCGAAGCGTGTCGCAGTACAGAACCCCACATAGCCCGTTTTGCGTAACATCTGTTATTTACGACATTCGAATGAAGGAGCAACCCATGGCGCAGGAAATTGTCATTTTCGATATCGATGGGACGCTCGCAGATATTTCCCAACGCGTTCACCACCTACGAAGCAAACCAAAGAACTGGAATGCGTTCAACGCCGGTATGGCAAAAGATAAGGCCATCCATTCCATGGTACGCCTTTGCAATATCCTGTACGCATCTGGTCTCCATGTCATTTTGTGCTCTGGTAGAAACGAAAAACACAGAACTGAGACGACAGGATGGCTGAAAAAAGAGGGTGTGAATTATCACGAACTGCTGCTGCGCAAAGATAACGATATGCGTCAGGATGTGGTGGTCAAACGCGAAATGCTAAACGACCTGGATAAGCGTGCAATCCTGTTCGTCGTTGAAGACCGCAGTCGCGTGGTGGAAATGTGGCGCGCAGAAGGGCTCACCTGCCTGCAGTGTGCGCCGGGCGAGTATTAGCTGACTCAATCCTCACCCAGCGTGGACGGATTGACACTGGCTCCATGTAATGCTCGCATGCTTCCCTGTGGTGAAAATTTTGTATCGAAGAAGAACTCCAATATCTCAGCAAGTATCACTTTTGCGCCCACCCACATCGAGTAGCGCATAATTTGAAGATAGCGTGTATCTTCTGCAAATAACAATCGTTTCAAGGCTTTGGGGCGCAGGTGAAACAAAATCTCAGTTAACTTCACGCCAAGAAAAAGACCGATCGGTGGAAGATTACGAGTCGCCAACACCTGATTACGGTAAGACCACTTGTCCTGGTCTACTTGAATAACCCCATAGGGTTCAGTGGACTTGCCTTGCGCGGTCCAAAAGTGCGGCGTGAGATACATGGCATTGAGAATATCCGAATCCAGTTCGAGCAAGCCATTGAACTTTTCGAAGATCGTTCCCCAGCTCTCCTCTTCCAGTCCATAAATGATATTGGTCAGGCTGATGATGTTGTTTTCTCGCAAGAGCCGCACGGCTTCCTTTGAGATGTCAAAGGGGTTGTTCTTGCGAATCTTACTAATAACATCATCCTTCAACGATTCGACTCCCATCACGATGTAGTCGACACCTGCTCTTTTATAAAGTGGGATCAGTTCCGCATCCCTCACGACATCCGCGGCTGTCATGTTGAGATTGATCGAAAGTCCCAGATCGGCATCGGCGATGAGCTCCAGAATGTGTTGTGCCACATCGCGGTCCGCGGCAAAGTTTTCATCGGCAAACCATACGAGTTTCACACCATATTGATTCGCCAGGATCCTCAATTGCTCCACCACATTCTCGGGGCTGCGATGCCGCCACTTCTTCCAGAACATCCATTGTCCGCAATAGCTGCAAGTCAATGTGCAGCCGCGGCTGAATTGCAGTCCGGCCGCGTGATGAAAGCCAAACATGGAGTAGCGCGGCCAATCGACCAGCTCCCAGCCGGGGCGATAGTCATCCAGGTTCAGGATCGGGGTGCGGGAGCGATTGACAATAACTTCGGTACCGCGCCGCCAGGTAACTCCATCCACATAACCGAGATCGTCGCTCTGCTCCCAGGTGCAGATCAACCCGACGATGGTCTGCTCCCCTTCCCCGCGCACGACCGCATCGATCTCTTCACATTCTGCCATCACGACTCGATCGGCATAGGACGGGTAGACTCCGCCATAAACAACTTTGATCGCTGGCAATTGCTTGTGGATTGCTCGAATGGTGTTGAGCGCGGTCTTGTGTGCAGCTGTGGACCCGGAATGCCCCAGGAGTATGTAGTCGGCGTCGAAATCAGCGACTTCCCTGATCAGCCCCTCCATCGGCCAGCCGTATAGATCATGATCGATGAGTTTGACGGTGAAACCCGCATCGATCAAAGGTCCCCCGATACAAACCAAACCCAGTGGAATCAAATAGCCCAAACCGATCTCATTGGCGATGAAATGCCGCGCCGGATTGATCAACACGATTCTGCCAGACATCGCTCCTCCTTCAGCCGCTTATAGATCGCCCGCTCTTTGAAGCTGCGAGAATTAAGTTCTTCTCTGGCAACCCTATAGCGCTCAAGTGTATATTCGGACTATTTAGATAATCTTTATTGTGAATTCTATCACTATAAAACCTTGTGTCAAGAGCAAAAAGAAAAGACCCGTGGTTTTCTCAAATCGGAAAAACCTCCACGCGAAAAACGCGAATAGACGAATCTCGCGAATAGCGTCTGGCAAATTGGGGACATCGTGCCCGAAAGGGTAAATTCGCATCTTGGCGTTATCCGCGTTCCATTTTGGCACGCGATAACGCCAAGGGTTCGTAAAAATACAAGTTCCCTCACCGATCAACGAAACGATGTCGTTGCGAGGGCGTTTCCTGCCCGAAGCAATCTCCAAAAAGGGCAGAAGAGCTGGATGAACGAGCTATTTCAAGTGCCAGGAGATTGTGTCGCCACGGCGCGCCACGCGACGCTTCGTCGTGGCGCCAAGGCGCCTTTCCTCGCAACGACATGAGGGAAGTTAATAATTTACACTCCCTAAGATCATAGAAAAGACCCTGAAGAGTGGTCTTCAGGGTCTGTCAAAATTCAAAACCGCATGCTTACTTTGCCGGTGTCGTTCGCAGCCTTCGCACGAGGAAAATCACGACCACGAGTGCAATCGCCATCATCATCAAACCGGGTGCGCCAAATTCGTCAACAAAGCCTGTGTTCGGCAGCGCAGTGGATGTGGCGATCACTGTCTGCGTGGAGACGGCGATCTGCGTGAATGCCGCGCCCACTGTGGCAGTGGCAGGATTCTGAGTCGGGGTAATGGTTGCCGATGCCTGCGCAATGACCGGCGTATCGGTGGGATCTGGTGTGCTCGTTGGGGCAGCAGTCTGCGTGAGCGCCTGCACGGCGGCAGTCTGTGTCAACCCTACCTGGATGGTGGCAGCCTGATCGGTCGCCTGTTGAAAGGCGACCGCCTCCTGTTGTTGACCTGTTAGATTCGAGAAGACGAGGTATCCGACAACGGCGCAGATCCCCAGCAATACAAGTCCACCTAAAATTCCGGCAATGAGAAGAAACGTCCGGTTATTTGATTCTTCCGGCGGATTTTCATCGTCGAAACTGGCATTCTCATCGTCATACATCGTCATGTTGCACTCTCCTCAAGTATTCGTTACAAAATTTATTATCCCACAACTTCGAGATTAACCAAAGGCACGAGCATGCTTTCGCCATTTTCAAGCTTGACTTCTGCCGCGACCGCGCGCAGTCCACTGGGCAGTATGCTCAACCCGGCCGGCAGATTCGAAATGGTGCCGATCATGCCAACATTTGGCGGGCGGCGCATCCGAATTTGTTGGCCGACTGCGAAGGACTCATATTTGCTGGGTTCAGGAGGTTCATTCGAGATCGGCAAGGGAATGATCACTTCGGGCCGGTTACCAGAATAACGATCGAAGTGTTCCGCATTCACAGTCGCTTCACGTTTATTGCTGGTAGTTAAGAGTTTGAATGCGGCCGAGTTCATCGGAATGGCTCCAAACCCTTCCAGCACCAAAATGGGATAGCGCATCTGATAGGCATTCGCGATCAGCGAAGAGAGCAGGCTTGAAATGATCAAGCCGCGGACGGGCAATTCCGCAGCTGCCTTCAAGGTCTCAACATCGCGCACGTGTCCGCCCAGGATGACCGAGCCGCGCAGGCTTACATCGAGACGTTCGGCGGATAGTACATCGTCGGGTTTTTCGAGCAGGCTGACCATCAAGCCGTTATCGATGCGCCCATTTCCCCAGACGCCCTGCACCAGCGCGCCAGCGGTGCGGATCACAACACCATGCTCTGCAATGACCTGTGTTACTACACCCGGCAGTCCAGCGCGCAATTCGACGCGCGTATCACCGACCTCCATCAACACCTGTCCACTTCCGGCAACCATTACGCGGCCAGCTCGGGGCGCCCGAATCGAACGCGGGATCAATCCACCAGCTTCTGCAACCAGTGCATTGGCTGCCAGGCGGTCTCCTTCCCTGACCTTGATCAGGCGGTCTGCAGCATTGGGGGAAAGCCCAAACGTGCGGGCTACATCCAGCAGCACGTGTTCACGGGCGAACGTTGCTTCAGCGATCACATCGGTGGGGTTGACGCGTTGATTTACATGTGCAGTGACTTTCCCTGCAACAGGCAACGATCGTTCACGAACGATCGTGGTGAGAGGCAAAACATGGGTTACCGGCGCAAGCATCTTAGCCTCCCACCGTGTAGGACCATCTCTTCATAAGCTCGCGCCTGCGTACGGGATCGCTGGGGAATTGCAGCGGACGCCCGCGCGCGTCGATGACGACGCCCAGCGCGCCCCCCGTCACTGGCACCGAGCCGCTTCTTCCGGGACCCAGGCCTGCGTCGGCGCGACGAAGCGGCTGCAGGCTGAGGCGTCCTGTCTTGCCACTTGGAAGGGGCAGGATCTCCAATCCGCCATATTTGACTTCGGCCCGGGCTTCGGTCCCATCTTCATAGGCAAGCCGGGCGCGGACCACCTGGTCGCCATAATTCGCAGAGGCGATCACCGAGACGACCGTACCCAGCCCAATGAACGCTCCCGACTCGATGACCTGCACAGGCAAATAATGATTACGCGAGGCAGCGACACCCAGCAGCGGCAGCAGATTATTCTGATCGAGCAGGATCGGTGTGATCCCAACCGGCTGGATGGCATCCAGCAACAGCAGCATACTCTGCCCCATCGACGTAGTATCGCTGACCGCTCCTCCACCGCCGATGATCAGATCGAGAGGCGGCAGTTGATCGGTGCGAGCCGCGCGGATGTTCGCCGGAAAATCCTTCTGGGCGAGCCGAACTGAAAGATACAGAGCCTGGCGCGCAATCGCCTGAGAAATCGCCTGCTCATCTCTGGTGGCAGGGATCGCAGAGGGATAGAGTGACTTCTGAAAGAGATATTCGCGCAATGAACTTGCCGAAATATCCAACGGAAGCCAGCGCATGATATCTTCCACCGACGTGTACTGTAAGATGCCGGACAGATTTTCGCCAAGCCCAAACTGGGGGTAGACACCCAGGGTCAGATCGCCATTGAAGCCAGCTGCCACCGAAACTGCAGAGGAACCGACATTCACGCCCAGCAAGCCGCGGGTAGATTGGTATAACTTGCTCAGGAACTGGATCATGCGCCCATGCGCATACGAGGTCGGCAGGATCGTCCCACCTGACCAAAGATTCAACTCATCTACACCCTTGATCTGGCGCTCGCGCAGCTTCATCACCAGCGACGCAAGCTCATGGCTGGCAGGCGCAAGATCTTCTGTTTCAAGCGATGGGCGTACATTGTGCGCGATCTGAAGCTTCCCGGCGTGGCCGCCGAGCAATTCCTGTACTTCACCGGCAAGTTTTTGGTTGCCAGCATATAAAACCATCGGACGTTTTTCCATGGGCATCAGGTAACATGCCAGTCCTACGGCTTCCAACATCTTATGGATCGAGCGTGATGCGCCGCCATCGGTACCGCCCGTCAATACCACCAGGTCTGGCCGTGAACGGACGATACTATCCATCTGCTGGTCGGGCTTGCGATGATCTGAGAGGTCCAGGGTTTCCACAATGCGGCTATAGGTCGATTGTGCGAGACGCCGCGCGCTTTGCAAGGACACATCCGAAAGCAAACCCACCACCACGGTCTTCACCGCCGGGCCTGCTGAGACGGTCGCGACCACAGCATCCACTCCTGAGCCATCAGGCTGGGCGGGCGCGATCAGATTATTATCCTGCGCCCCCAGCAGTGTGAAGCCGGTAATATTTTGCAGGTTGGTGAGGGCCTCACGCACCCCAATGCCAATATCCTTGAATGGCGCTTCCGCGGTAGACGGCGCCTGACCCGATGCGACGAAGCGATATTGCCCTTCGACCACATCGAACAGCACAACGCGCGTCACAGCCGCGCCGACGTCGATTGCCAGGATGGATTCGTTTTGGACCAGCGATGCAGGCATAATTTATAAACCAGTTACTTATCGTGCGAAATTGATGATCGAACTCAACCGCTCGATCATGGCTGTGAGAGCGGTCATATAGACTCCCGCAAACAGTACGCCCAGCGTGATCGCGATAACAACCCGACCAAGCGAGGCAACGATTTCAAGAATGCGATTACGTTTCAACGTCCCATCGGCGGACCGGCTGGCGCCGAAGTGAAACGATGCGAGCGTCAACACCGTAGAGACCAGCATTACGCCTCCGCCCAGAAAACGCTGTACATCCAGGGGTTGCGCGAACGTGTCCATGGCTGCCTGGGCCTGAGGCATCAAGGTCCCGATCACAGCGCCGCCGAGAGCTGCTGCCGTCCCGACGCCAACGAGGATCGCCATGGCGAAACTCCCGATCCATGCCGTTCGAGGAGAGAACTTGAACAGCAGCGAAACCGCGAACACAAAAGGAATCGCTCCAAGAGCCAGTTGGGGGATGTTGGTCAGTGGAAGCGCCGTAATTCTTGGCAAAAGTATGTAGTGCCATGTCGCCGCGGCGGCATACCCAGAGGAGATTCCCACGAACAAATAAATGGCCAGGCGGAACAGAGGATTATCGCCGAGCAAATAACTGAAGATCATCAGTGTGAGGACAAGACCTATGAGTGCAGAGATGAATTCAATGGTCATAGGTTTCTTATCCCTCTGCAGCCTCAGTACGGCGCGCACGGATTCCCGCAACAAGACTCCACAAGCTTCCGAGGGTGATCAACACAACCGCCAGGAGCAACCCTGCACCAAAAGCGCTGACATACGAAAGCGCAATGCCCGGGCGGCTGCCATTCTGAAATTCGAAGCGTGAGGCATCGGCAATTCCCGCGATCAACCCATGGATCTGCTGCGATGAAACGTACGGCTGAAGCATGGGCGCTGCCTGCGCGCTGGCCGCCACCACCAACGGTTGCAGGGTCAGGGCAGGATCCTGCTCTTTTTCAGCCTGTACTTGTTCGATCCATACGCGTGCGGAATTGGCATTATCGGTCAATACCAGCACAGCGGAATACCCGGAGAAACCATCGACTGTGGCGGAGGCGAATGCGGTTTTTGGCGATTGCACAAAGGTCAGCACGCCGGCCTCCGCGCCAGGCAGGAAGCCGAGATTCAAATAATCCTGCCCAGAGATGTAGTTCAAATTATCGCTGTTGGACGATTGCCTGATATTGGTGTTCAGCAACAAGCGTTCCGCCAACGCGGGTCCATTCGGAGATGTGGAAACGAACGAGAGCCTGGGATGACGCAGCAATACCAGCCGATCCAGCAAGGGTCCGCTGACGGCTTCGAGTTCACCAGCCATGGCCGGATCATAATCAAGCACTACCAGTACATCCCCACTTTCCGGAATTCCCTGCAATCTGTTGACGATTTCGCTGGACGCCATAGGCAGCGTTGCTGCAGGTGGAAATATCTGTGGGCGTACAGTGATCATGAATCCCAGCACGATGAGAAGCAGTGCGGATATCGCCCAACGCAACGTACGCTGTGAAGTGTACACCGCCGTGGAAGTCAGTGGTCGCGGTGAGGTCTCACCTGCCAACAGCTGTTCAAAAATAGCAGCGCTTGCCTGCTGTTCATCGCTTGCCTGGAGTTTGAGCGAGATCGCCTTGGGTCTGCGGGCTGAGCCAACAGGCAGAGCAGGGATAAGCCCCTTAAACCCAGCCAGCGGACCTTCACGTTCGGTCGGTTGATCGTCGATGCTGGGAACGGCTTCCGCGATCACCGCGTCCATAGGGCGCATCGCCTGCACCCACGAAGGCAAATCCACAGGCGCAAGGGCCTCTCCGCCCTCCGCATTGATGCCGACGGGCTGCGCGGCATCTTCCTGTTTGGCTGGTTCTGCCTGCGTGAGCCAGTCTGGCATATCGATGGCGAACAGGGAGTTCACATCCTCAGCCGAAGGGGTGGAGGATGCGCTGCCAGACGGGAACAGGTTTGGATCAACGGAGGCAGGCTCCGGCGTACCTTCCTGAGCCGGGAAGAAGTCAGAAAGCGGCGGTTGTTCTTCGGCGGGTTTGATGTCCTGCGTGAAGCTCTTCCAGGAGAACGTGTCCGCCGGCCCGGTTGGGACCTTATAGTCCTCACGGAATTGCTCGAGGGCACTTGCGCCCATTGGCATCGACGGTCCTTCGGTGGCGCTCTTAAGCCAATCGGGCATGGAGTCATCCGATTCGTTTCCGAGGGGCGCGGTCTTGCGTGCCATGAACGGCGAGACATGCGTCAGGTCTGGAACGTTCTGCTCATCGCTCGGTTCCGCAAACGGTGCAGCTGAGGACGACTCTGGTTCACTCTCCTGAAGGTTGTTGAGCCAACCCAGATCAGGTTGCATTGAAGATTCCGGCGAAGCAGGGTCCTGCGTGGATGTAGCGCCGAGATTGTTCAACCAATCGAGGTCACCAGAGGATGAAGTGGTAGCGGATGGCTGTGCTCCAGCATCTGCGCCAAATGCGTTCAACCAACTCAGATCTTCCTCAGGCTTATCAGGTTGAGCGGGCGGTTGTTCAAGCGAGGCGGCGCCGAAATTATCCGGCCAGCTCGTGTATTCCTGAGACGAAGATTGAGCTGGGGCAGATTGTTGAAATGTCGGGGACTCACCAAGCGCGTTCAGCCAACTCAAATCCTCCTGGGGACTGGAAGGTTCGGCGGCTGACGGTTCCTCTGGAACAGCGCCAAGATCATTGAGCCAACCCAGGTCCTCTTTTTTCGACGATGGTGGCGAATCAGCGGCAGGTTGTGACGCTGACTGCGGCTGCTTGAATGCATCCAACCAACTCAAATCTTCCTTTGGCTGGGCCGGTTGCTCAGGCGATTGTTCAAATGGCGTACCACCAAGCTGATCGAGCCAACTCAAGTCGTCCTGCGGCTGCGACGGTTGCGCGGGGGGGACCGGTGTTTGCTGTGCCCCCGACGGCGCACCCAAATTATTCAGCCAGCTTAGATCTTCCTGATCGGAACTTTGAGAGGGCGCGCCAAACTCGCGCTCCCAATCTGTCCCTGGTTTGGGTGTTTTCAGTTCGTCCGTCTGCTTTGCGATGTTTTCAAGGTTATGCAGCCAACTAAGATCCTCTGGTGCATCGGCGGTCGGCGGTTCACCAGCATGCAAAGGTGACTGGCCGCCAACGCCCCAATCGGAATTGGATTGAGGCCTATCCTGACCGCCAGCGAACGGTTCCGAGGATTGCCCCGACGCCTGGGAAAACCACTGCGATAACTCATCTCGCTCGCCCGACTCCTGTGAAGGCGAGGTGGGCTCGCTTCGCGCTGTTGAAAACGTTTCGCGCGCTGTTTCTCCAGTGTCTGGCTTATTGAACTGAGCAAAAAAATCGGGTTCGGGTTGTGGCTTGGCAGGTGCGGCCGGTTTGGCCTTTATATCCTGATTGATACTGCTTAACCAGTCGGGGACGTCCTCTTCTTCAGACGAATCGGATTGGAAGAGTCCGGCTAACAGATCGACTGGTTCCTCTTTCTTGGGCTTGGGTTGCGAGGCGGCGTTCGCGGCGTCTTCTTCCGCAGATTCCCGGCCTTGTTGACGGGCAGTCTTTAACCAATCGGGCAGGACTTCTTCCAACTCGCCGGTATGCTTCTTGGTTGGTTTCTCTCCAATATGCAGCATGGACTCTGACTTAAGTGGACTCTGGCAGAATTGACAAACATCCAGAAAGTCTGGATTATCCTTCCCACAGTGCGAGCAGCGGATATCAGCCATTAATTGCCCCCATACGGCCGATCCACACCGAACAGTATGCGCAACCCGGTGAGCAGCGTGCCTAATGCAATGCCGATCAAAAGGCCGCGCGCGCCGCCGGTGGAGAATACGCTAATGCTATCGCGGACGAAATCGCCTACTACAGAAGAAAATGGCGTTAAGGCAACAGCAAACAAGGAAAGAAGCGCTGCTGCTAAAAAGACGATCGACATGAAATCGAGGCGACGGTGCAGGAGGCGAATGCTCGCGTAGATGAGGGTCACCGCAAGGATCGCCAGCAGCGACGCTTCCACCGGGACAATGATGGCATCCACAACTGCGCGCATGAAAACGTCGCCAGGTCCGTAGACGACTCCGTAGAAAAAGGTGATGATGAGAGCAAAGACCAGCACGCCGCCGTATGCAGCGCCTTTTTGCCGCGCACGGATCTTCTCCATTTGCACAGAAACCAGGTTCATCACGCCCACGATCACTGCCATGCCTGCAATGATCATTGCCCAATTGGTCAGCTGCAACCGTAAACCTAATACTGGTTCAGCCGGATAAAAATATCCGAGTAAAACGATCAATCCCAGGGCAATCGCGAGGACTGTGGCGAGGACACGCATCAGAGCACTCCAGCAATCTTCAACAACGAACCGATCAGGATACCGAGTACAACCAACCAGCGCAAAACGTCCTGAACGTTCAAACTGGCTTCATGGGCAGGGCCGGCTCCCACATAGGCGCCTGCGGCGAACAACTCCTCTCCGATCAAGGGTTCCTGTGTCGAGGCATAAAAAACGGACTGTGCAGCAAGGTTGTCGCTGGAGGCGATCAGGGTGGAATTCTGTCGTTCGGCTGCTTCTGTTAACAACGCAGATTCAGGGCCGAAGTCGCCGATATAAACATTGGCCGACACGTTCTCGTCATGGATGGTGGGTATTGCTCCGGCAGTATAGGAAAGTGGCGTGAGTCCGGCCAAACGTCCCGTTGTGAAGCGGTACTGCTCCTCTGCGCCGGCTGCACGGTAGCCCGATTGGAGCGTGTCCTGCGAGAGGATCGCCAGCGAAGCATCGCCCGACGTCACAACTGGCGGATTGTCGCTGACGGATGTCCGTTCAGCAAGGCGGCGCAGCATGGCAAGCCCGGCCAATGCCGATGCACCGCGGGCCGGAAACAGGCTTCCACGTCCGAGAGAAAAATGCAATCGAGTGCCGTTTTCCACGGCCAGCCCCACTGCACGGTTCAGTTGTTCATACGCAGCGATGGGACGCAACGCCGCGGGGGATCTGCGTCGCCATAGAATGAACACAAGCAGCAGGATAGCAGCAAGGATCAATACTCCGAGTGCCAACATTAGGAAACCTCTCCGCGTAAGTAACGGGCAAAGGCCTGTGTTTCTTCATCTTCTTCCAGCATAAATGCGAGTGTGTCCAGTTTTTTCCCACCTAAAAACGGCTGCGTCAAATAAACTGCCTGCGCACCGAGAACCGATAAGGGGCCTGCGGCCTCCAAACACCAGGCAGCCAAACCATCCAATTTGAGGCGGCGCAACGATTCTGCCCACTGTGGCCATTCAGAGCGCGATTGCATGGATAAAGTATAGCATATTTTGCAAGTGAGCTTACTCACTCGCACCGTCCGGGAGTGGCTACAAGAGTGAGTGAAAAACTTCTTTGCCACAGAGTTCACTGAGTCCTTTGGGAAAAAAACTCAAAGATCTCTGTGGTCTCTGTGGCTGAGCCCACGAGATTATCCACTCCCTACTCTAGCTGAAAGTGATCCTTACTTTTTCATCATAGTATAATGATTACAGATAATTTCCACGGAGGACTCATGACTGATAAAAAGATCCGTGTTCTCGTTGCAAAACCCGGGTTGGACGGCCATGATCGCGGCGCAAAGGTGGTGGCACGTGCCTTACGCGACGCAGGCATGGAAGTGATTTACACGGGCCTACGGCAGACTCCCGAGATGATCGCGGAAGCTGCGTTGCAGGAAGATGTCGATGTGGTGGGACTCTCGATCCTTTCCGGCGCACACATGGCGCTGGCGCCGCGCATCCTGGAATTGCTTAAAGCCAACGGACAGGAGGACGTGCGCGTCTTCATCGGAGGCATCATTCCTGATGAAGATATGCCGCGCCTGAAAGAAATGGGGATCACCGGCATTTACGGGCCGGGTGCGTCTACAGAAGACATCATCAAGGATGTTCGTGAGGCAATCAGGTAATCAAAATTACGTGGCGCACTAACGCCACGTAATTTCGTAATTGGATGGACATGCCGCTGACCGACTCTATCCTGGAAGGAAACCGTCTTGCTCTGGCACGCCTGCTGACCCAGGTGGAGAATGATGCTGCAGAAGGGCGCTCTGCGCTGGCCGAGCTGTTCCCCCACACAGGTAAGGCACATCTGATCGGCGTGACCGGCGCGCCAGGCACGGGCAAGTCATCGCTTGTCAATCAGCTGGCATTGTATTATCGCAAGAGCGAGAATAAACGCCTCGCCATCATCGCGGTGGACCCTTCGAGTCCGTTCACGGGCGGCGCGGTGTTGGGTGACCGCGTGCGGATGCGTGACCTGGCCGGCGATCACGGGATATTCATCCGTTCGATGGCGTCGCGCGGCTCGGTGGGCGGTATTGCACAAACCACTGCATCGCTGGCGCAGGTCTTCGATGCCGCCGGGTTTGACATCGTGGTGATCGAAACGGTCGGCGCGGGTCAAAGTGAAGTGGATGTGGCCCGCCTGGCCCACACCACGATCGTCGTGGAAGCGCCCGGGCTGGGCGACGATATCCAGGCGATCAAAGCCGGGATTTTGGAAATTGCCGACATCCTCGTAGTGAACAAGGCAGACCGGCCAGGTGTGGAAAACACAGAACGTGCGCTTCGTTCCACGCTCGAGCTGGCTCACCCCACCCGACGCGTATTTCGCCATCACGGCCGGGATATGCAAGTGGATGAAGCTTCCTCTTCGCAAGAGAACGATAAGATCTGGATTCCTCCCATCCACAAAACGATCTCCACCGAAGGCAAAGGGATCTCTGAGTTGGCGGAATCCATTGCAAAGCATGTGGCCCACCTGCGTCAGAGTGGAGATTGGTCCGCTCGGGACCGCGCCCGGCTCGGGTCCGAAATGGAGGCGCTGCTGCGCGAGTCGCTGATGAACCGGTTCATGAGATCCGTGCAACAGCAGGACTATCAAGAGGTCCTCCAGAAAGTCCTGAGCCGAAAACTTTCTCCCTACGAAGCAGTGAAGTCCCTATTGAACGGGAAAGCGGACTCATAAACAAGCAAGGAGCATTGATGACAGGACACGCGCAATCTCACGGCGAGATCAAAATGTACGGGGATATCAGGTTGTATGCCGGTTCCGGCTCACCCAATCTCGCGCAAAAGATCTCCGATTATCTGGAGCAGCCGCTTAGCCCGCGCGAAGTCATCCAATTTCCGAATGAGAATATTTTCGTGAAATTGAACAGCAGCGTGCGCGGACAAGACGTCTACATTATCCAGACCACGTCATCGCCGGTGCATTACAACCTGATGGAACTTTTGATCATGATCCAGACCGTCCGTTTGGATTCGGCGGCCCGGATTACGGCTGTTGTTCCCTATCTTTGCTACGGGCGTTCCGATAAGAAGGACCAGCCCCGCGTTCCGATCACAGCCCGGCTTGTGGCAGATATGATCGAAATCGCTGGCGCCGATCGCTACATGACCCTGGATCCTCATGCGGGGCAGATCCAGGGTTTCTTTACGATCCCGGGCGATGTGTTGACCGCCTCGCATATGATTAGTGATTACATTCAGAAAAACCTGCTGGCTGAAATGAAAGATCCCGTCGTGGTGGCAACCGATCTTGGCTTTGCAAAGAAGGGACGGAACTACGCGCTCGATCTCGACCTGCCGATCGCCTTCATAGAAAAACGCCGCACAGGCAACAACGCCAACGCGGAAGCGCTCACTCTGATCGGCGATGTGAAGGGTCGTGATGTGATCATCGTAGACGATGAAGTGGATACCGGCGGCTCGATCGCACAGGCAGTGGGCGTGGTAAAAAACAGCGGCGCGCGCGACATATATATGGCATTCATTCATCCCATCTTTTCGCGCAACGCCGCACAGCGCCTGGCAGAACTGCCCATCAAACATATGATCACGACCGACACGGTGTCCATCCCGGAGGACAAGTTGAAACCTCTCCATGCGCGCCTGACTGTGCTCTCGATTGCGCCCATGATGGGTGAGGTCATCCGCCGCGCTCATGAAGGACGAAGCGTTGGTGAAATGTTTAATGAGTGATCGTGAACAGTAACCAGTGATCCGTTTTCAGTATGCCGTCTGCGACTGCGCCATTGATTACTGAATACTGAACACGCATACAAGGTAGACATGGAATCATCCAACATATCCATTATTAAGTATGTAGACGCTGATGAAAGCATGAAAGCTCGAATCGAAAATGAGTGGGGCGAAAGGGCGGCAAAACACATGCATTTGGCCGACGGGTTTTCAATCATTGCGTTGGAAGGGAACACGCTGGCAGGCTTGATTTCGATCTATCGCAAGACCCTCACGCCACCGTTGCAGGATACATTTGATTGCTATATCGATATTCTGGAAGTAAACAAGGACTATCGAAGAAAAGGGATCGCGACGCGCCTAATCAAAATGGTAACTGAGCGAGCGAAAGCAGAAGGAATCTATCAAATCCGTTCGTGGAGTTCCGAAGATAAATCGGAAGCTATACCCATGTGGAAAGCCCTGGGATTTGGTTTATGTCCGGCCGTTACATACCCGAAGGGACAGGAAATCAAGGGATATTTTGTAGCGAAGGTGTTGTAAAAGATGCCTGAATTACCTGAAGTCGAAACGATCACAAGAAAACTGAAACCAGATCTGGTGGGCAGGACTATTCTGTCTGCAGACCTTCGCTGGGCGCGTACGCTGGCATTGCCCTCGCCGAGAAAATTCAAGCAGCAGATTCAGGGACAGAAGATCCTCGACGTCAGCAGGCGGGCAAAGTATTGTATTCTTCATCTGTCCGATTTCATTCTGCTGGTCCATTTGCGGATGACCGGAGACTTGCTCCTCAAGGACTCTGGGGGCAGGCCGGAACTGCATGACAGGCTTATAATTAATTTATCCGGTGGTAAGGCTCTGGTCTTTAACGATACGCGAAAATTCGGTCGCGTATGGCTCACGGCCACCCCCGAAGAAGTCCTCGGCAAGCTGGGTCCGGAACCCCTGGGCGCTGAGTTCACGGTCGAATGGCTTCATGCGGCGCTGCACAGCAGACGACGACAGATCAAGCCATTACTGCTCGATCAATCCTTCCTGGCTGGCATGGGCAACATCTATTCGGATGAGGCCTTGCATAGGGCCAAGCTACATCCGCTGACCGCGAGCGATAGCGTCACGACAAGACAGGCAGCCGCGTTACATGAAGCGATCCACAGTGTCTTGAACGAAGGCATACAACGCAACGGCGCTTCCTTCGACTGGGTGTATCGCGGCGGCGAATTTCAGAATTACTTTCGGGTGTACGGGCGAACCGGTGAGAAATGCCCTGTTTGCAGAACAACGATCCAACATATCCTCGTAGGTCAACGCAGCACACATTTTTGTCCAAAGTGTCAGAAGCTAAGGTAGAGTATTATGGAACAAACCCCGAATATCCTCCCCTATTTTGTCACCGGATTGGTGATGATGCTCATCGGATGGGCCATGGGATTCTTCGATTCCAATTTGCGCACATCCAAGAAGATCCAGCAGGCAGAGGCAGCCTCGGCAGCCGCCGTCGACGAAGCGAAGAACAGGATCGCGCAGGCTGAAGCGAAACTCGCGGGTATCGCGGCGGGGCCAAGCCACACGGAAAGCCCGGGACTGCTGCGCGTCAAAAATGAAAACGGATTTTTGAAACTTGACCTGGATGGCGCGCCGGTCGATCCCACTGTCATGACAGCGGAACAGCGTAAACGATTGATGGAAATGCTGTCGCTCATGCGTCCATGGCTGGAGGGAAAATCTGTCAGCATCGCGGCTCCGGCACAGCCCTTGTCCCCGGAAGACGCCATGCGCAGCGCATTCGACGCGTATCCAGCTTCGCCGGCGCCTTCCAGTTTGGCATCATCAGGTCCGGCCGTTGCTCCTAAAGAGGATCGTCCGTCAGCTCCTGCCGGCAGCATCGTGGACCAAATCGATGGAATCCTGCAAACGCGGCTTTCCGGAACTCCACTGGAAAGCCGGGGCATCTACCTCGCCCAATCGCTGGAAGGCGGCGTAATCGTCTATGTTGGCACATCCACGTATATGGGCGTGGACGAGGTCCCCGACGCGGACGTCAAAGCTGCCATACGCGGCGCCATTAAGGAATGGGAAGATAAATATACTCCGGGGCTATAGCATTTTGTCCACAGAAAATGGTTCACGCCGATAGCGCGCTGTCAACACAGGACAGTGCGCCGCCTCTGCAACTTCACCGGTCACATGTGGAGCATAGTAGTGTCGCAGTGTATGGGCGCTATACGATGAGCCCATACAGACCATGTCGTAATTTCCCTCCTTGAGTTCAGTCAGTATCTCTTCTACAACAATACCCTGACGCGCGATGGCTTTGGCATTCAAACCGGCCTGTTGCGCAATCTCCAACGCATGCCTGAGACTCCGCCCGGGCAGGGTGTTCGTCTGCGCCAGGTCCTTTGTATGTCCGCGCACACCCCGCGTGGTCGGATAATCGAGATCGGTCGGCGGGACAACATGCAGGATGGTGACATCCGCCTGGTTGGCGGTGGCCACCTGCAATGCAAGGTTCTCGGCCGCCTCTTCATACCCAAGCCCGCCGGCGCTGATCAGGATCTTCTTCAAAGGCAATCGCATTTCGGGCACATAGAGGATCGGTCCCTGGATCTGTTCCATCAGCGGTCGGATGGACCTTCCCGAGATCCAACGCCTGAACTGTGGACGGCCTAAACGACTGACGACGGTGATGTAGTTTCCGCTATTGGCCTTCTCGGGGATCACGTCTTCCGCCTCCCCATTGCGTACCTCCAGGCTGTAGTCGAGATGCTTCTCCTTATACAAAGCAACCGCGCGTTCGAAGACATCCTCCAACGGGTGGTGGTCGTCGATGGCTGCGGGACTCAGGTTCTCAGTGACGCCCAGCAGTGCTATTCGCATGTGCATGATCTCTGCCAGCCAGGCGCCGTACTCAATCGCAAACCATGTCCCTTTGAATCCATTTGTGGCGATCAACAATTCTGATTCCATTAATATCTCCGTCTACCAAACAGCATGACTCCCAGGATCCCCGCGCCCAGCAGGACGAACGGAGAAGGGATTTCCGCCCAAAAAGCGAGCCCGCTGAGAACGGCAATCAAGACCACGCGGCGGTCAATTTTTTGGCGTGAACTGACACGAAACAACTCCCACGAAACGAATACGATCAACGCTGCCACGGCGGGACTCATGCCCGCCACGAACCCTGTGAGCCAGTTCTCGTGTTGAAATCGTTCCAGTATCGCAGATACGATCAGCATTAGCACCGTAGGAGGCAGGATCGCGCCCAACAGCGCGCTCATGACGCCGGGCATGCCGCCGGCCGCATAGCCGACGAACATCGCCAGTTTCAGAGCCTCACTGCCGGGTAAGACGTTTGAAAAGCCCACAGCTTCCACGAATTGTTCTTCGGTCATGATCTTGCCAACAGCCTCTTCGTACAAAAATCCAACGGAGGCCGGGCCCGACGGTGAAAGAATATTCACCTTCAGGAACATTTTGAGCAGGCGAAACCAGACCGCAAAATTCAACTGATTCATGAAAGAAAATAAACCCCCACAATTCCAGCGACCACAACCACAATACGCGCCGGTGCATTGAGGAACATCGCGATGAGACTGATGGTGGCGATCGCCCAGCCTTCCCAGCCGGTGGCGCCGCCTTTCTGAAAGATCTTCCAGGCAGTGAACAACATCAACACCGAAATCGCCGGGGCCAGTCCTTCGACGAAGCTGCTCAGCCATGCTTCACGGCGCAGGCGATGTAATACCATCGTCACGCCCATCAGGATCAGCGTAGGCGGCAAAATGGAACCAGCCAACGCCACGAATCCGCCGGGGATCCCGGCAACTGCATACCCGATATACATGGCCAGCTGCAACGCATCACTGCCCGGCAGCACCGATGACAAGCCAACTGCCTGCACAAATTGCGCCTCGGTCACATAGCTTCCCACAACCTCATGGTAGAGCAGTCCCACCGAAGCGGGACCCGATGTGCTTAGCAGGTTGACCTTGATAAAGATTAGAAAAAGGGGAAGTAGTTCGTCCAATCGCTTGCCTCTCTATGAGCCACAATTTTACCGCTCGTCACATGATCTGTCGCACAACAAAATATGTATGAAAATCTTGTTCCTACTTATTAAAAATAGTCTCCGTCATTGCGAGGAGTGGCGCCTGGGCGCCACGACGAAGCAATCTCACTTACGATTTCATGGAAATAATTCCGTGTAAGATTGCTTCGCTTCGCTCGCAATGACGGGACAAATCGTGAATTTGAAAATGAATTAGTATGGTCTCGACAGCAGATCGTCCAGAACTTTACCCGAGCTTTCATCGAGCAGGGAATGCTTGCTCTGCCCATGAGCATCCATGGTGACGACGACTGGGAAGTTCTTAACTTCGATCACCCACATCGCTTCTGGAACACCGAATTCCTCCAGCTTGTACACGCCCAAGACACGCTGGACCGTCTGCGCCAGGAACGATGCGGCTCCGCCAATGGCATGGAAATAAACGCCTGGCGTATCCACACATCCCTGTAATGTTTTTGCGCCCATGCCGCCTTTGCCGATCACGCCTTTGATATTGAAATGCTTCATCACACTTGCCTGATACGGCTCCTCACGCGTGGACGTGGTCGGACCCGCAGCGACAAACTTATATTGCTTCGTGTCCAACCCTGAGACAACCGGTCCGCAATGATAGAGCACGCCCTGATCGAGATATTTCCTGATCTCGTCGTAGACCTGCAAGTCATCCCCCTGCGGTGCACGCGTCTTCTTGATGAAGGTCTCGCTCATCCACTTGTGGACGGCGTCGCGGCCGGTGAGCATGATTCCGCTCAGTTCCACGGGTTCACCGACATGCAGACTACGAATAGTATCGTCACTGATGGGAATGATTATTTCGCGCATTGGTGCCTTCTCAAGCTGTAATCTTTTTTTCTCTACCGTACATCACACCATTTTTACCGCTAAGAGCGCGAAGAACGCAAAGATTTAAAGGTTTTCTTAGCGCACTTTGCGGGCTTCGCGGTGAAGATGTACGGTAGCAAAATCTTTTTGAACCACTGAGACGCGAAGTCACGGAATTTTTCAAAAACTTTGCTCGGTGTCTCCGTGTCTTTACACCTGCCCTGGTACAGCTTAAGCCGCACGGTGCCAGGGTTATCCCCGTTAGGGGACAGTGGTTTATTTCGCTTTTGGAACTTTTCTACTTTACTAGATTCCTCAAAACCGTATGGAGAATACCGCCATTGCGATAATAATTTACTTCCACATCGGTGTTCAGCAACGCGGTGACTTTGAATTCCAGGATCGAATCATCAATTCTTGTTGCCTTCACGGTCAACACAGCTTTGGGAGCCAGGCTTTCGCTCAAGCCTTCGATATCGAACTTCTCATCGCCTTTAATGCCCAGCGATTCGGCGTTTTGCCCATCCATGAACTTCAGAGGCAATATGCCCATGCCAACCAGGTTCGAGCGATGGATGCGTTCGAACGACTCGGCGATCACAGCTCTCACACCCTGCAGCAGCGGACCTTTTGCGGCCCAGTCGCGGCTGGAGCCGGTGCCATATTCCTTGCCGGCGATGACGATGGATGGAATGCCAGCGCTTTTATATTTCATCGCTGCATCGAAGACGCTCATCTCCGTGCCTTCCGGGAAGTGCTTGGTCAGGTTGCCTTCCTTTGGCGAGACCAGTAAATTCTTCAGGCGAATATTCGCGAACGTGCCGCGCGCCATCACGAGGTCATTGCCGCGGCGGGCGCCATACGAGTTGAAGTACTGGGGAGCGACATCGTTCTCCTGCAGGAACTTGCCAGCCGGGCTGTCGGGGGCGATGTTGCCGGCCGGTGAAATATGATCGGTCGTGATCGAGTCACCGAACAGCCCGAGCACGCGAGCAGATTTGATATCCTGTACCGAGTCGAAATCCAATGACAAGGATTGGAAGTATGGCGGATGATGAATATAAGTGGAGCTTTCATTCCATTCGTACAGATCGCCGCCAGTGACCTTGATGTCCTTCCACATGTCGGAACCGCTGAACACATCGGCATAACGCGTCTTGAACATTTCCGCACGCACGCTGGATGCAGCCACATCATTGATCTCTTTTTGAGTGGGCCACAGGTCCTTGAGATACACAGGCGCACCGTCTGACCCGGTTCCAAGCGGTTCCTTATCCAGATCGATATCGACTGTGCCCGCCAGTGCATACGCCACCACGAGCGGCGGGCTGGCCAGGAAATTAGCTTTTACCATCGGGTGAACTCTACCTTCGAAGTTTCGATTGCCCGAGAGCACCGCCGCCGCGACCAGATCAGAACCCGCGACTGCTTTTGCCACCTCAGACGGAAGCGGACCCGAATTGCCGATACAGGTCGTACATCCGTAGGCGATGACGTTGAATCCAAGTTGTGAAAGCGGTTCTATCAATCCGGCTTGTTGAAGATATTCCGTGACCACGCGCGAACCAGGCGCTAACGATGTTTTTACATACGGTTTGACGCTCAGTCCTTTTTCGATGGCTTTCCTGGCGACCAACCCTGCTGCAACCAGCACAGACGGATTGCTCGTATTCGTGCAGGATGTAATGGCAGCGATCACAACCGCGCCGTGCTTCATCGTCATCGAGCCGCCGTTGGTACCGTACGTGGCTTCCCTGGCAAGCGCTTCAGGCTTAAGTTCGAAGCCGCGTTCCTTGACGGGGGCCGTCAATGCCTTGTTGAATGTTTCCTTGAGTTCAGACATCGGCACGCGATCCTGGGGACGTTTGGGCCCTGCCAGAGATGGCACGACCGATCCCAGATCCAGCTCAAGCGTATCGGTGAATTCCGGCTCGGGGCTGTTCGCCTCGCGGAAGAGTCCCTGGGCGCGCAGGTAGGTTTCTGTCAGTGCGATAGTCTCGTCGGAGCGACCGGTTAATCGCATGTAGCGAAGTGTCTCTTCATCGACCGGGAAGTAGCCGATCGTGGCGCCGTATTCAGGAGCCATGTTGGCGATCGTGGCGCGATCGGTGAGACTCATGGTCTCCAGCCCCGGGCCGTAAAACTCGACGAACTTATCCACCACGCCTTTGGCGCGCAGCATCTGCGTAACGGTCAACACAAGGTCGGTGGCCGTAACGCCTTCCTGCAATCTACCGGAGAGCTTGAAACCAATCACGTCGGGCAGGAGCATGTCCATGGGCTGACCAAGCATCACGGCCTCGGCTTCAATGCCGCCCACACCCCAGCCGACGACGCCCAGGCCGTTGATCATGGTGGTGTGCGAGTCGGTTCCCACGAGCGTATCGGGGAAGGCGAGGGTTTCGGCCCCATCCTGCTTTGTCATCACAACGTCGGCGAGATATTCGAGATTAACTTGATGGACGATGCCCGTCATCGGCGGCACAACCCGGAAGTTCTGAAATGCCTGCTGCCCCCATTTGAGAAATTCGTAGCGTTCCTTATTGCGAAGGAATTCCATTTCGGTATTGCGGTTGAGAGCATCTGCGGTCGCGAAGAAATCCACTTGTACAGAGTGGTCGATGACCAGGTCAACTGGCACAAGAGGGTTGATCTTCTTCGGGTCGCCGCCGAGACGTGCCACGGCGGCGCGCATGGCGGCCAGATCTACAATCGCAGGGACGCCGGTGAAATCCTGCATCACGACCCGGGCCGGCAGGAACGGAATGCCAGGGCGGACTCCGGTGGGAGTCCAGGCGGCGATGTTCTTCACATCGGCCTGTTTGATCTCATTGTCATTACATTGACGGAGTGCAGCTTCGAGCACGATGCGGATCGAAAACGGAAGCCGCTTCAGGCTTGTCAGACCCGCTTTCTCCAGTGCGTCGAGGCGATAGATGACGTAACTCTTCTCCCCCACTTGTAGTACATGCTTTGCGTTGAAAAAATCCTTCATGGTATCTCCTTTGGTGATTTTTACCATCACCCCTCTCCCCTTCGGAGAGGGGACGGGGGTGAGGGGTCACCACAAACGTGCTGCGAAGAACATAAAGGAGCGCCTTTTCTATCCTTGCTGGTGTGGTGCAATTAGATCTTCAAATCTTTGGTGAGTTGGTTCACTAGTTTTTCTTTTTCAGTTTCGGCGAGGAAACCCGCCTGAGCCGCAGCAAGGATGCGCTGTCGGAGTGTGCTCTGCGGCATGTGCAGATCCTCGCAGGCTATATAGTATTCATGACTTAGCGTGATGCGTGAAATGCTGGGGTCGTCGGTGTTGATCGTGACATTCACGCCTGCATCCAGCATCTTGACCAGCGGATGCGTATCCAGCGAATTGACCACCCCCGACTGGTAATTGCTTGTAATGCAGACTTCAAATGCAGTGCCGCGTTCGCGTGCCAGGGCAACAGCATCATTATCCTCAAGCACGCGTACACCGTGCCCAATGCGCTCCGCGCCAAGCTCTGCGATCGCTTCCTTCACATTGGCTGCGGGTCCCCATTCGCCAGCATGGATGGTAATGTGCAGGCCCGATTGTTTGGCTTCCTTGAAAATCCCATTAAACGGTTCGCTTTTGAACTCGGCTTCGTTTCCTGCCAGGTCGAGCGCCACCATGCCATGGTCCATATGTTCCACTGCCAGCCATGCCACCTGCTCGGCAAGCTCCGTGCTCTCGTGTCGATTCACAGAAGCGATCAGCCGGACGATCATGCCGCATTCCTTGGCAGCCTGCTGCGCGCTGGTCATCACCCAGTCGATCACATCGTGCAGCGGAAAGCGTTCCGCACGGCTCAATGCGACCGGTGTGAAGCGCAATTCCATGTATTTCACATTATCTTTTGCGGCATCCTCGATGGCTTCCCGGGTAATACGATGGATGACATCTGGCGAGCGATAAAAAAGACGCAGGGTATTGAACTTGGCCAGAAAATTCTGGAACGTGAACATGTCTTCTTCTTGCACCTGCACCAGGGTGCTCAACCGCAGAACATCTTCTGGAATAGTAATACCATGCTGACGAGCGATATCCAGCATGGTATCCAGCCGCAATGAGCCTTCAAGATGGCGATGAAGCTCCACCTTGGGAAGAGCGCGGTATGTGTTCAGTGAAGCGGTGACCCGTTCTGTTGCCATACTCCTAAAGAATGCTTGTGCCGCAACGATATTAACTTGCAGTCTGGTTCTCAATCATTTGTTGCGGCCCTAATGACGGCGCCTTTTCTTCTTTTTGCTTTGTTCAGTTGGTAAGCTGCCAGTTGGTGTTTGTGCAGGGGCATCGGCAATTTCAACGGGGTTGATCTCGATGGGTCGGGGACGGTAGGCGAAGACTCTGCTGATCACCAGGCCGCGAATATCCTCGACCAGTTGGGCAAACATCTCTGATGCCTTGCCTTTATATTGTACCAGTGGGTCACGCTGGGCGTAAGCCTCTAAACCGATGGAGACGCGCAGCGCTTCGATGCGGGTCAGATACTCCACCCACAACTCGGACGTAGCGCCAAGCAGCAGCTGCCGATGGACTTCATTCAGCACATACCTGCCAATCGACTCGATCAACGCTTCCCGGTCTGACTCACCCAGGCTTGCTACCGGTTCATTGAGCCGTTCCTCCCCGAAGGCTTGCCTGGCCGCGTCGCCAAAGTCTGCCAGCCGCTGGGCATTGGACGAAAGGCGGGCGTACTCGCGCTGTCCCCACGCCATTTGCAGGGCTTCCTGCGCCTGCTCGAGATGAGATAGGACGTCTTCGATGACCTGCTCGGCTTCCTGGCCTTCGAGAAGTTTGGCGATCAGGAAGATATAGCTGAAACGGGTAAATACCTGTTTGACCTGTTTATGAGTCTTTTGGTCAAACGCTGTTCGTGCGCCCTGTGACAAGTTGATGAGTAATTGGAGCCTGGAGGTATCAGTCAGTGGCGGGGCTGAGCCTGACGACGGATCACGCGGCATGAGATGATCGATGTCGCGTGCGATCTGTCCATTCTCGCCCACCAGGCGCTCCTGCCGGTTTTCGAGAGCATTTTCTGCGGCATCCAAAATTTTGTCTGCTGCATCGTCCCAGTTCGAGACTTCGAATCGCTCACCGATCGATTCACCAAAACGGTTGTGCACGGCAGAGATCACACGCGAGGCATACAGCGCGGTCAGGTTGCCGGCCACAACAGTGCGAATGGATTCTTTTGCAGCTTCAGGGTCCTCACCCAGCGACCGCAGTTGCTCACCGCTGAGCTTCAACGGCACTCCCACGAGCGCACTGATCTCCTCCAGCATCTTCTGCGCCCGCGGACGTTCGGTATCGTCCATGTCACGCAGTCCTTCGAAGTAGGCGTCCAGAGCGTCATTGCGTGAGTCGATCTGGGTTTCAAGATTTTGCTCGGTCGTCTCGATCAATGAGCGAATGGCGCGCAGGTGATGTTCATTTTCCAATTCAAGAGCACGCGCCACCAGATCCAGCACGGACTGCCGGAAATCTTGTCCTGACTGCCCGTCACGGCGTGGTGAAGGATCCGTCGAGTTGGATAACTCTCGTAGCAGCAGTGACAGGCCAAAGCTTGGGAAGAGCCGGTCGTCGGTCATGAATGGCGGCTGGACCTGTTCGAGCCAGGCGATCAGCTTCCAGGGTCCTTCTTCATCCTGCAATCCCGTCTGAACGCGCTGCGTGATCTCCTGTTCCAGCATCTCGGCGATATCATCACTTAAATCTTCCTTTACGAAGATGCGGTCGCGCTGACCATAGATCTGAGCGCGCTGGTTGTTGAGCACATCGTCGTACTCGAGCAAGTGCTTACGGACGTCGAAGTTGGCGCCCTCGATGCGATGCTGCGACTGCTCGATCACATTGCCCACCAGGCGTACTTCCAGCGGCAGCGAGTCATCGACGCGCAATCGTTCCATCAGGCTGCTGACCTGTGAGCCGCCCTGCAAGCGCATGAGGTCGTCCTGCAATGAAAGATAGAACCGCGAAGAACCGGGGTCACCCTGGCGGGCCGCACGACCGCGCAGCTGGTTATCGATGCGACGCGCCTCATGCCGTTCCGAACCCACGACATGCAAGCCGCCCAGTTCCTTCACGCGCTCCATGTCTTCAAAGTATTGAAGGAAGAGTCTGACTTCGGCGTCATAAATGCCATAAGAAGAAGGGTCGACCTCTTTCAACGCGGCGCGGCGTTCTTCCTGGGTCATATCGAAAGGATTTTCATGACCAGCCTTACCGAGCACGCGATTGACGGCAGCAATGACTTCCTCTGCCAGTTCACCGCCGAGTTTGATATCCACGCCGCGTCCTGCCATGTTGGTGGCGATGGTCACCGCACCAAATGCACCGGCGCCTGCGATGATCTGCGACTCTTCCGTATGTTTGCGCGCGTTGAGCACCTGGTGCGCCACCCCACCCTGCAACACAGACTTGAGCCGGTTGGTTTCGGAATCGTCGAGCCGGAGAATATCCAGCACAATGTGGATGTTGGATGGGTCTTCAGGATTAATGTTCGTGATCCCAAATGGCTGGATGAACTTGCGCAGCGAATCAGGCGTGATCTTCTCCAGTGGTTCATAGAACTGCTGCAATTCCGGGATCAGGCGTCCATCCTCTTCGCGTTTGTTGGCATCCATCCACACGCGGCGGACGAGCGCCACCTGCAGCAAGCGGCGGACAGACTCTGCTTTGAGCCGGCTCGACAGCTGCTCAGACGATTCCACCGAAGTCGTACCGATCAGCAATGGACGCCCGAGCACATGTTCGCGTACGATCTCCGTGACGATGGCGCGCAGCTTGGCTTCGACCGTTTTGAAAATGACATCGGGATAATCCTTGCGGCGATAGAACAGCGGCGACTGCGAGGCATCCTCGCGCTTCGCAAAGTAGGCGTAGGAGTATCCTTCTTCATCTTTCGTCTTCACTTCCACCAACGCAGCATCCCTGCCAAACGCCTGATATTCCAGGTTCGGCGGAATGGGCGTGACTTCCAGATTATAGATCTTGCTGAACTCTTCCGATTCGGTCAGCGCGGTACCGGTCATGCCTGCCAGCTTCTTATACATACGGAAATAATTTTGCAATGTGATCGTGGCATAGGTCACATTTTCTGGTTCGATCTTCACGCCTTCTTTGGCTTCCACTGCCTGATGCAAGCCGTCGCTCCAGCGTCGTCCGGGCATGAGACGGCCCGTAAACTCATCCACGATCACAACCTTGCCCGCCTGAACCAGATAGTCTTTATTACGCTTGAAGATATATTGCGCCCGCATGGCCTGTTCGAGGTAACCGCGCAAACGCGCCTGTTCCGGAGATACATCTTCCGGGCGATCCGGGTCCATCAATGGCTGTCCCAAAAGTTGTTCCACGTGTGCCAGTCCCACTTCGGTCAGTGAGACGTTGCGGTCCTTTTCGTTCAATTCATAGTCTTCAGGGCGAAGCTGCTTCACGACCTGCGACATCCTGCCATACCATTCGAGGTTGCCCGAGGCCGGACCGGAAATAATGAGCGGTGTGCGCGCCTCATCGATCAGCACATTATCCACTTCGTCGATGATCGCATAATGGTGCCCACGCTGCACACGGTCACTGAGGCGCATGGTCATGTTGTCGCGCAAATAATCGAACCCAAATTCGGAGTTCGTGCCATACGTCACGTCGGCTTCATAGGCAAGACGGCGGTCGACCATGCGCAAATAGCGCTGGTCTTCATGGGGCGACTCGCGTTCGAAGTCAACGATAAATGCCTTCTTTCCATTTTCGGTGGCAGCCGCCATTTGCAGCACCCCCACCGAAAGCCCCAGCATGTGGAAGATGGGCGCCATCCAGCGCGCATCGCGGCGAGCCAGGTAATCGTTGACGGTGATGAGATGAATGCCTTTGCCGAGCAGCGCGTTCAAATAAATGGGAAGAGTGGCAACCAGAGTCTTGCCTTCACCGGTGCGCATCTCGGCGATCGAGCCGCGATGCAGCGCCACCCCACCGATCATTTGTACATCATAGTGACGCTGACCGATCGTACGCTTGGCAGACTCGCGCACGACCGCGTACGCCTCGGGCAGGAGCTCATTCAACGCATCCTGCTGAGCCTTGAACTGATCCCGTTCATCCAGCCCCTCCAAATTCCGCCCCCCTCCATTAGGTATACGCGCCCGAAACTCATCCGTTTTGGCGCGCAGCGCATCATCGCTTAGCCCTTCGAATTGCGATTCAAGCGAGTTGATCTGCTGGGCAATTCCACTATATTGTTCGATTACTTTCTTATTGGGGTCTCCCCCGAAGATTTTTACAAAGTTTTTCAGCATCATGAACCTTCTCAGGCGGGAAATTATACCCTTCACGGTCACCCGCCCGCCAGAGCAGGCGTGTGTCCGGGCATGGATGTAGCAAAGTCAGATGGTTCTTAACGCGAATGCCACGAAGGAGCGAATTGCGCGAATTTTTTATGGTTTCTTCGCGCAATTCGCCTATTGGCGTAATTCGCGTTAGAGTTGCGCCATACGATCAAAATTCTGTCAAGCGACTTTGCTACAGCCATATGTGTCCGGGGGTATTATATACTGCCACTTGCACAGTGCCGCATAATGATCCAAACTCATGATTTCGATAGCAACTTATAAAAGAATCGAAACGTTGAGTTCTATCTGGGACAGCGGTGGATTGAGTGTAGCATGAGAGTATTAGCAAAATATAAAATGCGCCGGTCACCAATAACGCCGTTGGACTTCAGGGAAGCGTCATTTGTGACCGGATGGGCATAAACGGGCGGCTTTCACCTCCCATTTCGCTTTGCAGAGAGAAGTTATTTCTTCGGATCCTTCGTATTGCCCTCATCGCCGTTATTGTTCTTACTATCTGTTGGCTTCGGGTCATCCTTGGTCGGGTCTGAACCGCCACCGCCGCCCGATTCCTGGGTACGCTCCGCTCCGGGTGTTTGCCCGTAAGGATCGCCATTATCGTCGTGCGGTTGAGGCGTGGAGGTCACTTGAATTCCATCCACGCTATCTTCGCTCACTTCGGTAGCCGTCAGCGCTGGCAACCCTGGAGAGGGTGTAGCAATAATAGTAACAGTTGGCGTTAATGTCACCTCGATAGTAGGCACAACCGTTTCGATCTCCAGAGTAGGGCCTGTAACCGGTAATGCCAAAGTGGGTAAGACAGGATCGGGAAATGAATTTACCTCTTCCACCGTTGGTTGTGCTGACTTTACCTGGAACCAATCCAGAATTCTCTCGCGATGGACAATGGCCACATACCCCGCCTCCGCTACGATTGCAACAATGAGTACTGTTTCCAGAATAATGCTTGCGCCAGACGGTATTGACGCGCCCCCGGCAGCCTTTGCAGTTTCCTTCAGGGCAACTGCCGCGACCGTGCCAAACCCAAGCGTGGCGACCTGCCTCAAAAAGCGCTGACGGCGTGATGCCAGCAGGGCAACCGGATAACTGCTTCCAGTTCCCTTTAGCTTTGAAAGGAGCCTGACAATCTCGTTATCTCTCTCATCATGTTCCATTCGCTTACCAGTTATCTTCTACTTGCAAGCCAAGCGCCTTGCGCAACTTGGCGATCCCCCGATTCTGAATTACCTTTATGTTATTGACTTCCTTCCCGATGATTTCAGCCGTTTCTTTCAGGCTGAAATCCTCCAGGAAGCGCAGGATGATGACATGACGCTGGTCTTCGGTCAGATCTGTGTTCATGGCGGAGATCAACGCTTCCATCATGACACGTTCTTCGATCTGCGTCTGGGTAGGCATGAAGCGCCCTTTTTCATACGTGCCGACAGCGATCTCGAGCGGAGCGTTGTGCGAGTTGTCTCGGGACCGATCGACCACCAGATGATAGGCAGTTTGATACAGATACGAGCGAAGGTTCGTTCTGGGACCTTTTCCACCTGCAAATTGTTCCAGCAGCTGCGCAAATACGTCACCTACAATATTATCTGCAACGATTGGATCGTGGCACAACCTCAGCGTGTACTTGTAGATGGCGGGCGCAAATTGATCGAAGATCGCAGTGAGCGCTTCTTCGTCAAGATTTTGAGCCGCTTTGAGCAGGGCAATCCCATCTTTCATTGTGGGACGCTTCCAATTACGTCCTGCTCTATAGATAGGACGCCGACAAAGACAAAAAAGTTACGGAAAACCATGGATGAGAACTCTCTGCGCGCCATTATAAACCTTTTTGATTGTACAATGACGGACGGTACCAATGTCCAGTAGTTCGGGATGAATCTTACAGAAGTGTGAACAGATTGTAACAAATCCTTATCCTCTGAAGTCTATTTGTGTGGAAATTGATATAATTTTGCCTGGTGCCGCAGGTCTGGTGATTCGAGTGTCGGCAGAAAAGGATCAATCATATGTTTTCATCATTTGAAGGGCCAAATCGCCGCAAGGAAGAGGAGCGTGTTCGCAGCGAGGGACGCCTCCCGCCCGGACAGGCGCTTACCTTTAAGTTTCCGGTACTGCACTATGGGCCTGTGCCTCATTTCAACCCGGCTACCTGGGACTTCCGAGTGTGGGGGCTGGTGGAGGAGGAAAAGACCTGGACCTGGAACGAGTTCAATCAGCTGCCGCGCAGCAAAATCCTGATGGACATTCATTGCGTGACGCGCTGGAGCAAGTTCGATACCACATGGGAAGGCGTATCGGTCAAGACATTGGTCGAGAATGGTCTCATTCGGATCAAGCCTGAAGCCACACATGTGATGCAACATGCCGAATATGGGTTTACGGTGAATCTGCCGCTGGAAGTCGTGCTGCAAGACAACTTCCTGCTTGCCACCCATTTCAATGGTGAACCCATCTCGCCCGACCATGGCTATCCATTACGCGGCGTCGTGGGAAATATCCCGAGTCACAAACTGGAGACTCCCTATTTGTGGAAGGGAGCCAAGTGGGTACGGTCGCTCGAATTCATGCCGCGCGACCGGCGTGGATTCTGGGAGCAAGCGGGATACCACAACCGCGCCGATGTATGGCGCGAAGAGCGATTCGGTTAATATCAATCAGACGGCTGGACATGAGCCGTCTGATTTTTTATTATGGACGTGTATCCAGTGTGACCGTTACATCTACGGACTGCCCCTCGCGCAGGACCGTCAGCACAACATTGTCATCGGGGGATTTATTTGTGATGAGGTAACTCAACAGATCATCGAAGTTGCGGACCGGCCGGCCATCGATCGCAGTGATAAGATCGCCGCCTGCATTCAAATTGGGGATGCTCGTGGGCGTGTCGCCCTCACGGATTCCCGCCTTGTCTGCGGGGCTATCTGGCGTCACCTGCAGCACATAGGCGCCGGTAAATGTAGTCAGGCCGAGCGCTTCGATCTCCGCGACACCAAGCTCACTGCTGGAGGAGATGCCCAGATACGGATATTCGTATTTGCCATCGCGGATCAATCCCTCTGCGACACGCTTTACCAGATTGATGGATATCGAAAAGCCGACGCCCGAGTTGATGGCATTCCCCGTGACTTCATCTACAGTTTCCGTGCGGATCGATTGATTCACCCCCACTACTTCACCATTCAGGTTGAACAACGGACCGCCGGAATTCCCGGGGTTAATGGCCGCATCGGTCTGGATGATATCTGCTGTGCTGAAGAAGCCGCCATCGGCAGACGCGTGCGCAAACTGTGTGCGACCCAAACCAGACACAATGCCCAGCGTCATTGTGCCGCTCAGGCCGAAGGGATTTCCGATGGCCACAACCGATTGGCCCACCTGCAATGTACTGGAGTCACCGATGGCCAGCGGACGGATCTGATCGGCTGGTGCATCCACTTTTATCACGGCAATGTCTGCATCTGCATCGCTGCCGATCACAGTTCCGTACGCCCTGAAGCCTGATGCAAAAGCAATTTCGACTTCATTGGTCCCATCTACGACATGCTGATTGGTGATAATGTGTCCATTACTATCGAATACAAAACCTGAACCCTGGCTGACGTTTGTATTGTTAACGACACTAGTGATCGATACAACACCGGGCAGCACCTGGGCGTAGAGCGCAACGAGCCGCTCATTGCTTTGCTCCGGGTCGATCACGGAGTCAGGCAGAACGGGAGCATCCGCCGGGGCAACGGGAGCAAGCGTCGGCTGGGCCAGAGTCGGTATTCCCGCCATCTGACAGGCCAACGACGCCAGCACCAAAATCGAGAGTACAACTAAAATACGTTTCATTTCTTCCTTTCTCATATCAGAACACGATGGAATTGCCCCCGCTCTAGAATTTAATCCTGGAGGCTTCCTCCAAAAGTTCGCGCTGTTTTGGAGACAAATATTTTGGGATCTGAATTTTCAGGCGAACGTACAGATCGCCTTTTTGACTTTTGTTGTTAACGGTCGGCATGCCGCGACCCGCAAGCCGAAAGACCTGCTCAGGCTGTGTGCCGGCCGGAATGTTCAGTTTTATCTTTCCATCCAGCGTTTCCACTTCGGCTTCACCGCCGAGCATGGCCGTAAACACATCGACAGTCGCAGTGGTGTGAAGATCGTTGCTGCGTCGTTCGAAGCGAGTATCTTCGGCAACATCGACGATCAAATAAAGGTCCACTCCATTCGGACCTGCGCCGGCCACCCGAACTCTGGACCCTGTGCGCACACCCGCGGGAATGCGGACTTGTTTTTGATTCCCATTTCCTTGAATGAGGCGCATCGTACCTTTGTGGGCTTCCTCCAGTGTGATCTGAAGAGGCTGTTGATAGCCCTGTGGTTGTGCGCGGGCCGATTCAACATCTCGTCCAAAGATGGTACGGAAGAAATCTGAGAAGCCGCCGCCGCCAGCGCCACCGAACAACTCCTCCAGGTCTTCCACATTGACGCGCGTACCGCCGCGTGAACTACGAACGTAATCGTCCCAGTTGAAATCGCCGGGCGCGCCGCGTCGCTGCCATTGCGAGTAATCGCTGCCAAGCCTGTCGTAATGCTGACGCTTGGTGGGATCACTCAACACCTGGTACGCTTCGTTGATCTCCTTGAAGCGCTCCTCAGCCTGTTTATTATTTGGATTTCGATCCGGGTGATGCTGTTTGGCCAGGTCGCGGTATGCCCTGCGGATTTCGTCTTCGCTGGCTTTTCGATCAACACCCAGAATCTTGTAGTAGTCTTTGTAGTCCATTTTGATGATTCTCACACTACGGGAAACTCAAGTCAAGCGTGCGATTGAATGTCTAACATAACTCTTATTCATTAAATGCGGATGAAGACCCGAATCTTACGCAACCTTAAAACCCTTGCGAAGGTTCTAAACCTTCGCAAGGGTTTTGACCAGATAGAGTTCCCCTCTTTCAAACCCACGTTCGAGATAATATCCGCGCGTCCCCACTGCGGAGATTACAGCCATCCGGCTGAAGCCTTTGGCGCGGGCAATCGATTCTGCTTCTTCCAGCAAACGTGTCCCCAGCCCCACGTGCTGCGCGGCGCCCCTTTTCTCGGCTCCCACCGGAAGCGACTGACCGTAGACATGCACTTCACGGATCAAGGCCGCGCCGGTGAGATCAGAAATTTCTGTCTGCGGCGAATCCCCGCCCGGCAGCGACAGGCGAATAAAGCCAGCCAGTTTGTCATCAGGCGTGACGTATGAGATGAAATGTTCTTCCGCCGCGCCAGCTCGATAGACCATGTCATCGAGGTGCAGCAGATCCGGGTGGACATTTTTACCGCGCACTTCTCGACAGCGCACGCATTGACAATATGTACCGCGTCGCTTCATCTCATTGTGAATATCCTGCCGCAGGCTGGTGCGCCGGTTGCCCTCGACAACATTGGTAGAGGGAATATCGCGGATCACACGATTGACGCGACAATATCGCGGAATCGTCGGCTTGATATCTGCGATCAGATCAATGAGTTGCTCGGTCGTATATGGATGAAACTCGCCGCGCTGCCAGTATTCATACAGCTCGGCGTTTGCCAGCAATTGATTTGGGTAGATCTTGATTTCATCCGGGCAGAAATCACTCCACAACCGGGCGAAATCCTCACGGTCCGATTCGGGAGTGGCGCCCAAAAGATTCGGCATCCAATGTAATACGATCTTGAAACCTGCGGCGCGCAGAAGAGCCGTGGCGCGGCGTGTGCATTCCACATCGTGCCCGCGTTTGTTGATCTCGAGAATATGATCGTCCAGACTCTGCGCACCCATCTGGACTTTAGTCACGCCGAGATGACGCAGCCAGCGGATCTCATCGGGTGTGATCTCGTCGGGGCGCGTCTCAATGACGAGCCCGACGTTGCGATGATGGGTGGATTCGTTGAGGGCGTGAGTGTCCAGGAGTTCTCCCTCACCCGCCCTCTGGGCACCCTCTCCCGCTGGGAGAGGGCGGGGGGTGAGGGCATTCATTGCATCGAAGCATCTGGCGATAAACCATTCCTGATAATCACGTCGATAGGACGACCAGGTGCCGCCTAGAATTAAGAGTTCGATTTTGTCGGTCGGGTGTCCCACAGATTTAAGCTGCTCGATGCGCGAACGGACTTGGGCGTATGGGTCGAATTGATGTTCAAGTCCGCGCATCGCTCCTGGCTCATCGGGCAAATAGGACTTCGGCATCCGCACGTCGGTGGGGCAAAAGATACATTTACCGGGGCACGGATACGGCTTGGTGAGAACCGTCACCGTTGTTACGCCGGACAGGGTGCGCATCGGCTTCATCCGTATCCGGTCGAGCAGATGTACGTCTTCCTTCATTTCGCCTATGCCGATCAGCTCGTTGTAGATCGAAACCAGCATCGACTTGTTCAAATATCCCCCACCCGGAATCGGGTGACTGCGTAACGTTTTGGTCACATCACGCCCGCGTCGAATCTCCTCGAGCACCGTTCGGGCGAGTTCTTTTTTATCGGGTGTCAGCAGGTGCGTTTCGCGCCAGCGTTCCTGTCGTTCGGTTTGCATAGAATAGTTATGGTATTCCTTTGTCTGTCGGCACGTCCAATTTGAATTCCTGTTTTACTTCCGAAACGTCTTTGTGTTGGAACATGGAGGTATGAAGTCCACACTCGGTCTTGGCGCGCCCAGACCAGCGGCCTGTGCGTTCATCATCATTTACGCCAATCGCTACCGTGCATGGCGAACAGCCAATGCTGCGATACCCACGCTGGTACAACGGATGCGCGGGCAGGTGATGCTCCTCTGCATAGTTCTTCACATCTTCCTTCGTCCAATTCAACAACGGGTTGATCTTCAAAAGGCCGTCGGCCTGCAACTCCAGGATTCTTGCCTGCGCTCGTATGGAGGTCTGGTCACGACGGATTCCGCTGATCCAGGCTTTCATATCTTTCAAACCACGCTGCATCGGCTCCACTTTATGGATATAACAACAAAGATTGGGGTCGTCCACAGGCAGCGAGCGTGTGCGTTCGCGGGCGAACTCATCCCAGCGTGTGTTACGATATAGGTCCAGCACATTCAATTGCCAGTGCGCGGCAAGTTGTTCGCGGAACATGTGTGTTTCCCAGAAATGATATCCAGTGTCGAGGAAAAAGATCAACACATCCCGACGAATACGTGAGACCATATGCAACAGCGGCACAGACTGGGTCTGAAACGAGGAACTGAGCGCGATCTGCGGCCAGAACCTGTCCACCCCCCACTGGATGATCTCCTGGGGTGTTTTGGTTTCGAAATCCTGTGAAAGCCGCTCGAGCTCCTGCGCAGAAAGCATCCAAAGATTATACCGTTATACCGCACTCGGTCACAAATTGTGAATTGCACTTTTTCAAAGGGTGGAAAGCGCAATTCCCTGGCACCTCCCACCAGGGCAGATGTGTGACCGTGGGTATTATATAATCCCCTCATGGACTCCGACACCACAGCGCGCTTAATTGAAATTAATCGGGAATTTTATAACCGCTTCGGCGATTCCTTCTCGGCCACGCGGCGACGAATCCAGCCTGGCGTTCGACGCGTACTGGACATGCTGAATGGCGATGAATCCATTTTGGATCTGGGATGCGGTAACGGGGAATTCGCGCGCGAACTGGCAAAACGCGGTCACGTGGGTCCGTATCTTGGCGTCGACTTCAGCCTGCCCCTGCTTCGAGATGCGGAGGCGCAACCCGAGGGATTTTCTGCCACCTTCATAAAGGCGGATCTTGCTCAACTCTCCAATAATCGGCCGATACTAGAAAGTGGAAAGTGGGATCGAGTGACAGCATTCGCAACATTACATCATATTCCCTCAACCGAAATTCGCCTGGATATTCTGCGAACCGTGCGTACGTTGCTGGCAGAGGATGGCAGATTCATCCATTCCCATTGGCAATTCCTGAACAGCGAAAAGCTCAAGGCGCGGATTAAGCCCTGGGAGGCTGCATCCATTCAACCGTCCGAGGTGGACGCGGGAGATTACCTGCTCGACTGGCGCAGCGGCGGCGAAGGACTCCGTTACGTGCATCAGTTCTCCGAAACAGAATTAGCGGAGCTGGCGCAGGCAAGCGGCTTTCGGGTACAGGAAACTTTTTATTCCGATGGCAAAAGCGGGGATTTGGGACTCTATCAAGTCTGGAGCCGTTTGTAACTTTGCATTGATATGGAGTCAGGGAGCTTGCTCCCGAGATAGGCCAGCAAGTGTCGCCACGCCGCCTCGCGGGCAGGCTCTGCCACGCGACGCTGGCTGACTCCAAAGTGATTCGGGGCACATCAAATACTGATCGCCACCTGGTCGCGTCCTTTGTGTTTGGCAATGTACATGGCCTGGTCGGCGCGAGCGATCAGCGCTTCGAGATCGGTTGTGTTTTCATCCTTGGTCGCCACACCAATGCTGACTGTGAGATGAATTTCTGCATCGCCCACGCGCACCGGACTTTTGGCGATCGAAGCGCGTAATCGTTCTGCAACCTGGACGGCCAACTCACGGTTTGTTTCTGGCAGGAGGACGATCAATTCCTCCCCGCCGTAGCGGCCCACCAGGTCGATATCGCGGATGGACCGCTTGCAGCGCGATGCAAAATCCTGCAAGACATGGTCGCCAGTTTGGTGCCCATACTGGTCATTGACACGCTTAAAGTGATCCAGGTCGAGCATCATACATGAAAACGGCCGCTTCAGGCGCGTGGCACGTGAAAATTCGATCTTGCCAAGCTCGAATAAACTGCGCCGATTCTGTAGCCCGGTCAATGGATCGGTAAATGCCAGGCTCTGCACTTCCTCGAACAGCCGCGCTCGTTCGAGCGTCATGCCGATCTGTTTGGCAAAAATGGACAGGATCGGCAGATCAGAACGGGTAACCCCCTCCCCCCAGATCCACAACATACCCAACAGGTTTTCTTCGAACACCAGTGGCAGTCGCAATGGCTGCACGCCAGCGGCCACGCCAACCCTTTTCAGCACAAGGGGAATATGTTCGTTATTGATATGGGTGAATATTGCCTTGAGTTCTTCGCTAATATTCGATATCACGGCCGGGCGAAACATCTCGTCCTTTTTGAGGATCGTCTCCAGCCACTGACGTGGAAACGTATGCTGTATAAGAGGGTACCCCTGCAATCGTTCCGCGATGGATACCAGGCGCTGTGACATGGATGTGTAATTTATCGTGAAGGTCTTGAGGTTGCCATCATACACGGCCATGATGCAGGTGAGACCGATCTTTTCCAATTCCTGTCCCATGGTCTGGATGATCTGATCGGCTTTGAGAGAGCGTTCGATCTGAGCGGTGATCTGCGCAATCGAGTAGATCAAATCCTTGTCATGTGCGAGCTGGTCGAGAATGTAACGTTCGGTCTTTGCCTTGCGGAACTGTTCGATCGCCGGGGCAAGCTGCCCGGCAAGTGTGACCAGCAGGCGTTCATCCTCATCGGAAAATGCATCCCGTTTTGTGCTTTCGGCGTTAATGACTCCCAGCACCCGTTCCCGAAATTTGATGGGGATGCACAGCTCTGAAACTGTGCGGTCATCGACATCGATATACGCGGACACGCGGCGGACATTGCCAAGTCGCTGCGGTTGTCCGCTTTTGGCCACTGAACCCGTAATTCCCTGCCCGAGGCGTAGATCGCGCATTCGTAGGTCTTCTGCCCCATAGAAACGATAGGATGGATGTGCCCGCAAATAACCCGATCGTTCGTCCAACAACATCATGCCGAAGTTATCAGGGAACAGGGTTTGTCCAATAATATGACTCACTCGCTCGATCAACTGGTCTTCATTTTCTGCTTCGGCCGCGACGACCGCGACATCGTGCAATGCTTTCAGCTGACGCACCTGCCTGCGCTCATCTTCAAGCAGCTGCGTCTTCGAGAGGACCAACGCCAGCTGCTTGGCAACCATCTCCGCGCGCACAATGTCCTCCTGGTCGAGAATGACTGCTTTGTTAAATCCCAGGACAATCACTCCAAGCTTATGATCCTGGGCGATGAGGGGGATGCCGAGCATGGAGCGGCTTGGAAACAGGGCAGCGATCCTCGGGCTGATGTATGGAGAATTTTCAATATCTGGCACGAAGATCGGTTGTTTTGACTTCATCGCGAAGCTGGACAACATGGCTTCATTTGGTTCAAACTGCATGTAGGGGAATACTTCGGCCAGAGAACCGTACGCCACGGTCGGGACGGACATTTCATTGGCGGCATCCCAAAAAACAAAAAAGGCATCGTCGGCCTGAAAGAGATGGGCAAGCTTTTCGATCAGGACCCCAAGTGTATCCTGAAGGCTGTCTGCCTCCAGCGCTCGGGCCGTGATCTGATTGACCACTTCGAGGAATCGAGTGTGTACCTTGCGCTCTTTTTCATATTGTTCGAGTTTCCGGATCGCATCTCGGCGCTGCTGAGAACGGGAACTCAGCAGGCCCGTGGCCATGGCAACCACCAAGAGCGATAACATCCTCAGGTACGTAGATAGATCCGTGAGCAGAGCCACGAGCGAATCCCCTGCAATCACATGCACGATAATATTTGCGACCACACACAGGATTGCCAGCGTTACGCCTCCCCTTATTCCGAACAACAGGCCTGCCACGATCACCGGAAAAATGGCAAGCGACGCAACTCCGATTCCCAGTCTTGCATAATACCCAGCGAAACCCCATACATATAGAGCAAAGGTAAGCACCACCAGTGCTAATGGAAAAATATGATGGCGCAGTGGAGTAAACTTGTTCATCGTGCGTTCGATAGTATATAAGAAATCGAACCGATTCGCCGACCTGTTCGTTATCATCCTGTTATTGTATTCCCCCATCGAGTCCAATTTTCTTACATTTTCAAAACAGTATCCAACACAGTTTTGTACGCAGAAATGGGTGAATCCCCTACTGGATACGATGGGGCTTTAGGCCTACACATTCACATGATTGGGATTCATGAAATATTGCCACCAGTTGTTGTGAATGCCGTTCCTGCGACCGGCCGTCCTGGGAACGTGAGTGAGCCACCATAGGTGATGCTTGCGGGTATCGCCATTGCCCCAATCGCGGGCAGTCACTTGACGCGTCACGCCCCTGAAATTGGGAAAGTTATACAGCCAGTCGTCGCACTCGCTCGCGACCGTGGATGGATTGTTCCAATCGTAGTCACGATCGCTGTTCGGCGCGAAATGGATATTTCCAAGAGCTGCCTTGCCGCGGCTGATCTTGTCATACCTTGTGAAGCGTTCCCACAGGTTTGCCTCCCCCTGCAGATGCTCGAACGTCTTCTGCATGATCGATTCGGCTCGATGACCCAGATTCTCCAACATCTCGCCGACGCCGCGCTCGTAGGAAAATCCCATGATCACAAATCGCCTCAGCGAGGCTTCGGTACCTTTCAGCGGCGGCGCGTTGCACCAAAAGGCGCCGGGCCCGGCCATGATCGATTCATAAAAACCCGCATGGGGAAAGTTGAAGATCCACACTTCGTCGATCTCGTTCTGAGCGACACGTTCCAGCAGGTGGAATTGGTCGATGATCTGATAATAGTTTGCTTCCTGCGGCATGTATGGACGCTTAACTCCGCGCATCACATCGAGATACCGCTGCGCATCATATACATAGCCATCCACCTTGGAGGGAAAGGCATCCACATCGATGCGCTGCGTGATCTGATACCGGACCAGTCCATTGCTGGCTTGCAGCACATCAGACATATACCCTTTGGCTAACTCCTCCACGCTGTTCCAACGCATGTACTGCGATAGCTTCGCACCGGAGTTTTGATCCACGGTTGGTTCGTAGACGATGACCAGCGTACGCAGGATGGTCTGCTCAGGAGGCTCATCCTCACTGTCTGGAAGCACTATCGGCTGTGAGGGAGGCGTATGCTTTGGCTGGCGAAATGATGAAAAGAAAGAGTCAAGGATCGACATAAGAATCCTGTTGCGGGTCTGCTGATAGCGCCGTCATCGGCGCAGAAATGGACACCGCGAACGGCGTCGAGAGCAGGAATTAATTACGGAAGATCTGTCGTGAAATAGACCTGATTGCCGATCGACAGATACAGCACATAATTCGGGCTGACCGTCATGGCGCCAACCGGACCCGATTGAAACGGGCTATCTTCGCCGGCGAATCCCGTCACCTGGTTCTGCAATTCGAGCGAGCGCGGTGATAGACGATAGACGGTCTTCCCTGCCGCATCCAGCAAAAGGACGATCGGGTTTGGCGGGTTGGTGAGAGTCATCTGGGTCAGGTTTGCCTGTGCAAAAACATCGATGTCGCGATGCGCGGGAAAATTGTCGATTCGCGGCGCCGGGTCCTGACAGCGCGTGGGCGTCTCCGCGATGCGGCTGAACGTGCAGGTCGTGAGATGTCCATCGGCGTGCAGCAGGTACAGATCGTCGCCGCTCACAGCCATATCGATGGCGCTTTCGATGTCTGGGATTTGATTGCTGAAATAGAAGTAGGGTGTGTCGGTGAACGAACTATCTTTTCCCATAAAAACCCACACGGAACGGGATATCGAATCGAGCACATACAGATTGCCGCCATCCAGCGCGAACGCGTTGATCCGTCCCCAGTTCGTATTGGGAAGGGCGGGAAGCGGGAAGACCTGCGGCACCTGTCCCGGTGAACAATACAGGAGGTTGCCGGTCGTATCGATTCCGAGCACCGTCGCCCCGACCGCATTCACTTTGGGCAGCGCCAGGATATCGACCAGCGCGCCTGCTTCGCGGCCGGCGTGTGTACCCGGCTGGCAATTGAAGGTGGTATCCATCTCCAGGCTGCGACCAGTGAAGGACGCATGCAGGATACTGCCGCGTTCGGCATCCAACATATAAAGATCGCTCTCGCTGGCCGCCAGGCGGCTGATCTGGGTTGCACCGCCGATTCCGTTCGCGAACGCCGGAATAAATTCGAGTCGCAACACACCCATCAATCGATCGAGATTCGCCTGTGCATCGTCGCGCACCAGTTTCAATTCAGGCGTATCACGATATTCGACCGCCTGATCTGCCAAATCCAAGACGTTATTCCAGTGATCACGCTGGCGGGCAGGGTCGGTCTCGCTGACGGCACGGTCGCGCTCGATGGTGGCGTTGACATACAGTTCACGATAGCGTTCGCTAAGCCCATACTTGTCATAGACGATCCACGAAACGACAGAAACCAAAACCGGGATCACCAGGGCGATGAATACCAGCAAATACGTAGGCAGGCTGACCGGCTGGTTGGGATGTGATTCCACACCGGGCAGCAAGCGTGGCAGGAACTTTCGCATCGATGCGCTAATACGCTCGTTCACACGCCGTACGATCTTGATCCCGCCTACCATTACCTTCGCCATCGTCCGCGTTGCATCGGCATGGGCATTCGAACGTGTTTTGACCGGCTTGCTCTCCACCACAAGTGGTACGTCGTTCTCCTCTTCCACCGTTTCCTCGATTTCAGGTTCAGGCGTGGGATGGACAACCGGCGTGGAGATTGGCTGTGATAGGGGCTGTGAAACACCAGACCGCGGAATAGACGATGGAAAATTTCGCGGCGACGTCGTGGAGGACTGTTCCTGTTTTGGCAGCGGCGGGTTCACATCGGGCTGCGGCGGTATCGCATACGCAGAGGGCTGTACCATGTGGGCGGCAAAATCTGCCAATGCATCCAGTTCCTCCTCGGTAATCGATGGGGTCGCTGCCACTGGAGAACCGGAGAGGCTCTCATCCAACTCCGTTTCGAACGGAGCTGCTGCCTCGGTAACGGGTTGCTCTTGCGGTTCAGGCACCACCACCGCCACCGGCTGACGCGTCGCGCCGACCTCTGGCCTCAAAATGGTGATCGTCCCGTGACCTACATGCGCCTGGATCAGCGCCGCGTTCAGGTCGCCCTGGGTCAACGTCAACTTACGGTAGCTTGCCTCCAGGGACGTCGGCGGACGTTCGTTGAGCAGGTCGGCTTCCCAATCCTTTGGGAATTTTCCGCACAACGCCAGCAGGTCCTGCGTATGAAATTCAACCTGCGAAAAATACGATTGCACACTTTGACCCGAACCAAGCCCCTTGCCCGAGAGCGCCGCATCGTGGATATAGCGCGATTTGCCTTCACTCACCCACACAGCATGAGTGGGTCCGCTGAGCAGCAAGGTACACTGTTCGGTGCGCACGGCCGCGAGTGCAAGGTAGCCGAATGCATATTGCCCGCGGCCCGTCGCGGCAAGATTACGTTCCAGCAAAGCCGCATTGATACTCTCTGCCGCCTTGCGCATGGCGAACGTCAGCGAACCAGTCGTTTGATAGAAAGAGGTCGCCGTGCTGTTCAGCAGAGCTTTCAGTTCCACTGTGGAAAATGAGGCATTGCCCGAAAGCATGAGATAGACGATCAGGTTATCGTGCTCGCGTCCACGCGCCGTTCTGCGCGGCGGTGTAACCGCCAGCAGGCCAGGCAGCTCGGCTGATTCCTGTCCGTTAATTCTGTGTATGGGGAGGATGGTTAGATCGAAAGTAGTCACAGCGTAAGATTGTACGAAAGATTGCTATCATTATACTGGTAAAATTTTGGTGCGGGACGTACGACAATCATACTTCAAGGATAGCGGCCTTTCATGGAAATTTTTTTGCACAAGGATTTTTCAGAGTTCTCTGAAACCACGTGGAACGAGTTGGTCCAGGCTAGTATCGCTGACACACCCTTTTCGCGTTACGAATACCTCTGTGAATGGTGGAAGACTCTCGGTGGCGGGGAATGGAAACACGCTGAATTAATTTTGGTTTCTGCTCGTGAAAACGATCAACTCATCGGCATTGCTCCGCTCTTCATTGCGGACTATGACGGTCAGCGCGCGATCATGCTTGTTGGCAGCATCGAGATCTCAGATTATCTGGATTTGATCGTACGTGCGGAGGATCATGCTCGCTTTCTTTCCGGACTCCTGGATTTCCTCGCCTCTTCTCGAGCCGACGCCTGGTCCGCGCTCGATTGGTATAACCTCCCCGATACGTCCCCCACGCTCACGGCCCTCAAAGCGGAGGCTGAGAAACGCGGCTGGACTCATCAGGAGGAGATCTACCGTCCCACGCCGCGCATTCCATTGAACGGATCGTTCGACGCCTACCTCTCACGTATCGACAAGAAACAACGCCACGAGATCCGCCGTAAGATGCGCCGCGCTGCCGAGAGCGGACGAGTCCAGTTTCATCTACTTGACTCTTCTGCTGACATTGAATCTGAGATCAATGACTTTTTCAACCTCATGGTGCAGGACCCCAACAAAGAACAATTTCTGCATCCCGCGATGCGCGAACAAATGACCGTCACCATCCGCAACGCGTTCGAGCGTGATTATCTGTGGCTTGCCTATCTCGAAGTGGACGGGAAGAAAGCCGCGGCATCTCTGAACTTCGATTACAAAAACAAACTCTGGGGCTACAACTCAGGTGTCGGGCGCGAACAGATGGAACTCTCTCCCGGCTGGGTGCTGCTGGCTCACGTGATCCAGTGGTGCTGCGAAAACGGGCGCTCTGAATTCGATTTCATGCGCGGCGATGAGGAATATAAATACCGCTTTGGGGGAGTGAATAGCTATGTGATGAGGGTCAAAATCACGAAACAGAATTGAATATGATACTATTCGCCCTGGAGATTTCCTATGCGCGACATTACCAACGAAATCCTTGAACTGATCCGCCGCACATCGTCCAGCCTGCCGAAGGATGTGGAAGACCGGCTGAAAGCATCCATTGAAAAGGAGGAACCGGGTTCGGCGGCGCGTGGGGCCCTGGAGACCATTCTCAAGAATATCGAGCTCTCGCGCGCCAACTCGACGCCGATCTGCCAGGATACCGGCACGCCGATCTTTTACATTCATTATCCTGAAGGATGGAGCACAAGGAAGTTGCGGGAGCAAGTCCGCGCCGCGATGGTGGATGCGACCAAACGTTCATACATGCGACCGAACGCCGTCGACGCGATCTACGACAAGAATACCGGTAACAACCTCGGCGGCGACGATTTCCCCTACATCCATTTTGAAGAAGTAGACACTGACCAGCCGTTGACCGTTGAACTCATGCTGAAAGGCGGCGGATGCGAAAACGTGGGCGCGCAATATTCGCTGCCCGATAACAAACTCGGCGCCGGGCGCGACCTGGCCGGAGTCCGCAAGGTGGTGTTGGATGCAGTGCAAAAGGCGCAGGGCAAAGGATGCGCTCCGGGAATCCTGGGCGTATCGATCGGCGGCGACCGCGGCTCATCCTATATCAAGTCGAAGGAAGTGTTGTTCAGCAAGATGGACACGCGCAATGAGGACCCCAAGATCGCCGAACTCGAAGAAAGGCTGACCCAAGAAGCCAATGAAATGGGGATCGGCCCAATGGGCTTCGGCGGGCAGACAACTGTTTTGGATACCAAAATCACGGGAATGCATCGCCTGCCTGCATCTTATTTCGTATCAGTATCCTATATGTGTTGGGCATATCGCCGCCGCAAAATGACTCTGCGCGGTGATGAAGTGGAATACGATTAACGTGGGTCGGGTTGGCCCCGCTTTTCGCGGGATCTGCGACAACCCGACCTGCAACAGAAATTCTCAAGTAAAAGAGACTCGCCTTACCCGCGAGTCTCTTCGCGCTTAACCAACAAGGTCATTCAAACAATGAGCCGCTCGCGATAAGAAACGTTAGTATCACCGCAATGATCAATAGCAAAGCAAGTAGCCAGGAGCCCTTAAAACTGAAGAGTAAGGCCAACGCAGTGGCAATCACCATGAACAACAGGGGACGCGACGGCCCGGCACGTGGAACCTTTCGGTATAAGAAAAATGAACCGACAAACATCAGCAGCAGACTGACCGTGGTGCCCAATATCAATAGCGGTTGGCTACCACCAGCTACAGGCAGCACGAAAATGCCACAGGTCATTTCCTGATCTGGCAGTGGATACATCGAAAAGACAGATGCGCTCACCAGGATGAATGAACCAAGATCAACATTCTCCGGGCCCACCGTCCGCTGTAACGTGGATCGTTCGCCAGGGGCAAGAGGAACGAATTCGAGTTCCGAAACAGGCTCCTGCGACGTGCTGATCTCGGTACGCACGCCGGGAGAAAGGCGTCGATCTGTAGAATTCGTGATCTGTAGTGATATGATCCCGGTTTCATTTTTTCCAAGAAGAATAGGACAACTCAATCCACCGAACGGCGCGCTTGCCCGCTTCAAGAATCCATACGACGTGGACTCGTAATCGCCCCACACAGCAAGCAGAGAAAGCAGCAGGCCAACCGAGATACCGGTCAGCGTTAAGAGCACGGAAAGGACGGGGCTAGGTTGCAACGTAGTATTCATTTTCATAGTGTTTTGGACCATCAGCGTACCACCAAATCCCCCATCCATGCCGGTCTTGCAGAGGCGTTTCGGCCGCCTCTCTGGCAGGAGTTCCTCCATCCGAGGAGACGCTTCTCTCTACCTTAAAAAGGATTTGTTCTTTGTCCGCCTGACCTTCCGGATCATGAGGATATTGCCAACCATCACAACCGGTATGAGCCAGCCAGATGGGCAAAGATCGATTGCTGGATTCGCAGAAGATGGGGTTGGAAATGGCGTAGCGCTTGGGAGAACAGCGGATGTGCCTGTCGGCTGAGGAAGAGCTGTACTTGTCACTGCGCTGGTTGGAATGACAGGCTCTGTTCCAGTAACAGAAAGGAAACGAAGCCGGATACGCGCCTGGGCAGAGGTAGTGTCATCTCCTAAAAAGAGAAAGTTAGACGTTTCATACGGATCGGGGAATCCTTCAAACGCACTGTAATCGCGTAAGGGGCCGCTGAGCAGCGGCTGTGAATTGGCGGTCAATGTATATTGATCGCCGCTGAAACGCAGTTCGTACTCCAGCATCCCCGATGTTGTCGCAAAGGCAACACCTTCGCCATGTGTGAACAGTCCGCCGGTGCTGTTATCGTTCTGTACCCAGATCTCATTTTGCCAAAAGGACAATTCGATTCCCCTGGCATCCTGATCCAAAAGGATGACACTGAAACCGGAACGGTGATTGCTTTCATGTAATTCGCTGTCCATCTGCAAAGTGAAGTTCACCTGGAAGCCTGTATTCGAATCCAGAATGGGAAAACCAGCCGTGGTCGCTGCGCCAGCCACCCATCCGGCATAGGTATCGGTGCCAGCCCCACTCATGTCAAGGACGGTGCTGCCGTCCTCATATCGCATCGAAGCGCCATCGGGCGGGAACGCAGTGAAGCCGATCATGGATGAATCAGGGATGCTTCCCGAATCGGCATCATAGAGGACAAGAGTCTTTTCGCCCACAAACGAGGCCGCCTGAACGGACCCGAGTTCAAACGAACAAACAACATTTAAGAGGATCAGGAAAGACAGACCGACCAGCAGAACCTTATTTCTCACGGCTTTGTGTATCCCCTTATTTTGCCAGCATTTCCAGCAGCCCGCCTGGATACAGCCTGGACTTGCCGTCGCCGAACGAATCGAGATCCATCCAGACCGCGCGGATCTCCTCTCCGTTCGCTTCTCTTCCTACAATCACGGCCTGATCGTACAACCCAGGCGTTTTCAACGCTCCGTCGTAGATCATCACGATCTCGTGACCGGGAATTCCGTTGAAGTGAAAGATATTCTCCAGCGTACCAAGATACACCAGACTTTCCTTATCGACCTCCACATTCAGTTCTTCCATGAGTTCACGACAGACCGTGTCGATGCTGGTTTCGTTAAACTCGATCGCGCCTCCCAGTGGACGATAGAAATACTGATCCTTCACCGGGTCGTATCCCTGATTGACAAGGATGCGGCCGCGATCACGAAACACACAAATGGCAAGCGGACGAATGCGATTCTTCTTCATAGTCTCCCTTAAAGCTCTGTCGGGGGCTTAGCCCCCGACAGAGCAAGATCAAAAGGAAATCAATTCTGGCTGTCGCTGCAGAGTTGCCTGCATCGACCAGGGCCCCGTCCATGTGACGGTGACGGGCAGCACTTTGCCTTTCAAGTCCTCATCTGATTCCACGAAGACCAGCTTGTTGGTGGGAGTGCGACCGCGCCAGCGGTTCTTCACCTTCTCTTCGAACAATACTTCTACCGACTGACCCAAATACTTCTGATTGATATCTGCGACGATCTGCTCCTGCAATTCCTCCAGCACCCGGAAACGGCGCATCTTCTCTTCTTCGCTGACGTTGTCGATCATGCGACGAGTGGCAACCGTCCCTTCGCGTGAGGAATAGCGCGCCAAATGCGCAACATCCAGCTTGAGATCGGCCAGAACGCGATAGGTTTCCATGAACTGTTCATCCGTCTCGCCGGGGAAGCCGACGATAATATCGGTGGCAATGGAACAATCAGGAATTTTATTACGGATGAGTCCCACGAGATCACGGTATTCCTGCTGGGTGTAACCGCGCTTCATGTTGGCGAGCACTTCATCATCACCAGCTTGAATGGGGACTTCGATGTGCGGCATCACTTTGGGAAGTTCGGCGATCGCATCCATCAAGTCTTCACTGAAATAGTTCGGGTGTGATGTCAGGAAGCGGATGCGCTCGATGCCTTCCACTTCATGCACGACACGCAATAAGCCAGCCAGGTTAGGCCCATCGGAGATGTCTTTGCCGTAGCGGTCTACGATCTGGCCGAGCAGCGTCACTTCCTTAACGCCCTGCGCTGCCAGCGATCGGATCTCAGCGACGATATCGCCAACAGGACGGCTGCGTTCCACACCGCGCCGGAACGGGATGATGCAAAACGTGCAGGCATGTGAGCAGCCGTACACAATTGGCACATGCGCGGTGATGAGCCGCCCGCGTTCGTGCTGGGGGAGGATCAGTTCATCGTCCATCATCAGGAAGCGGCGGGTCGTTTCGGAATCTTCCATCGAGCGGATCTCGCCCTGGCTGAGGTACGAGACAAGTGGTCCCGGGTCGGAGGGAGGCGAGAAGACATCCACATAGGGCAGCTTTTCGCGCAATTTCTCCGCGCCGCGCACGCCGACCAGGCATCCCATCAGGTTGATGACCAGGTCAGGGTTTTGCCGTTTTAACGGGAGCAGGCTCGATAGGCGTCCGAGCGCCTTGTCCTCCGCAGATTGACGCACCACACAGGTATTTAAAACGATAACGTCCGCTTCTTCGGCTTTATCAGTAAAGGTGTATCCGAGATGCTCAAGTGACGAGCCAACCCGCTGTGAGTCGGCTACGTTCATCTGGCATCCTTCGGTCCAGATATGATATTTCATAGGGTCAAAATTATACCAAGTGTGTCGGGTTTCGGGACTCGGAAAGCAGCAACGGGCACGGCCTTTCCAAAGTCAGGAATTTTGGGTCTTGACTTCGCGTAGAAGACCAAAATATGCTGTTTTCGCCAAATTTCCTGCAATGACGCCATGGGCTTCAAATCTTGTCAAGCGACCTTGGAAAAACCATGAGCAACGGGGTGCCCTAAAAGTTTGTAAGGGTCTTCTACCGGAAGGAGAAAAATAACCACTGAGACACGGAAACACGGAGAAAAGCATGTTGAAAACTCCGTGCCTTACTGAGTATTGAAAAAAGAATGTCTCGATTTTTGCTGAAAATAGCCGTAAAAACGGTCGAATTTTGAGACATACATTATTCAAAGATCAGTAGTGTCTCCGTGGTTTTCTCTCTTGTGCTATCCATAGCCCTTGAGTGCTCCCGCGGTGAGGCTGCTTCTAGCTCACTGCAGCTTTGACCCACTTTCCTTTCAAGAACCATAGGCTTAAGTAACCCCGAATTGTCCTCAAAATCTTCATACGGCTCTTTCCAACCCTGGCATGTGTATCCAGGAGCATGGGGACTTCGGAAATCGTGATCTGCAGATTGATCATCTTCATCGTCATCTCGACCATGCATTCGAAGCCGCTTCTTTCGACGATCTCTGGTCGATACGCAGCTTGCAGTTTTTTCAGCGCAGGCGCCCGATATAACCGGAAAAACGAGCTCACGGTTAGAAGCCCGTGGATGCCAAGCAGCTCTTTGATAAACAGATTTGCCATGTTGCTTAGGAAAATTCGGTATGCCGAGGTGTTTATGATTTTCCCACCGTATGCATACGGGCTGGCAAAAATAACATCATATCCTTCTGCCATACGGACCAGCATTTGATTCACTAGTTCAAACCGCGAGGTGTTATCGCCCTCCATGGTCAAGACAAGGTCGCCATCCTGCATGGACGTGGCAAGAAAACAGAAGCCGGTAGCGAAGGCCTTCCCGGGTCCCTGATTGGTTTCATGTCTCAGCACAGACAACTGGATGCCTGCATCTTCCGCGGACTGCTTTGCCAATTCAGACGTACGATCGCGGCTGCCATCGTCGATCAGGATCACCTGTACATCAAACCTGTCCTGCAATTCGGTGGACAAACCCTTCAAACCACCCGTCAGCCTTGGAATATTCCCGGCCTCATTGAGGACGGGGATCACGATAAAAAACTTGTTCATTCGATCATTTCTCAATTCGACCTTGCGGGGTACCGTTCTCAAGTGCTTGTCGACGTGCTACCTGCCATGGAATTGTGATTTTCAGGCCAGCGTCTATTTCTACCTGGGGTTCGAATCCCAGCAGAGTGCGTGCTTTATCGATATTTGGCACCCGCCGGGGAACGTCTTCATATTTGCCGAAGGTTTCATATGGTATGTAATTCAGCTTCGGTTCACTATTCGGTCGGATCAGGTTCCAGATCTTTATGCCAAGGTCTCGGACGGTGATTTCATGCGTGTTGCCCAGGTTGAAAACCTGGTTATTCGCTTCCTCTTTCTCAGCACAGGCGATGATGCCGGCCACGTGGTCGCTAATGTAAGTAAAGGAGCGCGTTTGCATACCATCGCCGTGTAATGTGATCGGCTCATCGTCGAGTGCTGCGTTAATGAACACGGCTTGAGGTCCGCCCCACCAGGTTAAATGCTGATGTGGGCCGTATCCACCAAAAAAGCGCAGTGCCACAGCATTGATTCCGTAACGTTCATGATAGCCAAACACCAGTTGTTCCTCGAACATCTTCGAAATGGCATACGACCAACGTTTCACTTCGGGACGCCCAATCAGCAGGTCGGAGTCTTCAGAAAAGGGCACAGCTGGGTTCTTGCCATATACATCGGAAGTAGATGCGATCATGGCTTTCGGTACTTTATTCGCGGCGGCAGCTTCCAATACCACGTTTGTTCCCATCGCATTGATCAAAAGTGTGTCGAGAGCATCGCTGTAACGGGGAATTTTATACGCGGCAAGATGGATAACGACGTCACAGCCCCTGGTGGTCGTTTTTAGCAGTTCGCTGTCACGAACATCTCCCTCCACAAAGTGAAACTTCGGGTGTTCCCTAAAATTCTCGAGATTCAGCAAAAAGCCTTGCGAGAGATTATCCAGGCCGATGACTGAGTGCCCCCTGTTCAGTAGTCCCTCGGTTAGATTTGAGCCGATAAAGCCGGCCGCACCTGTAACTAAAATTTTCATGATCTACCTTCCCTATTATTGTGGATTAAGCTCACAACCAGAATCAAGGTTGTAATAAAGATCGCCAATGGAGAGCGACTGTAATCGTTCGATATTGGCCCGCTCCGCAAGCACCTGGTAGGCGTCCGGGTCGAGCAATAGAAACTTGGAACGCAGCGGCATCTGCAGCGTCTGGATGTCACTGATCCAGGATATCCCGATCCCCGGAGGAATTGCCATCAATCGGGAGTCATAATAGTAAATGGGAATGAGCAATGTATTGCACCATGGAGTTTCGGCGGCCGGATCGAACGCAATCCATCCTTCGACTTCCGATTTCCATTGCTCCTGTTCTGGAAACTTCATCGTGAAGTCGGCTCTGATGATTTCGGCGTCGCCCAGTTGTGCATAGAAGCTCATGTACGACTGGAAAAACAGGAGGTTAATTGTCAGCAGCGCTGCGAGCAGCTTGTACTCCTTTCGGGCAACATGCAGCAAGTACACAACCAGGATCGACGGGGTAAGAGTCCTGTAAAAAGCTTCCTGCAGGTAGAACAGCAGGCCGGCTGCAGCGAGACTCGCCATGTTATATATTTCGAATACACTTTGTGATTGAAGAATCACAGCGACCGGGGGTTTCGTTCGTATCAGACGGACAAGTCGAATCAGATTCCAGCCTATGATGATCATCATTTGGAACATCACCGCGATGTTGGGATTCATCTGTTGGAACCGGAACATCTGCGAAAACTGCAAGATAATGTAATTCGTCAGTACCTGAGGTCCTTCGACAAGGCTATCCCTGATGTTTTGAAAGATCGAGTTGTTGGCGGGGGGTACCAGGTACCCGGTGATGAAAATTGCCGAGAGATACAGTCCCAATCCCAGCACGATAGACAGCAAGAGGCGGCGGAAGACTCCTCCGTTCAACGAGTAAAAAATGACCGGGATCAGCAGCAAGCCCCACGAAAGCCGTATCAGCGTGGCAAAATAGATCAGTGCAACAAATGCAAATCGCCCCGTTATGCTCACTTGTTCTCGATGGTTGAGCATTTTCCAGAACACGACCGCCAGCACAAAACCAAGCACCTGGTTTAACGTCTCATGCGAGGTCATCGGTAAATACATGAGAACCGGCCACGTCAGGGTCGCGATCAGACCCACGAACAGAATTTGTACCGGATTCAGCTTCGTAAGACGAACAAATAGGAATATTGCCAGGGCCAGGATGGCAAAATTGATCAGCAGCGGAAGGTAGTCTGACCAGCCGACCAGCCTGCCAACTCCTCCATAAATGTAGATGTAGAACGGGCTGCCTTCGCCATAGTGATTGAAGGCAGCCGGCGCGATCAGCTCATTGGGAGCATTGTAGCCAACATTGAAATCCACATAGCTGAAGGATCGAATCCACACCCAATAGCTGGTTTCATCGTTCCAGAATGAGTACGGCCCATAATCTGCCAGACTGGCGTTCAACCCTATATAGATCACGGAACAAGTAATCAGGGCAGGCAGCAGGGCAACCGCGATACCGACAGCCAAGGCTGGTAATGCGTTTATTTTGTCCATCAGCCTTTCCAGGGCCGCGGCGACTTTACTCATCCAGGGCAGAGGAAAGGAATGCAATCCAATGGGTTGAATCCACAAGCCTGCCAGGAACAGAACGATCAGATTGAGCAGTGGAATACCCCCGCGCACCGAAAAAAGCGGCATACGAACGGTAATCAGATAGACGATCCCCAGCAATGCGAATACACTGAGTTGTTCTCTGAAAACACGTATCAGCCAGTACAGAAATAATGTGAATGCATTGTCAGGAAAAAACCACAAGGCAATGACGATCAGGACCAGGGCCACAACCAGCCCCAATGCGATCACAGTGATTCGCTCTATTGAGATGCCTATAAGTGTGGTCTGCGCACTCAGGATTGCACGAACAAAAATGATTGTTAGACTACCTGCAAAAAACGTGATTACTGCTTTTATCCAGGGTGGAATTGACCAGTCGTCCATTCCTGCTTCCATGTTTTGTGTTACCAAGGCTATATGCTTTCAGATTCAAGATTTTTTTGGGGGACCCAAACCTGAGCATTATATCCCAACCATAGTGGCTCGCTTTCGGAGGAGTTTTTCCGTGCATTCGGGACCTGGTCGATAATGAGAACCATGAGAGCAAGGGGCCGGATTCTGGTTTGTCAGTCATTCGGCATCGGTTGAGCAGAGGCGATCTTCGATTCGAGTTTTCTTTATGGTAAAATGACGTCCGCCTTTCGGGTAGAATCGAGAATCTCTGGAGGGATGGCCGAGCGGCTCAAGGCGCATGTCTTGAAAACATGTTTGGGTCACACCAACGTGGGTTCGAATCCCACTCCCTCCGCTGTGGGTTGCATGATAAAATACCCAAATGTTTGAAGGTTCATTTAGCACTTGTTGAGCTTCTGCCAACCTGGAACCATCAAACCAAGAACGGGGAGGTGCCAGAGTGGCTGAATGGGCTCGCCTGCTAAGTGAGTGCTGGGTAAAACCAGTCGCAGGTTCGAATCCTGTCCTCCCCGCCACATAGAAACACGCTCAGTTGATGGGCGTGTTTTGTTGTCAGTCGCAGGTCCTCATTGAGAGGATGGTATTCGAATCCTGTCCTCCCCGCCACATGGAAACACGCTCAGTTGATGGGCGTGTTTTGTTGTCAGTCGCAGGTCCTCATTGAGAGGATGGTATTCGAATCCTGTCCTCCCCGCCACATGGAAACACGCTCAGTTGATGGGCGTGTTTTGTTGTCAGTCTCCGCCCTCATTGAGAGGATGGCATTCCCTTAACGGGGACGATGTCCAATCCTGCCGTCAGGTCCCCGCCAAAGGCGCGGAGCGCGTTTTTCGTTCTCAGGCCGCCCATGAAGGGATCATACAAAACCTTAACCACAGTCCCTCAACCGGGATAATAAGGACACTGAGACACGGAGATTAAAAAAACTCTGTGTCTCAGTGTCTCCGTGGTTCAAAAGCAATGGTTACTTCAGGCGCAATTTCATCCCCAAATGCGACCCTTTGAATCCCAGCCTCTCATAGAACCGGTGCGCGTCTGCACGGGAGTTGTGCGTAGTGAGCTGAACAATATGTGCGCCACGTTCCCTGGCTCGCTCGATCGCCCACTTCATCATTTTGCTACCAATTCCCTGATTTTGACAATCTTTGTCTACGCGCAAAGATTCAACCTGGGCTCGTAAACCACCCTGATAACTCAGCGAGGGGAGGAACATCAGGTGCAGGGTTCCGATCACCTTTTCATCGGACTCGGCGATGATCAGCTCATGATTAGCATCATGGTCCAGCTGTTCGAATGCTGCGTAATAGGAATCAGGCAGCGGCTCTGTATATTTCTCGCGTTGACTCCCCAACTCATCATCTGCCAACATCCGCACGATGGCAGGAACATCCATGCGGCGAGCGATGCGAAATACGAGGTCATCACTCATTCACTGCGCTCTTGATTCGTGAGCTCCTTATATGCAGGATGACGCCGAATATAGGCGGCCGCATACGAGCACATGGGAATCACCCGCAAATCGTTTTTCTTTGCATAGTCCAGGCTGGCTTCGACGATGTGGCCGGCGAGCCCCTGCCCGCGCAATTCAGGGTGCACGCCAACATGGGTGATCACAAAATTCTTTCCATCCTGAATGTAATCCAACCGGGAAGGATAGCCATCCACCGTCGTTTCAAAACGATTCTTTTCAAGGTTATGGAGGACCTGCACCATATCGAGATTTATTTGCATCTGGTTTATATCTCCACTGGGCTTTTGCTGATTGTATCGCATCCTCTTCTTTATTCTTAAACGAAAAACGGACAGCCGCGTTCTGAGGCTGTCCGTTCAGGTGCTGCGGAAATTTAGTCGGAATCGGAGTTGATGAAGGCCACCAACGCTTCGATCTCCCACTCCTTCAAGTTGAGCTGCGGCATCTGTGTATCCGATTTTACCGAGGCGGGATCCTTCAAGCGCATGAAAATCACCTCAGCGTTGGCAGAAAAGCTCGAGAGGTCCGGCGCTCCCATTTCAATCGTCCAGTATTCCGAGGAGTTGCCTGCTTTGCTGTTGTAATGACAGGTGATGCAGCCTTTGGCGATGAATAACTGTCGACCATATTCCACTTGCGAGATGGATGAGTCCTCCACCGCGTTGGACACAAAATCTGCCTGCGCCTCCACAGCAGACGCCTGGCCGGTCCCCGCTATGAATAACGTGACACCTGCCAGCAGGCTGACCACCGTTAACGCCACCACCTGGCGATTCCGGCTGCGAAATGCGATCAGCGCGCCGACGAGTCCTACTGCCAATGCGAAGATACCCATCCACAACATCGGTGAAAATGCAGGGAATGCTGACTCGGCTTGCGCAATTGGCGCGTCAGCGGCTGCCCCCAGCGCTGGAGCAACGCTCAACATCGGCATGGGTAGATCCATTGTAAACGCCTGGATGGACCAGCCCCACTCGCCTTCCTTTGGAAAGTTGAGTGTGGCTATGTAATGTCCAGGTTCGCCTTCTGGCTCGGCATAGACGACAAACTGGGCATCCTTATCCAGGTTGGCAGTCACAGTTGGATCCAGTCCTGTCATGGGCGTTCGTCCATGTTGCAGCACCGTGAAGCCAATGGTTAGCGGCTCACCCGCCACAACATTCGAAGGCAATTCATCGAGCGTGATGACCGCCCACCCACCGGCGTAAACAGGCACCACGAAAAGTAGCGATAGCAGTAATACGATAGCGAGCGATCTACTGATACGAGTAATCATAGGGTCCTCCATACAAACCATGGGTGATAGTCACTTTGTGAGTGAAGAGATTTTGCGTCGCGAAAGAAATACCAAGACGGTCACAGCCAATGCGGAAGCGATGGCAATCGACACCGCAAATTCTGTTCGATCCAGGATCGCACTCGGCTGACTGGAACCAGTCACCGTATTACCGGCGCCCTGCTCAGCCTTGATCGCCGGCGCCTGGATCGTTGGCGCGCCTGCTAATGCGTTTTCAAATACAGATTTGATTTCTGGTTTCGCGGCATACCATTTGCGATCATATTCAGAAGAGCCGGTCACGATGCCGTCGTAGTACACAACCCCTGCAGCCGGGTAGTAATGCAGTCGGTCGAAGGCAATTTCACGTCCGCCGTCCAGGTAATAGCGTGTGATCTCGTAGCCGGCACCAGCATCCGCCGGTGCTTCCACTCGATCGCGATAGAAATCAGCAAAGGCAAAGAAGTCTTCTGTGAGCGCAGCATCACTTGTGCGTACTGTTTCCTTTAAGTCTGGTCCTGTAATGGTAATGAAGGCGTAGCCACCTTTGGCAAGGACTGGAATGGCAGCGATGCACGCCGACAGCAAGGCCAGTCCCCAGGCTCTCAGAAATCGAATTGACATTCGGACCTCCTTCGGCAGAGCTATTCACTTTCCATACACCGCCGCCAGAGGTTTGGTTCCCTCACGGAACCGGCCGCAGAGATTCTGCGATCTTGATGGCCTCCTGCAAGGGCAAATCTGTCTCCAGCCGGTAGGTGATCTCTCCATCCTGCCAGATCAGCACGTGACCGTCGATCATCCGTGTGAATTCGAGATCGCCATTCTTATAGCGTAATGGATATGGACCGACAGCCCAGATGGCGTAATTTCCACTGACCTGGGTTTCCTCGATCATCGTTGGTTCCACCTTCTTGATCGCCCAACTATCGGGTGGCAGGAAGTGCAGGCTCATTTGTATCTCGCGGGGGTCCTGCGGATCGAGCCAGACCATGATCGTCATGGGGCCATCGGCATCCTGTACAAAGATGCGATCGGGCCGCCCAAGATCCGCTGGGTAGGACGGCAGCAAAATAGGATAGTTGACGTGCGGTTGTACATCTTCGAGCGGCATTTCTCCGGCCAGCTTCTCCAGCAATGGGACTAACGCTTGCGGCATGACAGTGGCTGCAGGCGTTGCGGTCACCGGCATCTGCACCGGTGGGACAGACTGTGGGGGAGTCACGGGAGTGGGTTCCGTGCGGAAGATGCGCACTACACCGATCTGAATAAATTCCAGGATCGCGGCACGCGCCGGCGGGATCAGCATCAGGCTGGAGAACAGGATCAACGCCAGGGTCAGCGACCAGGCTAAGGGTTTGGAAATGAAGCGTGGACGCGTCGGCTGTCGGAGGCGCGCGCTCACCGTTCCGGCAATATCCGGTGTGCGTGGATACTCCATCCGATTTGCGATCGAGCGCAGTTGTGCTTCGAAATTCATTTCTTTCATACCTCGCGTCCCTCGCTGAGAACCGGAAAATCGTGACGAATGACAGTGCGCAATTTCTCGAGGGCGCGGCTCAATTTGGATTTGACTGTTCCCTCAGCCACCTGTAACACCTGGGCAGTTTCATGTACAGAAAGATCCAGAAAATAACGCAGGTAAATGATCTGCTGGTCGTCAGGATTTAATTGTTGAACCGCGTGGCGCAGTTCATCGGCATCAAGATTCTGGGCGCTTTTATCCTCGATGCGTACGCTTGTGGGTTCATCCCGAAAGGCCCGCATTAACGCCGCAAAATATCTTCCAGCCGAGCGACGACGGTTACTGGCCAGATTGGACGTGATGCTCAGCAGCCAGGGTTTCAGCGGGCGTGAGGGGTCAAACCGATCGAGATATTTCCAGGCGCGCAGAAAGGTTTCCTGGGCGATGTCTTCCGCGTCATCGGGATCGCCAAGGAGCAGGTAGGCAAACCTGAAAACCGCCTCCTGATGCGTACGCATCAGCGATTCCCAGGCAGCCGCATCACCGCTGGCCGCGTGGCGGACTAGAGTCAATTCTTCCAAGCAAGCCTCTCCGGAGAGGTCATTTGGAAAGAGTACACCGACAGGTAAAATGTGGTTCCATCAAAAATCATTCTACATTCTTTCGATCAGAATTACAGCCTTGCCAATTAACTCAAGTTGCCACCCTTATAATGTCACCCTGAGCATAGCGAAGGGTCTCCCCGGAATTTGAGCCTGTTGGCTCAAATTCCGGGGCATTCTTCACTCCCTACGGTCGCTCACACCGTCCAAAGCGGTGTCCTTTGGAAAATGACATGCTGCGTTTTGATAAGCAAAGCAGCAACTTAGGCTGATTACACAGAAGGGTCAGGAGCCAACGAACACGCCGCGAATTCTCTGAAAATTGGCGCCAATTCGCAAAAATTAGCTCATAGTATGAAGAATGATAGTCAGACTGAATTTTGGACAGCTATGAGCCCTTCACCTGGTCATTGACCCCCATTTTGTTATCTCTTACAATACGAATCATGAAAGTGAAGTCTGCAGGTTTTTTTAGACCCGATCACGATCCTCCGTACCGGTCATCGTTGTGCATTATCTGATCGATTCGCCAACTTTTTAGAATTTTAACTCGGAGGATAAATCTCATGCCTACACCTTTTGTTTCCAAACGTGCTCCCATTTACGCCGACGTTCCCGATGAAAAGTGGAACGATTGGCGCTGGCAGTTAAGCCATCGCTTGAACACTGTGGAAGAGATCGAGAAAGTCATCCCGCTTACAGATTCAGAACGCAAAGCGCTACAAACGCAGGGAATATTCCGTGTCGATGTGACCCCCTACTTTATTTCACTGATCGACCCGAACGACCCGGACGACCCGACCCGCAAGCAGATCATTCCGCTTGCCGAAGAATTGCAGTCCTTTACTGCGATGATGGAAGACTCGCTTGCGGAAGACCGCCACTCTCCCGTGCCAGGGCTGGTTCACCGTTATCCCGATCGAGTCCTGATGCTGGTGACGACGCAGTGCGCGTCGTACTGCCGCTACTGTACGCGTTCGCGCATCGTGGGCGACCCCGGCCAGACCTTCAACCGCCAGGAATTCGAGATGCAGATCGAATACCTCAAGCGGACGCCACAGGTGCGTGACGTGCTGCTCTCGGGTGGCGATCCGCTGGTGCTGGCGCCCAAGATCCTGGAAGAATTGTTGGGCCGTCTGCGCGACATCCCGCATATCGAGATCATCCGCATTGGGTCACGTGTGCCGGTCTTCATGCCGATGCGCGTCACACAGGACCTTTGCGACACGCTGGCCAAATTCCACCCGCTGTGGTTGAATATCCACGTCAACCACTCCAACGAAATTACGCTGGAACTGGAACAGGCTTGCGACCGTCTTACTAGAGCCGGTATTCCGCTCGGGAACCAGTCTGTGCTGCTGGCCGGCGTGAATGATAACGTTGATATCCAGCGCAAACTGGTACAGGATCTGGTGCGCATCCGCGTGCGGCCGTACTATTTGTATCAATGCGACCTGGTCGAAGGCGCGGGACACTTCCGTACACCGGTTGCCAAAGGGATCGAGATCATGGAGGGGCTGCGCGGGCATACCTCTGGCTATGCGGTGCCGCAATACATCGTCGACGCGCCCGGAGGCGGTGGCAAGATCCCCGTCATGCCCAACTATCTGTTGAGCATGTCTGACCACAAGGTGATCCTGCGTAACTATGAAGGCTATGTCACCACCTACGAAGAGCCCACAGATTACCGACCCAGTGACGCAGCCAAATTCAAAGGCGAGAAGCGGCCGGAACCCGGTCAGACTGGCGTGCACGGACTGCTTCAGGGCGAGCAGATGTTCATCAAACCTGAAGGCTTTGATGAGATCCATGACCGACACGGTGTCCAGCATCGATTGAAGGATGAAAAGAAGTGGCAGCCCCTGGGCATCGGTGATGGCTCCGCAAAACCAGGCGAATAATCCGAACTATCAAGGAGCATAGTATGAAACAATCCACACAGAGAATTTTCTTCAGCGCGCTGGCAGTTGTTTTCCTGCTTTCGGCGTGTTTACCCACACAGGCTGAGACCCCCGACCCCGTGGAGATCGAGAATCAGATCGCTACATCCGTCGCGTTGACGGTTGCCTCGCAGAATCTCGAAACCGAGCAGGCCGCACCGCCGGAGACAAATACCCCTACTCCGACCGATACTCCAGCTGTGATCGATACCCCAACGCCCATCCTGCCGACCGCGACCCCGTTTGTCATTGTATCTGCGACCAGCGTTCCCAGTGGTGGAGGCGGTGGGACCGTGGTGCAGGCAGATTATGACTGCGATGTGCACAGTCGTCGTCCATTTGATTACCAGATATTCAAACCCGGTGATGAATTCGATGTTCGATGGACCATCGTCAATACCGGCCGAAGGACGCTGCGGGCAGGGCTTGATCTTCACTTCAGCGCTGGTGATCAGTTCATCTCCGTCAATCGCGTGGAATTACCTGAATTGGAGCCGGGAGAGGATGTCACCGTTGCTTTCGACGCGGTGGCCCCGGAACGGCCCGGTAACTACATCATGACCTACATTGTGGAAGGCGGTTTGTGCTATCCGTACGCCGCGATCACTGTTGAGAGGCCGTAATCGAACAGGGTCACGAATCCTTGAAAGTCGAGTAGAAACATGAACACACGCCGGGACAAAATTGCGCTCTGGTTTTCAGCGCTGGCTTTTGTCCTGGCGTGTATTCCATCGACAGGTAAACCCATCCCCACGGTGGATCCCAACCAGATCGATCAATTCATTGTGCAGACGGCCAATGCCGCTTTAACCCAAACGGCCGAAGCTCTGCCCACCTTTACCGGCACAGCAACCATTACACCGACTCTTAATACCCACACGCCATCGCCCACGTCCACATCGACAGTGATCTTTGAGCTCCCCAGCCCAACGCCCACGATAACGCCGACGTTCGCACTCGGTGGCGGAGGGACAAGCGAAGATGCGTTCGCATGTGAGGTGTTGAGCGTCAACCCTGTAAGCGGAACATCGTTCCACAGCCGGGCCAGTTTTGATGTCACCTGGCGAGTGCGGAACATCGGTGAACGAAAGTGGAATGAAGATGTGGTGAAATATGTGTATGAGAGTGGTGACAGGCTGCATACAGTCGCCTCCTACGTTTTGGAATCGGATGTCAGTCCGGGGGACACGCTGACCGCAGTTGTTGAGATGCAGGCTCCCGAAGATCCCGGCGTTTACAGCACGACCTGGTCGTTACAGCGAGGTGACAACTCGTTTTGCCCGATGTTTCTGACGATCAGTGTAAATTGAGAAACTCAAAAGTAAAAACCGGCGACTCGTTGAGTCGCCGGTTTTCGTATTCATCTTATGAAGTGGGAGGTATCTCCTGGGACGCTTCCGGTTTCTTGCGAAGAGTGAAGAACCCCACACCAACCGGGATCAGGATCAGGATCAGCGCGAGACAAAGAAGTCCAACGCCCACTCCGGGTGAGAGGCTTTGTTCGTTGAATGTTCCCTGACCGGCTGCTGTGAGCACGCCGAATAAGCAAAGGAATAAACCTGGGCAGCCACATAGTAAAACGGCGGCGATGGTCGCGATCATTCCTGTGTTCTTGTTGTTCATGATGTTCTCCTCCAATGGATTGAATTTGCATCAGTATACAGGTGATGAACAGCACAGGCAAGTTTTTTATCTACCCAAATCTCCTAGCTTCGTTGCTGCATCAAAAGCTAGCTTCTTAACTTTGCACCAACCTCATGCTCCAGGCGCTTTACGATCTTCGTGCGGATGGCGGCTGCTTCTGCATCCGTCATCGTTTTGTCTGATTGGTAGGTGAGGTTGTACGCCAGCGACTTTTTGCCCGCGCCGATCTTTTCATCGCGATAAACGTCGAACAGACGGACGTTGGTTACGGTCTTTCCGCCCGTCTGCCTGATGAGGCTTGCGACGCGCTCGGCCGGCACCGATTCGTCTACGATCACGGCGATATCCTCCAGCACAGCAGGCACGTCCGGGACTGGGACAATTCCGTAAATGGGCGCGGCTTTTCGTAACGCTTCCAGATCGAATTCAGCCGCGACGACAGGAGCGGGGCCGAACTCGTACTTCTCCTTTGTCAACGGATGCAGTTCCCCAAATACACCTACAGTCTGCCCACTAATTTTTACTTCCGCGGCTTTGCCGGGATGCAGGTAATTAACCGAGTCGGCGGCAGAGTAGGTAACGTCTGCGTAGCGGAGTCCGCTCAACAGGAGTTCGATGCGTCCCTTCATATCGAAGAAGTCGACCAGGGCGGAGTCCTTCACATCCCAGGCGGTCGCATTGCGGAGCCCGGTCATCACGATCGCGAGTTTACGCGGTTCGCTTGGCAATCCATTCTTCACCGGCTCAAAGATGGGACCGATCTCGAACATGGAAATCGATTCGGCGCGTGCATTCTTCTCTGCCGCCTCCAGCACGGAGGCAAGCAGACTCCTGCGCAGCACACGCCGCTCGGGAGCGATCGCGTTTGCAAGCGCAACATAGTCATCATAGGAAATAAGGCGGCTCTCGCGTTCCGGCGAAGTGAGTCGATAATTCACCACTTCCTGCAATCCCAGATTGGACAAAATATCGCGGATCTGCTCTTCCCACTCGTAGACAGGATTGCCGATCTGCGGCGGCAGCGCATCTGCCATGCGTGTCTCAGGGATGCGATCGAAGCCATAACTGCGTGCCACCTCTTCGATGACATCGGCAAGCCCTACGATCCCTTCGCCGATATCCAGACGATGCGGCGGAGTCTTGGCCTGCACGAGATCATTCTGAGAATCGACAATACATTCGAATTCAAGCCGCGTCAGCAACTCGGCAATTTCCTGTGCAGTCAGGTCGATACCGATCAGGCGCTTCACGTCGCGCGGGCTGACCGCGATCGTCGGGTCCGTTGGCTGGAGAGGATAGGCGTCGACCAACCCCGGTGCGACCTTGCCGCCGGACCATTCTGCCATCAGTTGAAGTCCACGCTTCACACCTTGTTCAGCCAGTGCCGGGTGAACTCCGCGCGAGAAACGGAACGATGCTTCCGACGGCAGGTTGTGCTGTTTGGCCGTCTTGCGGATGTTGATGAAGTTCCACGCCGCGCCTTCGAGCAGAACGTTGGCCGTACTCGTTCCACGGACGCTGGCTTTTCCCTGTTGTACTTTTTCATTGGACTGTACTTCTTTGCCGACGGCGTCCAGGACTTCCTTCGAGGCATCATACACTTCAGTCTCGGAACCACCCATCACGCCTGCCAGCGAGACCGGTCCTTTCTCATCACACACAAGTACATTGGATGAGGTCAATTTGCGTTTATTGCCATCCAGGGTGGTCAGTTCTTCGCCGGCTTTGGCAGAGCGTGTGATGATCTTTACATTTTTCTTCCCTGCGCGTGCCTTGAGTGAATCGTAATCAAAGGCATGTAATGGCTCGCCCAGGTCGATCATGGCATAGTTGGTCGCGTCCACGATGTTGTTGATGGGACGCACACCCGCCAGCCGCAACCGACGCTGGATCTGGTACGGGCTTGGCTTAATTTCCACATCGCGGATCAACCCCAAGACAAAACGTGGATTGAGTTCTGGTTCAGTGATCTCGATGGAGACCAGCTCTGTAACGGGTTGACCTTCTGTTTTGAATTCGATTTTCGGTTTCTTCAGCGGACGCCCCGTCAATGCAGAGAGCTCACGCGCCACGCCGATGACGTTCGCATTGCGCGCCATATTCGGTACGATGCTGATATCCAAAACCGCATCGCCCATGTACTCGACAAGCGGCATACCCACGGGAGCATCGTCGTCAAGGACGATAATGCCTTCGTGCTCTTCCGAGATGCCCAGTTCCTTTTCTGATGCCACCATGGAGTACGACTCCACGCCGCGGATCTTGGCGCGTTTGAGCGTGGTCAACACCAGTCCATCGGCGTGACCGTCGTAAATGGTCGATCCTTCTTTGGCATAGGCAACCTTGAGCGGCCTGGCGAGTTTTCCGGTCCCTTTCAAATGGAAGATATTCGGCGCGCCCGTCAATACGACCTGTGATTTTTCGCCGTCGTATAGATCAAGCAGTGTCAACCGGTCTGCATTGGGATGCGGGTTCACTTCACGGATCTCTGCCACCACGATCTTGTCGCGGTCCCAGCCAATACCGCTGGTCTTGAACTCGTGACGCTCGCCATCTTTATAGGTTGGTATTGGCAGGCCTGCATATTTAATCTCGTCAACTTCCAACCCCGCAAGAGTCAGCTTGCGGGCAATTTCTTCCACAGACAGACCCTCGAGGTCAATGTAATCTTTTAACCAGGTAATAGGTAGTTTCATTGTTCACATTCTTTCCTTGAACCGCTAAGCACGCTACACTTGCAACTCACTGCGTTCGGTGCAGTGCAGGTGAGACCGCCAAGACTCTTTCTTCTTTTTCAACTTCGCGGACTTAGCGCTCTTCGCGGTGAATCGCATTTAGAACTGTTCCAAAAACCTGAGGTCGTTGCCCCAGAAATAGCGAATGTCATCGATCTTATAGCGCAGCATCAACTGGCGTTCGGGTCCCATGCCCCAGGCGAAACCGGAGTAGCGAGCCGGATCGTATCCGCCATTTTGCAGGACGATCGGATGCACCATGCCGCAGCCCAGGATCTCAAGCCAGCCCGAATTTTTGCAGACCTGACATCCCTTGCCGCCACACACAAAACATTCCACATCCATTTCTGCGGAAGGTTCCGTGAATGGGAAGTACGATGCCCGAAACCGCGTGCGCACATTCTGACCGAACATGCGCCGCGCAAAATCGATCAGTGTCCCCTTCAGATCGGCGAAGGTGATGTGCTCCCCCACCACCAGTCCCTCCACTTGATTGAACTGGATCTCCGAGCGCGCTGTGATCTGCTCGTAGCGGAAGCACATGCCCGGCAGTGCAATGCGGATCGGCGGCGGATTGTCCGGGTCTGTCGCAGCGAACTCGCGCATCGCGTGGATCTGTCCCGGTGACGTATGCGTACGCAGCACGACCGGGTTATCGGCGTCTCGCCCTGAGTGCTCCGCGATCGAAGGGTCGCCAGCTTCGATGAAGAACGTATCCTGCATATCGCGGGCGGGATGATTGGGCGGGAAGTTCAACAATTGGAAGTTGATTTCATCCGTTTCCACTTCACGCGACGTATACACCTGGAATCCCATATCGGCGAGAATATCCAGCACACGGCGCAACTGTTGTGTGGATGGATGCAGCCGTCCCTTGTGGATATTGCGTCCGGGCAGGGTCACATCGATCTGGTCTTCTTCGAGGGATTTGGCCAACGCCGCGGCTTTGATGGCCTCGGCCCGTTCCGTCAAAGCAGACTCCAGCGCCACCTTGACACGGTTCGCCTCCGCGCCGACGGTTGGGCGCTCCTCCTTTGAGAGTTTTCCCAGCCCCGCAAAGACCTGCATCAGAGGCGAGCTGCGTCCCACATTCGCGACGCGCCAGGACTCCAGCGCAGCTGAATCGGTGATCGCATGCAGCGATTCTAGGGCGGCCGTTTCGATCTCTTTCAATTTATCTACCATATGCACCTCGCATTGATTATGTCGTTGCGAGGGCGGTCTTTGCCCGAAGCAATCTCATGGTCAAATGGAAGATTGCCTCGTCGCAAAGAGCAAATGCGCTCCTCGCAATGACGTAAGCGTGAAACAAAAACCTCCCGTCCACAATGGGACGGGAGGGAGATTCCCGTGGTACCACCCAGATTCCGCGCACTCGTCATTAAAGGCTCGCGCGCAGCACTTTGCGCCGACTAACATCGGCCTCCCCTTTAACGCTGGGATTGCGGCTTGGACTACCAAACGTGACACCTGCCACGTTCTTCACCCTTACAACTCGAGAGGGAACTTCGACTGGTTTCCGTCGAATGCGGCTTACAGCAAATTTGCCACATCTCTCTGGCGGCTTCCACCAGTCTACTTTCCTCTGTCACTGCATTTCTGTATTGGGGTCGCCTGTTACTCTGTATTATCTGCGAAATGGAAGCGGTGTCAAGGGTTTACGCCGCGCCAGACGGCATCCAACGCCTGAAGCGCCGTGAGATTACGCACGGTCCAGGCGGTTTGCATGGCTTTGGAATTGCTAAAATCAGGTACGCCATAGGTGAGGTGTTCCAGGTCGGGTTGAAGGCCATGGTTTGGCAAAGGTTGAATCGCCGCCCAGAAATTCCAGAGCGGAACGTCATACTCCTGGGCGAGACAAGCGACAATATGGTTAATACGATGATCGCGTTCGAGATTGTCGCCTTTTGTGGAAAGGATCGGGACTACATTTCGGGCAAGCAGAACATCTAGGATTTGCCGCATCCCTGCTTCGAATTCATCTGGCTGCCAGGCTTGATTTGTGCCGAGTGAAAGGATCGCAAACGCCGGTCGGTGCAGGCGCAGCTCACAGGTCAGTGGAGATTCGCCAGACTCACACGGCGCAGCAATATTCGATGAGGGATCCAAAATCCGATGTGTATTGAAGCCCCTTTTTGCAGCCAGTCCAATTCGTTCGAATGAACCGGCAAAATGCTCGATCACCGGGGACAAATCCTGATGTGCGCCCAGTTCATAATGCTGAGGACCAAGATCGAACGCCGTGAGAAACCATGCAGTGGATATTTCTCCATCCCCGATCTTTGAAAATGCATGTGCATGATTGCCAGATGCTTGTCCGCGTTGGTAAAGTTCGCGCCCTGTCTGACTTACAGACGGCACGACCGGCCACGCTTGCCAGTCATCACATGACACAGGCACAACAGTACTGGCGACTGCTGTGGATACGGGGGAGCTTACCAGCTGGATTGTGAGGGTGGGAACGGAAGTTGGTTGAATCGCGATCGGCGTCGAGGTTGCCTTAAGGCCGCAACCTGCCGTGAACAATACCAGGGAACTGAGCATAACGAGAACTATTTTCAGCATTCGACATCACATTATGCCATTTTAACGGCATACTCCGCCTACATAGGCGGAGCAGCCAAGACCAACTCAGAGGGAGGAGAGAGTTTGTATACAAAGCAGACTTTTGGTCTACGTTGTTTTATAAGGGTCGGTAACTTGGGTTCGTGCCACACCATGCACAGGCTGGTTTGTTGACGCCGTTGCAGTCCAGTGCGTCAGAGCAGCGGTGTGCAATGACTCGCGGCGGCTGTTCAGGTAGATACTCAGGCGGAAGGACGACTTGCGTTTCAATCGCGATCTCGTGTCCGACATGTTCGCAGTAACGAACTTTGCTCACATACCATTTCTTCTCAGCCATGTGGCACCTCCAAATTACGTCGTCATTGTATGACAACTAAAAGACGCCTGCCAGTGACAGGCGTCATAAATTCGGATGACAAACCGCATATTCTGGACAATACTCAGCGGAATTATCTATGTAACAAACGGTATATATTGCCGTTATCGCTCAACGCATAGACTTCTCCCGTCTCGTCCTGCCCGAAGGATGTGATCGTAAAGTTCACGTCGAACAGTTGCTGCTCCTGCCAGCCGCCATTGACCTGGACCAGGCCCCAGATAAGACCGGTGCAATAATCACCATACAGGTAGATGCCGGTCCATTCCGTCATGGCTCCGCGGTATACGTATCCGCCCGTAACTGAACACCCGCCTTCGGGATGGCTATACTCAGCAATAGGATCCACCATGCCGGCCGGTCCGCCGCCCTCGTAATCATGAGCGCCTTCGCGATGGTCCCAACCGAAGTTCGTCCCTGCACCGGTTCCGGCAGGCAGGAAATCGATCTCCTCCCAGGCGCCCTGGCCCACGTCGCCAATGTAGAGATCACCGGTTGCTCTATCAAAAGACATCCGCCACGGGTTGCGCAGTCCGTAGACCCAGACTTCGTTGCCAAACGGATTATCGGACGGCACCGCGTATGGCTCGGCAGAATCGACATCCAGCCGAAGGATCTTGCCGAGCAGCACATCTGTCTTTTGAGCATTTCCAAACGGGTCGCCTGCCGCTCCGCCATCACCCATGCCTGCATACAAGTAACCATCCGGCCCGAAGGCAAGCACGCCGCCATTGTGATTCGGGAATGGATCTGGCACGGCCAATAATCTCACTTCGCTGTTGGGGTCGGCTGCATTGGGATCACTCGATACCTGGAACCGAGCGATGACGTCATCGCCGTTGGTATCGGTGTAATTCACGAAGAACCGTCCATTCTGCGCATATTGTGGGTGAAAGGCGAGTCCCAGCAATCCCTGTTCGTTGCCAAAACTGCCGACTCGGTCATCGATGTCAAGGAACGGCTGCTCGATCAGTTGTCCATTCTGAAAAATGCGGATGCGCCCGACCTTTTCGATAATGAACAAACGACCCGACCCATCTGGTTGCAGGTCCACGGGACGCTCCAACCCTGAAACAACCGGACCCCAGTTATACGCGCTGGGGTCAGGGAACGACGATACGGCTGGAGGTGTGTCGGTCGCGGGAATGTTCGTGGCGGTGGGGGTATCGGGAATTGCTGTCGGCGGGATCGAGGTTTGTGTAGCGGGAACAATCGAAGGCGTGGGAGGAAGCGAAGTCGTTGTCGGTCCTGCACATGCCAGGATCGGCAATACCAGTAAGAGAATGAGTCGCTTCATAAATTGTCGTTTACATCACTCGAGTCTGCATCCACGATTTCGCCGCTCTCATCGCCCCCCATGTCGAGCTCTTGCATATGCTCCTTCACAACACCGTCCGGGCAGAGTTCCACAAACAGCGTGGAACCGATCCACAGGATGGCGGCGTCATCCAACGCGCCGATGATGGGAAGTGCCACACCGGGCGCCAGATCGAGCGGCCAGATCAGGTAGGCAATCGATGCCAGTGGTAGTGCTTTGAGAAATATGCTGACACGATTATCCCCCATCAATTTTCCGATCAGTTTAAGACGCTTGACAAAATCCTTCATCATGCCGCCTTTGGGCGGTACGAGCAATTTTCTATTATTGTTAGTCATTTGAGTCTCCTACTCTCTGAATGATTTACGAACGAGATAACGTTCTGTTCTCGTGCCACTGATTATAAGACACATACGATGGGTTACAACGATAGGTGCCCTGAATCATATACGAAATCTATCCTTTTAGGTGGCAAGCCGCAGATACCTGTTCACGAGTGCTACTTTCCGGCGTACGGTACAATCTGCTCATGCCCTATTTGATCGATGGACATAACCTGATCCCCAAACTTGGACTGCGGCTCGACTCGCCCGACGACGAGATGGAACTGGTTGCGATCCTGCAGCACTTCCATCAGCGGGATCGCAAGCCGATCGACGTGTATTTTGACGGTGCGCCGCCGGCTCAGGCTGGGACCCGCAAGCTGGGCACCGTTACCGCGCATTTCGTGCGGCTGGGGTCGACCGCCGATAATGCCATCCGAAGTCGATTGAAGAGCCTCGGCAGGAGCGCGAAGAATTGGGTCGTTGTCTCCTCTGATCGCCAGGTGCAGACCGAAGCACACGCCATGCACGCTGAAGTCGTTTCATCGGAATCATTTGCGGCCCTGCTGCAACACAGCCGTAACACCGCTCCAAAAGCGCAAGGGGAGCGAAAACTTTCAGAGAAGGAAATCGATGAGTGGATGCGCCTGTTCCAAAAGGGGAAACCGAAATGAGTATATGTGATGCGCACATTTCCGGCGAGAAAGGCTCTAAACACGAAGGGCACGATGGACACAAAGGGGTTAAGGAAGGCATCCGACTCGTGTTTCTTCTTCGTGACCTTAGTGTCCTTTGTGGTTGAAAATAATTTCCACTTTCAATGAAATAGTACGAATGTCGCAGTCATAAATATTGTTTCTTGGCGGCAATCTCCAGAATATTTATATGGACAATTTGGGTAAATTATTGTATATTAAATTCGACACCTGCCCTCCCCTTTATTGGTATTTAGGTGTCTACCGCCGTCTGCGATTAGCATGCCCCCCCCATGCTGATGAGGCGGCGGTTTCTTTTACCCCCTGCGGCACTTCGTGGCACCTCCCCCACGCTTCGACTACAGGACAAAAAAGCACTGTCCTTCCGCTCAGCGCGGATGCAAAGTTATAATAGACCTCTTGCATAAGTATATGAAAATGCGCATTAACTCCCTTTTGAACCACTGAGACACGGAGACACTGACACCGCACCTGCGGTCGGTGCAGGTGGAAAAATTAAGAAAAACTCCGTGACTCGGTGTCTCCGTGGTTAAGGTTTTGGGCTTTTGCAAGAGGTCAAATCAATTTATGAAAACCGTTTACACGTTCGTTCCGTCGCCGAATCATGTGTACCCCGATCATCCAGAGCGGCCAGCGCGGTTGGATGTTTTGCAGCCGCGGCTGAAATCGATCGAGGCGGAATCGATCGAGACCAAACCGGCGACCCACGAACAGATCGCCTACGCACACAATCCCAAGCTGGTCTCTGCCATCGAAAGAGTCTGCCGCGAAGAAGCGCCGGGGATCATCGATTATGCTCCCACGTATGTAACGCCGTCTTCATTCGACGATGCATGCCTGGCTGCTGGAGGCGTCATCAGCTGCGTGCGTACTGTGATCGACGGCGACGCGAAAAATGCGTTTGCTCTCGTCCGACCACCTGGTCACCATGCTGAGCCTGATCGGGCAATGGGGTTTTGCATTTTCAACAATGTTGCCATCGGCGCACGCTACGCGATCGAACGCGGACTGGAGCGCGTGCTGGTTATCGACTATGATGCACATCACGGGAATGGAACCCAGGCCGTATTTTTCAACGACGACCGCGTCGCGTTCTTATCGGTCCATCAATGGGGAAAACATTTCTATCCGGGCACCGGCTGGATCGAGGATGCGCCTTATGCAAAGAAACGAATCGTCAATGTACCGCTGCCTGCCTACGCGGGCGACCAGGTCTATGAACAGATCGCGGACCACATCTTTCTGCCGTTCGTGCAATCCTTCCAACCGCAAATGATCCTGATCTCAGTTGGCTTTGACGCGCATTGGAATGACCCAATCACATCGCTGGGGCTTTCCAGCGCAGGATATTTGATGCTGGCTAAAAAAGTGACCTCCCTGGCAGGGCAATTCTGTGGCGGGAAGATCGTATTTGTCCTCGAGGGCGGCTATGACCCGGTCAATGTGGCCAACGGGGCAGAAGCGACTTTTATCGCGGCAACAGGCAAAGGTGAGTCGGAGGCGGGTGATCCAAATCCGCACCCAGAACCGGATTGCACAGCACGCATCGAAGAAGTACGCAAGTGGCATGGATTTTAGACCGCCGTAGAATTACAAATACGTTAGTGAAGTGATTTTGCGGCAGTCATCTCGTATAATCGCTCGAAAGCAAAGCCTTGCGAAGTTATTCCACATGCAATTGTGGGCCTTGAAGAAACCTTCGCAAGGCTGGTAGAGTGGCTGAGAAAAAATCCGAAGGAGAAATCATGGCACGCAGACGCACGATTGGTTACATTCAAAACGAATGGACATGTCCGAACTGCGGAACGCGCAACAAGGGCGGCATCAAGACATGCGAAAATTGCGGCGCGCCGCAGCCCGAGAACGTTCAGTTCGAACTCCCCTCTGAACAAAAAATCGTTACCGATCAGGAGCAGATCAAAGCCGCGCAGAAAGGCGCGGATATCCACTGTCCGTTTTGTGGTACGCGCAACCCAGCCGATGCAAAGACATGCTCGCAATGCGGCGGGGATCTGGTGGAAGGCAAAGCGCGTGAAGCAGGGCGCGTCATGCAGGCGCCTCCACAGCAGCCGAAGATTGTGAAGTGCGATAACTGTGGAGTCGAAAACCCAGGCAGTAATGCAGTCTGTTCGAACTGCGGATCCCCGCTTCCCAGGACCGCTGCGCCGCAAGCCGTTGCTCCGAGTGTGATTCCGGCACAGCCAATCGCTGGAGTGGCCGCAGGCAAGCCAAAGAAGACGAATTGGATTCTGATCGGCGGCATCGTGGGACTCCTTGCGATCTGTTGTGTTGTGATCGGGGCGCTCTTCCTCCTCCCCACAAAGTCGGTTCAGGCAACCGTTGTGGATATCTCCTGGCAGACTTCTGTGCCAGTACAGGAGATCCGTGCTGTCGATTACAGCAACGAGCGCGGCAGTCCTCCCTCGGGCGCCTATGATGTCTCATGCCACAATGAGAGCCAGGAAGTCTGCGAACAGAAAACGGTTGATAAAGGGAATGGCTACTCCGAAGTTGTCGAGGAATGTCACACCGAAACAGAACAGTACTGTTCCTATACGGTCGACGAGTGGACGACGATTCAGACATACACTCTTGACGGCAATGACCTGCAGCCCATTTACGAAAGTCCCGATCTTTCGAGCGACCAGCGCCTGGGAAACCAGTCGGAGCAATTGACCGTGGTCTTTTCCACTGCCGACGGTGAACAGAAAGAGTATTCGCCCAGTTCCATTGCGGAATACCAGCAATTTCAAGTTGGCAGCACGTGGACATTGAGGATGAACGCGTTGGGCGGGATTACAAGTGTAGAACCATAATCGGTCGAGCCGACAGTTCAGCTGTCGGCTCGATTTGTCTCTGTTCATGGTTGGAGAAGATGAAATGACTGCTGCTTCTCGGGATCTTGGAGAACGGTTCGTGCGGCTGGCATTGGAAATCGATAAGCATCGACCCGGATACGTGGATGCGTACTTCGGTCCGGAAGACTGGAAAGCCCAGGCGGGACAAACTGGAAAACAATCGCTTTCAAACCTGACCGATCAGGCCTGGCAGTTGGAAAAAGAAATTTCCCAGGCGGACGCGCTGGATCCACAGCGAAGAGATTACCTCGCGCGCCATCTCACCGCCATGCAAATGAGCCTGCGCCTTCTTTCCGGAGAGAAGATCTCGCTGGCAGACGAGGCGGAAGCACTCTATGATATATGGCCAACATGGATAGATGAGCGAATCTTCGAAGAAGGCCATAAACTGTTGGAAGATGCCCTCCCCTCCCGCGGATCATTAAGGGAACGAATGCAGGACTGGAAACTGTCGCTTGAGATTCCCATCGAAAAAGCAAAAGGACTTCTGCCCCTTATCATACAGAAGTTGCGTACGCTCACCGATCAAAAATTTAATCTTCCTGCCGGGGAAAGCTTCAGCGTGGAATTCGTCTCAGACCAGCCCTGGATGGCCTACAACTGGTATCTGGGAAATTCCAAATCCCGCATCGAGATCAATACAGACATTCCCATACGAGTCTCGGTTCTTCCAGGTTTGATCGCGCACGAAGGATACCCTGGTCATCACACCGATCTATCGATCAAAGAGAAAAAACTCGTCGATGAACTGGGATATTACGAGTTCACAGTCGTCCTGCTCAACGCCCCATCCGCAGTGATGGCGGAAGGAATTGCCACGAGCGCGCTGGAGACCGTGCTGACAGAGGCTGAACAGGAGACATGGCTGCGCGAGGAGATCCTGCCCTATGCAGGGATTGCTGATATTGACCCAAAACGTATCCTGGCGGTAAGCAGAGCCGGGCGCAAAATGAGTGGCGTATCTGGAAATGCAGCATTCATGCTGCATGACCAGGGCAAAAGCGAAGGGGAGATCATTCAATATTTGCAGCGGTATGGCCTGGCTTCGGAAAAGGAGGCTCGCCAAACAATCCGGTTCATTTCCGATCCGCTCGACCGCTCCTATGTATTTACCTATGACGCCGGACATGACTTGCTGCAAGAATTATTTCAGGGCGTGGATCGCGATCATTACTTTAGGCGGCTGATCGAGGAACCCGTCACACCCAGCCAGGTGCGGGAGTGGATCAAGCAAGGTCACCCAAAATAATGGTGGATCCTAAAAAACATGAAGATGACCTTTTAAGGAGCGGGCTATTAAATCTGGCAGATTTAGAGATCAATCGCTCCGGTAATCTGTCTGATCGACAAAAAATCAGACTTTACGCATGGTTAGCCTTCTGGCTGGGGTTGACGATAGTGTATGTCATATTGCTAATTGCATTTATTTCTTTTCAGATCGTTACACAGGGAAACTTTCTACTGGGACTCGCTGGAATCACCTTCTTACTTACCCTTATTTCTACGAGTCTGGAGGAAGCAAAACCATATGGGGAAGACATTCGCGAAGATCTTCCAAGAACGGTTTCAGGCAGAGTCGAAAAGAGTGTGAGTGTGACGCATGGACCCGGTAGAGGACAAAGTGTAGGGCATTGCAATCTTCGGATTGGCGATCAAATATTTTCAGTGTCGCCATTTATTTATGATCATGTTGATGAAATTGCGTACCGCATCTACTTTGTACCGAACACCAGAAAGATCATCAACATTGAACCCTTATAGGTGAAATACTAATGAATACAACCACTTCTCTTATTGCGGCGATCGCGTCCATTTGCGTCGTGGCATTCGGTATTGCCGCTCTCGCCGCTTCATTTTACGGAATCGTGGTCTGGTATCCGCGCTATCGCCAGCGAAAAGTGAATGCCCTTAAAACAGAAGGAAGATAGGGGCAAGCCAAAATTATCGGTTTGCCAGACCATGAGCTTGGTCCTCAACCTGGTGAAAGTTCCATGTTTACGCTCGTTCCCATAAAATTGGAAATCCGCGTGCCGGGCGTGGACAAGTACGTCGTCGAGAAGACCTTCACATTCCCCACCGGTTCTCTCGATTTACTGGAAGAAGGCAAGGTGGTGGCTGTATGGGTGGACCCCAGAGCGCCTCGTGATCTAAGCAAGATAGTGATCCACGTAAACCCATAAGCAAAGGTGACAGTCGTGGCACTTGGGCGCTATGACTGTCACCTGTATAATCACTCCATGCAAAAAGTTGTGGCAATCATCGGCGGCGGACCTGCGGGATTGATGGCAGCGGAGGTCATCAGCGGGCGCGGCATGCAGGTGCATGTCTATGATGCCATGCCATCGCTGGGACGGAAATTTCTGATGGCTGGTAAAAGCGGATTGAACATCACCCATTCCGAACCCTTCGAGAAATTTCTTTCACGGTATGGGGAGCGACGCGCACAGATCGAACTGCTGCTCAAACAATTCGGCCCGGAGGAATTACGTGATTGGGTCCATGGGTTAGGCATCGAAACATTTGTAGGAACCTCTGGAAGAGTATTTCCTATAGGGATGAAAGCCAGTCCGTTATTGAGAGCGTGGCTGAAACGTTTGGATGCCGCGGGTGTCACCTTTCATGTGCGCCATACATGGACTGGAACGATCGCCGCCAGGCACTTCGACTTCGGACTTCGTCCTTCGTTCGGCGCGAGCGGCGGCTGGAGCGAGGCCGGATTTGAAACTCCCGACGGACCGGTGAAAGTGAAAGCCGATGCGGTGGTCCTTGCTCTGGGCGGCGGGAGTTGGGCAAGACTCGGCTCGGACGGCGCGTGGGTCCATTGGCTGCGACGGGCCGGGGTCCAGGTCGAAGCGCTGCGTCCATCCAATTGCGGATTCGACGTGGCGTGGAGTCCGCATTTCCGCGAGAAGTTCGAGGGGCAGCCCGTCAAGTCTGTAGTCCTTTCGTTTGGAAGTTTTCAACAGCAGGGTGAATTCATCATTACAAAAGAAGGCGTAGAGGGCAGTTTGATCTATGCCGCCTCTGGACCACTGCGCGATGAAATTGAAGCGAACGGCAAAGCGGTCATGATGCTTGACCTTGCACCAGACCATTCCCATGACTGGCTGGTCGAGAGATTATCCAGGTCGCGCGGTTCACGCAGCATGGCGAGCCATCTTGAAAAATCGATAAATATCAAAGGCGTCAAGGCGGGACTGTTAAGAGAATTCGTTTCGAAGGAAGATTTTTCGCATTTGCAACCGCTGGCTCACTTCATCAAGAATCTGCCCATTCCACTGATCGCCACCCGCCCGTTGGATGAAGCCATCAGCAGCGCAGGCGGCGTGACGTTCGAATCGCTGGATGAACATTTGATGCTGAAATCCATACCGGGTGTTTTCTGCGCGGGTGAGATGCTCGATTGGGAAGCGCCCACCGGCGGATATTTGTTGACAGCCTGTTTTGCCAGTGGTTATGTCGCGGGACATGGCGTATTGAACTGGCTGGGCGTTACGTATGGAATTTCACGCGTGCAGCAGGACGGTTAAGCGTCCCTGAACCCGGACAACGGAACGCGCAGGATCTTGAAGCGAAAGCTCGGATTCTTTGTAATCTCCCTGCAAGTCGCAGGCGGGACCTCGATCATAAGCATATAGGTATAATTGAAAGTACTCTCTTCATATTCATCGAGGTGTTATGCCGGATAGAGAATCTGACCAGATGGCGGGTGTAAGCAATATCAGGCGTTTTGTTTCTTTCGTGGGGATCTGTGTCCTATTGCTCAGCCAGCTCCTTGGTTTTTCCAAACCTCTTTCCGATACTATATGGATCCCACCGTATACATGGCTGGGAATTCTTGGAATCGCCATCCTGCTCGCCGCACAGGCGATTCCATCCACGTCGTTCTGGATGAAATTATCTGCCCTGCCGGTTTTTCATGATCGTGCATTCTGGGTGACTGCTGCCCTGCTCCTATCGGTTGTAGCCACCGTGGTCACGGGAAATTTCATGAACTTCCAGCGGCTCAACTACATCCCGGTGATCAGCGTCTGGCTGATGGCCGCAGCGTGTTATCTATATGCGCTGTTGAGTCCCGATCCAAAAGTCGATTCAGCCGCCGTATCGAGTTGGTTCAACACCCACCGTATTGAAATCCTGGCCGTTTTTCTCATTACCCTGGCGGCAGCGCTCTTGCGCTTTCACAGGCTGGGCGAAATTCCACGTGTACTGGATGGAGATGAAGGGCTTGTCGGGTTTGCGGCAAAGTCAACCACGAGCGGCGAACTAGCCAATCCATTTGCGCTCTGGGAAAACTTTGGCGCGTTGTACCTACAGTCGATCAATGCCGCTATGCAGCTATTCGGTGAGACTCCTCTCGGGCTGCGGTTCATGGCGACCGTTGGAGGAATCCTTGCCATCCCGGCGGTCTATTTGCTGGCTCGTCAGGTGGGCGGCATCAGGATCGCACTGATCTCGGCGGTCATGATCGCCATCTCACACACGCACATCCACTTCAGTCGAATCGCGTCGGTGGCGTATATTCAGGATACATGGCTGGTACCGCTGGAACTTTATTTTCTGTTAAGCGGGCTTGCGAAACGAGAATCCTGGAGAAGCGGCCTGGCTGGAATTCTTCTTGCGTTCCACTACTCTGTATACCTTACCTCGCAAATCATGACAGTGCTGATCGTGCTGTTCATGCTGATCGCCTTGATTGCATATCGTTCCTGGTTCCGGGAGCGCCTGGCCCAGGTAGGGGCCTTCTGGGGCGGTTTCCTGATCATGATCATGCCATCGGCCCTCTATATTTATCGCTATCCCAACCACTTTGTCGATCGCATGGTACAGGATGGAATGTTTAACACGAGCTGGCTCGCGATCCATATGCAGACCACCGGACAAGGGATGCCGGAGATCCTGTTTAAACGCGTCGTCCACGCCTTCTTCTCGCTGACGTATTATCCAGCCTTCGATTTCTACGGCTCGACGGCGCCCATGATTAGCGTAATTACAAGCGTGCTCCTGCTGGCAGGCCTGGCAGTCATCTTATGGCGGCTTCGGAATCCGTCTTACCTGCTCTTGAACGGATACTTTTGGGGAGCGGCTGTGGCAGTGGGTGTGTTCGCGAACCCGCCGTCGGCAGACAGTTATCGCATGTTGTGGGCCTTGCCCGCTGCGCTCATTATTGCCAGCATCGGGTTCGATCAATTGCTGAGCGCCCTTGCCGTGGGTTGGAACGAATCGCGGCTCGCCTACGCATTCACGGTGACGGCCCTCCTGGCAGGACTCCTGATCTTTAACACCTGGATGTACTATGGAGAGTTTGCCCGCCAATGTCGTTATATCGGCGATCAGCCGGGGCGCTTTGCGTCCTACCTTGGCAGCGAGCTGCGGGACATTGATAATGGGAACCAGGTCTATCTGCTAAGCGACGATGTCTTTCTTTTTGGCAGCCACTCCTCCACGCTATTCCTTAGCCGGAGCCGGGTTGCCATCAATTGGAACGAACCGCTGGAAACGTTGACGCCCTCCTCCGGTGAAACCATCATTGCTTCGCCCCAGCGTATTTCGGAACTGCAGGCATGGGCGCTCGCACATCCCGGGGGCCAGCAACACGTTGTCTACGACTGCGATGCGATCATTCTTTTTTCGTATCGAGTTCCCTGAGGCTCGTTGGACCCGCGTGAATATGAGATCATGTTCCATGCTGAGGATGGCCACTGGTGGTATCGCGGCATGGAATCGATCACCCGCGCCCTGCTGAACCGCTGGCTGCCGACAAATTCCACGCACAGGATTTTGGATGCCGGCTGCGGAACCGGCGGCGCAATGACCGGCTTTCTTGCAGACTATGGTCAGGTGACCGGCATGGACCTGTACCCCGCAGCGTTAGCCTTCTGCCGCAAACGTCACGCACAGCACATCGCCTGCGCCTCCATCCTGGACCTGCCGCTCGACTCGGCATCCTTTGACGTGGTGACCTGCTTCGACGTGTTATACGAGCGAGGCGTAATCGATGAGTTAAAGGCGCTGCGTGAATTCTCCCGCGTCCTGCTCCCCCACGGATGGCTGTTCCTGCGGCTGCCGGCCTATGACTGGCTGCGCGGGAAGCACGATGAACAGGTCCACACGCATCGCCGCTACACAAAGGGGCTGGTGCGAGAACTGCTCGAAAAAAGCGGTTTTGCTGTCGAACATATCACCTACGTCAATACGATCCTGTTTCCGCTTGCCGTCGTCAAACGACTTGGTGAAAAGTTCCTCCCGGCCCGTGAAATCAAATCAGACCTGACGCTGAACACTGGCGTCTACAATCGGATCTTCGAACGACTCCTGGCAGGCGAGGCATTTTGGGCCTCTCGAATCAGCCTTCCATACGGATTAAGCGTAATGGCAGTTGCCAGAAAATGACAGACGTGAAAAAGCTCTCCAGCCTTAGCGTTATATTCCCGGCCTACAATGATGGAGGCACGATCGCCAGCATGATTTCGGCAGCGCATATCGCCTGCCGTCAGGTGACTGATGATTTCGAGATCATTGTCGTCAATGATGGAAGCAGTGATTACACGGGGTTGATTCTCGAGGATATGAAACGTCGCTGTGCAGAACTGCGCGTGATTTCTCATACTTCGAACCGAGGCTACGGCGGCGCGTTGCGCAGCGGGTTTGCCTCGGCACAAAAAGATTGGGTCTTCTACACAGATGGGGATGCCCAATACAATCCACTCGAACTGATCGCCCTGGTGAAGGCGCTGACCGCGGGCGTGGACGCCGTCAACGGATATAAATCGACGCGTAGTGATTCGTTGTTACGCATCGTGATCGGACGCTCGTATCACTATCTGCTGAAGCTGCTTTTCCGTTTTCGCCTGCGGGATGTGGACTGTGATTTTCGCCTGATCCCAGGGCGGATCCTCAGGGAGATCAACCTGGCGAGCGACAGCGGCGCCATCTGCCTGGAGATGGTCAAGAAGATCGAAGATGCTGGATATAGATTTGCGGAAGTGCCCGTAAGTCATTTCCCTCGAAAGTACGGCATCTCGCAATTCTTTCGGCCCCGCAGGATCTACGACACCCTGCGCCAGATCGCAGGCCTATACTGGATGCTTATGCGAAAGAGATAACATCTCAAGAAAGTGCTCCCTGTGCCGTCCGCGTCGCAGGTGTAACTCTATAATCGCCGCCGCGGACGGCGGCGTGAGCGAGTGTCTAATCCAACCAACTTCCTAAAATCCGATCAAACCATCCAGGTTTTTCCCGTTTGGAAACATCCATGCCAGCACGCGCTGGATCATCTTATCCCAGTATGTCCAAACATGATCTCCGGGCCCTTCTTCATAGGTCAGTTCGAGAGGCAGCTTGCGCACTGCATCCCGAAAGCGGACATTATCTGCATAGAGCATATCTTCGGTGCCGCAACATTGATACAAGCGCGGTTTGACCTGTGATTTCGCGGCTGCCTTCGCAAGTGCAAACAGGTCATGTTTACTGCCGGGTACCTGGCTCAAATCACCGAACACGTTACGCATCCCTATTAGCCATTCCTCATCATTTTCATTACGCCCACCAACAACTTCACGAATATCCAAAGCACCAGAAAGGGATGCGGCCGTCGCAAAACGCTCCGGGTAGGTCAATGCCAGCTTGAACGCGCCGTATCCCCCCATCGAGAGGCCGGCGACAAAATTGTCTTTTCGAGCAGCAGAAAGCGAGTACATGTCTCGTATCAGCGCCGGAACTTCTTCACTGATGAACTGCCAGTATGCCCCGCCATACGTCATGTCATTATAAAAACTCAAATGAACAGCCGGCATCACAACAACAAGGTTTAGCCCTTCGGCATATTTCTCGATCGACGACCAGCGTGTCCAGGCGGTGTGATCGTCGCTATGTCCGTGTAACAGGTAGAGCGCGCGATAGTTCGGTTTGCGTTTGCTCTTCGCATTCAACAATATTCTTTGAGGCAGCAAAACATTCATCGTGCTGCGCATTCCCAAAGTTTCCGAAAAGAAATTGATTTCGTTGAGGATCATATTATTTCCTGAGTACCGCGCTGAGCGAAGTGAGGAGCGTTCATTGCGACGAACGCAGTCGAAGCGGCGATTTCCAGGAGCGCTTAAGTTAGTTCGTCGTGCAAAAGCCTTGCGAAGGTTGCTTCGATCGAGTTTCCGGGACTACTGGAAACCTTCGCAAGGCTTATCATGCATGTTTTGCACCAGAAACTAAATTACAAGGTTATTTAGTACTTTTTCTTAAGCGCGCTTCGACTACGGGACAGACGAGCACTTTCCCTTCGCTCAGCGCGGAAGTTTTATGGCTGGCTCGTTTCCATCTGCTGCAGTTCTTCAAACAATCTACTTCTCAAAGTATCGAAATGCTCTTTCGGCAGCGCACCGATTCCTGTTTGCAGGCTGGCGATCAGGTCCTTGAGCAGCTCCTGAAACCTGGACTTGTGCATCTGGAAGAAGTTTTCCATTTTCTCGTCGGAGGCAGAATCCGGGTTCTTTCGGTTCCTCCAGCGCGTCCATGACTCCTTTGCATACCCAACCGTAATACTCGAAAGCCACTTGGTCACAGACATCAACACACCTTTGCTGGAACGGAACTGCGCTCGAAACACGCCCTGCACCAGTTTCATATTAACGCCTTGCTTTGCTTTTTGCAGCGCCACCGCATACTGAGGCACCTTCGTTGGGTCAAAGCTTTCATAGGAGAATAGCTCATTCAACAGATAACCAGAATAATAAGCATCACTGGCCAGGTTGATAGCCTTGCGCCACTCCACAAAGAACAGGATCTCTTGCAAGAACTCGCGAAAAAGCCGCCTGAGGAAAAATAGGCAGCCATCTGCAAGGGCAAAGCGGGACTGGTAGGACAGCACGTCGATCTGTTCTTTCGTCAGGTTCTTCTTATGATCCTGCGCCAGGTCCGCGACCATACGCTTCCAGAAAAACCTGGCAAGCCTGTCGTCCAACAAGGGTATCGGCACGAACAACGCCGCGCCGATCAGCAGGGAATGGAATATGACGGTGAACATAACGTCTGATTTTCCGTATAGAGAAAGGCCAATAAATCGCCAGAATCGTCGTGGTGCTTCCAGCGCCACTCGCAACGACATACTGTGAAGATCAGTTCAACGCTCCGACAACCTTCTCTACTTCATTCAAAATCTCACCAGATTTCACCAGCTTCTTCATCGCGTTGTGATCGTTATACAACGGGCGATCCACATGCAGATGCTCCACATACTTGCGGATGACTTCACGCGCGCAGTTCGTGCCCTTACCGGGCTGGAACTCTCGGAAGTCGAGGGCCTGGGCAGCAGCCATGAATTCAATTCCCAGTACACCATAGGCGTTATCCAGGATCTGTCCGTTCTTGAGGGCTGTGTTCATACCCATCGAGACAAAATCCTCCTGGTCCGCCGCGGCCGGGATGGATTGGATTGAGGCGGGCGCCGACAAAATCCGCTGCTCGACGATCAAATGGTCGGCAGTGTATTGGCTGAGCATCATCCCAGAGTAGAACCCAGGCTCGTGGGCCAGGAAATCAGGCAGCCCCTGCGAAAGAGCCGGGTTGGTCAATCGGTTCATGCGTCGCTCTGAAAGCACACACACCATAGTGATCGCTATGCCTGCCATGTCCATCGGAAGTGACACGGGCGTTCCCTGGAAGTTCGCGCCGGTCAACGTCAGGTTGTCTTCGGGGACAAAGATCGGGTTATCGCCGACGCCATTTAATTCGATCTCCACCTGCGAGCGCGCATATGCAACTGCATCACGCGCCGCGCCGATCACTTGTGGAGTCGAACGCATCGAATAGGCATCCTGTACTTTGGTCTTCATCTTGCCTGTAGTCAGGTCTGAGCCGGCGATCACTTTGGAAATATTCTTCGCCGACTCGATCGCGCCGTGAAATCCTCTGAGTTCATGCAGCTTGGTGTTGTAGGGCTTGAGATTTCCGAGCAGCGCCTCGATGGACATCGCTGCGGCAATCTCTGCCTGTTTGAGAAAGCGTTCCATATCATAGATGTGCAGCGCGGACATGGCCGTCAGCAGATTGGACCCGTTGATCGCGGCCAGCCCGTCGCGCGCCTGCAAGCCCGGCACGTCAATCCCCGCCCGCCGCATCGCTTCGGACCCCTCGAGTCGTTCGCCGTTAAAGTAGGCTTCGCCCTCCCCCATCAGCAGCAGTGCGGCTTGCGCCATCGGAGCAAGGTCACCGCTCGCGCCTACTGACCCCTTCTGACAAACAACTGGTGTGACGCCTTTGTTCAGCATCTCCACCAGTGTTAAGGTGATCTCAGGTCTGCAGCCGGAATTGCCGTGCGCATGGACGTTGATGCGCCCTGCCAGCGCCGCACGCACATGTTCGATCGGCGCGGGCTCGCCGATCCCGGCCGCGTGGTTGTAGATCAAATATTTTTGGAATTCCTTCACCTGTTCATCGTTGAGCATCGTCTCTGAAAACTCGCCAATGCCGGTGTTCGTGCCATACATGATCTCTTTATTGGCGAGCTTTTCCTCCAACATCACGCGGCATACTTTGATGCGCTCCAGGGCGCCGGAGGCTAGTTCTACTTTTTCGTCATTTCGAGCAATCGCAACGACCTTTTCGATCGTGAGGGAGGATCCGTCGAGTGTGATGGTCATGGACAAACTCCTGTTTGAAATTGTAGAAGTATTTTACCCGGAAAGAAGTGTCGCCATATTGTTATGGATTTCCGCAACCGGCATGATGTATGTCCTGCCAATTGAAACACGGGGGCTACTCAAAAAAGAACAGGAAGGGCTTACGCAAACCCCGGATGTGTTCCACCAATCCTCGCTACTGCCGCTGCTTTGCGCGGCGTGCGCTACTCCGTTCTACATTGGCGCAGACACCTGCACTCCCCGGCACCGAACCGCCGGGACGGTGTGCGTCAGGTGCAAGTGTTAGCGGACAAGAAAGTAATACTGCGTAAGTCCAGAGACGTAAAGAGCAACCCCAAACTTAAGTGTCCAGCCACGGAGACACGGAGTCACGGAGTCAGGGCTTTCTCAAAGTCGAGCGATTGTCAATTTTCTACCGCCAAGCCCGCAAAGAGCGCAAATATTTTGTGATTTTCTTGGCGTCCTTCGCGTGCTTGGCGGTTCACATCTTTTGTCCGACATTAATTTGAGAAAGCCCTGCCAGACAGGAACAGTGTAATCCTTCTTTGGCAGGTCCCTGTGCTATACTTTTTATTATTGTAATCAGTGGATACCACCTCTCAATCAAGGTTCTGGAGGAACTCCATGAAAACCAACACGAAATGGATTTTACAAAGTTTTGGGGACATGCAACAACGCCTATTCGATGCATCCGGCCCTGGTTGGAGAATAAAATGACCGCAAAAAAGAACTCCGTTGAGAGATCCACCAATCGGAAGACGAAAAAGCCGAAAGCGGGTGTGTCCATCGCTGCTAGCGGCGCTTCGGTGGGGACACGAGACTGGATCGAATCTAAAGAATCGTATCGTTTACTCGAAGTGATTTTACGATCCGCTTCGGATGGCATCCTGGCCGTCGATCGAGAAAACAAGGTGATTTTTGCAAATGAACGATTTGTCGAAATGTGGAGGATTCCACAGGAACTCATGGACAAAAGGGACGATACCCTTCTTCTCGAATATGTTGTGGGTCAATTATCCAATCCACAGGATTTCCTCCAAAAGGTCCAGGAACTGTACAACTCTTCTGAAAAAAGCTTCGATAGCCTCTCTTTCAAAGACGGAAGAATTTTTGATCGCTTATCGCGTCCGATGCTGCAAGGGAAGGATCTGTTAGGCAGGGTCTGGTCATTTCGCGATATCACCGAGCGTAAACGGGTGGAAGAGGCGCTGGTAAAAGAACAGTATGAGATGCAAACGCTCATGAATAATCTGCCGAACCAGATTTACTTCAAAGACCGGGCAAGCCGTTTTACTCGAATTAGCAAGTCGCAGGCCGATTTGTTCAACCTGCGCGATCCTGTGCAGGCGATAGGCAAGACCGACTTTGACTTTTTTACCGAGGAACATGCCCGGCAGGCCTACGAGGATGAGCAGCTCATCCTGCGCACAGGACAGCCATTGAGCAGAGAAGAAAAGGAGACGTGGGCCAACCGCCCCGTTCGTTGGGTTTCGACCACCAAGATGCCCATACGCGATGAGGAAAAAAATATCGCTGGTACATTCGGCATCTCGACCGACATCACGGAGCGCAGACAGGCAGAAGAAGAACTCCGCCGCGCCACCGACGAACTCGCCAATCTGAATGTCAAACTTCAGCAATCGCTGGAGCACCAAAATCTGTTGGCGTGCACAGATGGCTTGACTGGCTTGTGCAACCATCGCTATCTATTTGAACTGGCCGGGCGCGAATTCCATGCTGCCGTGCGCTATCAGCGAGCGCTTGCTTTCCTCATGTTTGACGTAGATTACTTCAAACAGGTTAACGATACGCGTGGGCATGCGGAAGGAAACAAGTTGTTGGTGGCGATAGCGGAGACCGCAGTCGCTCATGTGCGCGCCTCCGATCTCGTGGCCCGTTACGGGGGGGACGAATTCATTGTGATACTGCCAGATACCAGCGCGAAACAGGCGCTTCCTGTAGCGGAGCGTATACGCGCCAGCCTCGCGGCCATACATGTGTGGGCAGATCAACAAGAACCGCCCGCCGTCACGCTGAGCATGGGCATCGCCGACTTACGACGCGAACCAATGGATGAGAATGTCGAACAGATCATCCAGCGTGCAGATGAAGCGTTATATCAAGCGAAGCATAGCGGCCGGAACCGCGTTGTGATCTTCGGCGCAGAATGAACATAGCTTTCGATGAGATGGGGCGTAGTTTTGATTTCCGAACTCTGCCTGATGTGGTCACGGCAACATCAGAAGACTAACTCTCATGCCCACCGATCTCACTCCCCCACCGAAAGACGATGAAACCGAATGCGGCCATTGCGCCACAACAGCAGCTGAAACAAGGTGACAGTCACTTTGTTGCGAACAACAGCAGAGACCCAAGATGTCTCCGTTCTTTACATTGGCACACGTACCACAACCGAATTTATGCCAACAGAGAGTTCTTATAATTTCAGTAACTCACAGGTTTAGCTTTGGAGTCGGACGGCGTCCTGGCGATACTTGCCGTCCCGAATTGGAGGAGCTCGCCCTCCGGGCAGCCTGCACTCCAAAATTGTGATTTACTGACCCAATTTTTGCCCAAATTAGTCTACATTTCATCATGCACCGCTAGGTTCCGTACACGGACGACACTGATTTCACGGTCGAACACAGATTTCTTCGAGCTTTTTTTTTCCGTGAGACTCCGCACCATCCGTCCCATCCGCGTTCAAGAAGGTTTTTGATCCGCCAAGCAACGATGATTTGTCTGTTATTTTAGGCAAAAATTGGGTACGGAATTTGATATGTTCCTGCGGTAGAAAGCCTGATCGAATCTCTGTAAAATAGGATAGACTGGTTCCCAACCACGAGCAAGCACCATGCTCGTTGACATTTGCAAAGGCATGGTATGACACAACTGCATACATCATCCCGCATCATCGACAATTCCGTTTCCCGGTTTCAGTCGCTGTCACGACAGATCGCTATTTTCGTTGCAGGTATTGGCGTTCTTGTACTACTGGGGTGGTTGTACAACATCGAGATCCTCAAGAGCCTCGTGCCCGGCTGGGCGACAATGAAAAGCACGACTGCGCTGCTGTTCGTACTAACGGGGATTTCCCTGGGAACACCAGTACGACGCCTGGCGCGCGCCAGCGCATGGATCGTCATTCTGCTCAGTGCACTGACCCTTGGTCAGTATCTCTTCCATGTGGATGTGGGGATTGACCAACTGGTGTTTATCGACGACTCAGCAGAGAGTCCATACCCTGGTCGCATGTCGCCTGCCACTGCGCTAGGGTTTCTGTTGGCAGGTTTCTCATTGCTGAGCATGCACAACGCAGTCGAGAGCTGGTTCGAGAAATATTTCATCATTGCTGTATTCGCGATATCACTGCTTGCGATGATCGGCTATTTGTATGGGGTCTCGTTGTTGTATAAGATTGGCGCCTATTCCTCCATGGCGCTGCACACGGCCGGCACATTACTGCTGCTCTCTCTTGGTATCCTGTTTGCACGACCAGAGCGTGGGCTAATGTCAACGATTTTAGCTGAGACCGAAGGCGGGTACGTTCTCAGAAGATTCCTGCCCATGATCCTGACTCTCCCCATTGCCCTGGGCTGGATACGGTTGCTGGGTCAACGCATGAGGTTGTATGACACCGCGTTCGGATTGGCCATCATGGTAATTACATTGATCGGAAGCATGACCACGTTCGTTTGGATACTCTCCAGGCAGCTCACGAGCATGGATGCCAAGCGCAAGACGGCGGAACGTGAAATTCTCAAACTCAACGCCGACCTGGAAGGGAAAGTTGTCGAGCGAACAGCGGAACTGGCTTCAGCAAATAAGAATTTACAGGAATTATCAATCGTTGATCAATTGACCGGCCTGTATAACCGGCGGGGGTTCCTGCTGTTGGCTGAGGAACAATTTCTGCTTGCCCGACGCGCAAAAGCAGACGTATTAGTCTTCTACGCCGACCTGGACGGTCTTAAGCAGGTCAACGATCTGCAGGGGCATGATGCCGGTGACAAAGCAATTATCGATGCAGCCCACGCCTTAACGGGCACCTTTCGCGGTTCCGACATCATAGCGCGCCTGGGTGGTGATGAATTTGTTGTCATTGTCATTGAAGCAGAAGAGCCAAGCGTACCCTCCTTGTTGGAGCGGCTGGAGCAGAGGCTCGCGGAATGCCATTTATCGATGAGTGTGGGTGTGGTTTCCTTCGATCCTCAAATAAATACTTCTCTTGATAATCTTATCGCTCATGCCGATCGAGCCATGTACGAGGTGAAGCGCAATCGCTCAGGCCGCATTTGATCTTGATCTGCCCCTGACGAGCAAATCCCTACTTCGCATCCACCCCATCATTGCTCTTACGGCTCTTGCCATGCCCGGTGATCGCGAGCATTCCCTTGTCGCGGTCGCGAATGAATACATGAGCAAGCCGGTCATTCTGAAGCTGTTGGTACAGGTGGTCCGGCGCTTGTTGTTGGACCCGTAAAACGAAGAGCAGTACGGCAGCAAAGCAGGAGAAACAGGAGAGACGACCAGATGGGTGTCCGTGTTTGATTTGTCTTCTGTTGTTTGCGCTGGCGCAAAGAGAAGTATTCGACGAATCCATATAATCACTACATGACACTTCAAAAACGCTTTGTGCCTTTTATTGCGCTGGCCATCATTGCCCTGCTGTTTGGCCTATGGGCAGGGTTATCACGAATTGGCTGGGCGCTGCCCTCTTTGCCAAAACTTTCCGTAGCGCACGGCCCGCTGATGGTCTCTGGTTTCCTTGGCGTGTTGATCCCGCTCGAACGGGCCGTCGCCATCCGCCAAAAGTGGATGTTCGCTGTTCCGGTTATCGCCGGCGCAGGATGGATCAGCCTGCTGATCGTGCCTTTTCTCGGCGGGATAGTGTTGACGCTCGCCAGCCTCGGTGCACTCATGATCCTGGGCGTGATGGTGCGCCGCGAGCCGCACATCCATACCGTCACCATGTTCGTCGGTATGTGCGCCTGGGTCGTTGGCAATACTTTGTGGATGTTTGGATTCCCCATCTTCCAAATCGTATATTTGTGGATGGCATTCCTGGTGCTGACCATTGCAGGCGAACGGCTCGAGCTCAGCCGGGTCCTGAATCCGTCACCCGGGCAGCTTCGAATCTTTAGCGCGATCGCAGCCGCGCTTGCAGTGGGGGCAGCGCTGTCGGTCGTGGACCTCAATTGGGGGACACGCCTGAGCGGGTTCTCCATCCTTGCCCTTTCGCTTTGGTTTGTGAAAAATGACCTTGCCACGCGCAACATCCGCCATGCGAATCCACTGACACGTTATATTGCCGTCTGCCTGTTCAGCGGATTTATCTGGCTGGGCGTCGGCGGCGCGCTGCAATTGTATTTTGGGGCGCTGTATGCAGGTCCATTGTATGATGCGACTTTACATGCAGTGTTTGTTGGCTTCGTGATCTCGATGATCTTTGGGCACGCGCCGATCATCTTCCCTGCGATATTGGGCTTACCGGTTACGTATCGCAGCGTGTTTTATGTCCACCTTGTTGTGCTCCATCTCTCGCTGGTCATTCGTATGTGGGGAGATCTGACGATCCAACTGGATGTTCGCAGATGGGGCGGTATTCTCAATGAGATTGCCATCCTGCTGTTTCTCGGCGTAACAGTCTATTCGATTCTCAAAGGGAAAAAATAAACATGCCGCTTCTGACACGCTGGTTTCTCAAAGCCGCGCTCGTCTATCTCATCCTTGCTTTGTGCACAGGCATCGTGCTTGCCCTGCCAGAGGCGGGCAGAGCGGCAGGCGTTTTTCCCGTCTATCTACATCTGCTCACATTTGGCTGGCTGACACAACTCATCTTCGGTATAGCATTCTGGATGTTTCCAAAATATAGCCCGTCACTGCCGCGCGGACACGAATGGCTGGGATGGTCCACGTTTGTATTGCTCAATATAGGCCTCATTCTGCGCATGGTCTTTGAACCGTTGCATGCCCGTGCCGCCTCCCCGCTCAGCAGCTGGATGCTGGTGGCGGCGGCGCTTTTGCAATGGCTGTCAGGTGTGGTGTTTGTTGCCAATACCTGGAAGCGCGTCCGGGTGAAATAGATGCCGCGCCTCAGTGTATATTTTGTGCGCGCCTCCCTGATCCATCTTCTGCTTGGCTTCACGCTTGGCGGATTGATGCTCGCAAACAAGGGACTGATGATCTCCGCCATGCTCTGGACGTTCCTGCCGCTGCATATCGAGTTTGCGTTTGTGGGCTGGATGATCCAATTGGCTATGGGTGTCGCGTTCTGGATTCTGCCGCGCCATCCCAAAGGGCCGCCGCGCGGCGACGAACGCCTGAGTTGGGCGGCGCTGCTGTCTATCAATGCTGGTATTCTGTGTTTGATGATCGATTACGTTCTCCAGGAATCTGCACTTCCAGTAGTTGGAAGAGCAGCAGAAATGCTGGGGTTGGTGCTTTTCGTCCTTGGGAATTGGAGGCGCATTAAACCCTTTGATTCATGAGTTGAGCGATCCATGAATCTCCCGGCGAAAGACGTCGCGGGGCGGGGTGGCGACACTTGCCGAAAAGGAGAAATACAGCGAAAATATGTCCGCCTGACCGCTCATCTCATAAGGAAAGTAGTTCCTTGGGATTGAGCGGCACTTCGCAAATACTTTGATTCACAGGATAACAAACGTGATCCACATTGCAACAGAAGCCGATGGTCCACAGATCCAGGACATTACCGCCAGGGCGGGTGTATTCAGCAACGAGGAAGTTGACACTGTAGGCGTGATATGGTCGGAATACCTCTCGTTCGGACCCGCCGAAAGCGGCTACAACTTCATTGTCTACCGGGAGGGAGATCAGGTTCTGGGCTTTGCCATCTACGGGTACCGCGACCTGACCGATGGTGTCTACGATCTGTATTGGATCGCCGTCGACCCAAATGCCCGCCGCAAACGTGTGGGGCGCGAATTGATTACCGCGTGTGAGAAAGCTGTCCGCGAGAATGGCGGGCGGATATTGATCGCCGAGACATCCGGAACTCCGCATTACGAGCCGACGCGCAAGTTCTATCTTGAAATGGGCTACCAGAATGAGGCCGTCATCAGGGATTTCTATTCTACCGGCGACGATCTCATGATCTTTACAAAACGGGTCTAATGTCACCGCTGTTCATAAGCAGATGGTCTGTTCGTGAACCAGTTTGGCTCAGCAGGAGCGGCCGTAATACGCCGCCATATCTGGCGGTACGGCGTAAGTCGGATTGGCAATCCGACCTACCATTGGCAGTGCGTCACGGCGATTCCCGGAGAGCCACCAGTTTTTCGAATCCGGTCCGGCTCTGCGGTATTAGAATAGTTCGTGGTGCAGAAGCCTTGCGAAGGTTATCGCAAGAAGGTGTTTTTCCTTTCCTACCACCCTTCGCAAGGCAGATCATCACTGTTTTGCAGCAGAAAATCAAATAATACGTCGGAGCAACAGTCATATGCGGAGGTTCCATGCCTGAAGACAGCAACTTTTACAAGGATATTATCGACAATCTGTATGATGGCGTCTACTTTGTGGACCGCGACCGCGTCATCACGTATTGGAACAAAGGGGCAGAACGGATCACTGGTTACTCCGCCTCCGAGACGATTGGGCGCGCCTGCCGTGACAATCTGCTCAACCATATGACCGCCAACGGCACGCAGCTCTGCCTCACCAACTGTCCCCTGGCTGCCGTGATGGAGGATGGCAATGAACGTGAGGCCGAAGTCTTTGTCCATCATGCCAACGGCCACCGGTTGCCAATTGTCGTACGGGCATCGGCGATGCGCGATCGCAATGGCAATATCATCGGCGCCATAGAATCGTTCAGTAACAATGCCAGTGTGATCGAGTCGCGCAGCAAGCTGAGGGAGCTGCGCCGTGAGACGCTCATCGATCCACTGACGGGGATTGGCAACCGCAGATACCTGCAGGCGCGCTTGAACGCTGCGATCACCGAATCACAACATACAGAAAGCGTCGTCGGTATCCTGTTCATGGATGTGGATCATTTCAAGCAGTTCAATGATGCATACGGACACAACATTGGTGATCTTGTCCTGCGCATGGTAGCCAAATCGATCCGATATGGAGTCCGCGCCACAGACACTGTCGGTCGTTGGGGCGGAGAGGAATTTGTCGCCATTTTGCACGATGTAAATAACATGCAGACGCTTCAGATTCCCGCTGAGAAGGTACGCAACCTTGTGCAGCATTCCCGGCTCGACACAAACGGTATGCACCTGGCGGTTACGCTCTCGGTTGGCGGCACGCTGCTGCATCCAGACGATACTCCCGAGACGATTATTCAACGGGCTGACCAGTTGATGTATGTGGGCAAGCAGTCCGGGCGTAACCGCGTGGTGGTCAGCTAATCGCTGGAAAAGGATGCATGTTCCAGGCATAAAACGACTTACAAACGATTTCGTTAATGACAGCGGAAACCAGGTGTTTCCGCTGTTTGTCCTGCAAACACCAGCCACATAATTTCCACATAGATTCTTCACCAAGTCTTTCAGCTGCGACGATATGCTTAAGGAACCTTATTGTAGTGACAGGAGAAAATGATGGATAATGACGATACACCTATTGGCCAGATCCTCAACCGACGGGATGCGCTTAAATTGCTGGGGATCGGGAGTGCGGCCTTCCTTGTCTCGTGTGCAGCGCCCGAAGTGACCAGCACACTGGTGCCAACCTCGGTTTCCACGCTGGCATCCAACACACAGACGCCAGCCGCGACCAGTGTGGCGCTCGATTGCATCGTCCGCCCCGAATTAACGATCGGACCTTATTTCGTAGATGGACAGTTAAACCGCTCCGATATCCGCAGTGACCCATCTGACAATTCAGTGAGAGAAGGGATTCCGCTTACGCTCAACGTCAATGTAGCCAGCGTGGGAGAGAATAGCTGTTCACCCATCGAAGGCGCACAAGTGGATATCTGGCATTGTGATGCGAACGGTCAATACTCGGGCGTATCGGACCAGGGATTCAACACGCAGGGGCAGCAGTTCCTGCGCGGCTACCAGCTCACCGACGCCAGCGGAGCGGTCCAGTTCCAGACGATCTATCCGGGGTGGTATTCTGGAAGAGCAGTTCACATCCATTTTACGATTCGAACGAAGGGCGTCGATGGGAATGAGTATCAGTTCACATCGCAATTCTTCTTCGACGAAAACTTAACCGATCAGGTTCATGCGTTGGGCCCCTACGCCAACAAGGGGCAGCGCGATACGCGCAACGAAAACGACAATATCTTCATGAGCGGCGGTGACCAGTTGCTGCTTAGCCTGCAAGGCGACCCCGCCGGCGGTTATTCTGGCTCCATGTCGATCGGGCTCGACCTGACGGATGCGGAAGTGGGTGCAGCAGATTCCATGGGAGGAGGTCCCGGCGGCCCCCCATCTCCGTAGATCGCTCTCATCAAAGAATAAGCTAACATCCAGAGTTCCGCCGAGCGCGGGCTTTGGATGTTTTATTTTGTGACAATTCCATAAGAAAGCGGCAAGTCATGACATTTAGCCATTCTCAACACACCATCCTGCAAGTATCATGCGTGCATGCCTCATAAACAAGCTGAACATCACGATCTGATGGCTCACCGTAGATCATTGACGCGCTTTGCCTGGCTATCGATTGGTGCAGCCGTTGCCACCATTACATTGAAAACGACCGCGTATTTTCTCACCGGTTCCGTGGGTCTGCTCTCTGATGCGATCGAGTCACTCGTCAATCTTGCCGGTGCAGTGATGGCTCTCATCATGCTCACCATTGCTGCACGCCCGGCAGATGAGAGCCACGTCTATGGTCATAGTAAAGCTGAATATTTCGCCAGCCTGATCGAGGGATCGCTGATCCTGACCGCTGCAGCTGGTATCCTCAGCACGGCAGTGAACCGCCTCCTGTACCCGGTTCCATTACAGGGACTGGGAGCCGGTCTCGTTATCTCAGCATCCGCTTCGCTGATCAATTTCATCGTTGCGCGCATCCTTCTCAGTGAGGGCAGAAAACGCAACTCGATCACCCTCGAAGCCGACGCCCAGCACCTCATGACCGATGTGTGGACCTCAGTTGGCGTGATCGGCGGCGTCGCCATTGCGGGGTTCCTGGGCTGGGATGTATTGGATCCTGTGCTTGCGATCCTGGTGGCGCTGAATATCGTCTGGACGAGCTTCAGCCTGCTCCGCCGTTCGGTGATGGGGCTTATGGATGCCGCTCTGCCCGCCAATGAGCAAACCCTGATCGAACAAGTGATGGCCCGATACCAGGAACGAGGCGTGAACTTCCATGCCCTGCGGACGAGGCAGGCCGCCGCCCGTCGTTTTATCTCGGTCCATGTGCTCGTCCCTGGCGATTGGACCGTACATGACGCGCATCATATCGCCGAGGATTTCGAATCTGACATCCGCTCCGCGTTGGGTGGTGTGGTCACTGTGTTCACCCACCTTGAACCCGTGGAAGATGAACTTTCGATGGAGGATATTTATCTCGATCGGGGCGAGTAATCCGCGGTGCTATACTTGCAGAGAAGATACTGTCATGTCTGAGTCCATCGATACAACCAAACACAGCGCAGGTGTTTACTTCCCGAATCTGAACGGGTTGCGATTCGTGGCGGCGCTGCTGGTCATCATCCACCATATCGAACAGATCAAATCCATCTATGGCATTGAGAATAATTGGGGATCCGGTGTGGTCCAGATCCTGGGCGAGCAGGGTGTCTCGTTATTCTTCGTGTTGAGCGGCTTTCTGATCACATATTTGCTGCTTGAGGAAGAAGAGCAGACCGGCACGATCAAGCTGAAGGATTTCTACGTGCGCCGGATCCTGCGCATCTGGCCCTTGTATTTTTTCATCGGCTTTTTGGCCCTGGCAGTGCTGCCGCAAATCCCGACGTTCATCATGCCCGGCTATGGACATGACTTCATCTATCGAGACCTGGGGACGAAGATCGCCTTGTTTGTTTTGTTTCTGCCGAACCTGATGCCCTTCCTGGGCGGGATCATTCCGTATGCATCGCAGGCCTGGTCCATCGGGACCGAGGAACAGTTCTATCTTATCTGGCCGCTCCTGCTGAAGAAGATCGCCCGGCATCGCATTACGCTCATGCTGCTGATCATCGCCGGCTATATTCTCACAGCTCGTGCCTTGTGGTCCTCACACACCGATTTTCTGCCGTTCAAGTATTACATCAGCGGCTTCTGGTCTCTGTTCAATATCGACCTGATGGCCATTGGGGGTCTTCTCGGCATTTTGTTACATACACAGCATAAATCTTTGAAATTGATCAGGAACAACGTTGTCTTTTATGGATCTCTGCTGGTGGTCTTTTATATGTTCCAACAGGCATTCATGATCGAACATGTGTACAAGGAAATCTACGCCCTGTTCTATGGGCTGATCATTCTGAACTTCGCCGCCAATCCAAACATCCATTTCCACCTGGAAGCAGGTGTCTTCAAATATCTGGGAAAGATCTCGTATGGGTTGTACATGTATCATCCCATCGCTATCGTTCTGGCTGTGCATCTGGCAAAATGGACCGGTCTGCTCAACAACGCTTTCATCTATCCTGCCAGCATCCTGATGGCTATTCTGCTTGCCGGGCTCTCGTACAAATATTTAGAGTCATTCTTCCTGAGGCGGAAAGTGAATTATTCCACTGTTCGCAGTGGAGACGATATCCCACCTGACCCCAAAGAATCGACGGAACTTAAAAAAGCCACTTCTTGATCGGCGGTGGAAGGAAGGTCTACCATGACACAAACTCACGCACATAATCGCCAACTTATCGAACAGGTGCGCCTGCACGATCATCACGACCCGCACCGGCATAACTCGCGTCTTTCCGACGTAATCCTGGGCGGCCAGGATGGACTGGTCAATGTGCTGGGCGTGATCCTCGGTGTTGCCGCAGCAACGTCAGACGCGCGCATCGTGATCGCAGCGGGACTCGCGGCCACCTTTGCTGAATCGATTTCCATGGGCGCAGTTGCCTATACCTCCACGCTGGCAACTGACGACCTGTATGTCAGCGAACGTGAGCGCGAATACAGGCATATCCATGTGGCGCCGGATGTGGAGATCGAAGAGATACGCGATATCTACCGCAAAAAGGGATTCGAAGGTGAAACGCTCGAAAGGATCGTGGACGTTATCACCTCCAACCCGGACGTCTGGGTAAACGTAATGATGTCGGAGGAGTTCAAGATGACACCACCGGAGAAATCCAGCGCGTTCCTCTCTGCCCTGATCGTTGGATTCTCGGCGCTGGTCGGGTCGGTTATCCCCTTGTTCCCATTCTTCTTTTGGGACGTGGGTCCCAGCATTGCTCTCTCGATCATCGTCGCCGCCCTGACGTTGTTCATCGTGGGAGCCTACAAAGCACGCGTGACCGTAGGCAAGCCATTCCGTAGTGGGCTGCAAATGGCAGTGATTGGCACGGTCAGCGCCCTGGCGGGATATGTAGTGGGATGGATCTTCAAGGTGCCGACGGTACCATAGTGAGAAACTATTTTAAACACCATCGCCTGTATCAAGTAAAATCAGGCAATAACATCGCCAATGAAGTCATAGCATTGCTAGTTTTATGAATTGTATGCGCAGGGTAATGAAAAAATAAGGACCGTGCAAAGTCGCTCATGAAAAAGCCCATTGAAGGAGAACATTGGTATTTTGTTGATGAATCAGGCGATCCCACATTTTATGATGGGAAAGGAAATCTTATCGTAGGACAGGAAGGATGTTCTCCTATTTTCGTTTTGGGCTTTGTCGAAACCGCCAACCCTCATTCGATACGGGTTGCATTGAATGAACTCCATGTCCGACTTGCGGCAAATGAGTATCTCAGAGAGATTCCATCCATGAAACAGACCAACATCGCCTTTCATGCCAAGGACGACTGCCCTGAAGTGCGACAATCTGTATTCGAATGCTTGCGCTCGTTGGACTTCAAAGCGCAATTTGTCCTTGCCCGTAAAAAGGAACGTATCTTTCGTAACTCTTTTCATGCCAACGAAGGAGAGTTTTACGATTACCTGATCAGTCTCCTCTTTGAAAATGTCCTGCATCGTTACAACACCAACCATATATATATATCACAGCGTGGGACACGTCTGCGACAGGAAAAACTGGAAAAAGCCGTTTCGGTGGGGATATCCAATTTTGAAAATCGCTGGAAACAGAAAATAACAACCCATAACCAGATTTTTCCTCATACAGCAGTTGGTGAACCTTGTTTACAGGTGGTGGATTATATGAACTGGGCTGTTTACCGTGCCTTTGTAAAGCGTGAAATGCGCTATTTTCGCTTTGTACAAGACAAAGTCAGTTTGTTAGTTGATCGTTATGACACTGAGAAATATCCAAGGAATTGGTATAGCCGAAATAATCCGTTTGATATAGAAAAAACCAGCCCTCTATAGGCTAGGCTCGGATTTCGAGCGCACGGCATGGAGCCGACTTTCGCCTATAGCCGACTGGCTATCTATGTAGTTATTATATAATAAGAATTATCAAATTTGCATTACAGTTTTTATCAAAATATACTAAATAACCGGCTCTCTGTCCTTCCAGATCGTGAAGTTCTCCAGGATCGAGCCCCCGATAAACTCACGCACAATCGAGGTCTCCGGTACGAGGCTGATATCCAGAGGCAGGAACCATTCCAGGAATGCCAACAGCCGCTTGGCTTCGATGAATTCCGGTGTGCCATGCGGCACCTGTCGTAACAGCGGTTCTGCAAATGGTTTGAGGACGGCAAGCTCATACGCCAGCGCCGAGTTGAACAGTACATCTGCATTTTCCTGATACGGGAAGATATGCCGCTTCTCGCCGCGGCGGACCGATTCCCAGCGGTCGATGGTCTGCGCCGCGGAATAGCCGCGGGCGCGCGCGTCCCGCACGATGCGCCGGATGAGCCGCGTGTCAGTCGTGGAAACGCGGTTGTGCCGGTCCAGGTTCAACTGCGTCAGAGCCGAGACGTAGATGCGGAAGGCCGTGCCGCTGATACTGGCCGGGATCAGACGCGGGTCCAATCCGTGGATCCCCTCCAGAATGATGGGCTGCCCATCCTTCAAATGGATGATCTCGCCGTCTTCGCGTTTGCCGGTCTTGAAGTTATAGCGCGGCAACTGCACCTCTTCCCCATGCAGCAGGCGCGGTAAATGATCCGCCAGCAGCGGCACATCCAGAGCTTCGATGGACTCAAAATCCGGTTTACCGTCTTCACCCAGGGGGGTTTTGTCACGGTCCAGAAAATAATTATCCAGTTCGAGAGGAAACGGTGAAATGCCCAGCGCCAGCAATTGGACTGTGAGGCGACGTGACGTGGTGGTTTTGCCAGCCGAGGAGGGGCCCGCGATCAGGATAATGCGCGAATGGTCGAGCTCATTTCCAATTTGATTGGCAATGCGCGCCAGATGATTCTCATGGAACGCTTCCGATACCAGCACGATCTGGTCGCTGCGGCCGCTTTCGATGGCATCGTTCAGTGCGCCCACATGTTCGATTCCCAGTTTTGCCAGCCAGTCACCATATTGCAGAAATGCACCCAGCAGCTTTGGATACTCTGGCATCGGCAGCAGCTCATCTGGTTTATGGCGGCGCGGATAACGCAATGTGAACCCTGCTTGCACATTCAACAGGTCGAACCAGCGCAGATAGCCCGTGGAAGGCACCATATAACCGTGATGATACCCCCTGCGTTCCCCCAGTTGATAGAGAGTCAGATAATTTTTTGTGCGATGCTTCAGGAGGTTTACTTTGTCGAAATACCCGCGGGCGCGAAAGTACTCGATCGCTTCTGGCAGCGGGATCACCTTGCGCTCAAATGACTGATTTGAGTCCACCAACTCCTGCATGTGCGCCTTGAGCGCCTCAAGCTCTGACTCAGATAACGGCACGCGTCCTGCGACCTGGCAGTAAAATCCGCCCGAGGCGACTGAATGATCGACGAACAGATTGGCATCCGGGAACATGTCGGCAAACGCCATCTCGAGCAGGAACGTCAACGAACGGCGATAGATACGCGCCCCATCAGGCATCGACATGGTGACAGCCGTCACACGCGAATCCAACTCGATGGGAAAGGTCAGTTCGCGCAGGTCGCCATTGATGATCGCGGCCACCGGCTGCGAATCGAACTCCAGCGCGGCAAGGAACTCTTCCACCTTCGCGCCGCGTGGACCTGACAGCACGCGCCCATCGGACAGGTGGATCTCTACAGATGGGCGCGCTGAGACGAGATTGATTTTGTTGTTCATAATTGCTTCTACCCGGTGGTCGAGTAGGCGGGTCCGCGCTGAGCGGAGCGATAGCGTAGACGAAGCGTCTTCCCGCTCGTATCGAGACCACCAATTACATGATTGCTTTCGTTATCCAATGTTGTGGCGAGTGGCGCCGTGGCGACACAATCTCCTCTTTTATGGAGACAGCTTGAAAATGGGACATTGCTTCGCGAAGAACGCTCGCAACGACATCGGGTTATTTAATCTTTCCCAACAATTTTTCCGGCTTCTGTGCAAACTCTTCCAGCGGGATTTCCTTATTGGTAAGAGCCAACAATGTTTGAGTCAACAGTTTATTGACCGGTGTCGGTACGTTACATTCTTCGCCTGCGCGAACCACTGCGCCGTGCAGATACTCCACTTCGCTTTTGCCGCGCCCGTTGTGCAGATCGATATGAAAGGATGGCATCTTCGCGCCGCGACCTGCACCAGCCGCTCGCGAGAGCAGAGGTTTCGACAGCCACAAAGGCAACGTGGTCGCAAACGCCAACGCGCGCACCGGCGTGCCGGGCAGGTCCACGACTTCGATGTTCTGTGCCTTCATCACGGCCAGACATTCGCGCAGCATTTCGATCTCGAGTTTATACAGCTTCCGGTTGGCGAACACTTCCCTGGCGGTCATATCCAAAATAGCAGAGGTGGGATTCGCCATGAGATTCGTCAGCATCTTGGACCACTTCATGCTGGCGGCATTCTCATACAACCGTGAATTGAGATATGCTTTATCGAGCGCACTGTGAAGTTGCTCTGAAAGCGGATGTCCTTTGGCAACACCGACTCCCCGTAAACGCTCCAGGACGATATCGCCTGCGCCGCGGCGTCCGATCGCGGTCGTCACTGTGCCATAGATGACTTTGTCTTTACCGAGTACTTCGGCGATCGCCGGTTCGTTCGCGACACCGTTCGAAAGACACAGGATCGGCGGCATTTTATCTGCAAAGGGTCGCATCCCTTCCAGCGCGGCCCGGGTGTCGAACGATTTCAGTGCGAACAGGGCCACATCGAAGGGTCCGTAACGAAGTGCTTCCTCCAGCGTGGAAACTATCCGAAAGGAGGCCGGCTCGATGCGTGAAGCATCCTTCGTCTTGCGGCGTTCATCCAGGGTAAGATCGAGCCGCAGACCGCGCTCACGCAGTTCCTCCACGACACGCGGCTGTTCCACATAAACGAGTTGATGACCTTCAAGGGCCAGGCTTCCACCGATGTAGGTACCGATCGCACCCGCACCGAATACAAGTATATTTAGTTTGCCGTTTGGCGCACTGGATAACTCAGGTAAAGCCATGTTCTACTTGTCCCTCAGAGACCGAAGATGAGCGTGGTCATTGATGGATTCGACCAGCCAGCGGTGATGATGAGCAAAATAGGTGAGCCGCGCAAATGCTGTATTCTCAAAACCAAAGCGAATGCCCGACGGGTCGACGTGAGGAGCGATACCGATCACGGCATGCATCAACTGGTTCAAAAAACCGCCATGGGAGACGATCAAATAGCTGCCTGGAGGCTTGCGCAGAAATTCCTGCAGCGCCTGGCCGGCGCGCAGGAACAACGCCCAATCGCCTTCTCCTTCACCACCGACGTAATCGTACGGCGTGGAGTATGGCGGCTGCGGCAATTGACGGACTTCCTCAATGGTAAGGCCTTCCATCTCGCCGATGTGTCGTTCCATCAGGATGGGATCAAATTCGATCTGCACCTTATCTAGCAGCGAAGTGACAATCTGTGCCGTCTCACGGGCGCGGGCCAGCGTGCTCGTAATCACGAGGTCGAAATGGACGTTCTCCTCTTTCCAGCGTTCGGCCAGGGCGCGGGCCTGGGCGCGTCCTTTTTCGGTCAGGGGATAATCGGATTGCCCCTGCCAGCGAGATTCGACATTGCCCACCGATTCCGCGTGACGGAGGAAGGTAAACCGATAAACAGGCTTATTGTTGCTCACTTGTCCTGATCCTTTTTTAGGAGATATACAGGCCGGCGCTTGACCTCCTGGAAAATATAACCAACATACACGCCGATAAACCCCAGCAGGATCATTACCATGCCTCCAATGACCAGCATACCGGCCATCAACGAACTCCAGCCCGGCTCCAGTTCAGAGGAGCGGCCCGTGAACCAAAAAGACAGGACATACACGATCTGGACCGCTGCCAGACAGAGTAATACTCCACCCATGCTCATCCCCACGTATAGCGGCACCAGCGAGAAGGAAAAGATCGCATCCATCGCCAGCCGAAACATTTTGCCGAAGGAAAATTTGGATCGACCCGCCACCCGCTTCTGTTCGTGATATGGCAGGATCACGCTGCGAAAGCCCATCCAGGCGATCATGCCTCGCAGGAAGCGATGATATTCCGGCATCGACTTCAAAGCATCCACAGCCTGGCGGCTCAGCCCGCGAAAATCGGCCGCCCCGGGGATCATTTGGGTACCGCTCAAGCGATTCATGAGCGAATAAAAACCAGCAGACGTAAATTGCTTAAAAGAAACCGATCGCTCTTCAATACGCTGCGCCTGGACGATGTCGTATCCCTGCGCGAACAGATGGATGAGTTCGGGGATCATCTCGGGAGGATGCTGCCCATCACCATCGAGGGTGATCACAAAGTCACCGCTGGATGCATCGAGACCAGCGGTCAACGCGGCCTGGTGTCCGAAGTTGCGGCTGAAGGTTAGAATGCTGATCCGCGGATCGCCGTGCGCCAAAGCCAGGAGGGATTCGTTCGTTGCATCGGAGGAACCATCGTCCACGAAAAACACATTAAATTGATACGGCAATGGGTCAATTACTTCACAGATCCTGGAAAATGTTTGCTCGATCACCCCTGCTTCATTAAATACTGGAATCACCAAATCGACAGAGAGTTTGGATTTATGGGCTGGCATTAGGTTTGATTCTACCACGCTGGATTATCGCGTCACACCTGCACTTGCGTGCGGTGCAAGTGTTGCGAGGAGGGCTCGCGCTGAGCGGAGCGAGTGACCACGAGCGAAGACGAAGTGCGCCCGACAAAGCAATCTCTAATAGACCTCTTGCATAAGTATATGAAAATGCCCATTAACTCCCTTTTGAACCACTGAGACACGGAGACACTGACACCGCACCTGCGGTCGGTGCAGGTGGAAAAATTAAGAAAAACTCCGTGACTCGGTGTCTCCGTGGTTAAGGTTTTGGGCTTTTGCAAGAGGTCAAAAGTTATATCCACCAGCAATTCCATGCGAAATTGCTTCGTGGCGCTTTCAGCGCCACTCGCAATGACGAAAAATTATTTGAACGGAAACTCGCGGATCGCGTCGATCACCTGTTCCTGCTCGTTACTGGTCAACGCATTATGGAACGGCAGCCGCACCAGGCGATCGCTGATATTTTCGGTTACGGGCAGGTCACCGGGTTTGCTGCCAAAGCGCTGTCCCATATCGGAGAGATGCAGCGGCAGGTAGTGGAAAACGGAATAAATGCCGCGTTCACGCAGATACGAGATGAATCTCTGCCGCAACTCGAGGTTTGGCATCAGGAGGTAGAACATGTGATACGACTGCTCACAATACTCGGGAACATGAGGCAATTGCACATCGTGTGCTGCGGCCCAATCACTCAACCCGACGTTATACATTTCCCAGATATTCTTACGGTGCAGCTGGATCTTCTCACGCTGCTCCAACTGCGCGTACAGGAACGCAGCCAGGATATCGGACGGGAGAAAGGAAGAGCCAATGTCCACCCAGGTATATTTGTCCACTTGCCCACGGAAGAAGCGGGCCCGGTTGGTCCCCTTTTCGCGGATGATCTCGGCGCGTTCCACAAACATCGGATCGTTGATCAGCAACGCGCCGCCTTCTCCGCACGAGAAGTTCTTGGTCTCGTGGAACGACTGTGTAGCCATAGCTCCGAACGTGCCCAGGAATTTCCCCTTATATTTGCCAAAGAGCCCATGGGCATTATCCTCCACCACCGGGATGTTGTGGCGGCCGGCGATGTCGATGATCGTATCCATTTCACAGCCGACGCCTGCATAGTGCACGGGCAGAATGGCCTTTGTGCGAGGCGTGATGGCCGCCTCCAGCGTGGACTCATCTAAATTAAGGGTATCCGGCCGCACATCCAGAAAGACCGGTTTTGCGCCGCGCAGGACGAAGGCATTTACCGTGGAGACAAATGTGAAGTCAGGGAGGATCACTTCGTCGCCGGGTTGAATATCCAATAGCAGGGCGCTCATCTCGAGCGCATGAGTACAGGAAGTTGTGAGTAGCGCCTTGCGTACTCCTAGGTCCCCCTCCAGCAGGGCGTGACATTTTTTCGTGAAAGGTCCATCACCGGAGAGATGGCGATTTTCGATGGCCTGCCGCATATATTCGAACTCATTGCCAACCGGGACCGGGCGGTTGAAATCAACGCGCAGTTCTGGCATGGTTACTTCCGCACCAGGATCGTGAAATCATATAGGTTGTAGTCGTGCAGTAGCGCAACATTGCGTGAGAAGTTGCGTTTGCAATAATCGAAGTAAAAGCACGGATCGGCATAGTACAGGTCAGGGCGCATCCGATCGGCGTCGGAATATTTGGTCAGCATGTTGAAGGCGATGCCTTTTGTGGCGTGTGCGTTCATCTGGTCGAGCGCTTCCAGCACGATCTTCGTCCACGCCTCGAAATCGGCATCCAGCTTCATGTTGAACGTGCCGCTGACCACGGCATAGTCCACCAGGGGAACTTCGTTGATGTTGCTCGTGAACCAGCAATCGGGATCATTCGGGTGAAGCTCGCGGCCCCTGGCGATCATCGGCTCGGCGATATCATAGCCAACGTAATGCAACTGGTGTCCCAGCTGCCGCAGGTAGTCACACATCCCGCCGTATCCGCTGCCAAAATCAAGCAGTGAATATTTGGCGCTCGTATCCATGACGCGCGTCAATTGGAAGAAGCGCGCCTCCTGTGATTCAACCGAGTTGTAATCTACACCGCGATGTGTCGCGCCGTGTACTTCGAGTTTTTCAGTGAAATATTTCCTGACACTTTCAAGTTCAGAAGATTCAGACATCTTTTCCTCATGTAGATTTTAGGGCTCCCCCGTAATTCGCGGGAAAGAGCTTAAACACCAAGGACACCACGGACACAAAGGGGGAAAAGGGGCTAATTTTACGAGGTTTTTCCTTCGTGACCTCACCTGCACTGCAACGAACGCAGTGAGGCGCAAGTGTTGTGTCCTTTGTGATGGACAATGGTTTTCCCGTTAAAAACGGTAGAGCCGATTTTAGAAATACCTGCCTGCCTCATCACCGAGCATAAACATCAGGTCGAGCGCTGATACATACGGTTCATAAGGCGGATACAACTGCGGATATTCGGCATAGTTGTATACCATATATTCAAGCGTGATCCCTGCCTCATCGAACTTCGACTGCTCTATATAGTCGCGGGCCGAAGGACCGCTGATATAGTGGGTCGCGCCGACCTGTTTCAGAATTTGTATCAATCGATCGGTTTTGACCCCATCGATACCGGCAAGCTCCGAGGAGCGCATAAATTGCGTGGAAGAATTTCCCAGTGCACGAGTGAGCTGGACGGTGGTTTCGATCGTGAAATCCGCCAGGTATTCATCACGGCGGTCGTAAAAGGATTCCAACAATGGCAGATATGTCTTGAAACAGGGCGCCTTGCTGTAGGAAATGGTCAGCGCTTTGAGATGATTCTTTGCCCACGGCCTGGACCAATCGATGCGCACATCTTTGATGGGAATTCCTTCCGTCACGCCCTTACTATGCACCGGAATCGTCAACCATTGCTTACCCTGTGCTGTCTTGATCTGGTTGCGGTTGCGCCAGCCATGTTTATCGTATTGCACATCATCATAGAAGATGAACAGGTCGGCGCGGCGGATCTGGTCAAAATATCCCCGCCAGGGAATATAGGACGGCTGCAAAATGACAACGTTCACTTGTCCACCATCTCATGGATCACATACGTGGGCCGGTCCATGCTGCGATCGAACATGCGCGCCAGATACTCGCCAAAAATACCCAGCGCAAATAACTGCGCGCCGCTAAAGAGCGCAATGATCGAAGCCAGAAACGGAAACCCAGGCAGGCTGCCGGCGGTGAAGTAAATGAACAGCACATACAGGAAGACACCCAGACCAAATAATGTCATTACAAAACCGATCCAACTCGCCAGGCGCAATGGACGCGTGCTATAGCCGGTCAGGATCAATAACGCCGCCCGCACGAGGGCGCCAAAGCTGTAGTTCGAATGTTCTGCCTGCGCAATGTTGACCGGCACAGACGTGAAGCGGGTGGTGCCCCAGGAGAGCAGCACATCCAGCGTCAGCGTGGGGCTTTGGAACTTGGCAAACGCATCGCGCAGGTCTGTACGAAAGGCACGGAACGCAGAAATGTTCTTCACCGAGGGAACCGCCATGGCGCTGGCAAGGATACGCTTAATGCCGGCGGTGAGCAGATTGCGCAAGAATCCCTGCGGAAGCTTCGTGGGCGCGCCATAGACCACATCGTAGCCGTGCTCGAATTTTTCCAGCAATAACGGGATGTCTTCCGGGCGGTGCTGCAGATCCTGATCCATCGTGATCGTGATCTCATACCGGGCCGCGCGCACGCCGCACAAGGTGGCATTGTGCTGCCCGTAGTTTCGCATCAGGCGGATCCCTTTTACGTTCTTATGGCTCCGAACAAGACGCTGGATGACCACCCAGCTATTGTCGGGGCTTCCGTCATTGACAAGGATGATCTCGTATCGTCTGGCGAACGCAGGCAGGCATTTGCTGAGTTCTTCTACTAATGGCTCGATCAGTGTTCCCCCACGATATACAGGAACGACGATGGACAGGTTCATAGTAAATGCAATTTTACCAGCCGGATTACAGTTGCAGCCCGTGCCTGTCGGCCAGTATCGACAGGGTACGCGCGATCTCAGTTGCCCGTTGTTCCGGTTTCCAACCGAGCGCGTTGCTGAAGATTCCGGCAAGCTCATCGATCATTTCACGGGTGACACGTCCCAGCATGCCCAGCATGGACCGTCGCAACAGGAAATCATCGAGATGCATGATCTTTTCATGCTGGATGAGGAACATCAGTTCGCGCCGGGAATAATCGGGCAGTGAGCGCAGGATCTGATCGGTGCCGCCATTGATAAAGGTGGAAATGGTCTCGGCACGGGAACCATAGCGTTCGAATAGGAGACGCAGTCGCTCGCGGGTCACGCCCGTCCAGGCGGAGAGACTTTCGATCTGTTGTTTCAAGTCCTGTTCCGTGCGCGGATACCCACGTCCACCGCCGATCGGCAGGGAGCGGGTATCCTTTTGCCGCGGCCTCCCCAAATAGGCCAGCACTTTGTCGGTCACCTGCTCCGCGAAGGCGCGGAAGGAGGTCCACTTTCCGCCGACCAGGGAGTAGACTGGGAAACGCAAATTCGTCCAATCGCCGCTGAGGACCTCAATACTGTGATCGCGCGAGATCTGCCCGGCGGTTTTGGCATTGGAACGCGGCAACGGTCGAACGCCTGAGAACTGAAACACAATGTTTGACGGAGTCAGTTCCAGGGCTGGGAAGACCCGCTTTACCAGGTCCAGGAAGTACTGTACTTCTTCATCTGTGCAGCGTGCTTCATCAGGATTCTCGACCGGGATGTCGGATGTACCGATCAACACATGGTCATAAAGAGGAAAGATGAGGACGATACGCCCATCTTTGTTTTCGAAGAAGAACTCGTGATCGCCAATGGTCTTGCGCAATTCTTCGTGACGAACAACCAAATGCGAGCCTTTGGTACCGCCAATAAAGCCTGTGGATAAGCCAAGTTTGCGGTTCGCAAAATCGATCCACGGACCGGCGGCGTTGATCACAAGCTGCGGTTTTACATCGTAGGTCTCGTCGGTCAGTTCATCGCGGATCAGGATGGTATCTTCGCCGCCACCCGCCATGCTGACGTAGTTTAGCGCGCGCGCGTTTGGGTTCTCTGCTTCTGCATCGAGCACGAGCTCAATACCGAGACGTTCCGGCTGAAGGATCGCGCCATCATAGTAAACAGCGGTATTGATCACTTCAGGATTTAAGAACTTCCATTTTTCCAACGATTTTCTGCGCGACAGGAATTGATGCTTTGGCACCACGCGTTGCGCGCTTTGCGCGGCCTGCGCGCCGGTGTAGGCGTCGTACATCATCAGACCCAGTTTGATCACCAGCGAGCCGCGCTCTGCCGGCTTATCGAGCAGGCGAAAGAATTTCAACGGCGCATTGAGCAGACCAGAAAACGGCTTGAAGATCGGGATGACCGTGGGCAGCGGCTTGACCAAATGCGGCGCGTTCTGGATCATGCGGTTGCGTTCCTGTACGGCTTCACGCACCAGGCGGAATTCACCGTTCTCCAGATAACGGATGCCGCCATGGGCCATGTGGGAGGACGCCGCACTGGCACCGGAGCAAAAATCTCCCCTTTCTACAAGCAGCACATCGACACCATTAAATGCAAGCTCGCGGAACGTGCCGATGCCGTTGATGCCCCCGCCTACGATAAGCACAGAAACTTTCGAATTCTCTTTGAGATGCGAAAGGATTTCGTTACGATTCATTCTTCATATCCCATTTGCCGCAGTATAAAGAAATAATGACTTCCTCGAACCTGAGTATAACGTCTTTCACCCTTCCGAGTCTATTTCAGTTTTGGAGCTTTCTCAACGCGTCCTTCGTCTCCGCTCACACCGTCCCGAAGGCGGTGTCCCTTCGGGAGGATGCTGCGCCAATCAGCGAATGACGCGAATTTTTTCTGCTGCATTGGCGACATCGTACCCGAATGGGTAAATTCGCATATTCGCGTGATTAGCGTTTAAAAGCCACCCAGTGGAAAAAAATCCCCGCCTTCTCGGCGGGGATAAAACTTCATCCAACGATCTCTTCGACTTCATCCTCAGCCGACGCTTCTTCAACATCAGGAATCGGCTCCATCTCCTCCTCATCCATAGTATCCGGCGTATTCAGAAATCTGTAGACACCCACCGCAATCGCCGCGCCCAGCAATGGACCAGCGAAATAAATGAGATACAACATCCCATCGCGGGCATTGCCCGACACCGCCGCAGGGCCGAATGTACGTGCCGGGTTCAGCGAAGCGCCCGTCAAGGGGCCGCCGGCCAGGATCGCGATCGCCAGTGTGGTACCGATCGCCCATCCTGCAAACGGTCCTGCCTTGCCCGCTACGGCTGCATGTAGAACCGTACTGACCAGGAAGAAGGTTAGCAAGGCTTCCAGGCCGAACGCATGATACGGGTACTGATCGTTCAGAGCACCTGTTGTCAGCGCACGAGAGAACAATTCCGGCGACAGGATATTCAATAGCGAACTCAAAGCAAACGCTGCCAGGACTGCACCCGCAAACTGAGCGATCCAGTACACCACAGCCTCAGCCCACTTCACAGTTCCATTCAATGCCAGGGCGAACGTCACGGCCGGGTTGATATGGGCGCCTGAAATATGACCGAATATATAAGCGAATACCGCGAGCGTCAGTCCATGTGCGAAGGCAATTTCGAGCAAGCCAGCCTGGTAAACTGCAGCTGCCGACCCCACAAACACCAGCGCGAACGTTCCGATCAATTCTGCGACGAACACTTTATAGTTGAACATAAACTCTCCCATGAAATGTATTGCATACGAAATGTTCAAACCCCGTTGGGTTCCTTACGCTACGCCCAGCCATGCGCGCCAGCCAAAAACGACTTGCCGCTCATGGATTTTTTTCCGGCCGGCTGCACTTCTTCCAGGACGAGTAACCCGCCGCGCGCGCCGATCGCGGGCTGATCGCGTACGACCAGCCGCTGCCCCTCTGATGCACTTCCTGCTTCGACGCGCGCCCGATGGACTTTCAAGGACGTACCGTCGAAATCCATAAACGCGCCCGGCCAAGGATTGAACGCCCGTATACGTCGTTCCAATTCATTTACATCGTGTGTGAAGTCGAGCTTGCCGTCTTCCTTTTTGAGCATCGGGGCATATGTCATGCCTTCGTCGGGTTGAGGCACAGGTTGAAGGTTTCCAGATAAATAATCGGGCAGGGTCTCGATGAGCAGGACCGCCCCCAGCGTGGATAACTTCTCGAAAACGGAGCCCGCCGTATCGTCCCGCGTGAGGCGAATGGACCGTTTGCTCAGCATGGGGCCGGTGTCGAGTCCCACGTCCATTTTCATGATCGTCACGCCTGTCTCTTCATCCCCCTCCAGGATGGCCGCATTGATCGGCGCAGCCCCGCGCCAACGCGGCAGCAGGGAGGCATGGACGTTGATGCACCCGAAGCGCGGCAGCTCCAACACATCTTTTCTGAGGATCTGACCGAAGGCCGCCACCACGATCAGGTCTGGCGTCCAGGCGCGCAGTTGGTCCATCGCCTCGGCTTGGCGCAGTTTCTCCGGCTGCATTACGGGGATGCCCATTTCCAGAGCCATTGTTTTGACCGGCGGCGCCTTCAGTTCTCGTCCGCGCCCCGAAGCGCGGTCTGGCTGGGTGACGACACCGACCACATTATATGTCTGCACGAGGGCGCGCAAAGTTGGTAACGAGAAATCGGGCGAACCCATGAATACGACTCTAGTCATAATGGAATTGTATCAGTAGTTCCTATTTTCACATGCGGACAGTTCTCGCAGGTCGGATACTGGCACAGAGCGCACACCTGCCCTGGCGGGCGGTGCCAGGGAGTACTGTGTTGCCCCCGCTTGCGGCGGGATCTGCGACAATCCGACTTACAAACGTTTAGTGCAACCTTCGAAAAGGGCTTAAAACACAAAGGCTTGTACTGAGCGTGTCGAAGTGACACGATGGACACAAAGGTATAAAGCCATAACTCCTCTTCCTTCATGGTCTTCGTCCAGCTCGCCACATTGAGAGGTCTGGAAGATGCGAGCGGGATTGTGTCCTTCGTGTTCAAAAATGGGCATAGGAGCAAATTACTGTTTGCGTTTTGATTCCATTCGTTGTAAAATAACGCAAATTCAAAACCAGATCATCCCGGAGGAGTATTCTATGGAATCCACAAGTGACGACAGACTATGGGCGGCGTTGGCGTATGTATTTTCACCCCTTGTTCCAATCATCATTTTGGTGATGGCGGACAAAAAAGATCGTCCATTCATCAAGGCGCATAATGCACAAGCGCTCGTGCTGGGAATTGTGACCGTGGTGACTTCCACATTTTGTGTTGGCATTCTGGTCTGGTTCTATCAACTCTATTGTGGATACCAAGCCTATCAGGGTCAATTGATCGAAATTCCTCTAATTAGCAACTTGGTAAAAAGTCAAAGTTAAGCAATGAAGGGCTACAAACGTAGCCCTTCATGTTTGCAGGATTTGCCTCTCTTTCTTCAGGCCTGTGATTTCTCACAGGCTTTTCATTTGCAACCACTTCCATGGAACTGCGTATGCCTTAACAGCAATCCATTGAAGGAGTAATCGTATGCAAACACAAAAACCTAATCTGGTAAACGTCATCGCATGGACGACGCTTGCCAGCGGCATTGTCAACCTGGTCTGGGGAGTTGTAGCAGTCGCCGGATTCTGGTGGACCGTTATCTGTATCCCCTTTTTGATCCTGCCCACTGTTCTGGGCGTCTTCGAAATCATCTACGCGGCAAAGCTGATGAGCAATCCACCGCAGGCCGTGCAGCCATCCACGAATATAGCCATCTTCGAGATCATCTCGATCCTGTACGGCAATGTATTCGCCATGGTGGTCGGTATACTTTCACTGGTCTTCTACAACGATCAAATCGTCAGAGACTACTTCGCCCGCTTGAACGGGATGGGCGGAATGCCGTCGCCAGTGCCGCTGCCGCCAGCACACCCTCCTGTCGTGGACCCCGCTCCAGCTCCTGTGATCGAGGAAGATGCGGCCCCTGCCGAGGAACCTATCGTCCCTGAGCCGCCCGCGTCGCCTGAGAAACCGAAACGTTCGCGCAAAGTCGCCGGAGAGTAATATTCGAGAAAACTTCCGATCGAAAGTATCGGAAGTTTTTTTGTGTACCCTTTGGCGGATGAAAGACGATACTTCCCCACATGTTGCAGGGTGAACGACGTATTTCGAGTGCAGCAAGTTCTGCGGCACTTTGCAATCAGGACAATTTTCCTCTTGACTCTCGTTTCGCAGACTCATACAATGGACATGTCTAACAATTCAACGGGTAACAGGGAAGATGCTCATAAGACCTGACATGTCTCCACGAACGGCTGATGGGATAAAATGGCCGTCCAGGTGAAGATGATGCAGGATCAAGCTCGCGATAAGACATGTCAGGTCTATCATGGGAGCCGAAGGTGCAAATCTGGCAAGGCGAAACCAGATGAAACTCTCAGGCAAAAGGACCCTGCCCCGACCCAACTCTGGAAAGTTCGTGCTCTTAAAGTTATTGGAGTGCGACACCGACGGTGTAAATTTAGTTCGGTAGTTCAGTAGTGTAGAAGTGAGATCGTTTGGTAGTTGAGAGAGCAAAGCAGCTGCAAAACGACCTTACTAAACAACTATAAAACTAGACAACTAAACCAATCTCTCAGGTCACATTACAGAGGCGCGCGACAGTATTCGTGCGCCTTTTTGATTCGCCAAAATCTTATGGGGTCAGCCAGTGGCGCTGCGCGCCACTCCTTGACTCCACAATCTTCCGAAGGAGCATACAACATGAACGCACCTGCCAATTTGCAATACACAAAATCTGACGAATGGTTCGACCCTGCCTCCGGCGCGATGGGCATTAGCGACTATGCTCAATCGCAGCTTTCGGATATCGTCTTTGTCGAGATCCTGGTCGATGAAGGCGACACCATCGAAGCAGGCAAGGCGATCACTTCTGTGGAATCGGTGAAGGCTTCTGCAGAGATCTATGCTCCCGCCGGTGGAACCGTATCGGCTGTCAACAAAGATCTTGCCAACAAGCCTGAGAAGCTGAACTCCGATCCGTATGGGGAAGCATGGATGATCAAAGTCGCGGGCGGCGCGGCAGGCGAGACGATGGACTCCGGCGCGTATGAGAAATATTGCGAGGAAAGAATACACTAATGAATTCATCTTATAGGGGCAGGCAGCTGCCCGTCCCTACAAGATGATAACGAGGTATTATGACCTATATCCCCATCTCCCCCAAAGAACGGGATGCGATGCTGGAGACGATCGGCGTCAAGTCGCTTGATGACTTGTTCGATGCAGTTCCGGCAAAGCACCGCTTCCCGCAGTTGAACCTGCCTCCCGCGCTGACCGAAATGGAAGCGATGGACGAACTCTCTGGTCTCGCGCAGGCCAATGAAAACGTGCGTGAGGATCTCGTCTCATTCCTCGGTGCGGGCATGTATAATCATTACATTCCGTCGGTGGTGGATCACATGTTACGCCGCGGTGAGTTCTATACGGCCTATACACCCTACCAGCCGGAAATTTCGCAGGGCACATTGCAGGCGATCTTTGAATATCAATCCCTGATGTCTGCGCTCACCGGCATGGATGTATCCAACGCCTCGCACTACGATGGCGCGACCGCCACTGCCGAAGCCGTCAATCTTGCGTATGCCCAATTCCGCGGCAAGCGCAGGAAAGTTGTCGTTTCCCCCACCGTCCATCCGCAGTACCGCGCCGTCATCCGGACATACACGCAGGGCATGGAATTGGAGCTTCTCGGCGAGGATCCGAATGCTGAACTCGACTCTGATCCGAGCGATCTCCTCAACCTTGTGGATGACAATACATCTCTCGTGATCGTTCAGTATCCCGATTTCTTCGGGCGTGTATACGATTACACCCAATTCATCGATGCCGTTCATGCGAAAGGTGCACTGGTCTGTGTCGTTGCGAATCCCACGGCGCTCGCTCTCTTCAAGACTCCCGGCTCGATGGGCGCAGACGTGGTGGTCGGCGATGGCCAGCCGCTGGGAATCCCCATGTGGTACGGCGGACCCAGCGTCGGCTTTTTCACGACCCGCAAGAATTTCGTCCACAAGATGGCTGGACGTCTCGTTGGTGAAACGGTCGATAACAAAGGGCAGCGTGCGTACGTCCTCACCCTGACCGCACGCGAACAGCACATCAAACGCGAACGCGCCACATCCAACATCTGCACCAATCAGGGATTAATCGCGCTCGGCACCGCTGTGTATCTTTCCCTGCTCGGCAAGAGCGGCCTGCGGCAGGTTGCCAATCTCTGTTATCAGAAGGCGCATTATGCCGCACAACAGCTCAGCCAGATCGATGGCATGGGATTGTGCTTCACCGAACCGTTCTTCCATGAATTTGCATTGTGCGTCGGTCGGCCCGTTGAGGAAGTCAACGCCCACTTGCTCGAGCACGGCATCATCGGCGGATACGACCTGGGACAGGATTATCCCTCGCTCAAGGATCACATGCTGGTGGCGGTCACCGAAATGAACAGCAAGGAAGATATCGACATGCTCGTGGAAGTCTTATCGGAGGTGAGCCATGACTGACGCTGTGATGGAACCGAACGTCACGACAAGCGCGAAGATCGTCGAACCGACTATCTTTGACTTGTCATCCCCCGGACGCATCGGCGTGACAATGCCCGCCTCAGACGTCCCTGAGACGGGTCTGCCTCCTGAACATTTGCTCCGCTCGGAGCTGCCTCTGCCCGAACTCGCCGAAGTGGACGTCGTCCGCCACTATATGCGTCTCAGCAAGTTCAATTACAGCGTGGACGGCGGCTTCTACCCGCTTGGGTCGTGTACCATGAAGTACAACCCGAAGATCAACGAAGATACCGCGCGTCTGCCGGGATTCTTGTTCACGCATCCATTGCAGCCCATTGAAACCGTGCAGGGTAATCTCGCATTGATGTTCACCCTGCAGGAATGGCTCAAAGAGATCGCAGGCTTTGCGGCGGTGACGTTGCAGCCGGCCGCCGGCGCGCACGGAGAATTCACCGGCGTGCTGATGATGCGTGCCTATCACAAATCACGCGGCGATGACAAGCGCAGGAAGATGCTCATCCCCGATGCAGCCCATGGGACCAATCCTGCCTCGGTCGGCATGATGGGCATGACCGTTGTCACGATCCCTTCGGATGATCGCGGCAACGTGGATCTCAAAGCGCTCGAAGCGGCCTGCGACGATACAGTTGTGGGCATGATGCTCACCAACCCAAATACACTGGGTCTCTTCGACGAAAACATCGAGAAGGTCATCGGGTTGGTGCATGGCTGCGGCGGCTTGATGTACGGCGACGGCGCCAACCTCAACGCACTGTTGGGCATCGTCCGCCCGGGTGATCTGGGCTTTGACGTAATGCACTTCAACCTGCACAAGACCTTCGCCGTCCCACATGGCGGCGGCGGACCCGGCGTGGGCCCCGTTGGGGTAGGTCCCAAACTCGTCGACTTTCTGCCCGAGCCACTGGTCGGCATCATCGAAGAAGCTGATGAAGACGAAGATATGCCTCCGCTGTATGGCTACGTCAAGCCCGCCAAAACGATCGGCCGCATGAAAGCCTTCAACGGACATTTTGGCGGCGGCTTCGTCCGTTCCTTTACGTATATCGCCATGCATGGACCGGATGGGCTCAAGGACATCTCGCAGTATGCCGTATTGAACGCGAATTACTTGTTAGCTCGCTTGCGGGATACATATCGCGTTCCCTTCGACCGCATCTGCATGCATGAGTTCGTGGCAGAGGGACAATTTGAAGGTTCGTCCGTCCGCGCCCTGGATATCTCCAAACGATTGATGGACTACAACTTCCACCCGCCTACGAACTATTTCCCGCTCATCGTCCATGAAGCGCTGATGATCGAGCCGACCGAGACAGAAAACAAGGATACGCTCGATGCATTTGCAGATGCGATGATCAAGATCGCCGAAGAATCAAAGAACAATCCCGAGATCGTCAAATCCGCGCCGAACACAACGCAGTTCGGGCGCATGGACGAGGTCAAGGCGGCGCGCGAGTTGGTCCTATGCTGCTGGCTGCCCGAAGGATATGATTTGGACGCTTGATATCTTTTTGGCGTCAGAATAGAATTTGAGACCTCCAGGGTCCTCTGCATGGACCCTGGAGGTCTCGATTTTTTCAGTCCATTTCCCACAATACTATGTCAGTAAAATCACAGCGAGTTCCAAATCCCTCTGATGTCCCAGACAGGATGGCAGGCCCAACACTAAAGGGTCCGCCGTAGACGGTCTGCGAGATCGCTTTGCGGTCATTGACATAGAACGTCAGCGCCTTATTCGAGAGGACCACCGTCAACGTGACACCACCCGGATTCTGGTAGAAGGTGGAATCCAGGTATTTTGACCCACGGTCCGCGCCTTCAGTTCGATAATTGGCGTTCCCATCCAGGGCAAAGAATAGGGCATGGTTGGAAAACTGATCTGCGAATACAAACCCACAGGCGGATTTGAATGCATTTTGCGTTGTCTCGTTCGCGATCTGCACTTTTGCCTGAACGATGAAATTCGTGGGTTGATAATCATTATAGGTCGCCCAGTTAAAGTAGCCAATTTTTGCAAAAGAGTCGGAATAATCATCGAATGCATGGTATTTGCCATCCATCGATGGAATGCTCTGGTCCCCGACAAGTTTTTCCAGCCAACCTGTAAAGCTGTCGTATCGTTGCGTAGCAGCCAAATTGGCCGTGGCTGTGGGTTGGGGAGTCTTGGTGGGACTCACAGTCACAGTGGGAACGGATGTCTGGGTGGGCTCCATGGTACTTGTAGCAGTGTTGGCAGCGGTCTGCGTGGATACTGGTGCGTTCGGCGCAGCGCTGCAGGCCGATATGAGCAGAACTGGCACCAGAGCAGCCAAAAGGACAGAACTACGATAATTGGTTTTCATTTTTCTCCTCCGGGCATGGTTGGGTAAACGATGAATTCATTATTGCACTTCCGGAAATACCAATTCAAGTTAATTAACCGCCAAAAACTGCCGCTTTTCCGGATTGGGCAGGCCAAATGATGTGCTGGCGGGACAGCCAGGCATCTGACTTCTCCACCGCAAAGAACAGTGTTATTATCAATTCATGAAGTCACTGTCCGCCCAGAATATTCGAGCGCGCATCTCAAACCTGACCGGTGATAGAAGAAAACTGCTGTCTACCACTATCTGGATCGTGATTGGCGTCTTGTTCCTGCGCAGCTGTATTTTGAATTCGATGAATTCTCTGCCATCCGAGGTGCTTGCTCAAATCCAGGATCAATATATAACCTGTATCACCTTTGAGGACACACCCGTCTGGCCGGGCAATACGCGCCAACCTGAATGCGGTACTTTTGAGATCAAGGTCATTGGGAAAGGCGCCATCACCGATCAGCAAAAATCAGAAGGGATTACCGAGGCAATCTGCTTTCAGATCGAGGTACAGAATCCCTTCTGGTCTACGTCGGGTGCCGGAACGACCCGTCATGAAATAAAACAATCGCCTATGCGAACGTCTTACCAGGTCGCCATTCGGCAGAATGGATCCTGGGAAACATTTCCTGATCAGGCTCAACAAAACGAGCGGCGCTGGGCGGAGTACTCCTGCCCCGAACCATAGAAGATATTCGAGCCACGAGTCAATTTCACGTGGCCAACAGATTTTCCATTATTAGCGTGGTGGATGCTAATTTGCTGAGCCTTACCAATTTCAGCAGGCAGAGTCGACGCCAAGGAAAGGAGTTTACCGTTATGGCCAACCAGCTGTCACAGATCAAATGGGTACGCGTCATTTTGACGGCAATCGTGGTTTATATCGCCAGCTTTCTTGCGATAACGCTCATCGTCACTGGCTATGCCTCCGTCATTGCGTTTCAGGCACGCGGCGCACCTGACCAGGAATTGATCAATGCTTTTGCCAATCAATATGCCCCCTGGATCGGACCCATCAGCCTCATCCTGTTCACCTTCCTTGGCGCGAGGCACGTGGCCCGGCGTGTGGATACCGCCGTCCAAACGAATGGCATCGCTGTTGGTGTCCTGGCTAGCCTCATAGATTTAATCGTCGAGGGAGCACGTTCTTTTGGACTTATCAGTGTACTGACTGTGATCTTGACGATCGGGGCAGCATGGCTTGGAAGCAGAACCGTCCAAAAATGACCCGGCGCACGATACGTTTCGCAGACCTCCGGGTTCGCTTTTCCAAGTAGTTTCATGAGCACCAATTCAACGAGCATATCTTCCCTATTCACCGTTCTCGAAGGCACGTGGACGGGCGAAGGGCGCGGGCAGTTCCCCACAGTTAAGTCATTTGATTATCGCGAAACACTGACGTTCACGCGCCGCGATGAGAAGACGCTGGCATACGAACAGCGGACACAAAAGCGTTATGATGGCCAGACCGAATGGCTCGTCTCTCATTGGGAGAATGGCTTCCTCCGGGTTCTCGAGGACGGCCAGGTGAAAATGATAAATGCCCAGATCGGTCGCAGCGAAGTGTTGATTGGTGCTGTGGAATTCCTTGACAACGTCAGCTGCATCCGTTTTGTAAGCAAAACCATAACCAATGACTCGCGGATGATCTCGTCCGCGCGGACCTTTGAAGTGGAAGCCAATCTGTTGCGCTATGAAATGGAAATGCATACAACGGCAGTAGATCAGTCAACGAGGCATCTGGAAATCACATTGCACAAAGCATAATAGCCTGGACTCCGAAATCGTGTGGCAAGCCAAACGATTCCTGGGACTCAGAGAAGGTAGAGGAAACATCTGTGGACATCACCTCTGGCCAGATTCTTCTCGCTGTTCTGGTCGTAGTCCTGTTCGCGCCCCTGGTTTCGATCGGTCTGCTGAGCTTGTATCGTCGCGCTGTCCTGCGATCCATGCAGACGCGGGCGACTTCCGATCTAACAATGGAGCCCATGCCTGGTGTAGGATCGACAGCCCAGCACCAACAGGTACAAACGTCTGTGCCGATTGTAGTGATGGACGAGAACGCTGCTCCGGATCCAGGCCGATTTGCCCGGGACTTTAATGCGGATCTCCGAATGGCTCCTCGGCGCGCCGCCGCGGTCTATGCCTTTGCAGGTCTGTGTTGTACCATTGTTCTGACTACAATCTTCTTTATCTCGTCTGCATTGGAGTTTCTCCCCTTTCGATTCTTCGTTTTCGTGTGGCTGTACGTCTGGCCTGTGTTTCTAACTATCATCATAGTATCTGGAACAGCACTGCGCCAGAGGTTTCTGCCTATAGCCGCCTATTTCTTTGTGCTTGCCGGACTTGAAATCCTCGGTGTGATCAGAAATCCAGATCTCAATTTTGGCGCGATCACTTTCATATGGATTCTGCTAAATTTTCCGGTTATTTTCTTAAACCGCAGAGTTCGAGCGGTCGGACCGCTCGTGCTAATCCTCATGATCCTGGCTGTAACTGGCGTCTACTTTGCGTTTCTCATCGCGGTCGGCGATATTCAGATGCTCGAATCAATTGTACAACTTGGGTTGGCAGTGGGGCTTTCAAGCGACGGTATCTTCATCGCTATCCTTGTCCTGGGTATTGTGCCATTTATATTCTGCGGTTGGCTGATGATCCAATGGATTGGGTATAGGTATAACCGAAAGAAGATCAGCGACCAATCTATTACTTTGGATGCCATATGGCTCTTCTATACGGCCTTCGCATCGGTTGATTTTATGACTGCAGGCGCAGTATGGTTAATTGCCTGGCCAATGGCGTTTCTTGTTTATAAAGTTGTGGCCTTGGTTGGGTTTTCATTCTATAGCCACAAAATTCGCCCTTCCAAAAAGAGCAGTGCTTTACTGCTTCTGCGAGTGTTCTCGTTGGGAAAGCGCAGTGAGCGCCTGTTCGATGCAGTTTCGACAAACTGGCGATATATTGGAGACATTCGATTCATCGCGGGGCCCGATCTGGTGACTGCAACGGTTGAACCGCACGAATTCCTGGACTTCATTAGTGGAAAACTATCCCGCCGTTTCATCGACAATGCTCAACTCCTCGACCTGCGGATCTCGGAAATGGATCTGAACCCCGATTTCGATGGTCGCTTCCGGGTGAACGATTTCTTCTGCCGCGATGATACCTGGAGGATGGTGTTGTCGCGATTGATCAGCGAGTGCGATGTTGTGCTCATGGATATACGCGGCTTTTCGGCCCAGAATTCCGGCTGCATTTTTGAGATCAACGAGTTGATCAATATCGTGCCGCTGGGACGAGTGGTATTCGTCATCGACGATACAACCGATGAAGCGTTCCTGCGGCAAATCATCCAACAGTCATGGAGTCAGATGCGGCCGGCATCGCCAAATCGCGTGGCAACACCAGAGTCCCTTCGTCTCTTCCGCCTCACAAGCCTGCGCCCTGCTAGATTGCAAAAACTGCTGGAAACCCTGAGTGTTGCGGCAAATCCCGTGCTCTACGGGCGTTAATCCGAAAGAGGTGGAGACAGAAGCAGGTTTGCTGCTCACCGCATACCAGAAAAAGACAGAGTCGTACACTTCATTTCAGATTCCTGCACATGCCACAGCCGGGCCGTATTGTCTCTGTCGCCGGTAAGCACCTGCGCTCCATCTGGTGAGAATGCGACGTCCCAGACCGGGCTTGCGGTTCCATTGAAAAAAGTTCGCAGTGGTCGGGCAGGCTGATGCAGATCCCATAGCCGGGCGCTCGCGTCTGCGCTGCCCGTCAGCACATATTTCCCATCAGCCGAAAAAGCAACGCTGGTCACCGCATCTGTATGCCCGGCAAAGGCGGCAATGGTTTGACCTGTGGTCACGTCCCATACGATGGCGGTCTTGTCCCAACTGCCGCTGATGGCATATTTGCCATCGGAGGAGAAGGCAACGCTGGTGATGGCCTGGATATGATCTGAAAATGTAAAAAGCAATTTGGCGGTAGCAGCGTCCCAGAGGCGCGCGGTCTCGTCGCGGCTTCCCGTGAGAACGCGCTTTCCGTCCGGCGAGAACGCGACACTGGTCACCGGAAGTGTATGGCCGATAAAGTTGCGGATCACCTGTCCCGTGTGCATGTCCCACATCCAGGCGGTTTTGTCTCCACTGGCAGCAACGATATAGCTGCCATCCGGTGAAAATACAGCGCCAAACAGTATCACTGCCGATCCCAAATATTCTCGCACCTCTTTGCCGCTTCTGATATTCCACAGGCGCGCTGTTCGATCGATGCTGGCCGTCAGTATATAGTCCCCGTCTGGTGAAAAGGCAACACTCGTCACGCCGCCTGTATGCCCACTGAACGTGTGAACCAGGCGTCCCGCAGAAAGATCCCACAACCGCGCTGTCCAATCATTGCTTCCGGTAAGCGCGTACCTGCCTTCGGGCGAAAAGGCTACGCTGAAGATCTCACTTGTATTTCCAATTAAGTTTTGTGGATTGTCTGTGCAGAAAGGAGTCTGCAGGATGGGATCGATGAACCGCCAACTCTGCCATTGTAAGACTCGGAGTGTAAGGGATGCCACGAGAATCAAAAATAATTGAGGCAGAAGCAAGCGACGAGAATTCATACCGCTGTTACACCAATAAAATATGCGGAACCGATTTTCGACAGGAACAGTATAGTTCCAAAACTGAACAGGTACAAGAAGGAATTACGGAAGCAACCGGACAAACTTGAAGTACTCGTAAGGTCTCCGATTCCACATGGGTTCACAGGGTAAACATGGAGCGAGATGGATGCGCCTTCACAAAAAATTCATGATGGGCAGAGTGTATTTTCCCTGTTACGATTCGCCGCCCTGCTGGCACTACAAGGATGTGCAGGAGATTTTCTGACCACGCTTATGCCAATATCACAATCGCAATATCCCTCGATGGAGGATGCGCGGCTTGCGCAACAGGCTCATATAGATCGCGAGGCGTTTGCCGAATTGTATAGGCGCCACGTGCTGAGCGTGTATCGCTACCACCGGGCACATACAGATCATGACAGGGATGCCGAGGACCTGACGTCACAAACGTTCATGGCGGCGCTGGAGGGCATCCGCTCGTATCGTGGGAGGGGACCCTACATCGCCTGGCTGATGGGGATCGCGTCGAGGCTGCGCGCACGCTATTTCCGCGGACGCAGGCCCGAGGTCCCGTTGGAGGCGGCGGTTCACTTCCCAAGCCCAGCCCTGCCGACTGATAAAGCAGCGGCCCGGCGAATCCAAATGGAGCAGGTCCAGGGAGCATTGAGGACCATCAGCCAGGACCGCGCCGAAGCGTTGATCCTGTGCTTCGTCAGCGAACTGAGCCCGGCAGAAGCAGGGCTGGTGCTTGGTAAAAGTGAAGCAAATGTTCGCATGTTGATCTCACGCGGCCTGCAAGACCTGCGAACGCGGACCTCGCTTGCATTGGAGATGGATTATGAATAAAGACCTGATCGACCAACTCCCTGCCGATGAACGACTGGTGGCCGAGCGGCTAGCGTTCGCTGCGGAACAGATGAAGCTTTCCCCAGGCTTCCAATCGAATCTGGAGATTCAACTTATGGATGCATTTCCCTCTCAGAAACAAAAATCAAACGCGTTTGTAAGGATGCTTAAGCCCATCGGTTGGGCATTTACAGTAGTCGCTGGGATCCTTTTAGCAAGCTGGATGCTCCGAACTTTGTTACCGGGCGTTCAACCCGCCGCAGAAACCACGGCTGTTGAAACGGTTTCGTTTGCAGAAAGAGTGCACTCAGGCAATATATGTACTGGGACACTTGCAGCGTCCCATGGATTTGTAGTGTCGCTGTCCAACCCGGAGAAGACAGAATTCATGGCTCTGGAGGCGGTTAATGCCGTCGGCGAACTTCGTGCCTTTGCATGGTCGAGAGATGGCCAAAAATTGGCTGTCCTTGGCAATACCATGGGCCATGGCAATATCAATGTGATGGACTCTTCCGGCAGCCAACTTGAATATAGCCTTGCCCCCTCGGGTTTGGGCTATCTAATTGGGATGGACTGGTCGCGTGATGGACGGCAATTCGTCACATGGTCTGGTCCGGACAATACAAGAGCCTATCTGCTGAATGCCGAAGGAGATCACATCGTCTACAAGGAACTTGATATGCACATCCTTGGAACACCACAATTCACACCCGAGGGAACGAGCATTGTTTTTTTTGGATCGACTGTTGAGTCCGGTGGACTATTTGAGGCTTCGTTGGAAGACTCCCAAATTGAGTTGATCAGCGCCCTGGTGGAAGACGCGACCGGTTTTGCATTCTCTCCTGATGGGTCGCAGCTCGCCTACGTGGAAATGGATCGTACGATTGGTGAGGCGCGACTCATCTCGATGGAGCGATCCAGCGGGAAGAAGACCATACTCGGAATGCTGGCGATCCCGAAAGGCAGCGGTTCATCGATCCCCGAATCGGCAAACTTGAGCTGGGCCGCAGATGGAGGTTCGCTTGTGTTCGATATTGGCTACGGCGCAGGAGACCGCGCAATTTATCTGGCTTTCGCCGACGGTACGCAATTACGCAAGCTCGCGGACCGCGGACATGCGCCTGCCCTCTCCGCCGATGGGCAGTGCCTGGCATATATCAACGATGCACAGGTGTTTCTGTTGGATCTTAGCGCCAGAACTGGGGATTCTCTCACAGCAGTACCGGCATTCCTCGCAGATTTACCAACACCAAGAGGTGGACCTAATTACCAATTGGATCGACTGCAGTGGAATCCTGAACCATAAATTTCCCTGCATTTGATGTTGCCGAAGTTTTTGCCCCGCGTGCGGCAAAGCTTCGGCATTCTGTGTGGGACTCATGGGGGTAAAAAAGGGATACAATTCTCCTGGGGAAGGATTTACAGTCCGCACAGATGGAGCTACACTTCCTTTCGGACAAATTTGAGCCGCGAGTTTTCCATGTGCTTACAAAATCGTGATGCTCTTCCCAACCCCGCCTCGCAAGGTTGGTGGTAAATTACATAGTGCCTCCTGCAGATAATTTATGAGCGCCTTCGCGCCATCTCGTAGATCCCGCGCAAGCGGGGCCGCTCTGCGGGACTTTACTTTGTGTTGGAAACTCGGTCTAAGTAGACGAACACTCGCTCAAGCCGCCGTCCTTTGCGAAGCACACTTGCAGGGTGCGGCGGCGGAAACGCCGCCTGGAGCGAACTTGCTTCAAGTGGTTTTCGATCACTACTTAGAATTCCATGCAGAACTAAGGTGAATTGCGAAACAAGCGCTAAGACACACACTCATAGGTCTTCCATGAAAACAATCCCATCTACACAGAACGTTCTCGTCCTACGTACCGATTTTACAGACCAGGCTGCCTGGGTTGAAATCTGTGCTGAGATCCGAAAACCGGTCGGCACGCTGCACTTCCTGGCATATCTCGATTTTCTCAATGATGTGGAGTATGCCGACATCACAAAAAAACAACTCTTGAATTCGTTGCCGAGCGATTACAACCACAGCTTCATCATCGTGGCAGACCGGAAAGCGATGACGCATCCTGAGCATCCGCTTCTGATCATCGACCTGCTCAAAGAATCTGCACCCGAGTTCCGCGCTGTGCCCTCCCAGATTCAGAGTATCCAGAACAATCTGTCCATCGCCAACATGGATTTTAAGGAATTTACGGATGCTACGGATGAAGACGGCATATTTCGGAGATTTCCTGGAGATTGAGACACTTCTCAAACTTCCTGAACCAGTGCATTGGAAAGGAGAGAGTTAACTGGTGACCTTACGCACCTTCACGCTCTCGTGGCACCAGAGCTCCACGACTTCCCGCGCAAACACGGCGGTCTAAGGCCGCCTTGGAGCGAACCTGCGTAAGGTGAGTTAACCGATTTCCGCGACCAGTTTTACAGTAATACTTCCTATTTCTTCCTGCAGCAGGCAGTGCCGCCAACGATACCCAACAAAATGCAAACAACGTTTCATCGAAACCGCTTTACCTGGCTGGCGTATTTGTCACTGGCTGTCTACGGATATTTTCTTAATGTACTGGGCCCCATCACTCCGTTCCTCAAAGACGAACTGGGACTGACCTACACCGCCAGCAGTCTTCATTTCACGGCCTTTGCGGTTGGCATCCTATTGATCGGCGGTTCTGGTCATCTGCTCATCCAACGCATTGGTCAACGGCAGGCGCTATGGCTTGGACTCTTTGGCATCAGTATCAGCGCGTTGCTGCTGGTGATGGGAAGAAACCCAATCCTCACCATTACAGCATGCTTTCTGATGGGATGGATCGGTTCACTGATCCTGGCGATTGTGCCTGCCGCACTTTCGGACGAGCATGGCGAGCATAAAGCTGTCGCTCTTACAGAAGCCAACCTGATCGCGTCCTTGTTCGCAACATCTGCTCCCCTGCTTGTCGGTTGGTTCGCAGACTCCATCGGTTGGCGGTGGGCGTTAGGGTTGATCGCAAGTATTCCACTCTGGATGTTCCTGGGCCTGCGAAAGAATTCCGCGCCTTCGACCAGATCAGCCGCTGCCGAGTCGATTACAGCCACGAAGGCTCTGCCCTGGTTATTCTGGATCTATTGGATCGCCATCGTGCTGGGGGTTTCTGTGGAATTCTGCATGGTCTTCTGGAGTGCCGATTATGTGGAGCAAGTGCTTGGTCTCGCAAAAGCGGATGCGGCCCGGGCGGTCAGCCTGTTTCTGGCGGCAATGATCGTTGGGCGCGCGTTAGGGAGCCGCCTCGTCCAGCGCTTCTCCACGCGCGCAGTTGTAGTTGTCTCCATCGCAGTCGCCACCATCGGATTTCTGCTCTTCTGGATGGGTCCCAATCCTTTCCTCAGCTTGAGCGGATTATTTGTCAACGGGCTTGGCGTTGCGAATCTTTACCCCTTGATCCTTTCGTTGGCGATCAGCGCCGCGGAAGGGAATACGGTCACAGCGGGAGCGCGCGCCACCCTCGCCTCAGGAACAGCAATACTCACACTTCCCCTGGCCCTGGGCTGGCTGGCAGATGCCGCTGGAATCCGTTCTGCCTATGGAGTAGTATTGATCCTGTTCATCAGCATATTCGTGGTTCTTCAACTTGCTCGGAAGGTATCGAACAGGTAAAGGGATTCTTTCATCTATGAATTGGAAATGGCGATCCTGGTTCAGATGGATAGGGAACGTTTCTGCGCTGCTGCTTCTTTCGGCGGTGCTGTTCGCGTTCGCAGAGGTGAACAATGTGCTGCATCCGCCGCGCATCATTCCGCCTGGCAATACGCTCCGAAAACACGATATCGACTACCAGCCGGTGCTGTTGATCACCGACGATGGCATACGTCTTTCGGCATGGTATACGCCGCCTCGAGAGGGAGCTGTCATCCTGCTGGCCCATGGATATGGTGATAACCGTCCTGAATGGGTGCATGTTATGCTGGCAAAAAAGGGATATGGTGTCCTGTCATGGGACGCACGCGCGCATGGCGAAAGTGGCGGCGAGATTTCCACAGTTGGGTTCATGGAAGTGCTGGATGTTAAAGCCGCTCTGGAATTTGCACGTGCGCAGCCGGGCGTCGAGCATGTCGGTGCCTGGGGAGGATCGATGGGCGGGGCAACTCTTATTCGCGCAGCTGCCCACTACCCGGAAATCGAGGCTCTTTTTGTAGATAGTTCGTTCGCATCTCTGGAGGATGAACTGCGCTTTCTTGCGCCATATCCGTTCGTCGACTCACTTACCCGGTTTATTGTCAGTGCGCGGATTGGCATCGATCTTGAGGAGGTCAATTCGATGGATGAGATCGGGAGCATCAGCCCGCGTCCCGTGTACATTGTCCATAGTCAGGCAGATCGCGTTGCACCTCCCGATGCAGGTGAACGACTCTACAATGCCGCCCGTGAACCGCGTTTCCTGTGGCTGGAGCAGGATGCAGCGCATCTGGCAATTTATTTGGAAAACCCCCGCCGATACCAGCGAAGACTGGTGGACTTCTTCGACGAGTGGTTGTTGCAAAGTCAATAGAGGTAACGTTGCTCCGCTCGTTCATGAAGCGCTTCACCAGCATTTTTATTGTTGTCCTGATTCTGTTCCTCATCATTCTGGCATGGACAGTGGGTCCATACTGGACTCGGTTACAACACGTTGCAGCCAACCCTTCGAATGGTTTTTACGCCGGTTTTTATCTCTATATTTCACCGGATGCCCGTCACGCCATGCGTGCAGGGAAAGCGCTCACAATTCTCGTTCAGCCCAACAATTCAGGCATCAATTCAGATGATCCAAACATTCATCGCAGGGATGCATGGCTCACCGGCTTTGAGCGCAAAAGCATCGCCGATGAACTGGGCGTAATTCTGCTTGTCCCGGCATTTATCCGCCCAGCAGAGGACTGGCAAATCTACACTCATGCGCTGGATCGAGATACGCTCACGACAGACCGCGCCGATCTCAAACGGATCGACCTGCAGTTGATCGCCATGATCGACTTCGCCCGCGCTGAGCTTGCCCAACAGGGTTTTGCAACGGATGAAAAGGTCTTGCTCCAGGGCTTTTCTGCCAGCGCGATGTTCGCCAATCGGTTCACGATCCTGCACCCGGAGAGGGTCAAGGCTGCAACGATTGGCTCGCCTGGCGGGTGGCCGATCGCGCCGGTGATACAGTACAATGGCGAACAACTCCCCTACCCGGCCGGCGTTGCTGATCTGGAAATACTTACTGGAATTTCGTTCGACCCTCAAGCGTACAACGCTGTCCCACAGCTGATCTATATGGGAACTCTGGATGATAACGATTCAGTTGATTTCGCGGATGGCTGGGATGAATCCCAGGCGCAATTGATCGACATGCTGTTCGGGACAGATCCGCTCTCGCGCTGGGAGGATGCGCAAGCGATCTATCGTTCCGCCGGCGCCAATACAGAATTTTTGCTCATCGATGGCATTGGACACGATCGAAAGGCGCTGCAAACGTACTCGACAGAATTTTTCAGGAAAATATTGGCAAATAAATAAGCGATATAGGAATTCAAACATGATGAACAATCCCGGGAATTGGGCTGGTAATTATTTTTACGGCGCGGCTAAAATTCACGAGCCGGAACGCATCGAACAGATACAGGAACTGGTCCAGCGCGGCGGCAAGTTGAAGGCGCTCGGCACGCGGCATTCCTTCAATGACATCGCCGACTCACCCGGTGACATTATCTCTTTGAGCCATTTTAATAAAATCATCCAGCTCGATCCCGAAGGGCAAACAGTCACTGTGGAAGCCGGCGTGCGCTACGGGGAGCTTTGCCGCTGGCTCGACGCCAAAGGCTTCGCGCTGCACAACCTGGCATCCTTACCACACATCTCCGTTGCAGGTGCGTGTGCAACGGCCACACATGGTTCTGGAAATCAGAATAAAAATCTGGCCGCGGCGGTGACCGCCGTCGAGGTCGTTACCGCGGACGGGGAATTAACCGTTCTCTCGCGAAACGATGCAGGCTTTGAAGGAGCTGTCGTTAGCCTGGGCGGGTTGGGCATCCTTACAAAGTTGACCCTTGAAGTTTTTCCAAGTTTTCAGATGCAGCAGGACGTTTACGAAATTATGCCGCCCGCCAGCCTGGAGAATCATTTCGACGAAATCTCTTCAAGCGGATACAGCGTCAGTCTGTTTACAGATTGGAAGAGCGCAGCTTTCAATCAAGTATGGGTGAAGCGCCTGGCGGCAGACAATGTGTCCATCAAAGCCGAACCGGAATTATTTGGAGCAAAACTCGCGACTAGAAATCTTCACCCGATTTCCGCGCTCTCGTCGGAAAACTGTACCGCGCAACTGGGAAGCTGTGGTCCCTGGTACGAACGTCTTCCGCACTTTCGCCTGGAGTTCACCCCCAGCAGTGGTGAGGAACTGCAGAGTGAATACATCCTGCCGCGCCGATATGCCGTGTCTGCGTTTCATGCGATAGATGATATAAGGGAGCATATTGCTCCGCTGCTGCAAATCTCGGAAATTCGTACGATCGCTGCCGATACTCTTTGGATGAGTCCATGCTATGGGCAGGATTGTGTCGCCATCCACTTCACGTGGAAGAAGGATTGGGATGCCGTACAGCAGATACTCCCAATGATCGAAGAACAATTGGCGCCGTTCGAAGCCAGGCCGCACTGGGGCAAGCTGTTTACGATGCGTCCTGCACATCTGCAGTCGCTTTTCGAAAAGCTGCCAGACTTTAGACACTTGCTCGAACGTTACGATCCGAGAGGGAAATTTCGTAATTCATTTTTGGATCAATACATTTTCTAATTGAGTGCTCAGCTCGGGGACAAACATTCGATCATCATTGCACCTTTGGATATAAAAAGTTTATCCGGTTTGTCTTTATGGTATCCTTTCCCCTGAGGAATATATGAATCCCATCGCTTCCATCCTGGACCGTTATCCTGCTTTGGTGATCGACGGCGCGCTGGCCACCGAGCTGGAACGCCGCGGCTGCGACCTGAAAGATAACCTATGGTCCGCAAAGATCCTGCTGGAACAGCCGGAAAAGATCAAAGGGGTCCACTACGATTATTTCCAAGCCGGCGCAGACTGTGCGATCACAGCCAGCTATCAAGCCACTCTGCAGGGATTAATGAAACGCGGATTGACTGAAACCGAAGCGCTGGCGCTCATTCAAAAATCTGTGACACTGGCGCAGGAGGCCCGCGATGAATTCTGGGCGGAGGCGTCAAATCGGGTTGGCAGGATGAAACCCTTCGTCGCTGCATCGGTGGGGCCTTATGGGGCATACCTGGCCGATGGCTCGGAATACCGCGGGAATTACGGATTGAGCGAAACGCAATTGATGGACTTTCACCGCCCGCGTATGAAAGCACTGATCGATGCCCATCCCGATATTTTGGCCTGCGAGACCATTCCCTCACTGATTGAAGCGCAGGCGCTGGTCAGGCTGCTGGAGGAGTTCCAAAGTATCCAGGCGTGGATCAGCTTCAGTTGTCGCGATGAGGCGCACGTCAATGAGGGGCAGCGGCTCGAAGATTGTGTGCGGCTGATCGAAGCGAGTCCATTTGTGGCGGCGGTCGGAGTCAATTGCACGTCGCCCAAATATGTCCCGGCATTGATCTGGGAAGCGAAGAAGGCTACCAGCAAGCCCATCCTTGTATATCCCAACTCAGGAGAATCATACGATGCAACCTCGAATGACTGGGATGGACATCCCGTCTATGCATCATTTGGAGAGGAAGCAAAGCAGTGGTTCCGTGAAGGCGCGCGCTTGATCGGCGGCTGCTGCCGCACGACCCCTGAGGATATCCACACTATTGCTCAATGGGCACGCCGTTCCAGCGTTTCGGCGCCGGGGAGACCCTGAACTGGTTCCTAACTTAAAACACTTAATATCAGCCTTGCGAAGGCTGTCAACAATTGCCAAGACGGCTTCAAGAGAATCCTTCGCAAGGCTTTCGCATCAGAATCCTAACTATATCCGCGGAACACAATGCCATGAAAGCACTACTGTCCAGCTTGCCGCCCAAAAATAAAACATCAGACCGTACATTTTCCACAATGCTGGCCTTTCTTCATATTATTGTGTTGGGCAGTATCCTTGCTGTGATGATTACCAACGCCATCAACCAGATCGCGATTGTGTTTTGGGTGTCGCTGATTCTCGGGATTCTGGTTACCACATCGCTTGTCCTCACATTCAAGGGCTATTATGGGCTTGGTCGCATGATCGTGCCAATCGGGTTGATCGCAGCTGTCACGGCGCTGGCAATCGATGGGTTCGGGATGCACGATACAGCCATGGTCGCATTACCTGCTGCCCTGCTTCTCGGAGGCATTCTGGTAGGAAGACATTGGTTGTGGATATTTACGCTGCTGGGTATGGCCGCAGTTACGCTCATTGGAATGATGGAAATCAACATGTGGGTCGATACCGGGTTCAATCAAAACACCGGCTGGGATGATGTTTTGATCAACTATGTAATGTTGATCGCGGTCGCGTCTGCGCTGAGCGTCGTCATGAAACGCATGGAGGCAAGTCTTGAGCAGGCCCGAAACAATGAACAGGCATGGAGATTAAGCGAAGAGCGCTTTCGAGTCTTTATGGAAACGAGTCCGGCCATCGTTATCATGAAAGACGCAGATAGCCGCTATGTGTACTGCAATCCAAGAGTCGAGAAATTGTTCGGGAGACCTGTCAATGAAATTCTAGGCAAAACAGAATTTGATTTGTTCCCTACGGAGGAAGCAGATCAATTCACGTCCACTGACAGGTTCGTGCTCGAAACCGGTGAAGCCATGATCAATGAATACGCCGCACGCGCCCCAGATGGAGAATCGCACCATTGGTGGGTGTTCAAATTTCCGATGCGCGATTCCACGGGCACACAGTATGTGGGCTTGCAGATCCTCGATGTCACAGAGCGCAAGCAGGCAGAGGATGCGCTGGCCCGCGAACGTGACCTGCTGCATGTGCTGATGGATAGTGTTCCAGATACAGTCTATTTTAAAGACCGAAACTCCCGCTTCACGCTTGTCAACAATCGCCAGGCGCGAATGCTGGGCGTGAATTCCCCTGAAGAGGCCATCGGCAGGAATGATTCTCATTTCATGCCGGCTGCGCTTGCCGAGGCTGTTTTTGAAGAAGAACGAAGGCTGATCGAAAAAGGTGACGCTCTTCTCGACCGTGTGGAATATATTCCCCTGCCAGATGGAACACCGCGTTGGATGTCGGCCAGCAAGGCGCCCATTCGCGATCAACATGGTCACATTACCGGGTTGGTAGGTATCTCGCGTGACATTACAGAGAGAAAACTGGCAGAGATGGAACGCGAGACATTGATCAGGGACCTTGAAGTGCGCAACGCAGAATTGGAGCGTTTCACCTATACGGTTTCGCATGACCTGAAATCTCCCATTGTCACGATCCAGGGGTTTCTGGGGCTACTCGAGAAGGATGTGCTCGACCGGGATATTGACCGAGTCAAACATGATATCCTTCGAATTAAGGCCGCCACCCAGAAGATGCACCAATTATTGGGCGAGCTGTTGGAACTGTCGCGTATCGGTCGATTGATGAATCCTCCGCAGGAACTTCCGTTCGCCAGTGTGGTAGAGGAAGCCATCAGCAACGTCGGCGGGCAGCTTCAGAATGGTACAGTACAGCTTTCCGTACAGCCGGATCTGCCATACGTGTACGGCGATCGGGTGCGGCTTGTCGAGGTGATGCAAAACCTGCTTGATAATGCCTGCAAGTATATGGGCGATCAGCCGCACCCGCGGATCGACATTGGATGTCAAACAACGAACGAGGGAAAAAATGCGTTTTTTGTTCGCGACAATGGTATCGGCATCGACCCGCGCTATCATCAACGGATCTTTGGTCTTTTTGACAAGCTCGATCCGAAGACGGAAGGCGCAGGAGTGGGGCTGGCTGTTGTTAAACGAATTATTGAAGTGCATGGCGGCACGATCTGGCTCGACTCAGACGGGCCGGGACATGGCTCGGTCTTTTATTTCACGCTTGGCGAACAACCACAGCCCGGCTCCTCCGGGACCTGAGTCCTGATTCCGTTTGACGGGCAACATCTTATCGATAGGAGAGAGTATGAGAGCAGTGCAAATGATCCAGCCGGGAGAACCGTTGGAGTTTCGCGATATCCCTATTCCCGGCGGAGGCGATACTGACGTTCTGGTACGCGTTCGAGCAGCGGGCATTTGTCACTCCGACGCGCACTATCGCGCTGGAACGTCGCCCATGGGCAGGCTGCCGATCACGCTCGGACATGAAATTGCCGGTGAGGTGGAATGGATCGGGCCAAGGGTGACCAACGTCCGAGCGGGCGAGCGTGTCGCGGTCCATTACAACATCAGCTGCGGCGAATGTTATTACTGTAAGCGAGGGCATGAGCAATTTTGCGCCAGCGTGCAAATGCTTGGTCATCATGTCGACGGCGGGTACACGGACTATGTATCAATTCCGGCCCGCAACGCGGTGCCACTGCCCGAGGAGATCTCGTTCGAAGCGGGCGCCACTTTGATGTGCGCATCGGCGACGGCGCTGCACGCGTTGCATAAAGGGCGGGTAAAAGCCGGTGAAACGGTGGCAGTCTTCGGCGTGGGCGGACTCGGCTTATCTGCTATCCAGCTGGCCAGGGCATTGGGTGCGGTCGAAGTCTACGCTGTGGACATCCATCCCGATAAACTCGCTCTCGCAAGTCAATACAGTGCGATCCCGATCGATGCGGCGCGCTTCGATGCAGTGGAGGAGATCCGCACACTAACACAAGGTAGAGGTGTGGATGTAGCGTTGGAGATGATCGGTTTGTCCAAGACCATGAAGCAAACGGTCGAATCTGTCGGCGTACTCGGCCGCGCGGTAATTGTGGGCATCAGCAAAGTCCCTTTGGAAGTGGATCCATACACCACCTTGATCGGCAAGGAAGTGGAGGTAATTGGCTCGAACGATCATCTGCTCGACGAATTGCGTACGTTGATCGATCTGGCGCGCAGGAACGTATTGGATACCTCGCGCGTAGTTTCGCAAATCGTTCCATTGGACGCTGAGAAGATCAATCATAGACTCGATGATCTGGAGAAATTTACAAGTGATGTTCGTGCTGTGATCGTACCGTCATAAGACCACGAACCTTGCGAAAGTTTTTTCACTGAATTTTTGGGGCTGGTGAAAAATGTCGCCACGGCGACGCCTTCGCAAGGCTTTTAATCAGGAGTGTAATTATGAATACGCCCAAAATCACGCGGCCTCATTTTCCACATGGATACGTTGATAGGCCAAAGAAATTTCTGACCTGGGAGTGGGTCGCCGCGCAAGTAGCTGAATCCAAGCATTACTGGCTGTGTTCCGTCCGCCCGAATGGACGTCCGCACGTCGTCCCGCGCTGGGGCGCCTTTCTCGATAACAAGTTTTATTACGATGGCAGCCCCGAGACGCGGCACGCGCAGAATATCATGAAGAATCCACACGTGACGCTTAATCTTGAAAATGGCGAGAAAGCGATCTTCATGGAGGGAACATCGCGACCAGCCGGAAAACCCGATCCTCAGTTCGCGAAGCGACTCGCCAAAGCGATCGGTGATAAATACAAAGACCGCGGCTACTCTCCCAAGCCCAACCAATGGGACAAGGGCGGGCTGTACATTTTCACGCCGCGCCAGTGCATTGCCTGGTCACAATTCACTAAAGACCCAACCAAGTTCGTATTTGAGGAGGAAGAGGGATGATCACCAGGATGTGGCACGGCCGAGTGCCGACCTCAAAAGCAAAAGCATATCGGGAATTTACCATTGCGCGCGCCATTCCCGATTACCAGAGCGTGGAGGGAAATATCAGTGTGCATGTGCTGGAACGGACCGAAGGCGACATCACGCACTTCATCACGCTCACGTTCTGGAAAGACATCGAATCGATCAAAGCCTTCGCGGGCGAACATGTGGAAGCCGCCAAATATTATCCCGAAGACAAGGACTTCCTGCTCGAGTTCGAGCCGACCGTTGTCCATTATGAAGTTGTGGGGCACTCGTAAGATGTGGACGTATGCACTTCTGGGAATCGGCTATGGATTCGCCGCAGCGGTGCAGCCAGGTCCGTTGCAAACGTATTTGATCTCGCAGGCGCTGCTCAAAGGCTGGCGAAGAAGCCTGCCATCTGCACTCGCTCCATTAATCAGTGACGGTCCCATCATCGCGATTTGTCTGCTTGTATTGAGCCAGGTTCCAATCGGGTTTCAACGGTTTTTGTATCTTGCCGGTGGATCCTTTGTTCTCTATCTTGCGTATGGAACCTTTAAATCGTGGAAGAATTTCGACCCACAGCTTCCTGCCAGTGAGGCCAGCAGCGGAGGCAGTCTGTGGAAAGCCGCGCTGACAAATACTCTCGCGCCGGGCGCTTACCTGTTTTGGACTCTGGTTACGGGCCCGATTTTGATTCGAGGCTGGAGGGAAACTCCGATCCACGGGATCAGCCTGCTGGCGGGATTCTACGTCACGATGATCCTTAGCCTTGCCGCGATGATCATCCTCTTCGGCTCCGCCCACCAACTGGGACCCAGAGTGAGCCGCGCCTTGTTGAGTATTTCCGCGATCGCGCTGTTCTGTTTTGGCTCATATCAAGTGTGGCTTGGATTCACCAGTTGACGAATTTTCCCCAAAGTTCAAAGCGGTTTCAGGATCGTTTATTGCGCACTGCCCAGATCTCGATAGGCTCTCCCCGGCCGCGGATCGGGAGTGCTCCAAGCGATACCATTTCGAATTGAGAGCGATATTCCCCGAGCGCATCATACGTCCAGGCGCTGATCAGGATATCGTGTTGGGGGAATTGTTTGTTCAATCCATCGATGCGTGCTGCGAGATTGACCGTATTGCCGATCACCGTATATTCCTGCCGCTCCATCGGGCCGACCGCTCCGGCTAACGCGACCCCAGTATTGATCCCCACTCCTACGCGAAGATTTTCACCTTTTTCTGCAAGCCGGTCGTTCATGGAGCTAACCGCAATACGGATCTCGAGGGCCGTTAATACCGCCTTCAACGCATCATTCTGAACTTCATACGGTGCGCCGTAAATGATCAATGTGCTGTCACCGCCAAACTTATTGACCATGCCGCCATACTTCTGCGCCGCCTGTACAACAAGCGGCAGGAATTCATTGAGCAGCTTGACCACTTCATTCGGTGTATGTCGTTCCGAAAAATCGGTGAACCCGCGTATATCGCAGAACAATACGGAGACGGTGCGATTCTCCCCCTCCAGGATGATTTTGCCTTCGCGAATACCCTGCGCCACCTCCTGGCTGACGAAGCGACCGAACATATCCTTCAACCACTCGCGTTCCTGCAAACCGGTCGCCATCTCATTGAATGCACCCGCCAGACGGCCGATCTCATCCTTCGAAGTTTGCGCCACGCGGATCGAAAAATTCCCGGCGGCCATTTTGCCCGCCAGGTCTGCCAGCTCCATCAGTGGAGCAGTGATCTGCCTGCTGAGCAGCAATGTCAGTGCCCACCCGATAATCATCGTCACCAGCCCAAGCAAAATACCCTGGATGGTGAGGGTGCGGATCTTCTGATCGAGTGGCTGCGTGGAAAGACCGGTCATGACCGCGCCGATGGCTTCATTACCAAGTATGACGGCGCGTCCCACCAGCAACTGATGTTCCTGCCATTCGGTATACGACTCATTTCGACCCAATTCCAGCAGCCGCACGCCGAGGGGATCGCCCGTCTGCGAGTAAATGCTGCGTGTCCCCGATGCATCTGCGAGCACACGTCCGCGCGTGTCATACACAACGAACTCAGTAACATCGGGGCTTTTACTTACAACACCGGCAACATCGCTGATCTCGTCGATTTGCAGCCGATACAACTGATCGCGGATCGTGAGTGAAGTTGCGTCGAGAAGCATATATGCCTGCTCGAGCAGTTCTTTGCGAAAATTTTCGCGCTCCCGCTGGATGGAAAGGAATGTCAATGCCAAAACAGTAGCAAGGATCAACAGGCTCACCAGCCCTACGATCTTGCCTCCCAATGGCAAATTATTCCAGTATCGATGAAAGCGCAGCATCTTATGTCAATTCCCGAAGCAAAGTTAATTCATCGTGAAAAAGGTCGATTGGATAGCCTTGCGAAGGTTATTTGCATTGATTGACACCGCCGATGGGAAACCGTCGCAAGGCTATGTAGTTTGCTTTGAAGTTAAGGCAGTTGGATTCCCTTCACTAATTCCATCATTTCGCGCATCCGCTGGGTGGCGGCGTTGATCCCATCCGGGAATTCATCGAATTTAGTGGTCTGGAAGGATTCGAGCGCAGCCTGGCCTTCTGCCGTTTCATGCATCGAGGTGAGGACAGCGATGATGGCTTGAGTCAATTCTCCGTCCAGGCCCGATCGGACCAAACCCACCTGACGCGGGGTTGCTTCCGTGCGCGCCAGTTCCACCAGTTGTGCACGCGCCTCCTCAGGGAAATCCACATCAAAATGAAAATCGTCTGTTACACCAGCGTCCGTCAGACCACTAAGCACCCATTGAAGCGTATTTTCATCGTCGTAGCTAAAAACGAACCCGATTTCATCGCTCGCCACCGGGTCGCCCTGGCTCTTCTTGCCTGTCAGCTTGAGTCCATGCTCCGTAAGATACACGGCCGGAAGCATGAAACCAGATGTGGAATACGGCGCATCCATCGCCACCATATGACCCGGTAATTGCTCGACCGAAGTGATGTCGCTTTCTTTACTGGCAAAGATCACACTCTGATATTCCTCCACGCCAAAACGCCAGCGGCGGACGATGATCTTCGCCCCGACCTGATCGCTGATCAACGTGGCCGGATAGGTACTATCGAAGTATAGGTCCACTTCGCCGTCTGCCAGCAGCTGCGCCAGCTCCTCGGTGGATGTGGCGACACGGACCTGTCCTTCGGTGATGCCATATTCTTTGAGGTTGGCAGCCAGGTACTCTGCCAGAGGCTGCGTTCCATCGATCACCTCGGCTGGGTCGTCGGAAATATCACCAAGGATAATAGGACGCGATTCGACCGGTTCGACAGTCGGCGCTTCGGTAGCAGCTGGTTGGTCCCTACCACTACACGAGGTCAAAATAAACAGAATCAGTAATGCAATGAGAGAAATAGTTTTAATGTTCATATCGTTGCTCTTGGTGAAGCTATAGTGGTTTTGCAAATTATACCTGCGGAAAAGAACTACTGATGTTTGAAAACGTTAATGATTGGTTCCAAATTCATTGCTTTACCGAGTAACGAATGTTTATGCCGCAGTTTCACCGAAACAAATAACCTGAATCCCTGCTCTATATAGAAAGACAAAGCCGTGCCAGAAAAAAGCACGGCTTTGTGGAACTGCATGCAACATTATTTGGCGGTGCTAATCCGCGATCCAAACACGAATATCGGTCATTTCACAACGCGTACCATAGTCTTTATTTGTACCTGACCGCAGTCCTAGCCCGAGTTCACCCTTCATCAACACATTCTGGGGCAGGGTGTACACAATCACTTTGAAGTCATCCACGAAAACGTAGGCGTGATTCTCACTTACGACAAGCGTAAAATTTGCATCCGCGGGATTATCATACTTGAACACATCGGAACCACTAGTCTTCCCAAGCCTGTGGACTCCACTGCCATCGGCTTGCAGAAAGCGCAGCAGGGCTTTATCCAGAAATACCGCAAAATAGTGTTCACCATCCTCCTGTAGCGCAAAAACAACACCACACCCCGAGACATTCGGTGTCTTCGTTGCAGTCGACCAGCGAAAATGAGCAGAGAAAACGAAATTGGTTGCGATCTTACCAGTGTTGTCCCAACTGTAGTAATTAATTTTTGGCATCCTGAGTACAAAATCAGCCAACTCAACATACGCACCTGCTGCTGAGGAAATGTATCCCTGCTCACGAAACTCCTGCACCCGAGCATACATTTCGTCATACCGCTGCGTGGCTGCCAGGTCGGGCGTTCGGGTAGGTTTCAGGGTTGCCGTTGCGGTGGGAGTTATGGTGGGGGTGAGCGTTTGCGTTGCTGTGGGTTCGGGTGTAGCCGTGCTGGTCGGTGCAGGCGCCAGGCTGGAGCATGCAGATATAACCAGTGCCATTGATAAAAATGACAATACAATCCTGAAACTGAATTTGTTTTTCAAATATCCTCCTGCTTATGGCTGCTTGAAAACAAACAAGCCTCTGCATCATATCATGCAAAGGCTTGTCTGCAATGGGTTCTTTAAGAGTCTATTCCGGCGTCCAGAAATGAATGTCACTGATCGCGCAGCTCGTACCAAAATCCTTATTGGTCCCTGAAAGCACTGTCAGTCCCAGGTCACCTTTCAGGATCCTGCTCTCTGCCAGGGTATATTGACCGATCAATTCCTTGTCAACAAGCACATAGGCAGTTGTGTCATTGACAATCAACGTGAAGTCGGCCTCCACCGGATGGTCGAATGGATTGTCAAATTTCACTTTCCCGGTACCACGGGTTAAACCTACGTTTCGAGAATACGAACCGCGGCTCGCGTCGTAATCCAGGAAAATAATTCTCGCTCGATCCAGAAATACAACGTAGTGACTGCCGTCTTCCTGGATTGCAAACACGAATCCACAGCCCGATTCAGAAGCATTTCGATAGGCGCTTGACCATTTGAAATGTCCCGACATAAAAAATTCCGCGATGTTCACGCCAAGAGACTCCCAGGAATACCAATCCAACTGGGCGAACCGTTGAACAAACGCGCCAACTTCTTCCATCGAGCCTTCGGTCGTTGCCAAATAGCCCTGGTCGAAATACGATTGCACTTCTGCCTGGTATTCTTCCGCCTTTTGGGTGGCGGCCAGGTTGGGCGTAGCTGTGGGTCTCGGCGTTCGCGTTGGCGTGAACGTTGCCGTGGGCACAAGTGTATTGGTGGCAGTGGGCTGTGGTGTATCCGTGGGGGCTGCCGTCGGCGCAATCGTCGAACAGGCAGATACCACCAGAGCCATGCATAAGAATAACAAAACGATCCTGGAACGAAATTTGTGCTGCATATATCCTCCTTGCTATGTAGTAGTGTCAACAATGTGCATGATAGACCTGCTGCGCCAATAGGTGTTAGGACAAATGTCACAACTTTGAGTTAATTTCGTAGCCGCCAGCAGGCAAAAATGGCAGAAAAAATAGCTTACAATAGATTCAGTTTATGGAGAATCACATGCAACCTTCTGAGGACATTCGCAAACAAATCCTGCAATTTCAAAGAACAGAGATCACCGAGTATCACATCTATAAACGGCTTTCCAAACGGATCAATTCTCCCGAGAATGCAAAGATCCTGGAACAGATTGCTGAAGACGAGCTGCGTCACTACAACGGGTGGAAACAGTATACAAAACAGGATGTGGAACCGCGCTGGTTTTACGTCTGGTTCTACTATTTGGTAAGTATCCTGTTCGGTTTCACGTTCGGCGTCAAATTAATGGAACAAGGGGAAGAGGCCGCCCAGGGAAACTATGCTGCGATTAGCAAATATATTCCCGAGGCAGAACGCTACAGACAGGAGGAAGACGCCCATGAAGAACAGCTCATCAACATGCTGGATGAGGAGCGGCTGCAATACGCGGGATCGGTGGTACTGGGACTCAATGACGCCCTCGTGGAATTGACCGGCGCTCTCGCGGGGCTGACGCTTGCTCTGCAAAATGGAAAGTTGATCGCGCTGTCGGGTCTCATCACGGGTATCGCCGCGTCCCTGTCGATGGCGGCCAGCGAGTATCTGTCGACCCGTTCGGAGGATACCAAAAAGGAACCTGTGCGCGCCGCCATCTATACCGGCATCGCTTACATCATCACCGTTGCGCTGCTCGTCACGCCGTACCTGCTCATGCCTGATCGATTCTATCTGGATCTCGCGATCGCACTGACCACCGCCGTCATCATCATTGCGGTATTCAATTATTACATCTCGGTTGCCAAGGGCGAGAATTTCCGCGCTCGTTTCCTGGAGATGGCGGGGCTTAGTCTCGGCGTGGCCGTGTTCTCATTCATTATCGGTTATTTCATTCGTCAATGGCTGGGGATTGAGGTGTAACATTGGCTTTGGCTGGGACTTAGCCCCAGCCAGAGCATTAAATGATGAAAGTTTTAACTGTGGATATTGGCACAGCCACACAGGACATTTTTCCTTACGATTCCTCAAGCAGTCCTTGCGTAATGCAAAGGCTCCTTCCGAAAATCATTCCAACAGGTCATTTTGCAATCCAGGCGTGGAACTCTGACATTTCGCAGCGGGTGCCAAAATCCTTGTTGGTTCCAGAAAGGATCGCCGGTCCATATCCACCTTTGACAAGCTTGTTCTTCGACAAGATATATTCGCTCATTAACTCGCCATCTACCAGTACGCGGGCATAGGCATCATTCACGATCAGAGTAAAATCTGCTTCCACAGGTTGATCGAATGGATTTCCGAATTGTACGCGGTCGGTACCTCTGCTGAGGCCCACGGGCCGGTAGTATCCATAAGACTCCTCATAAATATAGAATAAGATTCTATTTCTATCAAGAAACACGGAATACTGGTCATAGTTCTCTTGAACGGCAAATACGAATCCACAACCTGAGAGGTCTGCACTGCGGTAGGCGCTTGACCACTTAAAATGAGCACTAAGATAGAAATCTTTGACACCCCGTTCAAAGACGTCATAGCGATACCAGTTCAGCTGTGCCCACTCTTCCGCATAATCTGGAAGGTGTCGATATTTGCCCTCTGTGGTCGATAAATAACCAAGATCATAGAAGTGCCGGGTGTCCAGGTTCCATTTATCAAGGGACGCGGAAACCGCGGTTTGTGTTGCTCCTCTATATTGCGTGGCTGCCAGATTCGGAGTGTGGGTGGGCAGCGGCGTAAAGGATGGTATAGGGGTAATGGTTGGAGTATCTGTAATCGTCGAAGCCGGTTGTGGCTGATCAGCAGGCAGCGGCTGTGAGGCGAGCGAGCTACAGGCTGCCGCCAGGATCGATATTACCAATAGGAACACGAACATGGATCTTGATTTTCGAGTCTGCATGATTTTCCTCCTGAAGGTATGATGGTAGACTAGAAATATCATACACGAATCAGAAGTAGATGCCAAGCACGAATCACATGTCGTATTTTTTGACACTTTAACCTGGAGTACCAATCAGAAAGAACACATGAAAATTTTAGCTGTAGATATCGGCACGGGCACACAGGATATTTTCCTCTACGATTCCAACCTCGATATCGAGAATGGATTCAAACTGGTCCTGCCATCCCCCACAATGATGATACATCGGCGGTTGAAGCAAATGCTTCCGTCGCGGACACCGCTGTTACTGACAGGGCATCAAATGGGCGGCGGACCTTCGGCTTGGGCCATCGAAGAATATGCCCGGGCTGGCATCCCTGTGTATATGACTCCATCGGCGGCGACCACGATCAATGATGAGTTGGAAAAGGTGGAAGGGTTGGGGATTAAGATTGTTTCGGCGGAGGAGGGTAATAAGTTAGAGGGAAAAAGTGAGAAGCGGAAAGTACAGCGCCTGGAGTTGAAGGACTTCGATTTTGATCTAATTTCGAAGACGTTCAACGACTATGGTGTCGCGCTAAATGATTTGGACGCCATTGCTGTAGCCGTGTTCGATCATGGCAATGCTCCTGCAGGAGTTTCAGATCGACAGTTTCGGTTCGATTATCTCGATGAAAGAATTCGATCAAAAAACTCACTGGCCGCCTTCGCCTATCTCTCAGAAGATATTCCCAGCATTATGACTCGCCTGCGCTCCGTGGCAAATTCGGCGGGAAAGTTACCCTGCCCGCTTGTAGTGATGGATACGGCGCCGGCTGCGATTTTGGGTGCTAACTTCGACGACAGGGTCGCTACACGCAAGAGGAAGATCATTTGCAACATCGGGAATTTCCATGCGCTGGCATTCCGCCTGGGAGAAAATGGCATCGAGGGCGTCTTCGAACATCATACCGGCGAGATCGATCTGCCGAAACTTGAGTCGCTGCTGTTCAAGCTCGCAGATGGTTCCCTGAAACATCAGGACGTTTTCGATGATATGGGTCACGGCGCGTTGATGTACACGAATCGAATTCTTGAATTTGGAGAAGGTGAATTTGATGTCGTGGTGAGTGGTCCGCGCCGGTCGATGTTTACGCAACGCAGGGATGGGCGGCCGCCCATCCCTACGTTGCGACCTTATTTCGCCACACCCTTTGGTGACATGATGATCGCGGGCTGCTTTGGTCTGCTGGCGGCAACAGCGGCGGTAATGCCCCATTTGGCGGAATCAATTTACGGGTCGTTACGAGGCGATCGCAGTCGCGCAGTCGCTCCGTGGGATAATCCATCTTAAGGAGTCAAGATGAATCAACATGTACATATCATCACGTTAGGCGTGAGCGATCTGGAAGTGTCCAAAAAGTTCTATCAGGAAATGTTAGGCTGGAAAATCGCGAGACCACAGGAGGGAGTTGCTTTCTTTCAAGCAGGCGGTGTGGTGCTGGCGTTATTTCCGCGAGACGAATTAGCGGCGGATGCAGTCGTTTCTGCAGAGGGAAGCGGGTTCGACGGATTCTCGCTGGCATACAACGCACAAAGCGAAGCAGAAGTGGATCAGATCATCGCGGAGCTGAAATCGAAAGGCGTGAAGATCGTCAAAGAACCGCAGAAAGTATTCTGGGGCGGGTACAGCTCCTACTTCGCAGATCCCGATGACCATCTCTGGGAAGTTGCCTACAACCCATTCTTCCCATTCGACGAAAGTGGTAATCTAAAACTCGATTGAATCAGGTGAGAAGTTTGTCTGGTCTTTTTCGTCTTAACTTTAAATCCAATTTTCAAAGGAGTTAGAGATGAAAAAGAATCCGTGGATCGCCGCTGTATTGAACTTTTTCTTTATGGGGCTGGGAACGCTGTACATCGGCCGCCGCAAATTGACCGGTCTGGGACTCACCCTGGGCGCCATCGCACTGACGTACGTGGAGTTGCAGTTACAAACCGCGGCGCCGGCACTCTACCCGATCATGTTCGGGGCAGTGTTCGTGGCAAATACCGTGCTTGCGATCGATGGCTACAACGAAGCGAAAAGTGCTTAGAACTTGTCTCAAACACCCAACCCCCCTCACACCTGCACTGCAACGAGCGCAGTGAGGCGCACGTGTTGCGCGCGACGCGTCGCCGTGGCGGCACAATCTTATGCAATATTTGTTTCTGCGTGCCGTACATAGGATGGCTTCGTCGTAGCGCTTAAGGCGCCACTCCTCGCAACACCTGCACTTGCGCCAGGTGCAAGTGTGACGGAAATTTTCTGGAGATGGCTTGTAGTAATATGTCATTCTCCCGAAGGGAAAACGTTTCGGGACGGCGTGAGCGCACCGCCACTCAAGGTGAGAGGGTTGGCGGTAAACCAAACCGCGCAACAAGCTGTGGCGACAGGAACGCGGTGACCTGTATGATTTGATCGCCTGCAAAGATGGGCAACAGCAGCCCGAAGGCTTGGCGAGTATTTCCAACTAGGCGATAAATGCCAAACGCAGCAATTCCGTTCGCCGCAGTGGGAAACAATTTCCACTTCGACCCCGGCGTGAAGACAAGATTGCGTAAAGCACGTTGGATGGATTCACGCCCCGCAAACCAGACTCCCATCGGAGGCATGGCGAAGGTCGCGTTTTCATGGAGGAGTTGGATCAAAGCAGCGACATCTCCCGATTCCCACGCGACGACGAATCGATCCAGGTACGGTCCTGGAGGTGAGGCTTCCTGGGAAGTGGAAGGCCCAAGAATTTTGCGCGCACGATATAAGTGGTTGTTGACCGAGTCTACGGTGAAGCCCAGTGCATCGGCAACTTCTTGCGCGCTCCAGTGGAAGACCTCGCGCAAGATCAGAACGACGCGCTGATGGGCACTGAGTTTTTGCAGCGCCACCATGAACGCAAAGGATATCGTCTCGCGGCGTTCATAGGAATGCTCGGGGGTTGGATCAGGGCTTGTGAACCAGGATTCAGGCAGAGGGTCGAGATAGGACGCGGAGAGATCCGGCTGAGGCGAGGCATCAGGATCTGATGGATCGCCGTCGATGGGAAGTAGAATCCGCTTTTTGCGTTTGCGAAATTCATCCAGCCAGAGACGCGTTGCAATGACATACAACCAGTTTCGAAACGGGCCGCTCCCATCAAAGGACTTGAGCTTGCTCCAGGCACGAAGAAAGGTTTCCTGCACAATGTCTTCCGCATCGTCCAGCGAACCGCTCATGCGGTAACAATGGATAAGCAAAGGTTTGCGATACGGTTCCACCAGCGCATCAAAGGCTGCAGAGTTCCCGAGGCGAGCAGAGGTGAGGTAAGCAGACTCGTTCGAGGTGGGTGCGTTCATAGGATGAACACACTATAACAGATTCCATGGGCTTTCCTGGGCAAGGATCAGATCGTAACGCTGCTCGCGCAGTGGTTTGCCGAAGGAAGTTGATTCCTTTTCTTCAGTCAATTTGAAACCGAGACGTTTATACAGGAACACAGCCGTATCCAATTCATGCGTTGTCCAGAGATACGACGACTTGTATCCACACTGCTTGAGAAACTCGATATACAAGTCGAGGAGTTTCGCGCCCAGCCCAATGCCGCGGTACTCCGGCTCGATCAGAAAATAACGCAATTGCGCGGCCGCGCCGCGATCCATCAGCAGCAGGAAACCGATGATGCGACCATTGTGTTCGCATGCCCATACACGGTTTCGTTCGGGGTTGTACGTTTCATAAAATTCACACAGACCTTTGGCAACATAGCTTTCGAACTGAAGTCCATAGCCGTATTCTCTGGAATACACCGCACCGTGCAGATATGTGACGTAACCGATGTCACCAGGACGTATTTCTGTGCGGATGGAAATCATATCTATGGTAAGGTCCTTTTTCATCTGTATTCCTTATCTCATGGTTCAATCCTGCTCAATGCTTTCACCATCGTGAACAGCGGCGTGCCGAACAGATCGTGTGGACCGTCATCCGCGTGCTCGAATCCAAACCTCTCGTAGAGGCGAATGGCATCATTTAGAAAAGGCGTCGTACTCAAAAACAGGCGCCGATGATGGTGCTCTCGTGCAAATCGTTCGATTTCCTCCAGAAGAGCCCTGGCGATCCCCTGCCCTCTCGCAACAGGATGCACAGCCATACTTCTCACGTAAAGTCCTGATGCCCTGGGCGCAGCAGCGACTGTTCCACGAATTACATTTGTTTGTATGGCTACCCACACCGGACCTTCATGCCAGCGGGCGCGGGTCTGGTCTGCTGTTGGCGTGGTCACCCGGAATGCGGTGGAGGTGTATAAGGACTCGAATTCTGCAAACGAGGCGCGGAGCACAGTCTCAATGGCTTCTATATCTTCTATCAGTGCTCTTCGAATCTGGATTCCAGGGCTTGCATCCATATTCATGAACTCAAGGATCGATCGGCGCCAAATCTGCCAACGTCATGTCTGAGATCTTCTCTCGCACAACATCCGCTCTGTCAAGTTGAGACGCGGGAAGTGTATGGGCCACAGCCACGCAGCGCATCCCTGCTGCTTTGGCAGCCTGAATGCCATTCACTGCATCTTCCACCACCACGCATTCTTCCGGCTTGAGGCCAAGACTCTGCGCGGTCAGAAGAAAGATATCGGGTGACGGCTTTTTATGTGTAACGTTTTCACCTGTCACAACTGCGTCCCAGGACTCTGGTGGCAACCCTATTTTCTGGAGGTTGGCAACGACTTTGATCCGATCCGCGCTGGATGCAACCGCGACGCGAAGTCCCGATGTTCGACAGATGGATACCAGCTCGGGAACTCCGGGGAATGCTTCGAGCCGCGAGGGAACAAGATCGAGATAGATCTCGTACGTTCTTTGCTTCCCCGCCGCGGCATCGAGTGGGAAATGATATTTTTCTGCCACGCCGCCGACGTATCGTTCCTCGCCTGTACCGACGAATGGAAGAAAATCGTCAGGCTGGACGGTGAGTCCCTTTTCCCTGAACATTTGGATGGCCGCGGCATTGATGAGCGGCTCGGAGTCGGTGAGCACACCGTCCATATCGAAGATAACTGCGCGGATTTTTAATCTCATACTTGATCTCACAACTGGATATGAATAGCCTTGCGAAGGTTTCTTCAGCAGAATTAGCGCTGTTCCCGAAAACCTTCGCAAGGCTTTCTTTTGTTTAACCCAGCAATACTCTGATATTGTCCATCATCTGAACGAGTTCGGCGCGTTCTGATTCAGATAATTTACGCAGAAGTTCAGAAATCTGTTGATTTGAATTTTCGTTCAGTTTCGAGAATTCCCGCTTCCCCTTTTCAGTCAGCACGATGAGATGCAGACGTCGGTCTTCGGCAGCAGGCGTTTTTCTGACCAGGCCGTTCTGAATGAATTTGTCGATGATGCGGCTTAGATAGCCTTCATCGATATCAATGTTCGACCGTATCTTCTTGGCAGTACACAGCTCGGTATGACTGATTTCATACAATACTCGTCCCTCTGTAAGCGAGAAGGGAGTATCGAGAAAATGCCGATCCAGAAGCCCGATGATGTTTGTGTAGAAGCGGTTGAAACTTCTGATCTTGTCGATGAGTTGTTGATTTTGATCCATTTTTCCATCATATTCAAACTACTTGACCTTGTCAAGTAGTTTTGCATAATGATCGTTATTGATTCAATAGTCCCGCGTAATGTCCGCGGGACAGATCGTGCCATGCGTAATCACCGAACAGAAGTTGGTATCTCAGTGAAAGGCTGTGCCAGGCGAGTGATCAATTCTCCTTGAAAAAACGATGGGCAGATGACGCATCACCTGGCCGGTTGCGCCTGCAGCGCGGCACTCGTTTCAGGCTGTACGGAACGGAGCACAATCCCCAGCCAGATGTCTGCCACACCAATGCCAATCACGCCGATGACGTGCAGAAAGTTGACCCCGAACAGGTTTCCATAACTTAACACATTGGCGACGATGATCAGCCAACCGGCCAGTTTTGGGAATACTCCGGAGCGCAAGACTGCCACGCCTAACAGGATGGGTCCGATAAGATGCAACAGTAAGCCCAACATCAGGATCATGAGATAGGGCTGAAGCATGGAGGGCATATTTTGGGCGAAGTTCGCCACAGACGTAATCACTGGATTGACGGACGCAAGATAGGGCAGGATGAAGGTCTTATCAACGTCCAGCCCTACGGTCATGACGATCGCAACGAAAGACACCACAAATGCCACCAGGTTGAGTGTCCGGCTCCGGTCGCCTTGCCGCAGGTAGATCGCTACCAGCCCGAATGTCACAAAAAGCCAGCGGATTGTATTCAACGTGTTGCCAAGCACATAGTTTGGATGCTGGAACACACCTACCACTGTTTCGTCAGGCGCAATCAGGGCATAGCCAATACCCAGTACACCTGCAAGGATAAGAGCAATACTACCAATACGAACAAGAGTTTGAGTTGTCATATCTGTCTCCTTTTGAATTGAAGACAGTATAAAAATTCCCGCCTTTCAAAACATCGGGTAAATTCCCTATTCCATCAAATGATGCTCAATCGCATATAACGTTGCACCAGCCCGCGTCCCCACGCCAATCTTGTTATAAATGTGCTGCACATGATGATCTACAGTCTTGGGTGAGATCGAGAGTTGTCGCGCCATCTCCTTGTTGGAAAGTCCACGCGCTACAAGCCGCAAGACTTCAATCTCCCGCTGACTTAAATCTGTTGACGCTTTGGAGGAGCGCTCCGCATGACCTGCCGCTGCAAGGACTCCATCCACGGCAACGTGATCCAGCCTCCCGGTTCTGGCTTCGCTTTTTAGCTCACGGACGGCTGATTCCGCTTCCAGTGCTTTTCTATGCGGACGGGTCTCCGTCATGGCACAATACACATCTGCCGCAGCCAGGATCCGCGCCGCGATGGGGAGTGCCGCCCCGGAATGTTGATGATGGTAACCGGATCCGTCTACTCGTTCGTGATGAAGCGCTGCGATCCGTGAGATGGGCTGCAACTCCTTTGCCCGCGTAAAGATCCGCTCGGTGTAATAGGGATGCAATCGGACGCGCTCCCATTCACTCTCCGTCAGCGGGCCGTTCTTACCCCAAATGGACGCGGTCACACCCACACGCCCAATATCGTGAATAAGGCCAGCGTTACGCAATAGAACAGCATCTGATTCAGGCAGGCGCATTTGATGAGCAGCTTTTTCGGCGAGTTCAGCCACGCGACGCGAATGCCCCAGTGTGAACGGCGATTTCATGTCGGTGAAATCGGCAATGACCACGCAAGCTTCGTTCAACTGTATATCGCTCAGGAAAGTCGGCGTTCCGGGTTCCGAGGCAAGCGTCGCATCCCAAACAGAATTGACATTGATAGACTCACACAAATCGCCTGCATGCTTGCAAAACAAGTCGGCAAGGCCCGGGTCAAAATATCGACCCGTCCGTTCCCTGACCATTTTCAACACGGCTTCGGTCCCGCCGATTGTCTGAAAAATAACGGCGTCTTGTGCGAGATGGATCACGCGAGCAGATAAGGCAATCTGTTCCCCCTTCAGTCCTTTTGGGTCGCCCTTGCCATCCCAGCGTTCATAGATCTGCCAGAGATACTCACTCATTTCTGGTGCAAACCCCAGCCTGCTCGATAAACGCTGTGCCACCTCGCAATGGGCATAATGGTTCACTTTTGCCCCGGCGGGTCCCGCAGCGAGCATGCCTGCAATTGCCGCGATGCGCTGCAATGCTGGCTTGTTTCTTCCGGCAGAACTTAATACAAAGCTCAAGCCATCCATCATATTATCTGGATCCAGCGCGAATGCATGGGCAATAGCCAGTTCATTCCCAAATCGCTGTGCATCGAAATGGGCATTTGCCGTACAGCCAATATGCCGCAACAGAGATAAGTAGTACACATCCCGCTGTACTTTTTCGTCCAGCCCCATGATCCTGCTCAGATTTACAGCAAGGATGCCACACTTCATGACCCATTCCATGGGCTGCCCTGTTCCCAAGTCAATGGCAAGCGAAAGCGATGCAAGCAACTCAGCAAGACGAAGCGAGGATGGCATGCGATGATTATACAATATGGCTTTCTGACAGAATCAACACAGGATGCTTCGGTGACGATTGTCCATTATGACGAGTTGGTTGCTGGAATATAATCCGAAATGATAAGCAATCTGGTGATCGAGTAGTTCCGAGCAAAAGCGAGGAACATATCGAGACCACCATGTTGCCAGAATACTTTAGATAACTGGTGGTCTCGATACGCCCCGCCACGCCTCGTCTACGGCTTCACCTCCGCTCAGCGCGACGGGACTACTCGACCACCGAGGAGACCATAAATGTGCGGAATCTTTGGTTATGTCACCAATAAAGAAGAAAATCTTGGGCCCATCCTGATCGAAGCAGCCCAACGGCTCACCTACCGCGGCTATGACTCTGTGGGCGCGGCCACGCTGAATGACGGCAGGATCGATCTGCGTAAAGATGTCGGCAAGGTCGATGTAGTCGCGTCCAAATACAACATCGCCGAAATGCGCGGACAGCGCGGCATTACGCAGTTGCGCTGGGCGACCTTCGGTGAGCCGTCGCAGGTCAATTCACAGCCGCACCTCGATTCAGATGGCGACATGGTCGGCGCGCACAATGGGAATGTGGTCAACAATGTCGAATTGCGCGAACAGTTCATCGCCGAAGGCATGACCGTTCGTTCGCAGAATGATGGTGAGACCTGCGTCCATGCGGTCGAACGATATATCCATCGCGGTTATGAGTTCATCGACGCGATCCGTTTGGCATATGGCGATCTCGAAGGGGATTACGCGTTTGTCATCGGGCGCGCGGATGATGACAAGTTGTATGCGTTCAAAAAAGGGTCAGGCATGGTGGTGGGACTTGGTGAAGGCTTTACCTGTGTTTCGTCGGATCTGCCGTCGATCCTGCCGTTGACGCGCGAAGTCGTCCGCCCGCAGGATGGCGAGATCGTCACATTGTGGGCGGACCATGTGGAGGTGCGGTCGGTCAAAGATGGGAAAAAAGTCGATCGAATGCCGGAGACCGTTACCGAGACGATGGATGCGGTGCAGAAGGGCGGGTATCCGCATTTCATGTTGAAGGAGATCCACGAGCAGGCGCAGGTGGCCCGTGAGTTATCGCATGTGCTCAATGGAAATCGCGAAGTCGATACGCTGGTCGAAAAGATGAAGAACGCGCGACATCTGTATTTCATCGGATGCGGCACGAGTTATCACGCCGCGTTGGTGGGCGCAGTCTATTTCGCGCAGTTAGCCGGGCGCGCCGCGATCCCAGTGCTGGCGCCGCAGTTTATGGCGCAATACGCGCCGACGGTGAACCACGATGACATGGGGATCTTCGTCAGCCAATCGGGCGAGACCAAGGATGTGCTCAACGCGCTGGAAGCGGCCGAGGCGCGCAACATGACCTGTTATGGACTGGCGAACGTGGTCGGCTCCACGCTGACGAAGGCGACGTCGTTCTCTCTTCCCTTGTGCTGCGGCTACGAGATCAGCGTCCCCGCCACGAAGACGTTCACCAACCAGGTCGTGACGTTCTTGTACCTGGCGTACAAGCTGGCTGGGCGTGACCCTTCGACTTCGCTCGACGATCACTCGTTCCGCTCAGGGAGGAATATATTTGAAGTTATTCCCGAACTGATGGACAAGACTCTGGAGATGGTAGCGCCGCAGATCGAAGCAATTGCGGAACACATCAACGAATGGAATGATATGTATTGTCTTGGTTACGGTGCGACCTATGCCATTGCGCTCGAAGGCGCTTTGAAACTGAAAGAGATCACCTACGCCCACTGCGAAGGGATGCTCTCCACCGAGTTCAAACACGGACCACTCTCCGCGGTCAGCAAGGGCTTTCCCATTATCTTTGTGGCTGGACCCAATGATATACCGCTCATCATCAGCGGCATCAACGAAGTCAAAGTGCGCGGCGCACGGACGATTGTGATCGCTGAAGAAGACGCCCGCCTGCGCGCCAACGCCGATGACGTGATCGTGCTTCCCAAGTCCGATCCGCAGATTTCCGCTTTGTTGAGCGTCTTGCCATTGCAGCTGCTGTCGTATCATATGAGCGTGATGCGCGGGTTCGATCCAGATTTCCCAAGGAACTTGAGCAAGACATTGACCGTTGATTAGTCTCAACGGATTAGAAACGGATAAACGGATTCCCGGATTTCGGCAGACACTGGCACATTTCTGTCTAGCCGTCCAATCCCAATTAAATTAGACTTTGGAAGTCTGTGAGACTTCCAAAGTCTTTTTAGTACCCGATGAATCTGTACAAGACTCTGACGGTGAAAGGACAAGTCGGTCACATTTTATCGCAATGTATAATGAAGCTGAAAACCGCATTCGAAATAGTGGTAAAAATGAAATCACGAACATTCACAAAAGGACATCCCGGAATCGCTTTGTTTTCAGTTGCGCTGCTCCTGGTTACGAGTGCGTGCGCTGCAAAAAACATTCAGAGCGAGCACTGGGTGATTTTTTCGGCAGAGCTCGCAGAGGAACAAGGGATTGGCAGTTGGCTCGCAGGTGACATCGCTGTCGAATATTGGACACCAGCAGAAGAGGATATTCGCGCGCTCGAGAGCGGATTGGCATTGTTCCTGCAGGAAAACCCCGACCGTTTGCATTCGCAGGAATTGCCAGTATGGGAAAGATTGGACGAATACAACCGCCAATACATCGGCATTGTCCTGAATGGAAATCAGATCATCTACGCTAACTATTTTTGCGACAGCGTGGGAGATTGGAAAAAGCAGTTTGTTTTCGTCATGGACGGTGGCGATTGCTTCTTCCAATTCCAATATGATGTGGATACCGCCGAATATTTTGACCTGCAGGTAAATGGAGATGCGTAGAGCGGCGGTCAGGAGAGTTTAACAGGTTTTACTTTGGAGGTGGAAGAGAACCATGTCAAATCAGGTTGATCTATACAACAGTACCTACGGCAATTTCAAAGATCAGGTACTGGCAGCCATACGGCATGAGACCTATGGGGAGGACATTGGTCAGAACAGCTGGATCACCACCGATGAATACGATACCTTCTACCACTGGCTGGAACTCTCCAAGGGAGACCATGTTCTCGAAATTGCCAGTGGCTCCGGCGGACCGGCACTTTATCTGGCTGAGAAATTTCACTGCCGCATCACCGGGCTGGATATCAATGAAGAGGGGATCAAAACGGCTAACCAACATGCACTTGAATCGGGCATACCGAATGCCAGCTTTCAACTCGTGGATGTCGATCAACGCCTGCCCTTTGAGGATGAAACGTTTGATGCAGTCATGTGCACCGATTCGATGAATCATTTTCGTAACCGGCTGAATTACTTCCGTGAATGGCAGCGCGTGCTAAAAACCGGAAAACGTGCTGTGTTCACAGATCCAGTTGTGATCACAGGTCCCGTGTCGAATGAGGAATTGGCGGCGCGCAGCACCATCGGGTTCTTCCTATTCGTTCCCCTGGAAGTGACCAGGCGATTTATCGAGGAGGCGGGCTTTCGGCTTCTACGCTGCGACGATGTAACGGGCAATATCGAATTGACATCGGGTCGATGGCATGCCTCTCGTCAACGGCATCGCGATGATCTGGTGAAGATCGAAGGTGTGGAACGCTTTGCAGGACTGCAGAGATTTTTATCAACGGTGCATTCGTTGACAAGCGAACGGCGCTTATCAAGGTTTGTGTTTTTGGTGAAAAAGTAGAGCTGGTTAAGTGCTGAAGTTAAGACGAGAGTTCGGACAAACGGTTCGTAGCCACGGTTGTCACGGACTGCGGCTGCAGAGCGCGGCGTCACAGAAAAATCCGTGCGCATCAGTGCCAATCCGTGGCAAAAAAGAAAATGTCCGAACTTATGTTCGAAGGTCAGTTAAGTGTGCTTGACACAGGCTACTCCATCCAATAAAATACGAGTACTCTCATCCAAAAATCAGAAAAGGAGGCACGACATGAAAATAACCACCAACATTTCTTCCCCATATGTCCATTTGAGCGCGCCTCCTGCAGGTGAAATTTAACGAATACTTCGATTCGTTTCCTTTGACTTATCCAGCCGCAGGCGCGACTCAGCCCTGCGGTTTTTGATTCTGCCGGCAACGCAGGGCATGTAACCCTGCGTTTTTTGTATCGCAGGAGGATTAATCTCTAAAGGAAAACGAACCATGAAATTTGATCTGAACGATCTGGATGCAGACGATTTGGAAGAAGAAATTTTCGTAAAATTCAAGAGTAAAAAACATAAGTTGACCGGCAAGCAGTCGGTATCGCAACTGGTTTCAAGCACCGTGGATCAAGCAGATCCTGACGCAAGATTTGAAAACACCGACCTGAATGAACTCCAGCAGATGGACTTTCTCGATGAGTTAATTTCTGGAATCAAAACAGGCAAGGAGGCTTCCGTCTTTCTCGGCAGAAATTCAAGGGGATTGGTGGCGGTAAAGATCTATACCGACTTACGGGTACGGTCATTCAAACAAGACACCGCCTACAGGCAAGGCAGGTTTATTGGAGACCCCAGGTTGGAAAAGGCCATCGATCACCGCAGTCACAAAGGACTCGATGCGCGCCAAATCCTGTGGGTGCAGGAGGAGTTCAAGCAGATGCAGCATCTGTACGAATATGGCGTCAGAGTACCTAAAGGGATCGCAGTCAACGGACTGGCGCTCGTCATGGAATTTATCGGGGATGACAATGGAAATCCCGCGCCGCGCATCTCCGATCTGAAGATGGGCCGCGAGGAGGCGCAGGAAGCCTTCCGGCAATCGGTGAGGAACCTAAAGCGGATCGTTGGATCAGGCAGGGTGCATGGCGATTATTCCACGTTCAATATTCTCTGGCACCGGGAAGAGGCGGTTGTCATCGATTTTCCGCAGGTGATGGAGATCGATAAGAACCCAAATGCGAATGTTTTCCTGCAAAGGGATGTGCGCACTTTATGCAAATCCTTCACGAAGCAGGGTGTGAAGGCTGACGAAGTAAAAGTATTACGAGAGATCCGATCCCAATGAAAGGAAAGAAAATGAATTCACCCTATCCCAAAAGTGACTTTGCCCTCGTGAACGGAATCCAGCTCCATTATCTCGACTGGGGCGGCGAAGGGCCCACATTGCTTTTTCTCACCGGTATGGGATCGTCCGCTTATATCTACAACAGGATTGCCCCGCGCTTTATCGACCAGTTCCGCGTCCTTGCCCTCACGCGCCGCGGACACGGCGATTCCGATTACCCTGAAACCGGCTATGATGCTGATACACTGGTGGAAGATATTCGTGGGTTCATGGATTCGTTGAACATAGAAAAGGCTGTCCTTGCCGGTCATTCGCTTGCAGGAGTGGAGCTGACCCACTTTGCCGCGACGTATCCGGAAAGTGTCGAGAAACTGGTCTATCTGGAAGCGCTCGATGACCGCAGAAGGGAACCGGCAATCCATGCACAGAATCCGCTCAATGCTATAGCAATAAGAAAAGAAGAAAGCACTCCACCGCGTACCTTTGAAGAGTACGTTGCCATCATAAAAAAGGATGTCCCTGAATTTGCGGAAATATGGAGTGACCTGTGGGATGAGGAATTCTCTCATAGTGTAAAAGTGAACGAGGACGGGGTGTTTGTCGACAGAATGCCCGCCGACGTCGAAAAGATGCTCGTGCAAAATCTGATCAAAGAGTATGTTCCCAAAAAAGTGGATGCCACCCTCCCAACGTTGTTGTTTCTTGGACAGAGAAAACGCAAACTGACGGATGATTACACAGACGAACAAAAAGCCGCGTATGAGAAATTCATTCGGGAAGTCAGGGATCCTTTTTTCAGTTCCATCGTTGCAGAATTCCGGAGCAGGTTTCCTCATGCAAAGATCGTGATAATCCCCGGTGGACATCATTACTGTTTCATCGCCCAGGAGGAGTTAGTCTCCAACGAAATGCGAGAATTCCTGCTTGAATCGCCTGCGGGTAAACCCGGCAGACTCTGAGCGAAGGGACGCTATTGCAGATTAACAATCAAATCGAGCAATCCTTTTCGAACCACGGAGACACGAAGTCACGGAGTTTTTGTGCCTTTTCTCTGTGTCTCAGGGACTCCGTGGTTTGATCTTGGTGTTTCAAACCAGGTTTATTGCTCGATTAATTTGGAAAAGTTCAAAAACGTCCTTAGCATTTCAGCCCGTGAGGGCCCATGTTGAGCATAGACGAAGCACGCTTGGAGCACGGGGATTTTTTCCCGTGCGGGTAAAGGAATGAGATGATTCCGTTCCCGAGAGAGATGGAAATCAAGCAAACGACGTTCTACGGACAACCTGACTGGGTGAATTTCAACACAGAGGCGGTCCCAATCGACGCATGGCTGTTCGCGGGCACAGTGCTTCCGCCAACGATGTACACAGAATCCATGAGCAATACGGCGCGGGCGAAGTTGCGCGCATCTGGCATGGATGTGACCGTTTCCCATACATTTCGTTCGAGATCGAACCGCAGCACATCATCCAGGTTTTTTCTTTCAGATTGTGATTCGCCACCAAACACATAGATTCCACTGCAATAGAAGACAGCCCCTGCCGTTCCGCGCGGCTCAATGGATGGACCGGTAGACCACGTGTCGGTCATGGGATCGTAAATATACATATCGCCGAAATCGGAGAATCCGCTTCTTCCGCCTATGGCGTAGATCTTGCCATCGACGACCACCGCCGCCGGACTACCCTCCGAACGCGGCAGTGGCGCCAGGTCCTGCCACGAATCGGTCGCTGGATCGTATTGCGAATGATCCGCGATCGTGGAGACAGAGTTTCCGCCTCCGATCAAATGGATTTTGTCGTCCATTACGATCGCGGCATGCCCGCCGCGCGGATTCGGCATGGGGCTTGCTACCGTCCATTCATGAGTCCGCAGATCGTAGACGTGAACCTCATCGGTCGGTTGATTGGAAACAATCTTAAAGCCACCCAGCACATACAACCTATCCCCCACAATGGCCGCGGCCGTGGCATTGAGTCCCTGCCCGGGCAGTGTGGTTTCCACCTGCCATTGCTCGCCATCAAAAGACTCCACATCAAGAACGGGTTTTCCTTTGTCATCCGTGCCTGCAAGTGCATAGATCAACGAGTCAGAGCTTACCACCGCGTGAGCAGAACGAGGACTTAGCATCGATGGCGCCTGGCTCCATGTACCGATGACTTGTGCCGCGGAAGTTGAAGTTTGCGATGGTGCAGCCGTTATGGTGGGGACATCCGTCATGGCGGGAGGTGCGGTGCCGCTCGCAGGGATCGAAGCCGGCACAACAGTCTTGCCATTCCCGCACGAACTTTGAAACAGGATGAACGTAGACAGCAGGAGCGAGCGAATCAGCCGGCTTTTGGAATCTTGAGTATTCATGCAATAAATGTACCATCACCGAGCATCCATAGTATCCCTCCATGGAGGCGATTCAGCGCCAGCGATCAGGAAGATAAGACAAGGCATCCAGGAAGGCGTATAATTCTTTGCAACCAAAGAATTCGACGAACCCAGGATGCATAGAGAGGTAATCGATGACCTTTGCCTTTACCACATTCCTAAGCCATCGTTACAAATCTCCGGAAATTAATCTATTCTACTTTAAGATTTTTGCCGATACCGCTGAGGTCCAGTTCGAGGTAGACGAAGGCACATTCTCCACGAATGTGACACGGCTCGAGCGGATGATCCGGGCCGCGGATGCCTTCATGGGGATCTATCCGTTCCCCGGCGATTCGAAAGCTGCCAAACAACCTGAGGAATTACGAAAAGCATCGCGCTATTTCCGGCTGGAACTGGATCTGGCGATTCGTTCCAGGAAACCAGCGATCGTTTTTTACGATGAACGATACGGAAACGTCCTGCGCTGCCCCGACAGTATGATCTCGGTGCCCTTCAATTACCGCGAGATTACAGGCTCCGGACAGGTCCCCAAGGCGAAGATGTTCAGGGAACAGTTCAATGATTTCTGTGAGATCGTCAATGCCAGCATGGATTACGGCGTCAAGCAAAAGAATCTGTCAAGGTCACGGATCGGTATTGCGCTGCCGCTGCAGGACGTCGATAACCGTTATGGACCCGACGACATCCAGATCATTGAAGACACCCTGGAACGGCATGGTTTTGACGATCGCAGGATTCTTCGTTGGCCGGCGGTCTTGAACCGCGATAGTTTTGCCTTATTTCACGACGCCGACTGGGTGATCGTGGATACTGGCGAAGAGATGGCACGGACGGGCATCCCCGCCTATCTGCACGGACAGTCTGTCCCCATGCTGCGTTTGCGCCGATTTCCTTCTGATCAGACCGAATCACAGCCATCGCTGCTGGAAAAAACATTGTACGGTGACATCGATGTTGGCTATAACAAGGATATCATTGCCTGGAACAATCACGCGGCACTCGAAGCGGGATTGGAGGAACGTTTGTTCACGATCAAAGGCGACGTGAGACGCATCAGCAGCATGCAAGACGCGCAGACATACTTTCGAAGTGCAGCCCTTCGTAAGGAAGCTGTCTTCCTCAGTTATGCCGGCGAAGACTCTGACCTGGCCGCAGAAATTAGCGCCGAGTTGAAAAAACATTTTCAAACCGTATTTGATTACAAGGATGGAGAATCCATTACACCAGGTGAGGACTGGATGGATGAAATATTCAAGAAGTTGTCGCTAAGTGCGATCGGTGTTCCGCTTTATTCCCCAGACTATTTCAAAAGCGGCAACTGCCTGCACGAAGCGCGTGAAATGATCGCCCGTCGTGACAGCCAAAAGATGAAAGTCCTGCCGATCAAGCTTCGTAAGGAAGATGTGGAATTGCCTCCGTGGATCGGGAGTGTTCAATATTTACACTATTCAAAATATCCAAACGTTGAAGATGTAGTGAAAGCCATCATTCAGCGGGCGACATAAGTTCAAATCGATCGGGGGTGGCCGTATCATTTCCAACATGGATTTCAGATATTTCAGCTGTTGGCTTGGCATCCTGCTCGCCGTCCCACTGCTTGGCTTGGGGGCCATGGCGCTCCTATTACCAGTTACATTTTCCGGACTCTTGTATTTAATATGTAGTTGCCTTGCCATTGCAGGACTCATCGCGGCTCCCCTCTTGCCGAAACATTATCAGCTCATCACGCTGACAGGGCTGCTTGGAGTGATGTCGATTGCCGGGGTACGGATCGTCCGCGCGGCACCCAATACAGGTGCGAGCATCCGAATGCTGGCGCTTCCGAATGAGACAAAATCATCCTGGGTCAATGCCCTGATCGATGAACAGGATATTCTTATTTTTGGGGAGACGTTGTTCCATCTGATCGGAGGCGATTCTGCGAACGAGCATAAGGATCTCACCTCTGCATTCTCGCGGGCATATTCCGAGATGCGCGCACAAGGGTTTTACCCCTCACCGGTGATCAGCACCTATCTCAACCTGCAACAACCCGATCACTTTGATGCGCTCGTCATCGAGCCAGATGGAAAAACACCTGCTTCGTTCGGCGTTGTATTCTTGCACGGCTATATGGGAAATGTCACCGCCCAGTGTTGGGAAATTGCTCAGGCGGTAAAACCGATTGGCGGCGTCACGATCTGCCCATCCACAGAATGGACGGGCGGGTGGTGGCGGCCCGACGGCCAGGCCATCGTTCAGGCAACAATCGAGTATCTCAGAACGCAGGGGATTGAACGATTTTATGTGGGTGGTTTTTCCAACGGCGGGTTCAGCATTGGCCGTCTCGCATCGCAGTGGAAGGAGACACCCGGACTCTATGGTTTGATTTTCATCGACGGTTTCATCGATGGGGCCAGCATTCGTGAAGTCGGTCTTCCTGTCTTGATCATCGAAGGCACGCAGGATGAAAGAGTACCCGTTTCGATGGCGCGTCAATTTGCAGAAGAAGTCGGGGAGCTGGGAACCTACGTGGAACTGGAAGGCGATCATTTCCTGATCATCAAGCAGCCCGAAGAGGTGCAGGGAGCGATCGCTGGATGGCTGGAGGAACAGGAATCGCGAAAGTAAAACGAAGCAGGATACTGCCAGAGCCTTGCAAAGGTTGCTGGAGTGGCAGCGCACGGATGGGGTGAAACCTTCGCAAGGCTTTTGTTTCTGAAACCAACCCTCCGCGTGGAAAACCATCTGGATGGTTATTTTTGTGAAAGTAGTACGTTCGAGTCATTCCCCGTCGAGGCCAAAATCGCTTGACAAGCGCGCTTTTTGGAGTATTCTATGGGTAGACTGGTTCTATCTATCCGCAATTCTGCGGGAACAAAGGGAGAGTGCTATGTTTAGAAGGAGTATGCAAATACTGATTGTCCTGGTCGTTCTGGTTGCATCGTTTGGTGCGGCCGGCAGCGCTGGTGCACTGGCGAATTGCCCAAGCTATGTCACCGTGCAATGGGGCGACACGCTCAGTGGAATTGCCGCGCGCTGTGGCACTACGATGGACTCTATCCGCGCCGCAAATCCCGGGCTTGGCTGGTGGTTGTACGCAGGTCAGGTGTTGTACATCCCCTCCGGCAGCACTCCAGTGGAAGTTCCAACGACTGGAGGTACGTATACCGTTCGCTCAGGAGATACGTTAGGAAATATTGCGGTGCGAGTGGGATGTTCACTGAGTGCATTGCTGGCAGTCAATCCGCAGATCAAGAATCCCAGTGTGATCTACGTGGGACAGGTGATCAATTTGCCTGTGGGTGCAAAACCGCCTACCACGCCGCCCACACCTGTACCAGACTGCAACTGCCCATCCAAGTCTCCCCTCGATTCGTATGAGGACCTGAAGATCGCCAACGAATTCGGTCTCTTCGTCCGCACAGAGCCGAATGGCAGGATCATCTCCTCCGGGCGGAACAACAGTTCGTGGCTCTACGACCCTGCATCCGTCTTCACAGACAGCAGAGGCAGAGTCTGGGTCAAAGTCCATCTCTACCCGGCCGTACGAGGATACTCGTCGGGATGGATGATGGTAAGAGACCAGCTCGGACAATACTTCACCAGTCCGGCGATTGTCCCATAATCGAGTAGGAGGCGGCGGCTAACCGCCTCCTCTCACACCACCGGACATGCGGG